>NZ_JAUZVE010000030.1:0-79862 GCF_031844425.1 Microbacterium sp. ARD31
GCTGTTCCTGCTCGTCGGTCAGCGCCGCCGTCTCCTGGGCTACCTCCAGGACGTCGACATCAACCGTTACCGCTCGCTCATCGAGCGCCTCGGCCTCCGTCGATAAGGCACCGCACCCAGCGTTCAATCGCGCAAAACATTCTTGAGAAGGCCGCCCCACGGTGTGGGGCGGCCTTCGTCGTTCCGGATCAGGCCCGCGCGGCGACGAGGTCGGGGTGCCAGATCGCGGCGACGTCCGGGTGCGCCCGCAGCCGCGACTTGAGCGCGTTCTCGCCGTGGAGCCCGTGGATGGGGTTGCGCGGGTCCTGCGACACCCCGCGCGCCTGCGCGGCCAGGTCGGCCGGGAGGTCGATCGCGGGCAGCTCGGCGTCGAGTGACGGGTTGAAGAAGAACGGGACCGAGATGCGGTCCTCGGGTGCCCGGGGCGAGACGACGCGATGGTTGGTCGCGGTGAGGTACCCGCCGGTGGCGTGTTCGAGCAGTTCGCCGATGTTGACGACGAAGGATCCCGGAACGGCGGGTGCGTCGATCCATTCGCCGTCGCGCTCGACCTGCAGGCCGCCCTTGCCGGGCTCGACCCACAGCAGCGTGACGACACCCGCATCCTTGTGCGCACCGACGCCCTGCTGGGGCTCGGGCGCAGCGGACCCCGGGTAGCGGACGATCTTGAGCAGGGTCTGCGCCTCGCCGAAGTGGTCGTCGAAGTAGGTCGCGGGTGCGCCGAGGGCCTCGGCCCACGCGCGCAGGAGCGTCCGGGCCACGTCCGACAGGATCGTCGTCCACTCCTCGGCGATCCCGCGGAGTTCGGGCTGGGCGCTCGGCCACAGGTTGGGTCCGACGAGCGCGGCGTAGGCGGGGGCGTCCGGGTCGGTCACCGCCGGGCGCTCCGGTCCGATGTCGATCTGCTCGCGCCAGTCCACGAGGCCCTGCGTGCGCTCGCCGCCGATACGCGTGTACCCGCGGAAGTGCGGGCTCTTCACGTTCTCGATCTCGAGCTTCGCCTCGTCGGGCAGCGCGAAGAAGGTGCGCGCGGCGCGGTGGAGGCGGGCCTCGAGTTCGGGGGAGACGCCCGTGCCGGTGAGGTAGAAGAACCCGACCTCGTGGGTGACCCGGCGCAGTTCGGCACGGAACGCGTCGGCGGCCTCGGGCCCCTGATCGAGCAGTGAGAGGTCGAGGACGGGGAGGCTCTGAGCGGACATGGTCCGAGGATAAGCAGGCCGCCCCGGCGTGCCGCCCAATGTTGCGGGTCGTTACCGGCTCAGTGGAACGGGGCGGCGACGCGATTGCGGTGGTAGTCGAAGATGATGCTCGTCCGGGTGTTCGCGACGCTGCGCTGCGCGGAGAGGTGCTCGACGACGAAGGCCCGCACCTCGCTGGAGTCCGCGACGGCGATGTGGATGAGGAAGTCGTCCGACCCGCCGAGGAAGAACATCTGGATGACCTGGGGGAGCCCGCGCACCTCGTGGGCGAACTCCGTGATGCTCTCGTGGCGCGAGCCGGGTCGCAGCGTCACGTGCACCATCGCCTGGAGTCCCGCACCGACGACCCGCTGGTCCACGCTCGCGTGGAAGCCGGTGAGGACCCCGCGCTCCACCAGCGCGCGGGTGCGGGCGTGCGCGGTCGACGGTGCCACCCCGATGCGGGCGGCGAGTTCCGCGTTCGTGAGCCGCGCATCGGCGGCGAGGGCGTCGACGATCGAACGATCGACCTCGTCGAGGTCGACGGCGGGTCGAAGATCCTTCGCCCGGTCGTGCGAAATAGCCGTCATTCCGTCTCCTTCTTCCGTCCCCAGGCCATCTTCACCGAAGGATGTTCCGTTGTCACACGTTCGTCACGAATCATCTGCAGGATGAATCCACATCACTCGCCGACGAGGAGCGTGCCGCCATGCGCATCGGGGTCCCCACTGAGATCAAGAACAACGAGAACCGGGTGGCGATCACCCCCGCCGGTGTGGACGCCCTCGTCTCCCGCGGTCATGAGGTCCTCGTGCAGTCCGGGGCCGGCGCGGGCTCCCGCCTCTCCGACGACGCCTTCGCGGCGGCCGGTGCGACGATCACGCCGGACGCCGAATCGACCTGGGGCGACGCCGAGCTCGTGGTGAAGGTCAAGGAGCCCATCGCCGCCGAGTACGGTCACCTCCGGGGCGACCTCACCCTCTTCGCCTACCTCCACCTGGCCGCGGACCGACCGCTCACCGACGCCCTCATTGCGGCGGGAACCACCGCCGTGGCGTACGAGACCGTGCAGGCCGCGGATCGGTCGCTGCCCCTCCTGTCGCCCATGAGCGAGGTCGCCGGCCGGATCTCCATCACCGTCGGCGCGCACACGCTCATGAGTGCCGCAGGCGGCCGCGGCACCCTCCTGGGCGGGGTCGCCGGGACGCCGAAGGCCAAGGTCGTCGTCATCGGCGGCGGGGTGGCCGGCGAGCACGCGGCGGCGAACGCCCTCGGGATGGGTGCGAACGTCACCGTCATCGATGTCTCGCTGCCGCGGCTGCGTGAGCTCGAGAAACGGTATGCCGGCCTGCACACCCGCGCCTCCAGCCGGTACGAGATCGCGGAGCAGGTGGCATCCGCTGATCTCGTCATCGGATCGGTCCTCATCCCGGGTGCGGCGGCGCCGAAGCTCGTCACGCTCGACATGGTGGCGGGCATGAAGGCGGGCGCGGTCCTCGTCGACATCGCGATCGACCAGGGCGGCTGCTTCGAGGGTTCGCGTCCGACCACGCACGACGACCCCACGTTCGCCGTCCACGACGCCGTGTACTACTGCGTCGCGAACATGCCCGGCGCGGTGCCCGAGACCTCCACGCGCGCCCTCACGAACGCAACGCTGCCCTACGTCACGGCGCTCGCCGACAAGGGGTGGGATGCCGCATCGGCGGCCGATCCCGCGCTAGCCAAGGGACTGAACGTGCGAGCGGGGCGGGTCGTCAACGAGGGCGTCGCCGCGGCGTTCGGCCTGTCGTTCGCCCCCGCCTGACTCCTCTCAGGTACTGGGCGTCCCGCTCGGCGCGCCCGGCCGCCGCGACCCCGTCGGGTCGTTGCGCCGTCCGTCGCTCCGCGTGAGGTCGGGGTCGGCGAAGAGCCATCCGGGGCGCGGTTCGATCAGCGGGCGGAAGACGCGGCGGACCGGTCGGGACGCCAGGAGCACCGTGATCGCCACCGACAGGAGGGCGACGAGCGGCAGCCACAGCCACGTCGGATCGAGTCCGCGCAGCACCCCCGATTCCCGGAACGGGTAGAGCACGAAGGAGTGCAGGAGGTAGACGTACATCGTGTACCGTCCGATCGAGGTCCAGCGGTACTGGCCGCGGGGGATGAGTGCGAAGAACGAGACGCTGAGCACGAGCGCGAGGGCCATGAGCAGCAGCCGCACGCCGCCCGCCCACCACTGCCATCCGACGAGATCGACGTAGTTCTCCTCGTAGAAGAGCCACTGGCTGAGGTTCATCTCCTTCAGCGGGCCGACGAACACCCACGCGCAGACGCCGGCGGCGGCGAGGATCGCCGCGGCGGCCAGACGCAACGACAGTCTCCGTCGCTGCAGCAGCCCGTGGCGTTCGAGGATGCGGTGATGGCTGAGCCACCATCCCAGGGTGAAGAACGGCAGCAGCCCGAGCGTGCGCGAGAGCGACAGCGTCGCGTCCACGTTGGGGAAGTAGCCCGCCGTGATCGAGATGACGAGCGTCCAGAGCAGCGGCATCCGGAGCAGTGCGAGGTACGGCAGCACGAGCCGGAAGATGGCGAGGGCGAGCAGGAACCAGAGGGTCCACGACGGCTGGGTGAGGTTCGGGTTCGCCTGGCCCTCGACGAGGAACTTCGTCAGCGTCCACAGGCCCTCGAAGATCACGTACGGCACGACGATGTCGGTGAGGAGACGGGTCATCCGTCGTCTGCTCGGCGGGTCGGAGCGCGAGAAGTAGCCCGAGATGAGCGCGAACGCCGGCATGTGGAACGCGTAGATCAGGAAGTAGAGGCTCTGCGCGATGTCCGAGTCGTACGTCAGCCGCTGGATGGCGTGCCCGAGGACGACGAGCAGTACCCGCGGGAATAACGTGGACACCACGGCGTTGACACCGGTATATTCACTTGCATGAATCGGGCGCGATCCGTCCGGGAATCGAGAGGGACACCGTGAGCGACACCAGCAGCACCACCACCTGGCCCGGGGTGCAGTTCGGCATCTTCACCGTCACCGACATCACGCAGGACCCCACCACGGGTCACACGCCGAGCGAGCGAGAGCGCATTGCGGCGACCGTCGAGATCGCCAAGCACGCCGAAGAGGTCGGCCTCGACGTCTTCGCCATCGGCGAGCACCACAACCCGCCGTTCTGGTCGTCCTCGCCGACGACGACGCTCGCGTACATCGCGGCGCAGACCGAGCGCCTCATCCTCTCGACCTCGACGACGCTCATCACGACGAACGATCCCGTGAAGATCGCTGAGGACTACGCGATGTTGCAGCACCTGTCGGGCGGTCGCATGGACCTCATGCTCGGGCGCGGCAACACCGGTCCCGTCTACCCCTGGTTCGGCAAGGACATCCGTCAGGGCGTGCCGCTCGCGATCGAGAACTACGCCCTGCTCCACAAGCTGTGGCGTGAGGACGTCGTCGACTTCGAGGGCACGTTCCGCACGCCGCTGCAGGGCTTCACCTCGACGCCGCGGCCGCTCGACGGTGTGCCGCCCTTCGTGTGGCACGGCTCGATCCGCACGCCCGAGATCGCCGAGCAGGCCGCGTACTACGGCGACGGCTTCTTCGCGAACAACATCTTCTGGCCCGCCGAGCACTACCAGCGCCTGATCGGCCTCTACCGTCAGCGCTGGGAGCACTACGGCCACGGGGCTCCCGAGACGGCGATCGTCGGCATCGGCGGTCAGGCGTTCATGGCGAAGAACTCGCAGGATGCCGTCGCGCAGTTCCGCCCGTACTTCGACAACGCCCCCGTCTACGGCCACGGCCCGTCGATGGAGGACTTCACCGAGATGACGCCGCTCACCGTCGGTTCGCCGCAGCAGGTGATCGACCGGTACGCAGGCATGCGCGACCTGTTCGGCGACTTCCAGCGTCAGCTCTTCCTCGTCGATCACGCGGGGCTTCCGTTGAAGACCGTGCTCGAGCAGCTCGACTTCCTCGGCGGCGAGGTCGTGCCGGTGCTCCGCAAGGAGCTGGCGAAGGATCGGCCGGCCATCGTCCCCGATGCCCCCACCCACGCGGCGCGGGTGGCCGCCACGTACGGTGACGGTCCGGTCCGTGAGGCCCGCCCGCGCGCGAACCGCGGCGACAACCTCTCCGGCCCGAGCCCGTACCAGGACACCCCGGCTCCCGTCGGCGCCGCGTTCGGTCTGGGCGGTGCTCGATGACCGCCCGTCGCATCGCGGTCGTCTCGGCGGGGCTCTCGAACCCGTCGTCGACGCGGATGCTCGCCGACAAGCTGGCGACCGCCGTGCTCGCGGACCTGCGGGAGCGGGGGGTGGAGGCATCCGTCGACACCTTCGAGCTCCGCGAGTACGCGCACGACATCACGAACAACCTGCTCACCGGGTTCGCCCCGCCCGCCCTCGAGACGATGATCAACACGGTCGTGTCGGCCGACGCGCTCATCGTCGTCACGCCGATCTTCTCGACGAGCTACTCGGGCCTGTTCAAGTCGTTCATCGACGTGCTCGATCCCGACGCGCTGCAGGGCAAGCCCGTCCTCATCGGGGCGAACGCGGGCACGGCGCGGCACTCGCTCGCGATCGACTACGCGATCCGTCCGCTGTTCGCCTACCTGCACGCCGAGGCGGTCTCGACCGGTGTGTTCGCCGCGTCCTCGGACTGGGGTGCCCGCGCCGACGACGTCTCGCCGCTGTCGGCTCGCATCGAGCGCGGCGCACGGGAACTGGCGGATGCCGTGACGCGGCGCCCGGCCGGCGAGACGCTCGACCCGTTCGACCCCGAGTCCTACCTCGGCAAGGGCGGCTCGTTCGGTCACCTGCTCGGTGGTCTCACGGGGGAGTGATCCCCTCAGCGTGAGCGGCGGCCCGTCCAGCGGGCCGCCGCCGCGTCGATCGTCACGCCCAGGATGATCGCAACGGCGATGGAGACGACGACGGCCAGCGCGGGGCTCCCCGGCAGGAGACCGCCGACAGCGGCACCCACGACCGCCTGGTAGAGCGCCCAGACGGTCGCCGCGACCGCGACCGTGCCCAGGTACCGGGCCGCGGGCACCCTCGTCGCTCCCGCGGTGAGGTTGACCGCGAGCCGGGCGAAGGGGATGAACCGTGCCGTGAACACCACCGTCGCCGTCCCGCGCGACAGGCGGGCTCCCGCCCACTCGAACGCGGCACGGATGCGGCGGTGCCGCATCCATCCCCACCGCTCCACGCCGGCGAACCGCCCCACGCCGTAGCAGAGCGCGTCGCCGCAGAAGGCGGCGAGGGCGGCCACCGCGACGACGGCGGCGAGCGGCGGCGTTCCGGTGGCGGCCGCGAGCGCCCCCGCCGCGGTGACGGCCACCTCGCCCGGGACGACGACGAGGACGGCGTCGGCGAGGACGAGGGCGAAGAGCGCCGGCAGCGCCCACGGGCCCGCCGCGACGCTCGTCAGCAGATCGGCGAACACGGCGCCTGTGTAGCAGGCGGGGGTGAACGACGCGCGAACGGGGGACGGCGCGGAACCGGTCGGTGGACGCGCGGGGAGGGGGGGATGAACACTCCGCGATCCGGGCCTTCCGCGCTGTGTCAGGGCTCCGCCGCCCGTCACCCTGGTGCTGTGAGAGTCGCGGTCGTCACCGAGTCCTTCCTCCCGCACATGAACGGGGTCACCGGATCCGTCCTGCAGATCCGGGACCATCTCGAGCGACGCGGGCACGACGTGTTCGTCATCGCGCCCGCCGCCGGACGCCGGGAGCTCGGGATGCCGGGCCGCGCCGTGCCGTCCGTCCCGCTGCCGCGGTACCCCGCCGTCCGTCTCGCTGTGCCACCGGTCGCCTCGCTCGCCCGCGACCTCGCCCGCTTCGACGCGGACGTGGTCCACCTCGCCTCGCCGTTCCTGCTCGGGTGGCAGGGGCTCCTCGCCGCCGAGGCACGCCGGCTGCCGAGCGTCGCCGTGTACCAGACCGACGTCGTCTCGTACGCGGGGAGGTACGGGCTCCCGCAGGGGGCCGCCCTGGCCGAGGCGCACGTCCGCCGGCTGCACCGCCGCGCGACCCTCACCCTCGCCCCCTCCGCGTCGGCGCGCGCGCAGCTCGAGGGGTTCGGCGTCGACCGCGTCGCGCTGTGGGGGCGCGGCGTGGACGGCGCGCGGTTCACGCCGAGCCGGCGCGACGAGCGGTGGCGGCGGAGCGTCGCCCCCGGCGAGGTGATCGTCGGGTACGTGGGGAGGCTGGCTCCCGAGAAGCAGGTGGAGGACCTCGCGGCGCTGCGGGGGATCCCCGGCATCCGTCTCGTCATCGTCGGGGACGGGCCTGCGCGACCGGTCCTCGAGCAGCTCCTGCCGAACGCGGTCTTCCTCGGCCACCTCGATGGCGACGCGCTGGCGACCGCGCTCGCGTCGTTCGACGTCTTCGTCCACCCCGGCGAGAGCGAGACTTTCGGCCAGACGATCCAGGAGGCGCAGGCCAGCGGCGTCCCGGTCGTGGCGACGGGGACCGGCGGTCCCGTCGACCTCGTCCGCAGCAGCGTCGACGGGTGGCTCTACCGCCCGGGCGACGCGGACGACCTGCGCGCGCGGGTCGCCGACCTCGCCGGTGACGACGCGAAGCGCCGCGCCTTCGCCCGCGCCGCCCGCGACGCGGTGTCGGGACGCACCTGGGAGGCGCTCGCGGACCGCCTCGTCGAGCATTACGACCGTGCCGCGATGCTGCACCGGACGGATGCCGGGCGCCGGGCCCTCGCGTGGCCCCGCCCGGACGTCGCCGCCCCCGGCGCCGCGGACGGGCGCTCCTGGTCCCGATACGTCGCGCTGGGGGACTCGATCACCGAGGGCCTGTGCGATGCGTCCCGCATGCCGCGGGGAGCGTTCCGCGGATGGGCCGACCGGCTCGCGCACCTGCTGGCGCTGAGCGGCGGGGAGCATCGTGCCTTCCGTTACGCGAACCTGGCCGTCCGCAGTCGCCGCGTCGCGCACCTCGTCGAGGAGCAGCTGCCCCGCTGTCTCGAGATGCGCCCCGACCTGGTGTCGGTGCTGATCGGCGCCAACGACCTCGCGCAGGTGCGGTGCGACCCGGTCGCGCTAGCCGCGCAGGTGGAGGATGCCGTGACCCGCCTCCGCGACGCGGGGTGCGACGTGCTGCTCGCGACGGTCTTCCTCCCGGACAGGTGGGCGGCGGGCGTGTTCACCCGACGCTTCGCCGTCTACAACGCGCACCTGCGCCGGGCGGCCGCACGCACCGGCACGATCCTCCTCGACCTCGCGGCCCTCCCCGAGCTGTCGCGCGTCGAGCTCTGGGCCGACGACAAGGTGCACCTGCGCTCGCGGGGGCATCGCTACGTCGCCTATCGCGCCGCCGAGGCGCTCGGCATGCCCGACGCCGAGGCGCTCGCCGGTCTCGACGAGGCGTTCCACGTCGACGAGGAGCCCCCGACCGGCTCGTGGCTGCGCCGCGATGCGCTGCCGTGGGTGTGGCGCCGGCTGCGGGGCCGGACGGCCGGGGACGGGCTGACGGCGAAGGTCCCGGACTACGTCCTGGTCGGCCGTCCCGGCGGGCGGGCCGGCGTGCAGCGCTGAGCGGCGCCGCTCACTGCTTCCAGCGGTACTCCGTCTCGGGGCGACCCGGGGTCCCGTACCGTTGCACCCGCTCGACCCGGCCCGCCTCGGCGAGGTGCTCCAGGTATCGCCGCGCGGCGACCCGCGACATCCCGAGCCGGTCCGCCGCCTCTCGTGCCGACGCCGGCCCTGTCCGCAGCAGCGCGCTCACGCGGCCGAGGGTCTCGGGCGACAGCCCCTTCGGCAGTGTCGGCGCGGGCGCGGTGCGCAGGGTCCCCAGCATCGCGTCGATCTCGGCCTGCGTCGCCGCGCCCGCCGTCTGCGACACCTGGTCGCGGAAGCGGCGGTACTGCTGCATCCGGTCCTGGAAATCGCCGAACGTGAAGGGTTTGACGAGGTACTGCACCGCACCGAGCGTGATCGCCTGCCGCACCACCTCCGCATCGCGGACCGACGTGATCGCGATGACGTCGACCGTCCCGGCTCGGGCGCGAAGGTGGCGGAGGACATCGAGCCCCGAGCCGTCGGGCATCGTCATGTCGAGCAGGACGAGGTCGATGTCGGCGGCGCGGGGACTGTCGAGTAGGGCGGCGACGGCGGCGCGTGCGCCGGTGCACTCGGCGACGACCTCGAAGCCGTCCAGCCGCTCGACGTAGTGCCGGTGGAGTTCGAGGGTGAGGGCGTCGTCGTCGACGACCAGCACGCCGATCATCCGTTGCTCCGGGGGAGGATGACGCGGAACGTCGTCGGATCGGACGTCACCGAGATCGTGCCCTCGGCCTCCTCCACGATCGAGCGCACGAGGGCGAGGCCCACGCCGCGACCGAGCTCGCCCGCGGGTTTCGTCGAGAAGCCGTGCGCGAAGATGCGGTCCGTGATCTCAGCCGGGATGCCGTCCCCGCTGTCGGCGACCTCGACGGCGAGCTCGTCCTCCGCGGTGGGGGTCATGCGCACGTCCACCCACCGCGGCGCGGCGCCGGACGCCGCGGCATCCAGCGCATTGTCGATGAGGTTTCCGACGACCGACACCGCGTCAACGGGGGAGAGCACCGATCGCGGCGCGTCGGCGTCGATGCGCGCGCGCCACTCGACACCGCGCTCGGCGGCCTGCGACGCCTTGCCGAGCAGCAGGGCGCCCACCGTCGGGTCGCCCTCGCGGCGGGCCGCGACCTGATCGACGAGCAACTGGCTCTGCCGGGCGTCCTCCGAGAGGATCTCGATCGCCTCGCTCGTGCGGCCCAGTTCGAGCAGGGCGATGGCCGTGTGCAGCCTGTTGCCGTGCTCGTGCGTCTGCGCCCGGAGCGCCTCCCCGAGGGTGCGCATGGACTCATACGACGAGACGGCGTCGCGCACGGCGCCGGCGGGGAGGTCTCCGGTGACCCGCCGGGTCGCCCGCCGGGCGAAGATGGCTCCGGCGAGCCCCGCCGCGGCGAGGACCACCGCGATGCCGACCGCCACCAGGACGCGCGGGCCGAGCGTCTCGGCGATCGATCCGATCGTGACGCCCACCGACACGCGCCCCACGACCTCGCCGTCCGAGACGACCGGCACGATCGTCCGGACGGACGGCCCCAGGGTCCCGGTGAACTCCTCCGTGAGGGTCACGGTGCCCTCGGGGATGGTCCCGAGGTAGCGCTCGCCGATCCGAGCCGGGTCAGGATGGGTGATCCGGATGCCGGAGGGGTCCATCACGGTCACGAAGTCGACGCCGGCGTCGGCGATGATCGCCTCGATCTCGGGCTGCAGGACGCGCGACGCCGCGGCGCGGTCCCCCTGCGCGAGGGCGTCGACGACGCCGGCGCTGTCGGCGATCGTCTCGGCCACCGCCCGCGTCACCCGCTCGGCCTCCGCGCGGACGGCGCGCTGGCCCTCCCAGAGCAGGATTCCCGCCATCGCGAGGGAGAGGACGACGACGGCGGCCGAGACGGCGACGAAGACGCGGGATGCCGCGCTCGTCGGTCGGGGTCGCGCCACCCTGCACTCCTCTCGCCGTTCTGCGAACAATACGACCACAACGGCGGATGCCGGTCCGCGAGGCGCACGCTGATCCTCGTCGACACTGCCGTCGGCTCACGACAAAGACTGTCACGCAGGAGAGATCATGGCCCTCACAACCTCGTTCCGGCTCCCCGGATACAACCCCCGCCGCGGCAAGCAGGCCTGGGACAAGCACACCTGGCTGTACGTCTCGGTGATCATCGCGGTGGTCCTCGGCTGCGTCGTCGGTCTCCTCTGGCCGACCTTCGCCGTCGAGTTGGAACCGGTCGGCAAAGCGTTCGTCAACCTCATCAAGATGATGATCGCGCCGATCATCTTCTGCACGATCGTCGTCGGGGTCGGCTCCATCGCCAAGGCCGCCACCGTCGGTCGCATCGGCGGTCTTGCGCTCCTCTACTTCATGGCGATGTCGACGTTCGCCCTGGGGATCGGTCTCGTGGTCGGCAACATCATCCACCCGGGTGAGGGCCTCAACATGCAGAGCGCCACCTACGACACCGGTTCGCTGCCCGAGGCGAAGACGACGACGGAGTTCATCCTCGGCATCATCCCGACCACCTTCTTCTCGGCCTTCACCGGCGAGAGCGTCCTCCAGGTCCTGTTCATCGCCCTGCTCGTCGGCTTCGCCCTGCAGAAGATGGGCGCCAAGGGCGAGCCCGTCATGAACGCGGTCAAGAACCTTCAGGCCCTCGTCTTCCGCATCCTCGGCATGATCCTCTGGCTCGCCCCGATCGGTGCGTTCGGTGCCATCGCCGCCGTCGTCGGCAAGACCGGTGTCGCGGCGATCCTGAGCCTCGGCCTTCTGATGATCGCCTTCTACATCACGTGCATCGTGTTCATCGTCGGCGTCCTCGGAACGCTCCTGTACGCCGTCGCCCGCATCAACATCTTCCAGGTGATGAAGTACCTCGGCCGCGAGTACCTGCTCATCGTGGGCACCTCCTCGAGCGAGTCGGCCCTGCCGCGCCTGATCGCCAAGATGGAGCACCTCGGCGTCTCCAAGCCCGTCGTGGGCATCACGGTCCCCACCGGGTACTCCTTCAACCTCGACGGCACCGCGATCTACCTGACGATGGCGTCGCTGTTCATCGCCGCCGGCATGGGGGCGCCGATGTCGATCCCCGAGCAGATCGGTCTCCTGGTCTTCATGATCATCGCCTCCAAGGGTGCTGCCGGTGTCACCGGTGCGGGGCTGGCGACCCTCGCGGGCGGTCTGCAGGCCTACCGCCCCGACCTCGTCAACGGCGTCGGCGTCATCGTCGGCATCGACCGGTTCATGTCCGAGGGCCGTGCGCTCACGAACTTCACCGGCAACGCGGTCGCGACGCTCCTCATCGGCACGTGGACGAAGCAGATCGACCGCGAGCAGGTCGCCGCGGTCCTCGCGGGGAAGCGTCCCTTCGACGAGTCGACGCTCACGGGTCACGGCGTCTCGGACGACACCGGCGCCGTCGACACGACGGGCCTCGGTGACGCCGCCCTCGACGAGGCAGCGGCCAAGGAGGAGCGCGCTCGCCGGCGCGCGGAGGTGGCGTCGCGCTGACGCGACACGAACGCGGCGGGCCCGGACAGCCAGAAGGCATCCGGGCCCGCCGTCATGTCGGGCCGTTCGGGCTCAGCCGCTCTTGCGTCGGAACTCGCGCTTGGTGACGGCGCCGTGCGTCCCGTGCACGGCGGAGTCCCCGTCCAGGTGGGCTTCACCCTTCCGGCTCTGCGCGTTCTTCTTCTCGAGCGCCTCGCGGAACTTCCGCTTCATGTCTTCGGATGCCGCGTCCGCGGTCTTCTCGTCGTCGCTCATGCCGCCACGATACGCACTCCGAAGGTCCGCTGATAGGATGGGTCGGGTTGCCCGCGGTCCTCATCGCGGCATCCGCTCAACTTCACAGTGAGCTCATGGAGCAGGCCCGGCAGGAAGCTGGTCCCCTGTGGTGGATTCCCATCCCGTTCCCGCGGATGGTGGTCTTCGACTGGTGGCCAGCGCAGGCGGTCCTCGCGGATTCTCCGCGCGCCCATATCTGCCTGTTCCTGCTCCTTCGCACGATCTCGCTCGCGAAACGCGCGTGCGAGTCTAAACAAAGAAGGAGAGACCTCTTGGAAGGTCCTGAAATCACCGCCGCCGAAGCCGTCCTCGACAACGGACGCTTCGGCACCCGCACCGTCCGGTTCGAGACCGGACGCCTCGCCCAGCAGGCGCAGGGCGCCGTCGCCGCCTACCTCGACGAGGAGACGATGCTCCTGTCGGCCACCAGCGCCGGCAAACACCCCCGTGAGGGCTTCGACTTCTTCCCGCTGACCGTCGACGTCGAAGAGCGTTCGTACGCGGCGGGCAAGATCCCCGGCTCGTTCTTCCGTCGCGAGGGTCGTCCCTCGACGGAGGCGATCCTCGTCTGCCGCCTCATCGACCGGCCGCTGCGTCCGTCGTTCGTCGACGGCCTCCGCAACGAGGTCCAGATCGTCGTGACGGTGCTGTCTATCGCGCCCGGCGAGTACTACGACGCCCTCGCGATCAACGCGGCCTCCGCGTCGACGCAGATCTCGGGTCTGCCGTTCTCGGGCCCGATCGCCGGTGTGCGCCTCGCGCTCATCCCCGGTCACGGCGAGCACGCCGACCAGTGGGTCGCGTTCCCGAACCAGAAGCAGGTCGAGGAGGCCGTGTTCGACCTCATGGTCGCCGGTCGCGTCCTGCCCGACGGCGACGTCGCGATCATGATGGTCGAGGCCGAGGCCACCGAGAACTCGTGGAACCTCATCAAGGGCGGCGCCGTCAAGCCGAGCGAGGACATCGTCGCCGGTGGCCTCGAGGCCGCCAAGCCGTTCCTCAAGCAGCTCGTCGAGGCGCAGGCGCAGATGGCCGCCGAGTCCTCGCGTGAGCCGGGCGTCTACCCCGTCTTCCCGCCGTACAGCTCCGAGGTTTACGACTTCGTGGCCGGCCGCGCCTACGACGACCTGGTGAACGTGTACCAGATCGCCGACAAGCAGGAGCGCCAGGCGGCCGATGACGCCGTCAAGGACCGCGTCAAGGCCGAGCTCATCGCCGCCGTCGAGGCGGAGCAGCTGCCCGCCGGCGCGCCGATCGAGTTCTCCGCCGCCTACAAGTCCGTGACGAAGGTCGTCGTCCGCGGTCGCATCCTCTCCGAGGGTGTCCGCATGGACGGTCGTGGGCTCGCCGACATCCGTCCGCTCGACGCCGAGGTGCAGGTCATCCCGCGCGTCCACGGCTCGGCGATCTTCCAGCGCGGCGAGACCCAGATCCTGGGTGTCACCACCCTGAACATGCTCAAGATGGAGCAGCAGATCGACTCGCTGTCGCCCACGACGAGCAAGCGCTACATGCACCACTACAACTTCCCGCCCTACTCGACCGGTGAGACCGGCCGTGTCGGCAGCCCGAAGCGTCGCGAGATCGGGCACGGCTTCCTCGCCGAGCGCGCCCTCGTGCCCGTGCTGCCCAGCCGTGAGGAGTTCCCGTACGCGATCCGTCAGGTGTCCGAGGCTCTCGGCTCCAACGGCTCGACGTCGATGGGCTCGGTGTGCGCCTCGACCCTGTCGCTGCTGAACGCGGGTGTGCCGCTGCGCGCCCCCGTCGCCGGTATCGCGATGGGTCTCGTGACCGACGAGGTCGACGGCCAGACGCGCTACGCCGCGCTGACCGACATCCTCGGCGCCGAGGACGCCCTCGGTGACATGGACTTCAAGGTCGCGGGCACGAGCGAGTTCATCACCGCGATCCAGCTCGACACGAAGCTCGACGGCATCCCGTCGTCGGTGCTCGCCGCCGCGCTGACGCAGGCGAAGGATGCCCGCCTCACGATCCTGAACGTCCTGAACTCGGCGATCGACGCGCCCGACGAGATGGCGCCGACCGCGCCGCGCGTCATCAGCGTCCAGATCCCGGTCGACAAGATCGGTGAGCTGATCGGCCCCAAGGGCAAGACGATCAACGCGATCCAGGACGAGACCGGCGCGCAGATCTCGATCGAGGACGACGGCACGGTGTACATCGGCGCCGTCGACGGTCCCTCGGCCGAGGCCGCTCGGGCGCAGGTGAACGCCATCGCTAACCCGACCAACCCCGAGGTCGGCGAGCAGTTCCTGGGCACGGTCGTCAAGATCGCGACCTTCGGTGCGTTCGTCTCGCTCCTGCCGGGCAAGGACGGGCTGCTGCACGTCAGCGAGGTCCGCAAGCTCGCGGGCGGCAAGCGCGTCGAGAACGTCGAGGACGTCCTCGGTGTCGGTCAGAAGATCCTGGTGCGCATCACCAAGATCGACGACCGCGGCAAGCTGTCGCTCGAGCCCGTGGTCGAGGAGTCGGCTCCGGCCGGCGACGCGGCCGCTGAGGCGCCGGCCGAGGCCTGATCCTCCTCTGACGAACGCCCGTCCTCTTCGGAGGGCGGGCGTTCGCCGTTCGCCGGCCGCCCCGTTGCGCAACCGTTATCGAAACGTCATCGTCCACGGGGCGGCTGTGCACGCAGCGTCCGAGGGCTGTTCTACCCTCGGAGTGAGCGCACCCGGCGGCGCATGGACGCATGTCTCCCCGAGCGCTCTGCAAGGAGACGGGCATGGCAGCGTTCGAAACGGCGGATCCGACGTCGCCGAGCGCCGCGCCCACCCTGCACCCCTCCGGTCCGCTGCCCGTCCACGGCGCTCCCGTGGGCCGCACCGTGCGCGTCCCCCTGGGCGAGACCGGGTTCTCGGTGTTCCCGCTCATCCTCGGCGGCGGCGAGTTCGGGTGGCACATCGACATCGCGGCGGCCCACGCCATCCTGGACCGCTATGTCGAACGCGGCGGCAACGCGCTCCACACCTCCGACAGCTACGCCGCCGGTCGCAGCGAGCACGCCATCGGCCGGTGGATGGCCGCGCGCCGCAACCGCGACGACGTGGTTCTCACGGTGCGTGTCGGCCGAGGTGCCGACAACCCCGGTCTCGGCCCGGTCAACCTCGTGCGGGCCGTCGAGGCATCCCTCATCCGACTCGGCACCGACCGGATCGACGTGCTGTCCCTCGACGGCACCTCCGACCGCACCACCATGCTCGAGGACACCCTCGCCACGGCGGAGTGGCTCGTCGAGTCGGGCAAGGTGCGTGCTGTCGGCGCCGCGGGCTACCGCGCCGCGCAGCTGGTGGAGGCCCGCATCCTGTCGGCGGCCGGATACCCCCGCTTCACTGTGCTCGACGTGCCGTACAACGTGCTCCGGCGCGACGAGTTCGACGGCGATCTGCGACTGGTCGCCGGAGCGCAGGGCATCGCCGTCACGCCGTCGCAGGCCCTCGAGCACGGGTACCTGTCGGGGATGCATCGCGACCGCGACCACGTCGGGGGCACGGTGCGCGGTCGCCAGTTGGCGGCGAGTATGAACCGTCGCGGCGCGCGGACCTTGCGGGCGATGGACCGGATCGCCGGCGAGCTCGCGGTGCCGCCCGCCGCTGTCGCCATCGCCTGGCTGCTCGCGCAACGGATCGTCGCGGCGCCGATCGTCAACGCCTACGCCGTCGCCCACGTCGACGAACTCGTGCAGGGTGTCGGCGTGCACCTCAGTCGAGCGCACCTCGCCGAGATCGCGCGGGCCACCGACTGAGGCTGGTTTAGGGTGGAAGGAGCCGGGGCAACGCCCGGCGCACTTTCGACGAAGCGAGCAGACACGTGACGCACTATCTGTATCTGGTGCGGCACGGCGAGCATCTCGACGCCGAGCACGGGCTCGCCGACGGACCGCTTTCGCCGCGCGGTCGTCGGCAGGCAGAGCTTCTCGCCGATCGTCTCTCGGGCGTCCCGCTCACCGCTGTGTGGCACTCACCGCTGCTGCGTGCGGCCGAGACCGCTCGCGCTGTCGCCGAGCGCCTGCCCGCGGTGGACCCCGAGCCCACCGCCCTGCTGTTCGACTGCGTGCCGAGTGGCATGACGCCGGACACCCCGCACGTCTACGAGCCGTTCTTCGGGGGAGTGACCGAGGCCGAGGCCGACGCGGGAGCCGCGCAGATGGCGGATGCCGGGGTGGAATTCCTCGCGCACCGTCCCCACGCGCACGAGCTGCTGATCACCCACAACTTCGTCATCGCGTGGTTCGTACGCGAGGTGCTGCAGGCGCCGGAATGGCGGTGGCTGACGATCAACCAGGCGCACTGCGGCCTGACGGTGCTGGCGCAGCGCCCGGGGCGTCCGTGGACGCTCGTCTCCCACAACGACCTCGCGCACCTGCCCGTGGAGCTGCGGACGGGCCTCCCCGACATCCTCTCGGTGTGAGGTGCTGACCGGCCCTCTCCTCGCCGAGTGGCTCCCCGTCTCCGCGAGCGCCCTGTTGTTCCTCGTCGTCGCCGCCGGGCTCGCCGGCTGGGTGGACGCGGTCGTCGGAGGAGGCGGCCTGATCCAGCTCCCCGCCCTCGTGATCGGGGTGCCGAAGGACGTCGCGACGCCGTTCATCCTCGGGACGAACAAGCTCTCGTCCTTCTTCGGGACGCTCTCGGCCAGCTGGGTCTATCTGCGTCGTATCCGGGTCCACCTCACCCTCCTGATCCCGCTCGTCGCCGGGGCGTTCGCCGGTTCCGCCGTCGGTGCGGCCCTCTCGCGGTACGTGCCGCGCGAACTCCTGACCCCCGTCGTGCTCGTCGCCGTCGTCGCCGTCGGCGTCTACACGCTGCTGCGGCCCCGCATGGGGCTGCATCACGAGCCGCGACACACGGATCGCCGGGCCGTGGTGTGGCGCTCGGGCGCCATCGGGCTCGGGGTCGGCTTCTACGACGGGATCCTCGGGCCGGGCACCGGGTCGTTCTTCGTCATCCTCCTCGTCGGCGTCCTCGGCTTCGGGTTCCTGCAGGCGAGCGTGAACGCCAAGATCGCGAATCTCACGACGAACCTGGCCGCGCTCATCGTCTACGGTGTGCACGGCGAGATCATCCTCGCCCTGGGCCTGCTGATGGCGTGCGCCAACATCGCCGGTGGTCTCCTCGGCGCGCGAATGGCCACCCGCGGCGGCAACGGCTTCGTCCGCGTCGTGTTCCTCGTCGTCCTCGGCCTGCTGGTCGTCAAGCTCGCGTGGGACACGATCGCGTCGTTCCCGCCCGCCTAGGCTGGTGGCATGACGACGCGCGTGGCCCTCGTGGGCGGGACCGGCAAACTCGGCGGGATCATCGCCCAGGTGATCGCAGCGACCGACGGATACGAGACGGTCGCCGTCCTCGGATCCTCGAGCGACCTCGCCGAGCTCGACGGGGCCGATCTCGTCGTCGACGCCTCGACCCCGGCGGTGTCGATCGACGTCGTCCGCGCCGCGATCGAACGCGGCAAGAACGTCCTCGTCGGCACCTCCGGATGGTCCGCCGAGCGCATCGCCCTCGTCCGCCCGCTGGTGGATGCCGCCGGCACGGGCGCCGTCTTCATCCCAAACTTCTCGCTGGGTTCGGTGATCGGGTCCGCGCTGGCTGCGGCATCCGCTCCCTTCTTCCCCTCGATCGAGATCGTCGAGACCCACCGCGAGACGAAGGTCGATTCGCCCAGCGGCACGGCCGTCCGCACCGCGGAGCTCATCGCCGCGGCGCGGTCGGAGGTCGGACCCGTCGAGGCGCCGCACGTCGACCAGCGCGCGCGGGGTCAGCAGATCGCCAGCGTCCCCGTCCACTCGCTCCGCCGTCCGGGCGTCATCGCCCGCCAGGAGACGATCCTGTCGGGGCCGGGGGAGTCGCTCACGATCGTCCACGACACCGTGGACCCTGCCGCGGCCTATGCCCCCGGCATCCGTGTGGCACTCGATGCCGCCCGCGACGCGTCGGGGATCGTCGTCGGTCTCGACGCGATGATCGACATCGGGATCCGGATGCCGCACACGTCGCGCACCGTGCCGGTCGCCGACGGGGACGTCTCGGGCCAGGTCGCCGCGACGACCGCCCGATGAGGACCCGCATCGGCGTCGGGATCGTCGCCGCCGTCGTCGTCCTCTACATCGTCCTCGTCGCGCAGCGCGCCGTGCTGCTCGTGGCGAGCGGCGATCCGGTGGGCATCGCGATGGGGATCGCCCTCGTGCTCCTGCCCGTCGTGGCGGTGTGGGCGCTGTGGCGCGAGCTGAGCTTCGGCCTGGGAGCGCAGCGGCTCGGCCGACGACTCGAGGCCGAGGGCGGCCTGCCCGAGGAGGAACTCTCGCTGCGCCCGAGCGGACGCCCCGTGCAGGCCGAGGCCGACGCGCTCTTCCCGGCGTACCGCGACGCCGTCGAGCGCGATCCCGACGACTGGCGCGCCTGGTACCGGATGGGGCTCCTCTACGACGGCGCGGGCGACCGTCGGCGTGCGCGCAGCGCCATCCGCACCGCGATCTCGCGCGAGCGCGCCGACCGTCGCGGCTGACCGGTCAGACGGCCGCCGCGACGGCGTCCTCGACGGTCGGATGCCGGAACGTGAAGCCCGTCTCGAGCAGCACCGCCGGGACGACGTGCGTGTCGTTGGCGAGCAGCGCCTCGACCGCGTCCTTGCCGAGCACGAGCCGGACCGCCCACAGGGGCGCGCGCAGCACGTACGGGCGGTTCAGGCGGCGTGCCAGGGCGAACCCGAGGTCGTTCGCGGTGGCGCGTTCGGGCCCCGTCAGGTTGACCGGCCCCGTGATCCCGCGGTCGATGACGTGGCGGATCGCACGCACCTCGTCCTCGAGCGAGATCCACGGCCACACCTGCGTGCCGCGGCCGAGCGGCCCCGACAGGCCGAGCTTGGTGAGCAGCAGCAGCGGCTTCAGCACGCCGTCCCGGTGGACGACGGGGGCGGTGCGCAGCAGCGCGGTGCGGACGCCCGATGCGGTCGCCGCGGACTCCCACTCGCCGCAGAGGTCGGACAGGAACGCGTCGCCGCGCGGACCCGACTCGTCGAAGGTCCGGCCGTGCGCGTCGGGCGGGTAGTACCCGGTCGCCGAGGAGCTCACGAACAACGGCGCCTCGTCCGCGAGCTCGCGGAGGGCGCGGGCGAGTGTCTGCGTCGGATGGATGCGCGACCACACCAGCGTCCTCTTGTAGGACGGCGTCCACGGGAAGCGCCCGATCGTCGCGCCGTTGAAGTTCACGACGGCCGCAGCCCCCGCGAGCACCTGGGGGTCGAGCGGCGATTTGCCCGGCGCCCAGGTCACCTCGTCGGGGGCCTGCGCCTCGTGGCGGACGAGTCGCGTGACGGTGTACCCGTCGGTCCGCAGCGAATCGACGAGCGCCCGCCCGATCAGACCCGACGCACCCGAGACGACGACGCGGCGATCAGGCAAGCGTCGCCTCGAGCGTGATCTCGATGCCGGAGAGGGCTGCCGAGACGGGGCATCCCGCCTTCGCCTCGTTGGCGATGCGGTCGAAGTCCTCCGCCGAGAGGCCGGGCACCGACGCGTTGACGTTCAGGTGCGAGCCGGTGATCCCGGTGCCGGGGATGAAGGTGACGGATGCCGTGGTTTCGACGCTCTCGGGCGGGGTGCCGTTCTCGGCGAGGGCGTTGGAGAGGGCCATGCTGAAGCACGACGAGTGCGCGGCGGCGATGAGTTCCTCGGGCGTCGTCACCGAGGTGGATCCCTCGCTGCGCGCCTTCCAGTTCACGGCGAACGGTCCCTGGTTGGAGCTCTCGAGGGCGACCTCGCCCGCCCCTTCGAACAGGGTGCCCTTCCAGCTGGTGGTGGCTTCGCTCGTGACGCTCATGGTGTCTCCTCGGTCGTGGTCGTGACGGATCGCTGCCGAGCCTAAACCTCGTCCATGAGCGTGCGATATGACTTGACGCGGCCGCAGCGGAGCGTCAGGCGGTACGGCCCACGAGGCCGATGCGCTGCAGGACCAGCCACAACTGGCATCCGAGGCACAGCCCGAACACGGCGTTGAGGAACGCGGCCATGAAGGCGAGGCCCGCGGCGATCGGGAGCGCCACCGGGACGCCCATCACGTGGAGCAGCAGACCGACGGTGGTGACGAAGAGTCCGACGCCCTGGGCGAAACGGGGCGGACGGGGGTCCTCGAGGTCGGTCGGGGGAGCGAGGCGGGGCTGGATGAGGCGGCGGTAGAGCACACCCCACGGCGCCGTGCGGGGCGAGACGACGCCCCACAGGAACAACAGGGCGATGACGAGGACGGCGAGGAAGCCGAGGTCGAGGAGGCGCGCGCTGACCGGCGCGAGCGAGATCGCCCAGGGGCTCCCGGAGACGAAAGCGAAGTCGCCGATCGGCTGATAAGCGAACCACCCGAAGGATGCAGGCCTCTGCGTCGAGATACCGACCAATGCCAGAAGCGTCGCAACGAGCAGCAGCACCGACGTGACGGATGCCGCGAACCGCGGCCCGCGCGGATCGATCCCGCGCACCTCAGCCACGGCCGGCTCCCGTGGTCACCCGGTCGAGCTCCATCTCGACGACCTGGCGTCCGGGTGTGCCGCCGAACCGGGAGCGCACGACGCCGTGCTTGTCGAGGATGAGGGTGGTCGGGGTCTGCAGGACCCGGAAGTGCTGCGCGATGTCGACGCGGTGGGTGAGGTCGACGTCGAGGTGGATGACCCCGTCCCGCTCGTCCGCGATCTCGCGGAGCGTGCGGTGAACGCCCGGGCACCGGCCGCACATCTCGGTGCTGAACTGCAGCAGGGTCGCCTCGTCGCCGAGCCGCTCCGCGCCCAGGCGGGTCGGCTCGACGACCTCCTGCGGGTCGAAGGGACGCGGCCGGTTCTGCCGCCACCGCAGCGTGAGACCGATGCCGACGGTGACCGCGAGCAGCGCGGTCAGCACGACGATGGCGGGGAGGAGTTCCATGACCGCTCCACAGTAATGCCGGCCGCGGGTGTCGGGGCGCCGCGGCGTCATCCGGCGTCACCCCGACGGGTAGTGTGTGAGCCGTGAGTGAGCGCGCCGACAGCCCCGAGATCGAGTTCCGCAGCGATGTCACCGTCGAGCTGGTGCGCTCGTCGGCATCCGACAGTGACGTGCTCTTCGCGGCCCGGGTCTCGACCCAGGGCGAGCAGACCCTCGAGGCCGCCGCCGAGGGCACCGAGGCGACGGGGCGCGACCGAGGCCTCATCAACTACCTCATGCGCGACCGCCACGGTTCGCCGTTCGAGCACAACTCGATGACCTTCTACGTCCAGGCGCCGATCTTCGTGTTCCGCGAATTCATGCGGCACCGCATGGCGTCCTACAACGAGGAGTCGGGCCGCTACCGCGAGCTGCGTCCCGTCTTCTACGTCCCGGCCCCCGAGCGCAATCTCGTCCAGGTCGGCAAGCCCGGCGCCTACCAGTTCCTCCCCGGGTCCGAGGAGCAGGTCGAGCTCGTCGCCCGCGAGACGCGCGCGGCATCCGTCGCCGCTTTCGAGAGCTATCAGCGGATGCTGGACGCCGGCATCGCCCGCGAGGTCGCCCGCATCGTCCTGCCGCTGAACATCATGTCCTCGATGTACGTGACGGTGAACGCCCGGTCGCTGATGAATTTCCTGTCGCTGCGCACCACCCGCGAGGGGACGCACTTCCCGTCATTCCCGCAGCGCGAGATCGAGATGTGCGCCGAGAAGATGGAGAACGTGTGGCGCGAGCTCATGCCGCTCACGTACGCCGCCTTCAACGCGAACGGTCGCGTCGCCCCCTGACCCGCTCCTAGGCTTGCGCGCATGAGTCGCACCGCCCTTGTCACCGGAGCCAGCTCCGGGATCGGCGCAGAGTACGCCCGTCAGTTGTCGTCCCGCGGCGCCGAGGTCGTCCTCGTCGGCCGCGACGCCGACGCGCTGCGCGCTCTCGTCGACGAGATCGCGGGGGCCGGAGGACGGGCCGAGCTCCTCGTGGCCGACCTGCTCGATCCCGCCGAGCGGTGGCGCGTCGAGGAGCGCGCGGCGGGTGTCGACGTGCTCGTCAACTGCGCCGGCTACGGCCTGCGCCGCGCGTTCGAGGAGAGCGACATCGACGAGGAGGCCCGCCACCTCGAGCTCCACGCCGAGGTGACGATGCGTCTCACCCGTGCCGCGCTGCCCGCCATGCTCGAGCGCGGCAGTGGCCGCATCCTGAACGTCGCCTCGGTGGCGGGGCTGGTCCCGCGAGGCACCTACGGAGCCGCCAAGGCGTGGGTCGTGAGCTTCAGCCGCTGGGCCAACGCGGTCTACGCGCCGCGCGGGGTGACGGTCACAGCCGTGTGTCCCGGCTTCGTCCACACGAACTTCCACGAGCGACTCGGCCTGCCGCCCGGACAGGAGGGCGTCCCCGGCTGGATGTGGCTGGAAGCCCCTCACGTTGTGCGCACCTCGCTGCGCGACGCCGCCCGCGGCCGTGCCGTCAGCATCCCCTCGTTCCGGTACAAGGCGCTGGTCGCCCTCTCGCGCCTGCTGCCCGACCGCGTGGTGGTGCCCGCCGCCTCCCGCGGCCGCTGACCCGGAACACCGCGTTCGCGCGCGTCGGCTCACGCTTGCACGACCGTTGGTGCGGAATGCGCCGAGACGGCCGATTTGGGCGACGAGGTCCCCACCGATCGCGCATCCGTCGCACTCTCCACAGAACGCCGCACGAACTCGCTCTCCGCGAAGCCGCGGCTGCGGGGACCCTGCAGTGCCGTAGGCGACGAGGCTCGACGGATGGATGCCGCGACAGTCGCCCATCACGTCCGCGTCCTCGGCGGTATCGCGAGGTCTGCGCAGCTGTGTCGCCGAGGGGCGACGCGGGCACAACTCACCCGTGCAGCGGATCGCGGCGCCCTGGTCCGCGTCCGGAACGGCGTGTACGCGGTGCCCGAGGTAGATGCGTCGACCCGGCTCGCGGCCGCGCACGGGGGCGAGCTGTGCTGCGCCTCCGCGCTGCGCCACCATGGTGTCTGGGTACTCGAGCATCCGGTCGGCCTGCACGTCTGGGTGGGGCCGGACGCGCGTGTCCATCCTCACGACGGATGCCGATGCACGACCCACCGGGACGAGGGCCGAGCCGCTTTCGGTGTGGTCTCGGTCGTGCACGCCCTCATCCAGTCCGTCCGCTGCCTCGGAGCCGAGGGATTCTTCGCGGCATTCGAGTCCGCCTGGCACCTCGGTCTCCTGACCGGGTCCGACCGGGCGCTCGTGCGGCAGGGCATCCCTGCGCGGTTCCGACACCTCGTCGACATCGCCCGCCCGGACGCCGAGAGTGGGATCGAATCTCTCCTCCGCTTGCGGCTGTCGCGTCTCGGCATCCGTCTGGAGTCCCAGGTCATCGTCGCGGGTGTCGGCAGGGTGGACTTCGTCCTCGCGGGTCGGATCATCCTGGAAGTCGATGGGCGGCTGAACCACGACGGCCCCGCTCAGCGGCACCGCGACCTCGTGCGGGATGCCGAAGCCGCCGCTGCGGGGTACGAGACGCTGCGGTTCGACTACGCCCTCATCGTCCACGACTGGCCCCGAGTCGAGCGCGCGATCCTCGGCACCCTCGCTCGCAGTCGGCGACGGATGCACGAGCAGCGGTGACGGAGACAAAGGCCCGAGAGATCGAGTAGACACCCATCCCGCGGATCGTCCATCTGTCACCACCACCCCGCACGACCGACGGACCCCGACCGGTACCCTGGGAACCATGACGCACTCCGCCAATCCGTTCGGTCAGGTGCTCGTCGCGCTCGTCACTCCGATGACGGCCGACGGCGAGGTCGATTGGCCCGCGGTCGAGAAGCACATCGACGACGTCATCACCGGCGGCGCCGACGGCATCGTCGTGACCGGCACGACCGGTGAGACCAGCACGCTGACGGATGCCGAGAAGCTGAAGCTCGTCGAGGTCGGCAAGTCCGTCTCCTCGGGTCGCGCCAAGATCATCACGGGCGGCGGCTCCAACGAGACCGCTCACGCGATCGAGCTCTACAAGGCGAGCGAGAAGGCCGGCGCGGACGGCATCATGATCGTCACGCCGTACTACAACAAGCCCACCCAGGCCGGCATCCTGACGCATTTCCGCCTCGTCGCCGACGCGACGGACCTGCCCGTCATCCTCTACGACATCCCCGGGCGCACGGGTGTGCCGATCACCTACGAGACGATCCTGCGCCTCGCCAAGCACCCGAACATCCTCGCGGTGAAGGACGCCAAGGGCGACTTCAGCGAGGTCAGCCGTGTCCTCAACCAGACGGACCTGCTCTACTTCTCCGGCGACGACGCCAACGTCCTGCCGCACCTCTCGATCGGCGCCGCCGGCCTCATCGGCGTCACGGCGAACATCACGTCCGCTCCCTACCGGGTGATCGTGGATGCCGTGAACCGGGGCGACCTGAAGACCGCGACCGCCGCGCACCAGAAGCTCGAACCCCTCGTCCGCGCCGTGATGACCCACGTCCCGGGCACCGTGAGTGCGAAGTACATCCTCCACGGACTCGGCCGCATCTCCAGCCCGCGCGTGCGTCTGCCGCTCGTCGGGCCGGAGGAGTGGGAAGCCGCCCTCATCGAGGACGAGCTCGCCCTCGTCGCGGATGTCGACGGTGCCGACTTCTCCAACTTCCGACCTGACCGCAATGCCGCCGCCGGCGGCGCCCTCCCGAAGGTGCATGGAACAACTCGATGACCACTCCCGTCTCCGCCCCTGAAGCACTCGCGCCCGGCACGCTGCGGGTGACCCCCGTCGGCGGACTCGGTGAGGTCGGCCGCAACATGACGGTCTTCGAGTTCGACGGCAAGCTGCTCATCGTCGACTGCGGCGTGCTCTTCCCCGAGGAGCACCAGCCCGGCGTCGACCTGATCCTGCCCGACTTCGAGGCGATCCGCGGCAGGCTCGACGACATCGTCGGCGTCGTCCTCACGCACGGTCACGAGGATCACATCGGTGCGGTGCCCTACCTCCTCAGGCGCAAGGGCGACATCCCCCTCATCGGGTCGCAGCTGACCCTCGCGCTCGTCGAGGCGAAGCTCAAGGAGCACCGGATCAAGCCGTACACGCTCACGGTGAAGGAGGGGCAGCGCGAGCAGGTGGGGCCCTTCGACCTCGAGTTCGTCGCGGTCAACCACTCCATCCCGGATGCGCTGGCAGTCGGCATCCGCACCCCCGCGGGTCTCGTCCTCGCGACGGGCGACTTCAAGATGGACCAGCTGCCGCTCGACGGTCGCCTCACGGACCTCCGCGCGTTCGCCCGTCTCGGCGAGGAGGGGGTCGACCTCTTCCTCGTCGACTCCACGAACGCCGACGTCCCCGGCTTCACCCCGCTCGAGCGCGCCATCGGGCCGGTGCTCGATCAGGTGATCGGCAAGGCGCCGCGCCGCGTCATCGTCGCGAGCTTCTCGAGCCACGTCCACCGCGTCCAGCAGGTCATCGACGCCGCCGCCGCGCACGGCCGGCGGGTCGCGTTCCTCGGCCGGTCGATGGTCCGCAACATGACGATCGCCGAGCAGCTCGGCTACCTCCACGTCCCCGACGGCGTGCTGATCGACTACAAGAAGGCCAAGGACCTCCCCGACGACCGCATCGTCTACATGTCGACGGGTTCGCAGGGCGAGCCGATGGCCGTGCTGTCGCGGATGGCGAACCTCGACCACGCGATCGAGCCGGGCGAGGGCGACACGGTCATCCTCGCCTCGAGTCTCATCCCCGGCAACGAGAACGCCGTGTACCGCGTGATCGACGGGTTGACCAAGCTCGGCGCGAACGTCGTGCACAAGGCGAACGCGAAGGTCCACGTCTCGGGTCACGCCGCCGCCGGTGAGCTCCTCTACTGCTACAACATCCTGAAGCCGAAGAACGTCCTGCCCGTGCACGGCGAGTACCGCCACCTGATGGCCAACGCCAAGCTCGCGCAGGACAGCGGCATCCCCGCCGAGAACACGATCCTCGCCGAGAACGGCACCGTCATCGACCTGAAGGACGGGGTGGCTCGTGTCGTGGGTCAGCTCGACCTCGGCTTCGTGTACGTCGACGGGTCGTCCGTCGGCGAGATCACGGACGCCGACCTGAAGGATCGTCGCATCCTGGGCGAGGAGGGGTTCATCTCCGTCATCGTCGTGGTGGATGCCGCGACCGGCCGTATCGTCACGGGTCCCGAGATCCACGCGCGCGGTGTCGCGGAGGACGATGCGGTGTTCGACTCCGTGAAGCCGAAGATCGCCCAGGCGCTCACCGACGCCGCCCAGTCGGGTGTCCGCGACCAGCACGCCCTGCAGCAGGTCGTGCGCCGCACGATCGGGCGCTGGGTCAACCAGTCGCTGCGTCGCCGGCCGATGATCGTCCCCATGGTGATCGAAGCCTGACGAGGCCGCTACCATTCGGGCATGCCCGAGTCGTGGTCGCTGCGCCCGGCCGTTCAGGCGGACGGGGTGTTCCTCGGCGACATGGTCGTCGAGGCCGCCAACTGGCGGCCCGGTGCGGCGCGCCCGCGACACGAGATCCTGTCGCATCCCGACTACAGCAGGTACCTGTCGGGGTGGATGCGGCCCGGTGACGTCGGGTTCGTCGCCGTCGCCGGCGCGGAACAGATCGGGGCCGCGTGGTACCGGACGATGCCGCCGAACGATCCCGGCTTCGGGTACGTCGGCACGGGGGTGCCCGAGCTCATCATCGGGGTGAAACCGCTGTGGCGTTTGCACGGCGTCGGGCGTGCGCTCCTGCGGCGACTGTGCGACGAGGCCCGTGCCGAGGGCCGCGCGCGCATCTGCCTGTCCGTCGAGCGGGGGAACTTCGCCCAGGTCCTCTACCGGGGCGAGGGGTTCGCGGTCACGCGCAGCGGGTTCGGCCGCGACACGATGGTCATGCGCCTCGGCTGACCGCGGATACCGGCGAGGGGTCGCGTCAATCCGGGCACATGTCGGTCCTCGCGCCTACCGTGGAAGGTATGCCCAGGAGCAGCAGTCCGGCCAGCAAACCCCGCGCCTCCGCGTCGGGCTCCTCGGCGCGCGCGAAGAAAGCCGAGCCCGCGCCTCGTCGAAAGGCCGAACCGGCCCCGAAGCGGTACGTCGACGACGTCGAGCGTCCCCCGGTCCTGGTCCGCGCCTGGCTGGGGCTCGCGCACGTGGCGGGCGGCATGTTCCGCGCCTTCGGCTCCGAATCGCTCGAGAAGGACCAGCGGCGCGACGGGTTCCCGTTCCTCCTCGTCCTCATGGCGATCGCCGGCGCCGTCGTCGAGTGGTTCCTCATCGGCACCGAGGTCGGCACCAACATCAGCGCCTACACCGTGGGTGCGCTCATCGGGCGCGAGGCGTTCGTCTTCCCCGTCATCCTGCTCCTGCTCGCGGGGTGGCTCTTCCGGCATCCGCCCTCCGTCCACGACAATGGCCGGATCGGCATCGGTGCGGGCCTGTTCATCCTCGCGGTCGCCGGATTCTGCCACGTCGTCGCGGACCGACCGCAGCCGAGCGAGGGCCTCGCCGCACTGAGCGCCGCGGGCGGCCTCTTCGGGTGGGCCATCGGCGAGCCGTTGACGGTGCTCTCCGAGATCGGGGCCGGCATCGTGCTGGGCCTGCTCGCGTTCCTCAGCGTCCTCATCCTCACCAAGACACCGCCGAACCGCATCGGGCGGCGCCTCGGCGACCTGTACGCCTGGATGTTCGGCGCCGAGCGCTCCGAGGCCGACGACGCGCCGTCCCAGGGTCGGACCGGACCGACGGTCGTCTTCGACGCACCCGAGGACGAGGGCGAGTCGCTGCCCTGGTGGCGGCGCAACAAGTCCGGCCGCGAAGAGGACGCCGACGGCGGACTGGGCGCCGACGACCTGACGGCGCTCCTCGAGGCCAGCGGCGACGGCAGCTTCGACAACCCGGTGACGACGCCGACGCCCGAGGTGATGCCGGATGCCGTGACGGAGATCATCGCGCCCGCCGCGCCTCGCACGCCGGGCCGCAAACGCGAGGCCGCGGCCGGGGACGTGCCGCCCGTCCCGCCGCTGCCAGACTTCGTGGCCGCGAACCTCGACTCCGTCGACCCGGATGCCGCGGACTACCGGCTGCCGTCCGCCGACGCGCTCGCCGCCGGCACGCCGCACAAGGCGCGCTCCGAGGCGAACGACGAGATGGTCCGCGCCATCATGGGCGTCTTCGAGCAGTTCTCCATCGACGCGAAGGTGACCGGCTTCTCGCGCGGACCGACCGTGACCCAGTACGAAATCGCTCTGGGGTCCGGGGTCAAGGTCGAGCGCATCACCGCGCTCACCAACAACATCGCCTACGCCGTCGCCTCCAACGAGGTCCGCATCCTCGCCCCGATCCCGGGCAAGAGCGCGATCGGTGTCGAGATCCCCAACACCGACCGCGAGATCGTCACGCTCGGCGACGTCCTGCGCTCGCCCAACGCGCAGCAGGCGACGCATCCCATGACGATCGGCATCGGGAAGGACGTCGGCGGCGGCTACGTGGTCGCCAACCTCGCCAAGATGCCCCACCTCCTGGTCGCGGGCTCGACCGGTTCGGGCAAGTCGAGCTTCGTGAACTCGATGATCACGAGCCTGCTGATGCGCGCGAAGCCGTCGGACGTCCGCATGGTGCTCATCGACCCCAAGCGGGTGGAGCTCACCTCGTACGCCGGCGTGCCGCACCTCATCACGCCCATCATCACGAACCCCAAGAAAGCGGCCGAAGCGCTGCAGTGGGTCGTGAAGGAGATGGACATGCGGTACGACGACCTCGCGTCGTTCGGATTCCGCCACATCGACGACTTCAACCGTGCCGTCGTGGCCGGCGAGATCCAGCTCCCCGCCGGCAGCGAGCGCGTCCTGAAGCCCTATCCCTACCTGCTGGTCGTGGTCGACGAGCTCGCGGACCTCATGATGGTCGCCCCCCGCGACGTCGAGGACTCGATCGTCCGCATCACGCAGTTGGCCCGTGCCTCCGGCATCCATCTCGTCCTTGCGACGCAGCGGCCGTCGGTCGACGTCGTGACGGGTCTGATCAAGGCGAACGTTCCGTCCCGACTCGCCTTCGCCGTGACGAGCGTCACCGACTCGCGCGTCATCCTCGACCAGCCCGGCGCCGACCGCCTCATCGGACAGGGCGACGGCCTCTTCCTCCCGATGGGGGCCTCGAAGGCCGTGCGCGTCCAGGGCGCGTGGGTCGCCGAGAAGGAGATCGAGAAGGTCGTCGCGCACGTCAAGAACCAGGCGCGTCCCGAGTACCGCAAGGACGTCGAGGCGATCGTCGAGAAGAAGGAGATCGACGCCGACATCGGTGACGACCTCGAGCTGCTCCTCGCCGCCGCCGAGCAGATCATCACGACCCAGTTCGGGTCGACGTCGATGCTGCAGCGCAAGCTCCGGGTCGGCTTCGCGAAGGCGGGTCGCCTCATGGACCTCCTCGAGGCGCGCGAGATCGTCGGTCCCTCCGAGGGTTCCAAGGCCCGCGACGTGCTCGTCACCCCCGACGAGCTGCCCGCCGTCCTCGCCCGCCTCCGCGGCGAGGAGCCTCCGGCGGACGCGACGCCCGTGTCGACTCCTGCGGCCGACCCGTACGGGCCCGACGCGGTGACGCAGCAGTTCGAGGGCTACGAGGTCGTCGAGTCCGAGGGCGATGAGGATGCCTGGGGTCTCACGGGCCGCGACTGAGGTCGGGTGTCCGCGGCTCGATAGGCTCGGACCGTGACGATCCCGCGGCAGCTCCCGAACGCCATCACGATCCTGCGCATCCTGTGCGCGCCGGTTTTCGTCTGGATGCTCCTCGCCGACGGCGGCTCGGACGGCCCGCTCCGGTGGTGGGCGGCGGTGCTGTTCATCGTCGCGATCGCGACGGACGGCATCGACGGGTATCTCGCCCGCAAGCACGACATCGTGACGGACCTCGGCAAGCTGCTCGATCCGATCGCCGACAAGGTGCTGACCGGCGCCGCCTTCGTGTCGCTGTCCATCCTCGGGGAACTGCCCGTCTGGGTCGTCGTCCTCGTCCTCGTGCGCGAACTCGGGATCACGGTGCACCGCCTCGTCGTGGCCACCGACCACGTGGTGGCGGCCGCCTGGATGGGCAAGCTGAAGACGGTCGCGCAGGCCGTCGCCCTCTCGCTCGCCCTCCTACCGCTCTGGACGGTCGTGGGGGAGTGGATCCACGTCGTCAACACGATCACGATGAGCGTGGCCGTCGTCCTGACCGTCGCCAGCGGGATCGACTACGTCGTCACCGCGCTCCGCTCCCGCACCTCGAGGAAGCCATGATGCGCCGGACGCCCAGCGAACTCCCCGAGGAGCTCGAGCAGACCGCGGTCGCCAGCGGACCCCGCTCCGAGTCCGAGCGGCTCGTCGAGCGACTGAAGGAACTGGGGTGGACCCTCGGTGTCGCGGAGTCGCTCACGGGCGGCCTCGTCGCGGCATCCGTCGTCTCGGTGTCGGGTGCGTCGGCCGTCTTCCGCGGCGGCGTCGTCGCCTACGCCACCGATCTGAAGGAGCGGCTCCTCGGGGTCGACGCGACCCTCCTCGAGGCCCACGGTCCCGTGCATCCGCGGGTGGCGCGCCAGATGGCGGACGGCGTCCGCCGCGCCGTCGGCGGCGCCGAGCCCGCCGACGTCGGCATCGCCACGACGGGGATCGCCGGCCCGGTGTCGTCGGACGGGCAGCCGGTGGGAACGGTGCACATCGCCGTCTCCACGCCCCTCGGATCGCGGGTCGAGTCGCTCCTGTTGGAGGGCGACCGGGACGAGATCCGCACGGCTGCGGCAGCCCGTGCGATCGCGCTCGCCGTCGACGCTCTGTGAGGCGGGAATAGCGCTTGTTCCGTGCACGTTACGTCTCGGTGATTCCCATCCATTCCCCAGCGCTCGGGGTCTAGGGTGACATCGAACGTGTTGTACCGTGGTTCCCCCGCAAGGGATTCGGTGGATCGCAGCAGAGGGAGGGCCCACGCATGATCCTGGTTCGTCAAGAGATCGGTGACGTCCTCCGCGACTTCCGTCTGCAGAAGGGTCACACCCTCCGCCAGGTGTCCGGCAAGGCCAGTGTGGCCCTCGGCTACCTGAGCGAAGTCGAGCGCGGGCAGAAGGAGGCGTCGAGCGAGATCCTCGCCGCCGTCGCCGAGGCACTGGATGTGCCGATCTCCGCCATCATGCGCGAGGTGGGCGAGCGCATCTCCGTGCTGGAGGGCCTGCACTCGCTGAGCGACGTCGTCCCGGACGACCTCGCGTCGCTGGGAGAGGACGTCCCCGCTCCCGAGCTGTCGCTGCGCTGACCGCTCGATGCGTCACAGCGAGTTCGATCGCGCCGTCTCGGACGAGTTCGGTGCCGGGGGGTCCGCCCTCGTCTCGGATCTGGTGCTCTCCGCCGTGGGTAACAAGACCGCGCGCGAAGCGCTGGACGCCGGCGTCTCGCCTCGCGAGGTCTGGTACGCGCTCTGCGCGGAGACCGACGTCCCCGTCGCCCGCCGACACGGGGCAGGACGGCTCGATCCCCGCCGCTGACCGGCGTGTCGTATCGAAGATGCGTTCGATACGGGCGTAGTCTCCTTCACAGCGGGTGTCGTAGAGACGTCATCCACGGAAGCAGGCGCCGGCAGATGGATGTCGGAGGGTCCTCCTAACGTGAACGACGTCAGATGACACCCCCGCCCTGTCGCAGAATCCGAACCGTCGGTGACGATCGCGACAGCCTACGGGCGACGGAACCGCGAGCACGAAGGAGCACGACATGCCATCACCTGCCGACCGCGAGAAGGCCCTCGAATCGGCCCTCGCCCAGATCGATCGCCAGTTCGGCAAAGGATCGATCATGCGACTGGGCAGCGACGAGCGCGCTCCCGTCGAGGTCATCCCGACCGGTTCCATCGCGCTCGACGTCGCGCTCGGCATCGGCGGCATCCCCCGCGGCCGTGTCGTGGAGATCTACGGTCCGGAGTCCTCGGGTAAGACGACGCTGACGCTGCACGCGATCGCGAACACGCAGCGCGCCGGTGGCATCGCCGCCTTCATCGATGCCGAGCACGCCCTCGACCCCGCCTACGCCGAGAAGCTGGGCGTCGACATCGACGCCCTGCTCGTCTCGCAGCCCGACACGGGCGAGCAGGCGCTCGAGATCGCCGACATGCTGATCCGCTCCGGCGCCATCGACCTCGTCGTCATCGACTCCGTCGCCGCGCTCGTCCCCGAGGCCGAGATCAAGGGTGAGATGGGTGACTCCCACGTGGGTCTCCAGGCGCGCCTCATGTCGCAGGCCCTCCGCAAGATCACGGGTGGTCTGAACCAGACGAAGACGACCGCGATCTTCATCAACCAGCTCCGCGAGAAGATCGGTGTGTTCTTCGGTTCGCCCGAGACCACCGCCGGCGGTAAGGCGCTCAAGTTCTACGCGTCCGTCCGCCTCGACATCCGTCGCATCGAGACGCTGAAGGACGGCTCTGAGGCCGTGGGCAACCGCACACGTGTGAAGGTCGTCAAGAACAAGATGGCGCCTCCCTTCAAGCAGGCGGAGTTCGACATCCTCTACGGTGTCGGGATCTCCCGCGAGGGCAGCCTCATCGACTTCGGCGTCGAGCACGGCATCGTCAAGAAGTCGGGTGCGTGGTACACGTACGAGGGCGAGCAGCTCGGTCAGGGCAAGGAGAACTCCCGCAACTTCCTGCTGAAGAACACCGATGTGGCAGCCGAGATCGAGACCAAGATCAAGCAGAAGCTCGGCATCGGTCAGCCCAAGCAAGCTGAAGCGGATGCCGCGACGCCCGACGAGCTGGCGGCTCGCCGCCCGGCCTGATCATGACGGACCGGAACGGGGGCGAGCGCGACTCGCTCGCCCCCGTCATCCCCCTCTTCGGACAGCGGGTCGAGCGCTCATCCGTATCCTCCGGCGATACCGAGGCCCAGCCGTGGCATGCGACATGGATCGGCGAGCGATCGGAATCGGAGCGGGCCGCGCGTGCCGCCCATCCCGCGACGGGGACTCTTCCCGTGGTCGTCCCCGCCGAGGAGGATGAGGCCGCTGCGGCGGCGGAGCGGACGCTGCTGCGGAAACTCCGCACGCGGTCGCTGTCCGTCCGGGAGGCGCGATCGGCTCTCGGAGAGCACGACCTCGACGAGGCTGCATCCGAGGGCATCATCGACAGGTTCCTCTCGTTGGGGTACCTCGACGACGCCGCCCTGGCGGAGCAGCTGATCGACAAGGCGACCTCCCGCAAGGCGCAGGGTCGTCAGGCCATCGCGCAGACGCTCTCGCAGCGAGGAATCCCGCGAGAGGTCGTCGACGAGGCGCTTGCGCAGCTTCCCGACGATGAGGCGGAGCGCGCGCTCGAGTTCGCCCGCGCCAAGGCGCGCGGACTGGTGGGTGTGGAGCGGGATGCCGCGCTGCGGCGGTTGGCGGGTCAGCTCGCCCGACGGGGGTACGGCGCCGTCGCGCTGTCGGTGGCGCGTCAGGCGCTCGACGAGCTCAGCGCGCCTCCACGGAGCGGGGTTCGTTTCGAGCCGTGACTCCCGTGTCGACGGTGTCGTTGTGCGGCCTCGTCTGACAGACTCGGCCCCACGTGCGCATCGCACGACGGAGAGGGCGTGCAGTGGCGATCGAGGTCGAGGGACTCGTCAAGTCGTACCGGGCGGTGCGGGCGGTGGACGGGATCTCGCTGACCGTCCCCGACGGGCAGCTCTTCGCCTTCCTCGGCGCCAACGGCGCGGGCAAGTCGACGACGATCGGATGCCTCACGACGCTGCTCCGGGCCGACGCGGGTCGCGTGCGGGTGGCCGGCCGGGACCTGGCGGCCGACGGTGAGGCGGTGCGCTCCGAGATCGGCGTCGTCTTCCAACGCTCGCTCCTCGACGACGGCCTCACGGTGCGGGAGAACCTCGCCCTGCGAGCGACCCTGTCGGGCGTGTCCCGGCGGCGCTTCGGTGTGCGTCTGTCCGAACTGTCCGAGCTGATCGAGCTCGAGGACGTCCTCGGGCGCCCGTACGGACGGCTGTCCGGCGGTCAGCGCCGCCGCGCGGACATCGCGCGCGCCCTCCTTCATGAGCCGGCGATCCTCTTCCTCGACGAACCGACGGCGGGCCTCGACCCCGCCAGCCGCGTCGCTGTCTGGGCCGCGATCGGCAGACTCCGCCGCGAGCGGGGACTCACCGTGTTCCTCACGACCCATTACATGGAGGAGACCGAGGAAGCCGATCAGGTCAGCATCATCGACGCGGGCCGCATCGTGGCCGAGGGGACGCCGACCGAGTTGCGCGCCCGGTTCAGCCGCAGCATCCTCACTGTGACGGCCGACGACCCCGCGGCCGTGCTCGCCCATCCCGATGTCGATCCCGCGACGGTCGAACGTGACGGCGAGGTGCTGGTCGTCCCCGTGGCGGGCGCGGACCAGGCGCGCCGCATCCTCGCCGTCCTGGGCGACGGCGTGCGCGACTTCGAGTTCCGGCACGGGCGCATGGACGACGTGTTCCTCGCGCTCACGGGCCGACGGGACGAAGCGGAGGAGGCGGCGTGAGGATCGTCGCGGCCATCGTGCGCCGCAACCTCACCCTCTTCTTCCGCGACCGCCTCAACGTCTTCTTCTCGCTGCTGAGCGGTCTCATCCTCTTCCTCCTGTACACGCTCTTCCTCGCGCGCCTGCAGGTCGACGGGCTCGAGCAGTCCCTGCCTCGCGCGAGCCGCGGCGAGATCGAGGCGTTCGTCGACAGTTGGATGCTGTCGGGCATCGTCCTGCTCACGACGGTCACCTCGGGCATCGGCGCCGTCTCGGTGTTCGTGGACGATCGGGCGACGGGGCGGTTCGGCGATTTCCTGGTCGCCCCGATCCGGCGAACGCACCTCGTGCTCGGCTACCTCATCTCCTCGGTCACCGTCGCCGTGCTCATGTCGGGGATCATCTTCGTCCTCACCGTCTTGCACCTCGGTCTCGTCCGCGGCGCGTGGCTGCCGCCGGAGCAGATCGCCGCTGCCCTCGGGGCGATGCTCCTGTGCTGCGCGGCGTTCACGACTCTCGGGTGCTTCGGAGCGTCGTTCCTCACGACGACCGGGGCCTACTCCGCGTTCTCCACCGTCGTGGGCACCGTGCTGGGGTTCGTCGCGGGCTCGTACATCCCGGTCGGCTCGCTGCCCGAGACCGTGGCCGACGTCATCAACGCGCTGCCGTTCGCGCAGGGGGCGATGCTGCTGCGGCGCCCCTTCACCGAGGGCACGCTCCAGGCGGTGACGGGTGGCGACACGAAGGCCGTCGCCGACTTGTCGGAGTTCTACGGCATCGACATCGCCGTCGGGGCCGCGACGGTGCCCGCGTGGGCGGCCGTCACGATCCTGCTGGCTGTGGCGGTCGTCTTCAGCGCCATCTCGGCGGGCCGCATCCGTTCGCTCCTGCGCTGAGCGGCGCCGCCTCCGGTACCGCGACGCGGCTCGTAGAATGGCCTGATCATGACCAGCCCTTCCGCTGCCCCCACCCTTATCGCCCCGTCCGCCGCCGCGCTCGCCGCCGACGGCCGGCCGCGCACCTACGAGGTGCGGACGTTCGGGTGCCAGATGAACGTCCACGACTCCGAGCGGCTTTCGGGTTCGCTCGAGTCGGCCGGGTACGTGCGCGCCGATGCGGGGACCGAGGCCGATGTCGTCGTGATCAACACGTGCGCGGTGCGCGACAACGCGGCGGGCAAGCTGTACGGCACGCTCGGTCACCTCAAGAGCCGCAAGGACAAGCACGACGGCATGCAGATCGCCGTCGGCGGGTGCCTGGCCCAGATGGACAAGGATGCCGTCCAGCAGAAGGCCCCGTGGGTCGACGTGGTCTTCGGTACCCACAACATGGGGTCGCTTCCGAGCCTCCTCGAGCGTGCCCGCCACAACGGCGAGGCGGAGCTCGAGATCCTGGAGTCTCTCGAGGTGTTCCCCTCGACCCTCCCCACCAAGCGCGACTCCGCGCACAGCGGCTGGGTCTCCATCTCGGTCGGCTGCAACAACACGTGCACGTTCTGCATCGTCCCGAGCCTGCGCGGCAAGGAGAAGGATCGTCGCCCCGGCGACATCCTGAACGAGATCCGGCTGCTCGTCGAGGACGGCGCGATCGAGGTCACCCTGCTCGGTCAGAACGTCAACAGCTACGGCGTCGAGTTCGGCGACCGGCAGGCCTTCAGCAAGCTCCTCCGCGCCGCCGGCGAGATCCCCGGTCTCGAGCGGGTGCGCTTCACGAGCCCGCACCCGGCCGCCTTCACCGACGACGTGATCGACGCGATGGCAGAGACCCCCGCGGTCATGCCGCAGCTGCACATGCCTCTGCAGTCGGGATCGGACCGCATCCTCAAGGCGATGCGTCGTTCGTACCGCAGCGAGCGGTTCCTCGGCATCCTCGACCGTGTGCGCGAGAAGATGCCGCACGCCGCGATCTCGACGGACATCATCGTCGGGTTCCCCGGCGAGACCGACGAGGACTTCGAGGACACGATGCGTGTCGTCGAGCAGGCGCGGTTCGCCGGCGCGTTCACCTTCCAGTACTCGATCCGCGAGGGCACGCCCGCGGCGACCATGCCCGACCAGGTGCCGAAGGAGGTCGTGCAGGAGCGTTACAACCGCCTCGTCGCCCTGCAGGAGCGGATCTCGCTCGAGGAGAACCAGGCCCAGCTCGGTCGCACGGTCGAGGTGCTCGTGTCCACCGGGGAGGGGAAGAAGGATGCCGCGACCCGCCGCCTGACCGGTCGCGCCGAGGACAACCGCCTCGTGCACTTCGAGGTTCCCGACGGATCGCCGACGCCGCGCCCCGGCGACGTCGTCACGACGGTGATCACCCACGCCGCTCCGTTCCACCTGCTCGCCGACAGCCCGGACGGCGCGCCGCTGCGCATCCGCCGCACGCGGGCCGGCGACGCGTGGGACCGCGCGCAGGCGGACTCCTGCGGCGTGCCCGTCCCGGCGGGGGAGGCAGGGCCCCGCGCCGTGTCGCTCGGTCTGCCGGCGCTGCGCACCGCGACGCCCGGGCTCTGATCCCGTGGGCGCGGCGCGCCTGTGGGCGATCGTCGGCGCGACCGGCACCGGCAAGACCGCGCTGTCGCTGGAGATCGCCGAGGAGCTGATCCGTCGCGGTCGGCCGGCCGAGATCGTGAACGCCGACGCCATGCAGCTCTACCGCGGCATGGACATCGGGACGGCCAAACTGCCCGAGGCGGAGCGTCGCGGCATCCCGCATCACCTCTTCGACGAGTTCGACGTGACCGAGGATGTCGCCGTCGCGGTCTACCAGGAGCGCGCGCGGGCGGCGATCCGCGGGATCTTCGACCGCGGCGGCGACGCGATCCTCGTCGGCGGGTCTGGCCTCTACGTCTCGAGTGTCGTCTTCGACTTCCGGTTCCCGCCGCGCGATCCCGCCCTGCGTGCCCGTCTCGAGGCGGACCTCGACGCGCACGGCGCCGAGGCGCTCCTCGCCCGCATCCGGGAGGTGGATCCGGATGCCGCCGGCCGTCTCGATCCGCGCAACGGCAGGCGCGTCGTCCGCGCCCTCGAGGTGCTCCTGCAGGGCGCCGACACGCACGGCGCCGCGCTGCCGGACGCGCCCGTGCTGTGGCATCCCGACACGACGATCGTGGGCGTAAACCTCGAGCGCGAGGAGCTCGTGCAGCGACTCGACGAGCGGGTGCGCGGGATGTGGCGGGACGGCCTGATCGCCGAGGTCGAGACGTTGCGGGCGCAGCGGCTCGAGTCGGGCCCGACCGCGCCCCGCGCAATCGGCTACGCGCAGGCCCTCGCGCAGCTCGCGGGTCAGATGACCGAGGGCGAGGCGATCGCCGAAACCCAAGCGCTGACGCGGCGGTACGCCCGCCGTCAGGTGTCGTGGTTCCGCCGGTACCCCGGGATCCGGTGGGTGGATGCCGGGACCCCCGGCGCCCGACTGGTCGACGAGTTGACAAGCTAAAGCTAATAGCCGTAGCCTGAACGCATCGCAGCCGATGCGGAAAGGACGACGATGCAGGAGAAGCTGGAGATCGACGGCGGAGAGCTCGCCGTCGACGTGGTCGGGCGAGGTCCGTTGGTCGTCCTCGCGCACGGGATGGGCGACTCGCGGCGCTCCTACCGTTTCGTCGTGCCGAGGCTCGTCGAGGCGGGGTTCCGCGTGGCGAACGTCGACATCCGCGGCTGCGGGGAATCGAGCCCCACGTGGACGGCATACGGTCGCGGCGACATCGCCGAGGACCTCCTCACGGTCATCCGTCACCTCGGCGGCCCCGCGGTCATCATCGGCCAGTCGATCAGCGGGGGAGCGGCGACGATCGCCGCCGCGCGCGCCCCGCAGGACGTCGCCGGTGTCATCGAGCTCGCCCCCTTCACGCGTGCGCAGCGATTCGATCTGCGGGGCATGATCCGGAGTCCGCGCCATCGGCGGGGGATGACGCATCTCGCGAGCATGATGCTCCGCGGCAGCGTGCCCGCCTGGCTCCGCTACCTCGACCTCGCCGTCCCGGACAAGCCCGTCGACTGGGCGGACGAACGAGCGCACATCGCTCGCCACCTCGCCGATCGGGAGCGCATGGCCGCGCTCCGGGCGATGGGGCGGACCAGCCCGGCGGACGCGGGGGAGCAGCTTCCCCGCGTGACGGTGCCCGTTCTCGTGGTGATGGGGTCCGCCGACCCGGACTGGGCGGACCCGCGTGTCGAGGGCGAGGGCATCGTCGCCGCGCTCCCGCCCGGTGTCGGTCGTCTCTCGGTCATCGACGGGGCCGGGCACTATCCGCACGTCGAACGTCCCGACGAGGTGATCGAGCTGGTACTGCCGTTCCTCCGCTCGCTCCTTCCGGCCGGGGAGGCGGCGGATGCCTAGGGCGGGCCTCGACGTCGACGCCGTCACCCGCGCCGCGGCCGAGCTGATCGACGAGCAGGGGCTCCCGGCCTTGACGATGACGGCGTTGGCCGAGCGTGTCGGTGTCCGGCCGCCGTCGCTCTACAAGCACGTCTCCGGCGGGCTCCCCGAGCTCGGCCATCGCGTGGCGACCCTGGCGGCGCAGGAGCTCGCGGCGCTGTTCCGCGACGCTCGGTCCGCACAGGGCGGGGAGCCGTCGCTCGCCGATGTCGCCGCGGCGTTCCGGCGCTACGTCTCGGACCATCCCGGTCGGTACGCGGCGGCCACCGCAGCCGAACCGAAAGGCGATGACGACCCGCTCGCCCACGCGCTCAGCGACAGCCTCGACGCGCTCGGCGGAGTACTCGACCGGTACGGTCTGCCGCGGACGGAGCACGTCCACGCCATCCGCATGCTGCGCAGCATCCTCCACGGCTTCGCCGTCCTGGACGCCGCGCACGGCTTCCGGATCGACGTCGATGTCGAGGCGAGCGTCGCCTGGTCGCTCGAACTGATGGACGCCGGCCTCCGGGTCGCGCGCCCCTCGCGGTGACCGGCGTCCGCGCCGCGGCCCGCGCCTAGACTGGTCGGGTGTCGACGATCGCATTCACGAAGGGCCACGGGACGGGCAACGACTTCGTCGTGGTCGCCGACCCCGACGGCGACCTGCACCTGACCGGCGAGCAGATCGCCGCCCTCACCGATCGTCGCTTCGGCATCGGCGGTGACGGGCTGTTGCGGGTCGTGCGCTCCTCGGCCATCGACGCCGGCGCGCAGACGCCCGACGCCGAATGGTTCATGGACTACCGCAACGCCGACGGATCCGTCGCCGAGATGTGCGGCAACGGGGTCCGCGTCTTCGTGAAGTACCTGCTCAGCGCCGGGCTCGCGACGCTCGCGCCGGGCGAGACCCTCCGCATCGGCACCCGCGCCGGCACCAAGACCGTCACCCTCGCCGACAACGGCTTCGAGGTCGACCTGGGCCTGTGGCGACCGACGGCGAACGAGGTCCTCGTCCGCGCCCGCGGGCTCAAGGTCGCCCGACCCGGTCTCGGCATCGACGTCGGCAACCCGCACGTCGTCGTCGCGCTCTCCAGCGAGGACGAGCTCGCCGGGCTGGACCTCTCCGTGCAGCCGCTCCTCGACCCGGAGCCCGCCGCCGGCGCGAACGTCGAGTTCGTCGTCCCCGAGGAGCCCCTCGTCACCGACGGCGTCGGCGCCATCCGCATGCGCGTGTTCGAGCGCGGCGTGGGCGAGACCCTTTCGTGCGGGACGGGGGTCGCGGCATCCGCGCTCGCCGTCCGTCACTGGGCCGGCACCGGTGCGCCGGACCGTTGGACCGTCGACGTGCCGGGCGGTCGCCTGGGCGTCCGGGTGGTCCGGACGGATGCGGGGGAGCGGGTGCTCCTCTCGGGACCGGCATCCCTCGTCTTCTCCGGCGAGATCACCCTCGCCTGAGCCGGACGGCGACGTCAGGGGAGCGGGATCGTGCCCGTCGCGGGTGTGCCGTGGCGGCGCACCTTCAACACGCGAAAGCCGCGTCCAGTCGCCGCGCGGCTGACCGAGTAGCCGCGGTCCAGCGAGGCGGCGAGCCAGCGCTGCAGCGAATCGGAGCCGAGGTTGCGCTGGACGACGAGCCACGCGTCGCTGCGTTCGGCGAGCCGGGGGATCCAGGTCTCGAGCATCCCGTGCAGGACGTCCTTGCCCACCCGGATCGGAGGGTTCGAACGGATCGTGCGGAAGGCGACGCCCTCCGGAACATCTTCGGGCTGCACGGCGTTGATGTTGTCGAGGCCGAGTTCCTCCGCGTTGCGGCGGACGAGGTCCAGAGCCCGCTCGTTGACGTCCACGGCCCAGACCGTGGCGCGCGGGGCGTCGAGGGCGAGGGACAGCGCGATCGGACCCCAGCCGCATCCGAGGTCGAGCAGATGACCGCCGGCCGGTGGCGGGGGAGTGTTCGCCAGGAGCACCGCCGTCCCGCCGTCGATGTGGTCGGGACTGAACACCCCGCCCGCCGTCGTCACCTCGACATCGCGACCGGCGAGGGACACACGGATGCGGCGGAGGTTCTCAGAGCTGGACGGGGACGCGCTGAAGTAATGGTCGCTCCCCATGCGACGAGCGTAGCGGAGGCGGTCCCGGGCGCGGGAAGCTAGAGTTCACGGATGGCCGCGAGGCCGCGAAAGGATCACATGACAGACACCACCACCCCTGCCGCGACGGACGAACCGGTGGACCGGGTCGACCGCGTGCTCGCGCGCGCCGAAGCGCGTTCGGGGGTGCGCGTGTTCGGTGCCGCACAGGCGTTGCAGGACGAGAGCACCGTCGCTTACGGCGACACCGACGGCGAGCAATGGGACCGCGAGGAGCGCGCTGCGCTGCGCCGCGTCCCCGGCCTGTCGACCGAACTCGAGGACGTCACCGAGGTCGAGTACCGGCAGCTGCGCCTCGAGAACGTCGTCCTCGTGGGCGTCTACCCGCAGGGATCGACGCAGGATGCTGAGAACTCGCTGCGCGAGCTCGCGGCGCTCGCCGAGACCGCCGGTGCCGTCGTCCTCGACGGCGTGCTGCAGCGGCGTCCGCACCCCGACCCGGCGACCTACATCGGCCGCGGGAAGGCCGCGGAGCTGCGCGACCTCGTCGTCGCCGTCGGCGCCGACACCGTCATCGCCGACACCGAGCTCGCCCCCAGCCAGCGGCGTGCGCTCGAGGACGTCGTCAAGGTCAAGGTCATCGACCGCACGACCGTCATCCTCGACATCTTCAGCCAGCACGCCAAGAGCCGCGAGGGCAAGGCGCAGGTCGAGCTCGCCCAACTCGAGTACCTCCTCCCGCGCCTGCGCGGGTGGGGTGACTCGATGAGCCGTCAGGCGGGTGGTCAGGTCGGTGCCGGGGGTGCCGGTATGGGCTCGCGTGGTCCCGGTGAGACGAAGATCGAGCTCGACCGTCGCCGCATCCGCACCCGCATGGCGATGCTGCGCCGGCAGATCCGCGACTTCGCGCCCGCCCGCGACGCCAAGCGCGCCGAGCGCAAGCGCAACACGATCCCCTCGGTCGCGATCGCGGGGTACACGAACGCCGGCAAGTCGAGCCTGCTGAACAAGCTCACGAGCGCGGGTGTCCTCGTCGAGAACGCCCTGTTCGCGACCCTGGATGCCACGGTGCGCCGGGCCCAGGCCGCCGACGGACGCGTCTACACGCTCACCGACACCGTCGGGTTCGTCCGCAACCTGCCGCACCAGCTGGTCGAGGCGTTCCGCTCGACGCTCGAGGAGGTCGGCGATGCCGACGTCATCGTGCACGTCGTCGACGGGTCGCACCCCGATCCGGCGGCGCAGCTGGCGACCGTGCGCGACGTGATGGGCGACGTGGGCGCTCGCTCGACGAACGAGATCGTCGTCTTCAACAAAGCCGACCTCATCGACCCCGACACGCGGCTCGTGCTGCGCGGGCTCGAGCCGAAGGCCCACTTCGTCTCGTCCCGGACGGGCGAAGGCGTCGCCGAGCTGCGCGCGACGATCGAGGACGCCCTGCCGTTGCCGGCCGTCGAGGTCCGGGCGCTCGTGCCGTACGACCGCGGCGACCTCGTCAACGCGGTCCACGAGTCCGGTCACATCCTGTCGACGCGCCACGAGGAGGGCGGCACCGCCGTCCACGCGCACGTGTCGGAGCGACTCGCCGCGGAGCTCGCGCCCTTCACCCGCTGAGCGCGCCCGCGGTCAGCTGAGCGTGATCGCGGGGACGCCGGGCGTCTCGAAACCGAACACCTCGCCCAGGAAGGCGAGTTCGGACTCGAGCGCGTGGATGACGTTCTCCGCCCGTCGGAAGCCGTGCCCCTCGCCGTCGTACAGGACGTAGGCGTGGGGCACGCCCTTCGCCGCCAGCGCGTCCCGGATCGCTTCGGCCTGCGACGGCGGCACCACCGCGTCGTCGGCGCCCTGCAGCAGGAGCACCGGCACGCGGAAGCCCTCCGTGTGGCCGAGGGGTGAGCGTTCGAGGTAGAGCGCCTCGGCCTCGGGCAGGGGCCCGATGAGCCCGTCGAGGTAGCGCGCCTCGAAGTCGTGGGTGTCGGTCGCCAGCAGCCGCGCATCCCCCACCCCGTAGCGGGAGATGCCCGCGCTGAACACGTCCGTCCCGACGAGGGCGGCGAGGACGGTCCACCCGCCGGCAGAACCACCGGCGATCGCGATGCGGGCGGCATCCGCTCGTCCCTCCGCCGCGAGACCGGATGCCGCGGCTGCCACGTCGTCGCGGTCGACGACGCCCCACTGCCCCCGCAGTCGTTCGCGGTAGGCGCGTCCGTACCCCGTCGAGCCGCCGTAGTTGACCTCGAGGACGCCGATGCCGCGGCTCGTGAAGAAGGTGATTCGGCTGTCGGCGACGCCGCCGACGTGCGCCGTCGGGCCGCCGTGCACGAGGACGAGGTACGGCGGCAGTTCGCCCTCGGGGGCGGCGAAGTCCGGGCTCGTCGGCGGGTGGTCGTAGGCGTGGACGCCGCCGTGCGGTCCGGGGACGGTCAGCGGGCGCACCGGCGGGATCCACTCCGCGCCCAGACCCGAGGGTGTGCCGCGGACGAGGCGCGCGCGTCCGTCCGGGGCGATCTCCCAGATGCCGGTGATCCCAGGGCCCGCCCCCGAGACGAGCGCGCGCGAGCCCGCCACGTCCTCGACGACGACGCGGGATCGTGCCGGAACGTCCGTCGCGGCGACGACGCCGTCCGCCCCGATCCGCACGACCTCGTCGGCACCGTTCGTGCGGACGGCGACGAATCCCCCGTCGGCGAGCGGGGCGTACCACCGCACGCCGAGCACCCACAGGCCGCCGCCGGTGTCCGCGTCCGCGGGTGCGACCGGCACGGATCCCTCGGGCGATGCCGCGTCCTCGCGGCGGAGGTTCCACCGCCCCGTCGGGTCGTCGACGAAGACGAGGCGGCACGCGGCATCCCACTCCGGCTGCAGCGCGGCGGTCGCGCCCGACGTCACCGTCCGCCAGGTCGACACGAGGCCGTCGTCGAGCTCCGCGACGCGGACCTGCGTGCGGTCCCACGGCATGTCCGGGTGGTCCCACGCGACCCAGGCGAGCCGCCGGCCGTCGGGCGACAGGGCGGGCTGAGCGAGGAAGTCGCTCCCGGTGACGAGCTCACGCACCTCGCCGCCCGCGAGCGGGATCGCAACGATCGACCGGCGGGGGACGGGGGAGTCGTCGTGGACCTCGCGGACGGCCAGCAGGGTGCCCGCCTGCCAGCGCAGGCCGCCGTGGCGGGCGCGGTCGTCGACCGGGGTGAGGGCCACAGGCTCGCCGCCGGGGCGCAGCATCCAGACGCGCTGGTCTGTCTTCTCGACGAAGAACAGACGGCCGTCGTCGGAGGTCGTCCACGACCCACCGCCGTACTCGTGCACGCGGGACCGGGCGCTCCAGGGCGCGGGCAGCACGTCGATCGCGGTGCCGTCGTCGGCCGCGCGGCGCACCGTCGTCCGGCCGCCCTCGTCGGGCAGGGACTCGCCCCACCAGATCTCGTCGCCGACGTACCGTGCGCCGTCGAACCGCGCGGCCGCGGCGGAGGCCTCGGCGGCGGACAGCGGCGAGATCCAGGAACCGTAGGGGGAGATCGTCGTCATGGCTCCACGGTACGCGGCGGCCGGCTCGAAACCGGGCGTCACATGCCCGTCACGGCGCCGACCCGCGTGGCAGCATGAGGGCATCAACAGTGGCCCGGAACCCCGGGCCCGGAGCGACAGCCGAGCCCGGCACCCGCCCGCGATGTCCCCGCACCCGTGTGTGCGGTCCGCGGCCGCCAGGCCTTTCCGTCCCGTCTCCGGAGCACCGCCATGTCGATCATCCAGCCCCCGTCGGTCACGACGGTGCCGGTCTCGTTCGAGGTCTACCCGCCGCGCAGCGACGCGTCCTACGCCGCCCTCTACGAGACGATCGACCGGCTCGCCGCCGTCGACCCCGCCTTCATCTCCGTCACCTACGGCGCCGGCGGCTCCGGCGGCGGTCGCTCCCTCGAGGTGCTCACGCACATCCTGCGCGAGACGCGCGTCGAGCCGTTGGCGCACCTGACCTGCATCGGAAGCTCGTACGCCGAGGCGACGGCCCTCATCCGCGAGTTCCTCGACGCCGGCATCCGCTCCTTCCTGGCGCTGCGGGGGGATCCGCCGGCGGGAGCCGGAGAGGATGCGGCGGCGCTCGGCGACCTCGAGAGCGCGGCCCAGCTGGTGCAGCTCATCGACCGCGTGCAGGCCGAGACGTCCCCGTACACCGAGGAGCCCATCCCCGGCGTCCCCGGTGCCGCCCGCGTCGAGCGGCGGCCGAGCGTCGACATCGCCGTCGCCGCCTTCCCCAACGGCCACCCGCGCTCGCGGTACCCCGCCGAGCACATCGACGCCCTCCTCGCGAAGCAGGCCGCGGGGGCGACCCTCGCGATCACCCAGTTGTTCTTCCACGCCGACGACTACCTTGCCTTCGTCGCCCGCGCCCGCAGTGCCGGGGTCGAGATCCCGATCCTGCCGGGCATCATGCCGATCACCTCGCCCTCCCGGCTGCGCCGCGTCATCGAGCTGACGGGCGAGCAGGTCCCCGGCACCCTCGCCGTCGACCTCGACGTCGAGCCCACCGCCGACGGTCGCCGCGAGATCGGCGTCCGATACGCCGCCGATCTCTGCCGGGCCGTCCTCGCGGGCGGTGCCCCCGGCATCCATCTCTACGCCTTCAACAATCACGACACCGTCCTCGCCACCCTGCGCGAGGCGGGCATCATCCCCGCGACAGAGGAGACCTCATGACCGCCTTCCCCGCCGGAACGATCCTCGGCTACCCCCGCATCGGCCGTCGCCGCGAACTCAAGCGCGCCGTCGAGGCCCACTGGAGCGGCGCGCTCGACGAGGCGGGACTCGAGTCCGTCGCCGCCGACCTGCGCCGGACCACCCGCGCCCGCCTCGCCGAGCTCGGGCTGGGTCGCGGTGACTCGTCGATCCCCGAGACGTTCTCCTTCTACGACCAGGTCCTCGACGTCGCCGCGGCCGTCGGCGCCCTTCCCGAGCGGTTCGCGCACCTGCGTGCGGAGGACGGGTCGGTGCCGCTGTCGGCCCTGTTCGCCGCCGCCCGCGGCGTGGGCGAGGCCGCGCCGCTGGAGATGACGAAGTGGTTCGACACGAACTACCACTACCTCGTGCCCGAGATCGGCCCCGAGACGCGGTTCGCCCTCTCGAGCGATCGGTTCGCGCGGCAGGTGGCGGAGGCCGTCGCGGACGGATACGTCACCCGTCCGGTGCTCGTCGGCCCGGTCACCTTCCTCGCCCTCGCGAAAGGGACGGATGCCGCGGCCCCCGGCACGCGCCCGCTGGACCGGCTCGACGACCTGCTACCCGTGTACGTCGAGCTGCTCGCCGCTCTCCGCGACGCAGGGGCGCAATGGGTGCAGATCGACGAGCCGGCCCTCGTGAGCCAGTCGCTCGGGTACTCGGACGACGAGCTCGCGACCGCCGCCGCCCGCTCACTCGACGTCCTCACCGCCTCCGGCGACCGTCCCGAGATCCTGGTCGCCGCCGGATACGGCGCGCTCTCCGAGCCCGCCTGGCGCGCGATCGCCGCCTCCGCCGCCGAGGGCCTCGCGATCGACCTCACCCGCGGCGGCGTGCCGTCGCCCGTCGCGGGACTCGACGACAAGGTGATCGTCGCGGGCGTCGTCGACGGCCGGAACGTCTGGCGGGGCGACCTCGCCGGCGCGGCGGACGTGCTCGACGCGGTCGGCGGCCTCGGCGCCGCGGCCGTCGCGGTCGGCACCTCGACGTCGCTGCAGCACGTGCCGCACGACCTCGCCGACGAGCCCGACCTCGATCCCCGCCTCGTGTCCTGGCTCGCCTTCGCCGATCAGAAGGTCTCCCAGGTGACGACCCTGGCACGCGGGCTCGCCGATGGTCGCGACGCGATCGCCGGGGAGTTGGATGCCGCGACGGCCGCCCTCGCCGACCGCCGCTCGGCGCCCGGGGTCCGCGACGGCGCCGTCCGCGCCCGTGCCGGCGGGCTCACCCCGGCAGACCGATCCCGCACCCCGTTCGAGGTGCGTGCCGCCGCACAGGACGCGGTGCTGGGTCTGCCGGCGCTCCCGACGACCACGATCGGATCCTTCCCGCAGACCGCCGAGATCCGCCGGGCGCGCGCCCGCGCGACGCGCGGCGAGATCGACGAGGCGACCTACGAAGGGTTCCTCCGCGACGAGATCGCGCGCGTCATCGCTCTGCAGGAGGACATCGGGCTCGACGTCCTCGTGCACGGCGAGCCCGAGCGCAACGACATGGTGCAGTACTTCGCCGAGAACCTCGACGGGTTCGCCGTCACCCGCAACGGGTGGGTGCAGTCCTACGGCTCCCGCGCGACGCGCCCGTCGATCCTGTGGGGGGACGTCTCGCGCCCCGCACCCATCACGGTGCCGTGGGCGGCCTACGCGCAGTCGCTGTCCGCCGCGCCCGTCAAGGGCATGCTGACCGGACCCGTCACGATCCTCGCCTGGTCCTTCGTCCGCGACGACCAGCCGCTCGGCGAGACGGCCGACCAGGTCGCCCTCGCGCTCCGCGACGAGATCGCCGACCTCGAGCGGGCGGGCATCGCGATCGTGCAGGTCGACGAGCCGGCGCTCCGGGAGCTCCTGCCGCTGCGGACCGCCGATCAGCCGGCGTACCTCGACTGGTCGGTCGGGTCCTTCCGGCTCGCCACCGCGGGCGCCGCCGACGAGACCCAGATCCACACGCACCTCTGCTACTCCGAGTTCGGGGTCGTGATCGACGCGATCGCGGCGCTCGATGCCGACGTCACGTCGATCGAGGCCGCTCGCAGTCGGGGTGAGGTCATCTCGGAGGTGGCGGCATCCGGATTCGCCCACGGCATCGGACCGGGCGTCTACGACATCCACTCTCCGCGCGTGCCGTCCGTCGACGAGGTGTCGTCGCTGCTCGAGCGCGCCGTCGCGGAGCTCGACGTCCGTCGCCTGTGGGTGAACCCGGACTGCGGTCTGAAGACGCGCGGGTACGACGAGACGGTCGCCTCCCTCCGCCACATCGTCGCGGCGGCTCGCGCGGTCCGCGCCGAGGTGGGCGCCGGGGTCTGACGCCGCAACGAAGAGAGGGGATGCCGCCCGGCATCCCCTCTCTTCGCGTGCGCGCCGTCACACGGCGCGCAAGACCGCGACGACCTTGCCCAGGACGACCGCGTCGTCGCCGAGGATCGGCTCGAAGGCCGAGTTGCGGGGGAGCAGCCACGTGTGACCGTCGCGCTGGCGGAAGGTCTTCACCGTCGCCTCGCCGTCGAGCATGGCGGCGACGATCTCGCCGTTGTCGGCGGTGGCCTGCGAGCGGACGACGACCCAGTCGCCGTCGCAGATCGCGGCGTCGATCATCGAGTCGCCCGAGACCTTCAGCATGAACAGTTCGCCCTTGCCGACGAGCTGACGGGGGAGGGGGAAGATCTCCTCGACCTGCTGGTCGGCGGTGATGGGGACGCCGGCGGCGATCCGGCCGACCAGCGGCACCATCGCCGCGTCGCCGACGCTCGGGGCGACGTCCGCAGGGTTCTCGCCCGCCGAGCCCGGCAGATCGATGAGGACCTCCATGGCGCGCGTCTTGCCGGGGTCGCGACGGAGGTAGCCGCTCAGCTCGAGCTGGTTGAGCTGATGGGTGACGCTCGAGAGCGACTTGAGGCCGACGGCGTCGCCGATCTCGCGCATGCTCGGCGGGTATCCGTGACGGGCGATGGAGCGCTGGATCACCTCGAGGATGGCGAGCTGCTTGTCGCTCAGGCTCTTGCGCCGACGCGTCTGCGGCTTGTCGCTCATGTCGTTCCTTTCGTCACCCCGGGGTCCCTCCGGGAGCACTCGCCTTCGAATGTCGGAGGTTGGTGATGGGCTCTGGTCATCGAAACCGTATCCGGTGTCGATCGGATCGTCCCGTAGCCGACCGCGTGTCGTCTTCGATCGATCTGCGGACAACCGCACCCTTGACAGTCGACGAACTTCGAAGATAGATTCGGAAGAGAACTTCGCACCCGTCCGTCCCGGCCGACGGGCGGGGGCGAAGATCTCATCTGACCGGGGTCACCCCGAGGAGGACACCATGAACTCGATCACCGCGACAACCAGCACCGCGACAACCAGCACCGCGACCACCAGCACCGCGACTGCGCCTGTCGTGCGCACGCGCCTCCGGATGACCACGCGGGGCCGCCGTGTCCTCGCCACGCTCGCCGCACTGCCCGTGGTCGTCGCTCTGGGCGTCGGCATCCTCTCCAGCGGGGGTGCTCTCGCGAGCGGCGACGCGGGGGCGTCCGCGGGGTCTTTCGACACCGTGACCGTGATGCCCGGTGAATCGCTGTGGAGCATCGCGCAGGACATCGCGCCCGACAGCGACCCGCGCGACGTCATCGACGAGATCGTCCGCCTCAACGCGCTGTCGTCCTCGGCGGTGGACCCCGGGCAGTCGATCGCGATCCCGGCCACCTACTCGGCGCAGGCGGGCGAGTAAGGCCGCGGCACGTCCTACGATGGCGGGGTGAGTGCCAGTCTCGACGACCTCCCCCTCCGCGACGACCTGCGCGGCAAGATCCCCTACGGCGCCCCGCAGGCGTCGCTGCCCGTGACGCTCAACGTCAACGAGAACACCCACCCGGTTCCCGAAGAGGTCGCGGACGACATCCTCGACGGCATCGCGCAGGCGCTGCGGGACATCAACCGCTACCCCGACCGTGAGTTCACGGCTCTGCGCGAGGGGTTCGCGGATTACCTGGGCCACGGTCTCGAACCGGATCAGATCTGGGCGGCCAACGGGTCGAACGAGGTCCTCCAGCACATCCTGCAGGCCTTCGGTGGGCCGGGGCGCACGGCCTTCGGGTTCGCGCCGACGTACTCCATGTACCCGCTGCTCACGGGCGCCACGGGCGCCACCTACGTGAGCGGTACGCGCGGCGACGACTTCACCCTGTCCGCAGCGGATGCCGCCGAGCAGATCGAACGCGCTCAGCCGGACGTGGTCTTTCTCTGCACACCGAACAACCCCACCGGCACGCCGCTGTCGCTCGAGGTCATCGAGGCCGTCTACGAGGCCTCCCGGGGCATCGTGATCGTCGACGAGGCGTACCAGGAGTTCGCCGCGCGCGACGAGCCGTCCGCGCTCACGCTGCTTCACGACCGCGAGCGTCTCGTCGTGTCGCGCACGATGAGCAAGGCCTTCGCGTTCGCCGGGGCGCGCGTGGGCTACCTCGCCGCCGATCCCGCGCTCATCGACGCGCTCCGCCTGGTGCGCCTGCCGTATCACCTCAGCGCACTCACCCAGGCCGCGGCCACGGCCGCCCTCCGCCACGCCCCGACGATGCTCCGCATGGTCGACGACATCGTCGCGCAGCGCGACCGCATCTCGGCGACCCTGTCGGCGCTCGGGTACTCGCCGTACGAGAGCTGGTCCAATTTCGTCCTCTTCGGGGGCGTGGACGACCCGGCGGCGACCTGGCAGGGTCTCTACGACCGCGGCGTCCTCATCCGCGACGTCGGCCTGCCGCACACCCTCCGCGTCACGGCGGGCAGCGAAGAGGAGTCGACGGCGTTCCTCGAGGCGCTCGCCTCCCTCTGAGCCGACGTCCGTCACGGGCGCGGTCGGCTCATCATGCCTCGGTAGACTCGGGGCATGAGCACCCCTGCGCCCCGCACCGCCTCCGTCCGGCGGGCGACCAGCGAGTCGACCATCGAGCTCGAGCTCGACCTCGACGGCACCGGTCGAAGCACGATCGACACCACCGTGCCGTTCTTCGACCACCTGCTCACGGCGTTCGCGAAGCACTCGCTCACAGACTTGACGGTCCGTGCGACGGGCGACACCCACATCGACGCGCACCACACCGTCGAGGACACGGCCATCGTGCTCGGCCAGGCGATCCGCCAGGCACTCGGCGACAAGTCCGGCATCTCGCGGTACGGCGATGCGCTCGTCCCGCTCGACGAGGCGCTGGCGCAGGCGGTCGTCGACATCAGCGGCCGCCCCTACCTCGTCCACTCGGGTGAGCCGGCGGGTTACGAGTTCCACCTCATCGGCGGCCACTTCACCGGCTCGCTCGTGCGCCACACCTTCGAGGCGATCGCCTTCCACGCCGGCCTGACCATGCACGTGACCCTCGTCGCCGGCCGCGACCCGCACCACATCGCCGAGGCGGAGTACAAGGCCTTCGCCCGCGCGTTCCGGCAGGCGAAGGCGCTCGATCCCCTCGTCGCCGGCATCCCGAGCACCAAGGGCGCCCTGTGACGGGTTCACCGCTCGTCGCGGTCCTCGACTACGGCTCCGGCAACGTCCACTCGGCGGTCAAGGCGCTCAGCGAAGCGGGCGCCGATGCGCGGCTGACGAAGGATCGCGGCCTGATCGCCGACGCCGCCGGACTCCTCGTCCCGGGCGTCGGGGCCTTCTCCGCCGTCATGTCGGCCCTGCGCGCGAGTCGCGGAGACGAGCTCATCGGTCGCCGTCTCGCCGGGGGGACGCCGGTCCTCGGCATCTGCGTCGGGATGCAGGTGATGTTCGAGCTGGGCGTCGAACGCGGTGTCGACACCGAGGGGCTCGGGGAGTGGCCGGGCGCGGTCACCGAGCTGCAGGCACCGGTGCTGCCCCACATGGGCTGGAACACCGTCCGCGCCGGCGAGGGGTCGACCCTCTTCGCCGGACTCGAGGACGAACGCTTCTACTTCGTGCACTCCTACGGCGCGCAGGACTGGACCCTCGACGTCATCAAGCCGTTCCGCGAGCCGGTGCTCACCTGGTGCGATTACGGGGCGCCGTTCCTCGCCGCCGTCGAGAACGGCCCGCTGTCGGCGACGCAGTTCCACCCCGAGAAGTCGGGCGCTGCCGGCATCCGTCTGCTGTCGAACTGGATCGGGTCGCTTCCCGCGTCCTAGTAACGTGTCCCTCTGTGCGCGCGCCCGGTGCGCACATCGTCCCACCCGGAGCCATGAACGAATTCGCATCCACGCCCGAACTGATCCTGCTGCCCGCTGTGGACGTCGCCCACGGCAAGGCCGTCCGACTGACGCAGGGTGAGGCCGGCACCGAGACGAGCTATGGCGACCCCGTCGACGCAGCCCAGGAGTGGGCGCGCCAGGGGGCCGAGTGGATCCACCTCGTCGACCTCGACGCCGCGTTCGGTCGCGGGTCGAACGCGGCCCTGCTGCGCAAGGTCATCAAGTCGCTCCGCGGGGTGAAGGTCGAGCTCTCGGGCGGCATCCGCGACGACGAATCGCTCGACGCGGCGCTCGACTCCGGCGCCACGCGCATCAATCTCGGCACCGCCGCGCTCGAGAACCCGGAGTGGGCCGCCGACGTCATCCGCCGCTATGGCGAGGCGATCGCCGTCGGTCTCGACGTCCGGGGCACCACGCTCGCGGCGCGCGGATGGACCCGCGACGGCGGCGACCTGTGGCAGGTGCTGGACCGCCTCGAGGATGCCGGGTGCAGCCGCTACGTCCTCACCGACGTGACGAAGGACGGCACGCTGCAGGGCCCGAACATCGAGCTGCTGCGCGAGGTCGCCGTCCGCACCGACAAGCCCGTCGTCGCCTCCGGTGGCATCTCGAGCCTCGACGACATCGCGGCGCTGCGCGAACTCGTCCCCCTCGGCGTCGAGGGCGCCATCGTCGGCAAGGCCCTGTACGCCGGCGCGTTCACGCTGGCCGAGGCGCTGGATGTCGCCGGACACTGACCCGCACGCGCACTCGGCGGATTCCGCCGGCGTGCCCTGGGAGGGGCGGAGCTTTCAGCCCAACCCCCACAGCGGCGACGACGGCAGCGCCGACCCCGCGCTGCTGGCCGCGCTCACCGCGTTCCACGCGGGGGAGGGGGATGCCGCGGCGGTCGTCGACGCGTATCGCACGGCACGCCTGCTGATCCCCCTCGTCGCCGAGAAGGGCGAGGAGGGTGTCGGCCCGACGGGCCTCACCGTCGACAAGACGCAGGAGCTCTCGATCGTCACCGTCGCCGCGCCCGACGGGCGCCGCGTCCTGCCGGTGTTCTCCTCCGTGCAGGCGATGTCGCGGTGGGATGCCGCGGCCCGTCCGGTCCCCGCCGACGGCGTCCGCACGGCGCTGTCGGCCGCCGCGGACGACACCGACCTCATCGTGATCGACCCCGGCAGTGAGACCGAGTTCGTCCTGCGTCGTCCGGCGGTCTGGGCGATCGGTCAGGGGCAGGGCTGGGAGCCGCCGCACACCTCGCCCGAGGTGTTCGCCGGCCTGCAGGAGTCGATCGGCACCGAGCTCGGTGTGCTCGACCTGTCCGTCGCGACGGGCGACCCGCACTCGCGGCTGCGCGGGCCGGAACTGATCGTCAGTCTCCACCTCGTGGAAGGCCTGGATCAGGCGGCGCTCGACGCGATCCTGCAGCGTCTGGCTTCGCGATGGGCCGCGGATGACCGCGTCGCGGTCCTGGTGGACTCGCTGACGGTCAAACTCGTGCGCGCCTGATCGTCAGGTGACGGGGCCGGTCCACTTCTCGCCGGGCCCCTTGCCGATCGGGTCGGGGATGCTGGATGCCTCGCGGAAGGCGAGCTGCAGTGTGCGCAGCCCGTCGCGGAGGGATCGGGCGTGCATGTCGCTCACCTCGGGGGCGGCGGCGGTGATGAGGCCGGCGAGGGCGTTGATGAGCTTGCGCGCCTCGTCGAGGTCCTTCTGGGTGTCGGGGTCGTCGGCGAGGCCGAGCTTCACGGCCGCGGCGCTCATGAGGTGCACCGAGGTGGTCGTGATCACCTCGACGGCGGGGACGTCCGCGATGTCCCGCGTGGCGGACTGTGCGACCCGCTCCTGCTCGTCCCAGCGCGAGAGGCGCTCGGGGTCGTGGTCGCTGTGGTCGGCCGGAATAGTGCTCACGTGCTGCTCTCTGCTAGACTTCTGCGGGCACCGGAGTGTTCTGCTCCGTGTCGAAAGAGGATCACATCCCACCCGCGCTTGCCGCTCCAGGCTACCGGGTCCCGCACTCCGCCTCGTTCCGCGAGGTTGTCCAGGGTGCAGAACACAGAACGCCGATGCGTGCATCGTGCGGGGTGGACGTGACGATCTTCCGCCCGGCGACACATTTCCGTGTCACCGGAGGCCGTCCACCGCACGAAAGAGGAGTTCCGCATCAGCGATCCCCGCACCAATGACCGCATCCGCGTCCCCGAGGTCCGCCTCGTCGGACCCGCGGGTGAGCAGGTCGGCGTCGTCCGCATCGAGGTGGCCATGCGCCTGGCCCAGGAGGCCGACCTCGATCTCGTCGAGGTAGCCCCGAACTCGAAGCCCCCCGTGGTCAAGATCATGGATTACGGCAAGTTCAAGTACGAGGCTGCGCAGAAGGCCAAGGAAGCGCGGCGCAATCAGGCGAACACCGTCCTCAAGGAGGTCCGGTTCCGTCTGAAGATCGAGGCGCACGACTACATCACCAAGCTCAAGCGCGCGGAGGGCTTCCTCCAGGCCGGTGACAAGGTGAAGGCGATGATCCTGTTCCGCGGTCGCGAGCAGTCGCGTCCCGAGCAGGGTGTGCGTCTGCTCCGCAAGTTCGCGGAGGACGTCGCCGAGTTCGGCACCGTGGAGTCCAACCCCACGATCGACGGCCGCAACATGGTGATGGTGGTGGCTCCCCACAAGAACAAGTCCGAGGTCAAGACCGAGCAGAACGCGGCCCGCGCCGCGACGAAGCAGGCCGCCCGCGAGGCGCGCACCGGTCAGGCCGACGAGACCCCCGCCTCCGCTCCGGCGGAGTAAGCGGCCCCAGACCCCCGCCCGGCGGGAACCACAACGAAGGAAGAGATATGCCCAAGCAGAAGACCCACTCGGGCGCCAAGAAGCGCTTCAAGGTCACCGGCAGCGGAAAGATCAAGAAGCAGCAGGCGAACCTCCGTCACAACTTCGAGGGCAAGCCCACGAAGCGCACCCGCCGCCTGTCCGCCGACAAGATCCTGGCTCCCGGCGACGCCAAGGTCGCCAAGAAGCTCCTCGGCCTCTGAGCGCCGACGCAACACCCTAGGAAGTAGAAGAAATGGCTAGAGTCAAGCGGGCTGTCAACGCCCACAAGAAGCGTCGCGTCATCCTCGAGCGCGCCTCCGGTTACCGCGGACAGCGTTCGCGTCTGTACCGCAAGGCGAAGGAGCAGGTCACCCACTCGCTCGTCTACGCGTACCGCGACCGTCGCAAGCGCAAGGGCGACTTCCGTCGCCTCTGGATCCAGCGCATCAACGCCGCTGCCCGCCAGAACGGCATCACGTACAACCGCTTCATCCAGGGCCTCGGCCTCGCGGGCGTCCAGGTCGACCGCCGCATGCTCGCCGAGCTCGCGGTCAACGAGCCGGCCGTCTTCGCGTCGCTCGTCGCCACGGCGAAGGCTGCGCTGCCGGCCGACGTCAACGCCCCCAAGGCCTGATCGCCTCAGCATCCGTGAGAAGGCGTCCTCTTCGGAGGGCGCCTTTTCGCGTTCCCGGATGCCGGTGCTCGCCGCGCGCCGCCCTACACTGAGAGCGTGCTCGAGAACCCACGTTCACCGCGCGTCCGCGCGGTCGCGAAGCTGACGAAGCGCACGGCGCGGCAGGAGACCGGCCTCTACCTCCTCGAGGGCCCGCAGGCCGCCCGGGAGGCTCTGCTCTGGCGGCCGGACACCCTGCTCGAGCTGTATGCGACCCCGACGGCATGGGACAAGCATCAGGACATCCGCGATGCGGCATCCGATGCCGGTGTCGAGGTGGCCTTCGCGAGCGAGCAGGTCATCGACGCCATGGCCGACACGGTGACGCCCCAGGGCATCGTGGCCGTCGCCCGCCAGGTCCCGACCTCGGTGCGCGACGTCTTCGGCGGCGAGCCCCGCCTCATCGTGATCTGCGAGGAGGTGCGCGACCCGGGCAACCTCGGGACGATCATCCGAGCAGCGGATGCCGTCGGTGCCGACGCGGTCATCCTCACCGGTCGCACGGTGGACCCCTTCAACCCCAAGGTCGTCCGCGCGACGACCGGTTCGCTCTTCCACCTGCCGGTCGCGGTGGGGGTGGACCTCGCGGATGCGACGGGGCGGGCGCGCTCCGCGGGTCTGCGCATCGTCGCGGCCGACGTCGGGGGAGAGGACTTCGTCGATCACCGGGCGACCCTGGCGGAGCCGACCGCGTGGGTCTTCGGGAACGAGGCGCGCGGACTCGATGAGGAGGCCCTCCAGCTCGTGGACCTGTCGCTCCGGCTGCCCATCTACGGCCGCGCCGAGTCGCTGAATCTCGCGACGGCGGCGAGCGTCTGCCTCTACGAATCGGCTTTCGCGCAGCGCGCGACCTGAAGCGACCATTCTCGAGGGTTGATTACGGAACTGTAAACCCCGCGGCATCCGCTCGTTCACCGGGGCGGGCGTTGCCTAGGGTGAGTTCCATGACCACTCCTGCTGCCGATCCTGCGCCGCGCACGTCGAACATCGACGTTCGTCGAGGCGAGCCGCTCGTCGTCATGTCCGACGTGCAGAAGCACTACGGCGACTTCCAGGCGCTCACCGACATCAACCTGTCGGTGAACCGCGGCGAGGTCGTCGTCGTGGTCGGCCCGTCGGGGTCCGGTAAGTCGACCCTCTGCCGCACGATCAACCGTCTCGAGACGATCACCAGCGGCCGCATCACGATCGACGGCGCCAATCTCCCCGCGGAGGGCAAGGCGCTCGCCGCGCTCCGTGCCGACGTCGGCATGGTCTTCCAGTCGTTCAACCTGTTCTCGCACCTGACGATCCTCGACAACGTGACGCTCGGGCCGATCAAGGTGAAGGGCATGAAAAAGGCGGATGCCGAGAAGCTCGCCCGTGAGCTGCTCGACCGCGTGGGCGTCGGCCACCAGGCCGACAAACTGCCCGCGCAGCTCTCCGGCGGCCAGCAGCAGCGCGTGGCGATCGCCCGTGCGCTCGCGATGAAGCCGAAGGTGATGCTCTTCGACGAGCCGACGTCCGCGCTCGACCCCGAGATGATCAACGAGGTCCTCGACGTCATGGTCGGCCTCGCGCAGGACGGGATGACGATGATCGTCGTCACCCACGAGATGGGCTTCGCCCGCAAGGCGGCGGACCGCGTGGTCTTCATGGCGGACGGCCAGATCGTCGAGGAGGCCGCGCCGCAGGAGTTCTTCACGAACCCGAAGAGCGACCGCGCGAAGGACTTCCTCTCGAAGCTCATCACCCACTGAGACGTCCGCGCCCTGCACCGGCGCGACGAACGAAGCACGACACGAAACCAGGAGGATCACATGCGTAAGACTCGACTCGCCGGCACGTTCGCCGGCATCGCGATCGCGGCACTCGCGCTCGCCGGCTGCAACAGCGGCAGCCCCACCGCTCCCGGCGCCGAGGGCGGCACCGGCGGCGAAGGCACCGAGGGCAGCGAGGCCCTCTGGGAGGTCGCCAGCGACGTGTCGCTCGACGGCAGCCCCACCTTCGACGCCATGACGGCACGGGACGGCGTGATCGTCGGCGTCAAGGAGGACCAGCCTGGTCTCGGATTCCTCGACGCCACGACGAATGAGCGCTCGGGCTTCGACGTCGACATCGCGCGTTGGATCGCGGCATCCCTCGGGTACGACGAGGACCAGATCGAGTACAAGGCGATCGCGTCCGCGAACCGCGAGCAGTCGATCGTGAACGGCGATGTCGACTACTACGTCGGTACCTACTCGATCACCGACTCCCGCAAGGAGCAGATCGATTTCGCCGGCCCGTACTTCACCACGGGTCAGGGTCTCCTGGTCGCCGCGGACAGCGACATCGCGAGCGAGGACGACCTCAGCGCCGACACGACGGTGTGCTCCGCGACCGGTTCGACGCCGATCCAGAACATCAAGGACAACTACCCCGACGTGCCGACCGAGGAGTTCGACCTCTACTCGGCATGTGTCGATGCGCTGATCAACGGCACCGTCGACGCCGTCACGACCGACCAGGCGATCCTCATCGGCTACGCGGCGCTGTACCCGAACGACGTCAAGGTCGTGGGGGAGCCCTTCAGCGAGGAGAACTACGGCGTGGGTCTGCGCAAGGGTGACGACGCCCTTCGTGCGCACATCAACGACCTCTTCACCGAGGGCGGCGACACCTGGCAGGCGATCTTCGACAAGAACCTCGGCGAGTCCGGGATCACCGTCGAGCAGCCCGCTGTCGACGCGTACTGAATCACGCTGACACCATGATCCGGGGCGGGGGCGCGAGCCCCCGCCCCGCACCAGCCAAGGAGACGAAGTGGGCGTCATCACCGACAACCTCGATCTGTGGAGCGAGGCGCTGCGCAACACGCTGCTGCTCTTCCTCGCGGGCGGCGCGATCGCGCTCGTCCTCGGGACGCTCGTCGGGGCGATGCGTGTCTCGCCGATCCCCGTCGCGCGGGCGTTCGGAACGTTGTACGTCAACATCGTCCGCAACACCCCCCTGACGCTCGTCTTCTTCTTCTTCGCTTTCGGTTATCCCGCTCTGCGCCTGCCGAATCCGGGGTTCACGGTGCTGGCCATCTGGGCACTCGGCGTCTACACCGCGACCTATGTGGCCGAGGTGATCCGGGCAGGCATCAACACCGTTCCGGTCGGCCAAGCCGAGGCTGCTCGCGCCATCGGGCTCACCTTCACGCAGGTGATGACTCTCGTCGTCATGCCGCAGGCTTTCCGATCGGTCGTGCCGCCGATGATGAGCGTCTTCATCGCGCTGCTCAAGAACACCACGGTCGCCGCAGGCTTCAGCGTCGCTGAACTGGGCGTCATCCGTGCGAACCTCAGCGAACGGGGCGAGAACGCCCTCACCGTCCTCCTCTGGGTCGCCGTCGTTTTCGTGGTCCTCGTCCTGCTGCTCAGCTGGCTCCAGCGTTATCTCGAGAACAAGTGGAGGATCGCGCGATGACTTCCGTCCTGTACGACGTCCCGGGCCCCCGGGCAATTCTCCGCAACCGCATCCTCGGCGTCGTCACCGTGGTCGCCGTGTTCGGCGTACTCGGCTTCATCGGCTACCGCTTCGCGGTGACCGGTCAGTTCGCGCCGGACCGCTGGTACGTCTTCTCGTTCGGTGCCGTCTGGATGAACATTCTGCGCGCGCTGGGCAACACGCTCGCGGCGTTCGGTCTCGCCGCCGTCGGCGCCATCATCCTAGGCCTCGTCCTGGCGGTGGGGCGACTGTCCGACCACGCCGTCATCCGAGTACCCGTCGCCGCGATCACCGAGCTGTTCCGCGCGATCCCCGTCCTGATCTTCATGTCGCTGATGTACTACGGTCTGCCGACCGTCGGCATCCGCATGGAGCCGTATTGGGCGGTGGTCATCGCCCTCGTCATGTACAACGGCTCCGTGCTCGCCGAGGTGATCCGCGCCGGCGTCGAATCGTTGCCCCGCGGCCAGAAGGAAGCCGGGTACGCGATCGGCCTCCGCAAGAGCGGCGTCATGCGCCTGATCCTCATGCCGCAGGCGATCCGTGCGATGCTGCCCGTCATCATCGCGCAGCTGGTCGTCACGCTGAAGGACACGGCGCTCGGCTTCATCATCACTTACCCGGAGCTGCTCTACTTCGCCAAGCAGCTGACGTCCCAGCCGGGTCGACCGATCCTGCAGGCCGGCATCGTCATCGGGGCGATCTACATCGCGATGTGTCTCCTGCTCTCGTGGGTCGCCACCCTCGTCGAGAAGCGTCTGCGTCGTTCGCCCGGCACGCGCGGAGGTGCCGGCGGAGTTCATCACCCCGTGGCGCCCACGACCGACACCGAATTGATCGCGGCCCAGAAGGGCGCCGGCAAGTTCGATCCCGGCAACGCACCGACACTCTGACGTCGTCCTACCGGCGGGCCGCACTCCGGGCCGCCGGTAGACTCGTCTCTCGTGTCCGACGCACCCCAGATCACCCCCGAGGCGGTGGATGCCGCCGTCGCCGAGGCGCTGGCCGCCTTCGCCGCCGCTCCCGATACCACGGCGCTCAAAGCCGCCCGTTCGGCCCACACCGCGGAGGGGTCGCCGCTCGCGCGTCTGAACGCCGAGCTGCGGAACGTCCCCAACGACCAGAAGGCCGCCTTCGGCAAGCTCGTCGGTCAGGCTCGCGGTCGTGTGAACCAGGCGCTCGCCGCCCGTGAGGCCGAGCTCGCCGCGGCCGAGACGGCGGCGAAGCTCGAGGCCGAGCGCGTCGACATCACCGCGATCGTCCCCGCGACGCGTGTCGGGGCGCGGCATCCGATCTCGCTCCTGCAGGAGGAGATCGCCGACCTCTTCGTCGGCATGGGGTGGGAGATCGCGGAGGGTCCCGAGCTCGAGCACGAGTGGTTCAACTTCGACGCGCTGAACTTCGCCCCCGACCACCCTGCGCGTCAGATGCAGGACACCTTCTTCGTCGACCCGGTGGCGCGTCACCTGGTCATGCGCACGCACACGAGCCCCGTTCAGGTGCGCTCCATGCTCGAGCGCGAAGTGCCGATCTACATCCTCTGCCCGGGACGGGTGTACCGCACCGACGAGTTCGACGCGACCCACCTGCCCGCGTTCACGCAGTTCGAGGGCCTCGTGATCGACGAGGGCATCACGATGGCGAACCTCAAGGGCACGCTCGACCACGCCGCGAAGGTCCTCTTCGGTGCCGAGGCCAAGACCCGGTTCCGCACCAACTACTTCCCGTTCACCGAGCCGTCCGCCGAGCTCGACCTGTGGCACCCGACCTTCCCGGGCGGCGCGCGCTGGATCGAGTGGGGCGGATGCGGGATGGTGAACCCCAACGTCCTCCGCGCCGCGGGCATCGACCCCGAGGTCTACTCGGGCTTCGCCTTCGGCATGGGCATCGAGCGGACCCTCATGTTCCGCAGCGATGTGCAGGACATGCGCGACATGGCCGAAGGCGATGTCCGCTTCAGCGAGCAGTTCGGAATGGTGGTCTGATGCGCGTCCCGCTCTCCTGGTTGCGCGAGTACGTCGACGTCGCGCCCGGCACGACCCCCGAGGACGTCCTCGCGTCGCTCGTCTCGGTCGGGTTCGAGGAGGAGGACGTGCACACGTTCGACCTCAGCGGACCGATCGTCGTCGGCCGTGTCGTCTCGTTCGAGGCCGAGCCGCAGTCCAACGGCAAGACCATCCGGTGGTGCCAGGTCGACGTCGGTGAGGCGAACGGCGGCATCCGCGGCATCGTCTGCGGTGCCGGCAACTTCTTCGAGGGCGACAAGGTCGTCGTGACCCTGCCCGGTGCGGTCCTTCCCGGGCCCTTTCCGATCGCCGCACGCAAGACCTACGGTCATGTCTCCGACGGCATGATCGCCTCGGCCAAGGAGCTGGGCCTCGGCGACGAGCACTCCGGCATCCTGCGCCTCACCGAACTCGGTCTCGACCCCGAGGTCGGCACCGACGCCATCTCCCTGCTCGGGCTCGACGACGTGGCCGTCGACATCAACGTCACCCCCGACCGCGGCTACGCCCTGTCGATCCGCGGCGTGGCACGCGAATACGCCCACGCCACGGGAGCGACCTTCCGCGACCCGGGTCTGCGCGACTTCGAGGAGCTCGAGCAGCCGACAGGCGGATTCCCCGTCGCGATCGACGACGCGGCGCCCATCCACGGCAACCCCGGCGCGAGCGAGTTCGTCGTCCGCATCGTGCGCGACGTGGACCCTTCCCGCCCGACGCCGCCGTGGATGACCGCGCGGCTCACGCTCGCCGGCGTCCGCTCCCTCGGCATCCTGATCGACATCACCAACTACGTGATGCTCGAACTCGGCAACCCGATCCACGGTTACGACCTCGACACGCTGACCGGTGGCATCACCGTCCGTCGCGCGACCGCCGGGGAGAAGCTCACCACCCTCGACGGCAAGGAGCGCACGCTCCACACCGAGGACCTGCTCATCACCGACGACTCCGGCCCAATCGGCCTGGCGGGTGTCATGGGCGGCGGCAGGACCGAGATGGGGGATGCCACGCGCAACGTCCTCATCGAGGCGGCGATCTTCGACACCGTGTCCATCGCACGCACGGCCCGCCGGCACAAGCTGCCCAGCGAGGCGTCGCGACGCTTCGAGCGCGGCGTCGACCCGCTCATCCCGTTCGTCGCCGCCCGCCGCGTCGCCGACCTCATGGTCGAGCTCGCCGGCGGCACGCTCGACACGGAGACCGGCGGCGCACTGTTCGCCGAGGTGTTCATCCCGTCGATCGAGCTGCCGAAGACCTTCACCGCCGGCCTGATCGGCGTCGACTATTCCGACGACGAGGTCGTCGGCGCCCTCGAGACGATCGGATGCGACGTCGAGGACGAGGGCGAGGCCTGGGAGGTCATCCCGCCGTCCTGGCGTCCCGACCTCACCGACCGCTGGACGCTCGCGGAGGAGGTCGCCCGCATCCACGGGCTCGACCGCATCCCTTCCATCCTCCCGACCCCGCCGTCCGGGCGCGGACTCACGCCGCACCAGCGCGGACGCCGGCGCGTCGCGAACGCCCTCGCCGCGGCCGGGTTCGTCGAGGTCGTCGCGTTCCCGTTCACCACCGAGGAGCAGAACGACCTCCACGGCTCGGCGACGGGGGAGCACCTCCCCTCGATCCGTCTCGCGAACCCGCTCGACGGCCAGGCGCCGTACCTGCGACGCTCGCTCCTGCCCGGTCTGCTGCAGATCGCGCACCGGAACGTCTCGCGCGGCTTCACCGATCTCGCGCTCTTCGAATCGGGCAGCGTCTTCACCCCCGACGAGGGCGTGACCTACGGCACCGACACCGTCCCGCCGCTCGCGCAGCGCCCCGACGAGCAGACCCTCGCGGCCCTGCACGGCTCCATCCCGCCGCAGCCGCGGCACGTTGCCGTGCTTCTCCACGGCAACGCGGCGGTCAAGCGTCCCGGCGGCGCCGCGGCGCCGAACGACCTCGCGGCCGCGCTCGGCGCGGTCCGCACGATCGCCGCCGCGGCGGGCGTGCAGATCGACGTGCAGCAGGGTCAGCGCGCAGCGCTCCACCCGGGGCGCACCGGCATCCTCACCGTGCGCGGTGATGAGGTCGGCTACGTCGGCGAGCTCCTCCCGGCCGTCGCCGAGGCGGCCGACCTGCACGGACGCGTGTTCGTCGCGGAGCTCGACCTCGACGGCATCCTGTCGCTCGTGCGCGAACCGGAGGTCTCCCCCTCACTGGCGACCTTCCCCGCGGCGACGCAGGACGTGTCCCTCGTCGTGCCGGCGGACGTCGCCGCCGGTGACGTGCGGGCCGCCCTCGTCGACGGCGCGGGGCAGCTTCTCGAGGATCTGCGCCTGGTCGACGACTACCGCGGTGCCGGCGTCGCTGACGGGTCGAAGAGCCTCACGTTCGCGCTGCGGTTCCGCGCCGACGACCGCACGCTGACGGCATCGGAGGCCACCGACGCGAAGCTCGCCGGTGTCGCCGTCGCCGCGGAACGCTTCGGGGCGACGATCCGCGACTGACGATGTCCCCCCGAACGGCCGACTGCGGGGTCGGTCGTCCGAGGGGTACGTTTCGGTCATGACATCCACGACTGCCGGTGCCCGACCGTCCGAGGGCGGCGCGCCGCTGCGCATGCCGCGCGGAGCGGTCCTCATCCGCGCCCTGGCGATCGTCAATCTCCTCACGATCGTGATGAGCGTGGTCGCGTTCGCGACGGGGTGGCAGTACGGGACATGGCTGTTCCCGCAGGCAGCCGTCTTCTTCCCCAGCGCCTGGGCCGAGATCGTCCCGCGCGGAGCGGTCTGGCTCGTGTTCGCCGGCATCGCGGCGATCGCCGCAGGTGTAAGTGCGCTGCGTGCGCCCGCGGGGCATCGGGGCTACGCGGTTTTCCGCTCGCTCACGATCTTCGGCGCGGTGGTCGCCGTCGTGATGGCTGCTCTCGTCGTCGCGGCCTCGTTCATCACGCTCTGACCCGCGTCAGCGCGTGCCCCAGTTCCACGGCGGACCCCCGAGTCGCCCCTGACCGCTCACGAGCGTGCCGTCGAGGTGCCGTTCGAGCGGGATCCGGTGGGCGTCGGGGAGGGCGTCGATGAGCCCCGCGGCGTGCGACACCAGAAGCACCTGCGTCTGTGCGGCCGCCGCTCGTACGAGGTTCGCCAGCGGCGCGAGCAGGCTCACGTGCAGGCTCGATTCGGGCTCGTTGAGGATCGTGAGCGGCGCCGGCCGGGCGGGAAGCAGCGCCGCGCAGAGCAGCAGGTAGCGCAGCGTGCCGTCCGAGAGCTCCGCGGCGGCCAGCGGCCGGAGCAGGCCCGGCTGCGTCAGGGTGAGTCGCAGGAGGCCGTCGGATGCCGCGATGCGCACCCGACTGCCCGGGAACGCCTCATCCACCGCCCGATCGAGCAGGCCGCCGAACCCCGCGTCGACCACGGTCGCCCACACGGAGGCGAGGTTCGATCCGTCGTGCGCGAGCACGGGGGATCTCGTGCCGACCTGCGGGCGCCGCGCGGGGGCGTCCGCATCGACGCGGAAGTGGTCGTAGAACCGCCAGCCGTTCATGATGCGTCGCAGACCCAGCAGCTCGGGTGCGGTGTCGCCGTCGGCGAGGTCGGTGATGATGCTCTCGAAGGGGGCGAGCTTCTGGTCGAGCGAGACCCACCCGCCGTCACGGACGCGCGTCTGGGCGCGCAGTCGGTCGATGAGGAGCGTCGACGGTTTGGCGAGCGGGCCGGCGAAGATCTGCTCGCGCTTGATCTCGGGGTCGCGCGCGAACACGCTGTCCTGCGACGCCTGCGGGATGCCCAGATCGACGAGGTAGCCGAGCTCGTCGGACGCGAACCCGAGTCGCACCGCGATCGGGTTACGGCGCACCGTCCCCTGATCGCCGCCGTTCTCCGGGCCCGCCCAGAGCAGCGAGGACAGACCGCCCTCGCGGGCGACGGCGCCGATGAGGTCGCCGGTCGCGGCGGAGGCGAGCAGCCGCAGGGCGCGGTAGAGGTTCGACTTGCCCGAGCCGTTCGGGCCGGTCACGACGGTGAGCTCCTGCAGGGGGATCACGACGTCGCGGAGCGACCGGTAACCCGAGACGGCGAGCGTGCGCAGCATCCCTCCACTGTGCCAGTCGGCCCCGACACGCGTGGTCGGGGCGGTTAGGCTCGGCCCGTGACCGACTCTCCGACCGTCCCCGCCCTGCAGCTGACCGGATTGGTGAAGCAGTTCGGCTCCGTCACCGCCGTCGCCGGCATCGACCTCACGGTCCCCGCCGGATCGTTCTACGGGCTCGTCGGCCCCAACGGCGCCGGCAAGACGACGACCCTGTCGATGGCCACCGGGCTGCTCAAGCCCGACGCCGGGAGTGCCCACGTGCACGGTGTCGACGTGTGGGGCGACCCCGTGACGGCCAAGCGCATGATCGGCAACCTCGCCGACGGCATCCGGCTGTTCGACCGCCTGACGGGGGAGCAGCTCGTCACCTACACGGGCATGATGTTCGGCCTTCCCCGCGAGGAGATCGGCCAGCGGGTGTCGGACCTCCTCGACCTCATGGACCTGCGCGCCGCAGCCGGGTCGATCGTCGCGGACTACTCGGCCGGCATGACCAAGAAGATCGCGCTCGCCTGCGCCCTCATCCACGCGCCGCGTCTGCTGGTCCTCGACGAGCCGTTCGAATCGGTCGATCCCGTCTCGGCGGCGAACATCGAGGACGTCCTGCGCGGGTACACCGCCTCGGGCGGATCCGTCATCGTCTCCAGCCACTCGATGGACCTGGTGCAGCGCATGTGCGACCACGTCGCCGTCATCGCCGCCGGTCGGGTGCTCGCCGCGGGGACCGTCGACGAGGTCCGCGCCGGCGACAGCCTGCAGAACCGGTTCGTCTCGCTCGTCGGCGGACGCCACCAGTCGGAGGGACCGCAGTGGTTGCGACAGTCCTGAAGCTGCGGTACCGCGCCCTCGCGAACACGCTGGCCCGTCGGCCGTGGCAGCTCGTGGGCTTCATCTTCGGCGCGCTCTGGGCCATCGGCGCGCTCGTTTCGATCGTGGCCGGGATGGTGGCGCTCGCCGTGTTCCAACCGCTCGAGACCGCCACCGTCGTGGCGGTGCTCGGGGGGAGTGCGCTGCTGCTGGGATGGGTGCTCGGTCCGATCCTCCTCACCGGCATGGACACGTCCATCGACGCGCGCGGCCTCGCCGTCTTCCCGTTCACGCGGACCCAGACGATGCTCGCACTCGGCGGCACCGGGCTGACCGGTCTCCCCGGCATCGCGACGACCCTCGCGGCGCTGAGCACGGTCATCCTGTGGGTGAGGTGGCCGCTGGCGGCGGTCGTCTCGATCCCCGCGGCCGTGCTCGCGGTGATCACCTGCGTCCTCGCCTCCCGTCTCGTCGGCGAACTTTCCGGCGGACTGGGCGGCAACCGCCGCGGCCGCGAACTCATCGGCACGGTCGTGCTGATCCTGCTCGTCCTGTCGGGGCCGATCCTCATCGGCGTTCTTACCCTGCTCGACGCCGGCGGCGACCTGGTGACGAGGCTCACGTCCGCGGCCGCGGTCCTGCCGTGGACCCCGATCGGCGCCGCGTGGGGCGTCGCCCCCGCGCTCGCCGCGGGCGACGTCCTGTCGGCGGTGGCGCGCCTCGGCATCGTGGTCGCCACCGTCGGCGTGCTGTGGGTGGTGTGGTCGCGGGTCATCGACGCGGGGACGGATGCCGCGCCGCGCCGCACCCGCAAGGTGGCGGCTGCCGGCCGCCTCGGCCTCTTCGGTCTCCTGCCGACCGGCGGCGTCGGTGCGACCTGGGCGCGATCGCTGAACGGCTGGCTGCGCGACCCGCGGTACCTCCGTCAGCTCCTGGTCGTACCCCTCCTGCCGATCGTGTTCCTCGTCACCGGCGGGACCGACGGGTTCTTCTTCGGCTTCTCGCCCGTCTTCGCGGCGCTGATGCTCTCCATCGCCGGGTACACCGACGTCTCCTACGACGGCACGGCGTACGCGACCGTCCTCGCCACGGGTGTGCGCGGCGTGGCCGACCGGGCCGGCCGCACCCTGGGTGCGGCGTGCGTCGGACTGCCGCTCATCGTCCTGCTCGCGACCGTGACCGCGATCCTCTCGGGCAACCTGGCGACACTCCCGATCACGCTGGGCGCCTCCGTGGGCATCGTCCTCGTCGGTTACGGGGTCTCCGCCGTCTCGTCGGCGCTGATCATCAGCCCTGTGGCGGCTCCGGGCGACAGCCCGTTCAAGAGCGTGCCGGGCCAGACCTTCGTCAACGGACTGCTCGCCTTCGTCGTGTGGGGTGTCGTCATCGCGCTGTCGACGCCGACCATCGCGGTCGCCGCCTACGCCTCGACCACCGAGGACGGGTTCTGGACCTGGGTCGCGCTCGCGGTGGGCGTCGTCGAAGGCGTCGTGATCGCCGTCCTCGGCATCGTCATGGGTGGTCGTCTCCTCGACCGGACCGGACCCGACCTGCTGGCGAAGATCCGGGCGCTCCCGAGCTGATCGCACCGCGGGGTGTCGCCGGGCGGTCGTCGCTGGTTCGATGGGGGGCATGACCCGCATCCTCGTCCTCAGCGGCACCGGCTGGCTCGGATCCCGCGTCGCCCAGCGGTGGGTCGACCGCGGCGCCGAGGTGACCTGCCTCGCGCGCGGCCACCGTGCCGCGCCGGCGGGCGCCCGTCTCGTGGTCGCCGACCGCGCCGCGCCCGATGCCTATCGCGAGGTCGCGGACCGGGACTGGGACGACGTCGTCGATGTCTCCTCGGTCCCGTCGTACGTGCAGGCGGCTGCGGACGCCCTCGGCGGTCGCGCAGCGCACGCCACCTACGTGTCGAGCGTCTCGGTGTACGCCGGAGCGGAGGAGGAGGGTGCGGACGAGACCGCCGAGATCGTCCCCGCGTGGCAGGACGGCGACGAGGAGGACTACGCCCGCGCGAAGGTCGCCGCCGAGCGCGCCGCGGACGGTCTCGCCGCACGGCTCGCGATCGTCCGACCCGGACTCATCGTCGGCCCCGGCGACCCGACCGACCGATTCGGCTACTGGCCGGCGCGGTTCGCCGCGGCGGCCGACGGGCCGGTCCTCGTGCCGCAGACGGAGGGCCGGGTGCAGGTGATCGACGTCGACGACCTGGCGGACTTCATCGTGGCGGCGGGCGCCCGCGCGTTCGAGGGGGTCGTGAACGCGGTGGGCGAGCCGCATCCCTTCGCCGGGCTCGTCGCCCTCGTGCAGCGGCTCTCGGGGCACACGGGTCAGGTGCAGGTCGCTCCGGGCGACTGGCTCGAACGCCACGGCGTGAGCCACTGGATGGGTCCGCGGTCCCTTCCGCTGTGGCTGCCCGACGACATGCCCGGCTTCGCGACGCGCAGCAACGCGGCCTATCGCGCGGCGGGCGGCCGCATCCGTCCCCTGGTCGAGACGACCGCGCGGGTCCTCGACGACGAGCGCGCCCGCGGTGTCTCGCGCTCGCGCGGGTCGGGGCTCGAGCGCGCCGCGGAGCTCGACCTCCTGCGCATCCTGACGGAGGGTCCCGCGACGGCGTCGTGACCGTCGATTTGCGGGACCGGATGCCGCGACGATACCGTCGCGGTGTGTCCTCCGCCGCGATCCTCCCCGCCTCCGCGGGTTCGCGCGCGCGTCGACGTCTGGGCGACCGCCGACGCTAGGCGACCCTCCCGCTGTGCTCCGCGTCTCGGAGTGAGCCGCAGGTGTCGCCGTTCCGGCCCCGTTCCCCCCAGACAATAAGGTTGAATCCATGACCATCTCGGTCGCCGTCTCCGGCGCTTCCGGCTATGCGGGCGGCGAGATCCTCCGCCTGCTCGCCGCTCACCCCGAGGTCGAGATCCGCACCGTCACGGCGCATTCCAACGCCGGGCAGCCGCTCATCGACCATCAGCCGCACCTGCGCTCGCTCGCGCACCTCACCCTGCAGGACACGACGCCCGAGGTCCTCGCTGGCCACGACGTCGTCTTCCTCGCCCTGCCGCACGGTCAGTCCGCGCAGTACACCGAGATGCTGGCGGACGTCCCCCTCGTCATCGACGCGGGTGCCGACCACCGACTGACCGACCAGGCCGCGTGGGACCAGTTCTACGGCGGCGACTTCCCCGAGCCGTGGGCGTACGGCGTGCCCGAGCTCCTCGTCGACGGAGGGAAGCAGCGCGACGTGCTGGCGGGTGCGCGGCGGATCGCCGCGCCGGGGTGCAACGCGTCCACCGTGTCGCTCAGCCTCGCGCCCGGTGTGGTCGCCGGGGTCATCGACCCCGGCGACATCGTGTCGGTCCTCGCGGTCGGCCCGTCCGGAGCGGGCAAGAGCCTCAAGACGAACCTCCTCGCCTCCGAGATCCTCGGCAGCGCGAACCCGTATGCCGTGGGCGGCACGCACCGCCACATCCCCGAGATCCGTCAGGCGCTCGCCGCCGCCGCGCCCGCCGCCGCCGCGCCCGCCGCCGCCGACATCCGGATCTCGTTCACCCCCGTCCTCGTCCCCATGGCGCGCGGCATCCTCGCGACCTCGACGGCGCCGATCGTGCCCGGTGTCACCGACGCGCAGATCCGGGAGGCGTGGGAGTCCGCGTACGCCGACGAGACGTTCGTCCAGGTGCTGCCCGAAGGGCGATTCCCGCGCACGGCGGACGTCCTCGGCGCCAACACGGCGCTCCTGGGCCTCGCTATCGACCGCGCCGCGAACCGCGTCGTCGTGGTCGCCGCGGTCGACAACCTCGTCAAGGGCACCGCGGGTGCCGCCATCCAATCGATGAACATCGCCCTCGGTCTCCCCGAGTCGACGGGTGTGAGCGTGAACGGAGTAGCCCCGTGAGTGTCACGGCAGCGCAGGGATTCGAGGCGGCCGGCGTCGCCGTCGGCCTGAAGTCGACGGGAGCGAACGACGTCGCGATCGTCGTCAACCGCGGTCCGAAGAAGGTCGGTGCGGCCGTCTTCACCACCAACCGCGCCAAGGCGAACCCCATCCTCTGGTCGCAGCAGGTCATCGGGGACGGCCTCGTCGAGGCGATCGTCCTCAACTCCGGCGGAGCGAACTGCTTCACCGGGCCCTTCGGCTTCCAGACCACGCACCAGACCGCCGAGAGGGCCGCCGAGCTCCTGGGCGTCGGCGCCGGCGATGTCCTCGTATGCTCGACCGGGCTCATCGGCACGGGGGACGAGGTCTTCCGCGCCAAGGTCCTCGACGGCGTCGAGATGGGGGTCCGCGCCCTCTCCGCCGACGGGGGCGAGGCGGCATCCTTCGCCATCATGACCACCGATTCCCGGCCCAAGCGTGCCGTGGTCGCTCGGGGCGGCTGGACCGTCGGCGGCATGGCCAAGGGTGCCGGCATGCTCGCCCCGGGGCTGGCGACGATGCTCGTCGTCATCACGACCGACGCGGATCTGGATGCCGCGGCCGCCGACACCGCGCTCCGCGAGGCGACGCGGGTCAGCTTCGACCGGCTCGACTCCGACGGCTGCATGTCGACGAACGACCAGGTGACGCTCCTCGCGAGCGGAGCCAGCGGCATCCGACCCGACCCGGCCGACTTCGCCGCCGCTCTCACCGAGCTGTGCCTCGACCTCGCGACGCAGCTGCAGGGCGACGCCGAGGGGGCGAGCCACGACATCACGATCGAGGTCGTCGGCGCCGCGAGCGAGGACGACGCCGTCACGGTGGGCCGCTCGGTCGCACGCAACAACCTCTTCAAGGCCGCGATCTTCGGCAACGACCCGAACTGGGGTCGTGTGCTCGCCGCGATCGGGACGACGGATGCCGCCTTCGACCCCTACGACGTGGACGTGTCCTTCAACGGGGTCCGCGTGTGCACGGCCGGCGGCCCCGATCGCCCCCGCGAGGAGGTCGACCTGACGCCCCGCGCGACCCACATCCTCATCGACCTGCGCGTCGGGGATGCGGCGGCGACGATCCGCACCAACGACCTGACCCACGACTACGTCCACGAGAACAGCGCCTACTCGTCATGACCGACATCCAGCAGACCACCCCAGAAGAGGCCGCCGGCAAGGCCGCGGTCCTCGTCGAGTCCCTTCCCTGGCTCAAGCGTTTCCGCGAGCAGATCGTCGTCATCAAGTACGGCGGCAACGCGATGGTCAGCGAAGAGCTGCAGACCGCGTTCGCCGAGGACATCGCCTACCTGCACCACGTCGGTGTGAAGGTCGTCGTCGTCCATGGCGGCGGCCCGCAGATCTCGAAGATGCTCGACCGTCTCGACATCCCGAGCGAGTTCAAGGGCGGCTACCGCGTCACGAGCACCGAGGCCATCGGCGTCGTGCGCATGGTCCTGGCGGGGCAGATCAACCCGCAGCTCGTCTCGCGGATCAACGCGCACGGCTCGTTCGCGACCGGCATGTCCGGGGAGGACGCCGGGCTCTTCCAGGGGCGGCGCCGGGGTGTCGTCGTCGACGGCGCCGAGCACGACCTCGGGCACGTCGGCGACGTCGTCGCCGTCGACCCTCAGCCGATCCTCGATCAGCTGGCCGCGGGTCGCGTACCGGTCGTCTCCTCGATCGCCCCCGACGTCGACGATCCGGGCAGCTCGCTCAACGTGAACGCGGATGCCGCCGCCGCCGCCCTCGCGGTCGCGCTCGGCGCGGTCAAGCTCGTCATCCTGACCGATGTCGCGGGGCTCTACGCCGACTGGCCCAACCGCGACTCGCTCGTCTCGAACCTGACCGCGACGGAGCTGCGGACGATGCTGCCGCGCCTGGAATCCGGGATGATCCCGAAGATGCAGGCATGCCTCGACGCTGTCGACGGCGGCGTGAACCGCGCCGCGATCATCGACGGACGTCAGCCCCACTCGGTGCTGGTCGAACTCCTCACACAGCGGGGGATCGGGACCGAGGTGGTGGCGGGATGACCGTGCAGACGACGACGACCTGGAAGGACGATGCCGCGCGCGACCTCGTCCTCAACTCCGGCGAACGCTACGCGATGCTCGTGCGCGGGGAGGGCGCTCACCTGTGGGACGACGAGGGCACGCGCTACCTCGACTTCCTGGGTGGAATCGCCGTGATCTCCCTCGGTCACGCGCACCCGGTCTTCGTGCAGGCGGTCGCCGACCAGGCCGCCACCCTCGGCCACGTCTCCAACTACTTCGCGACGCCGCCGCAGCTCGGGCTCGCCGCCCGCCTCAAGCGGCTGGCGGGCACGGGGGAGTCCGGCCGGGTCTACTTCGGCAACTCCGGCGCCGAGGCCAACGAGGCCGCCTTCAAGCTCGCCCGCCTGCACGGCGGATCCGAGCGCCCCCGCATCCTCGCCCTGAAGAACGCGTTCCACGGGCGCACGATGGGGACCCTCGCCCTCACCGGCAAGCCCGCCATGCAGCAGCCGTTCGAGCCGATGGTCCCGGGTGTGGAGTTCCTCGACTCCACGATCGAGGCGCTCGAGGCGGCGATCGACGACCGCGTCGCCGCCCTGTTCGTCGAGCCCATCAAGGGCGAGGCCGGCGTGCTCGAACTGCCCGAGGGATACCTCGCCGCCGCGCGCGAGATCACCCGGCGCCACGGCGCGCTCCTGATCATCGACGAGATCCAGACCGGCGCCGGTCGCACGGGGGCATGGTTCGCCTTCCAGCACTCCGGGATCACCCCCGATGCGATCACGGTCGCCAAGGGGATCGGCAACGGCATCCCGATCGGCGCGCTCGTCACCTTCGGCGCCGCGAGCGACCTGTTCTACCCCGGCACCCACGGGTCGACCTTCGGCGGCAACCCGCTCGCGACCGCGGTCGCGTCGGCCGTCCTGGACGAGATCGAACGAGCCGGACTCGTCGAGACGGCCGCCGAACGCGGCCGGCAGATCCGCGACGCGGTCACCGCGATCGGTTCCCCGTTGGTGACCGGATGCCGCGGCCAGGGGCTCCTCATCGGTGTCGCCCTGCGGCATCCCGTCGCCGGAGCCGTCGTCGCCGCGGCGCAGCAGCACGGGCTCATCATCAACGCCGCGAACGACGCGACGATCCGCCTGGCGCCGGCGCTCACGATCGGCGATGTCGAGATCGACGAGTTCCAGACGCTGTTCGCTCGTGCTCTCGCCACCGTCGAGGACGCCCTGATGCTCGACGACACCCCCGGTACCGACGACACTTCTGACACGACGGAGGCCCCCGCATGACCCGCCACCTGCTGCGCGACGACGACCTGACCCCCGCCGAACAGACCGAGATCCTCGACCTCGCGGTCGAGCTCAAGGCCGACCGCTGGAAGGAGAAGCCACTCGCGGGTCCGCAGACCGTCGCCGTCATCTTCGACAAGTCCTCCACCCGCACCCGTGTCTCGTTCGCCGTCGGCATCGCCGACCTCGGCGGGTCCCCGCTCATCATCTCGACGGCGAACAGTCAGCTCGGCGGCAAGGAGACCCCGTCCGACACGGCGCGCGTCCTCGAGCGTCAGGTCGCTGCGATCGTGTGGCGCACCTACGCGCAGGCAGGTCTCGAGGAGATGGCGGCGGGCACCCGCGTCCCCGTCGTCAACGCGCTGAGCGACGACTTCCACCCCTGCCAGCTGCTCGCGGACCTCCTCACCATCCGCGAGCACAAGGGCGAGCTGAAGGGTCTGACGCTGACGTTCTTCGGCGACGGTCTCTCCAACATGTCGCACTCGTACGCGCTCGCCGGCGTCACCGCCGGCATGCACGTGCGGATCGCCTCGCCGGAGGCTTACGCGCCCCGGGCGGACGTGGTCGCCGACGCCGACCGGATCGCTGCGGAGACGGGCGGATCGCTCACCCTCTTCACCGACCCGAACGAGGCCGCGGCCGGTGCCGACGTCATCGTCACCGACACGTGGGTCTCGATGGGCAAGGAGGAGGAGAAGATCGCCCGCCTGCGCGATCTCGGCTCCTACAAGGTGACCCAGGAGACCATGACGCTCGCGAAGGACGACGCGATCTTCATCCACTGCCTCCCCGCCGACCGCGGGTACGAAGTGGATGCGGATGTCATCGACGGTCCGCAGAGCGTCGTCTGGGACGAGGCGGAGAACCGCCTGCACGCGCAGAAGGCGCTGCTGGTGTGGCTGCTCCGGCAGCAGTGAGCCGTGCCTGGCGGAGCTGGAACGGCCCCGCCAGGCTCCACGGCCTCGACCTCGCCCGCGCCCTCGCGGTGTTCGGGATGCTCGCCGCCCACCTGCTCACCATCGAGCAACCGCTGCGGATCGACGACCCCGCGACGTGGATCGACGTCGTCAACGGACGCTCCTCGATCCTGTTCGCCGTGCTGGCGGGTGTGTCGATCGCGCTCATGACCGGGGGACGGATGCCGCGCCGCGCCCCGCGACTGGGCGTAGACCGCCGTCGTCTCGCGGTCCGGGCCGTCCTGCTGTGGGCGATCGGTCTGCTCCTGACACAGACCGGCGTCCCGATCTACGTGATCCTGCCGGCCTACGGCATCCTCTTCCTCCTCGCACTGCCCCTGCTGGCGCTTCCGCCGTGGGCGCTGTGGGCGATCGCGGCATCCGTCGCCCTCGTCGTCCCCTGGTTCCTGCCGTTCCTCGACGCCCTGCCGATCTGGGACGGCGAGGCGGGGGAGACGCTCTTCTTCGCCGTCGGGTGGGCCTACCCCTTCCCGCTGTGGATCGCTTTCGTCGCGGCGGGGATGGCGCTGGGGCGCACCGATCTGCGGCGGGCGGGCACCCAGGCGCTGATCCTCGCGGCGGGTGTCGCACTCACGGCGCTCGGCGCGGTCATCGGGCTCCTCGCGGACATGGCCGGCGGGGCGCCACCGGACTCCTACGCCGCGACCGTCCTCAGTGCGGAGGCGCACAGCGGCGGGATCGTCGAGGTCGTGTCGTCGACGGGGTTCGCGATGGCCGTCCTCGGCGCGTGCCTGCTCGTGTGCCGTACGCCGCTGACCTGGGTGCTGGCACCTCTGCGCGCCGTCGGATCGATGCCCCTGACCGCCTACGTCGGCCAGGTCGTCGCCTGGGCTCTCATCGCCCTCGCGGTGCTCGGCGACACGACAGACCTGCGGGCGTTCCGCGATCTGCATCCGCTCGGGTGGTTCTACCTGGGAGCGATCGTCCTGTGCAGCCTGTGGGCGATCCTCGTCGGCCGCGGACCGCTCGAGAGTGCGCTCGCGGCGGTGTCGCGGCGAGCGGTGCCGACGGACGGCGGGGAGCCCGCCGATAGGGTGGAGTCGTGAGCGAGAGCAAGAACGAAGCGACGAATCAGGGTGCGTTGTGGGGCGGGCGTTTCGCCTCGGGGCCCTCGCCGGAGCTCGCTGCGCTGAGCCGCTCGACGCACTTCGACTGGGCCCTCGCGCTCTACGACCTGCGCGGTTCGCACGCGCACGCGCGCGCCCTGGGACGTGCCGGTTACCTCACCGCCGACGAGGAGGCCCGGATGCACGCGGGCCTCGATGCGCTCGGCGAGGCGGTGCGGTCGGGCGAGCTCGTCGCGACCGAGTCGGACGAGGATGTGCACGGCGCCCTCGAGGCGGCGCTGATCCGCGAGGTGGGCCCCGAATTGGGCGGCAAGCTGCGGGCCGGACGCAGCCGCAACGACCAGATCGCCACGCTCGTGCGGCTGTTCCTCCTCGATCACTCGCGCGTGATCGCGCGTGATCTCGTGCGTGTCATCGATGCCATCGTCGCGCAGGCCGAGGCGCACCCCCAGGCGATCATGCCCGGTCGCACGCACCTGCAGCACGCGCAGCCCGTCCTGCTCGCCCACCATCTCCAGGCGCACGCCTGGCCCCTCGTCCGCGACCTCGAGCGGCTCCGCGACTGGTCGGTCCGCGCGTCGGTCTCGCCCTACGGCGGGGGAGCGCTCGCCGGTGCCACGTTCGGCCTGGACGCGCAGCTCGTCGCTGACGAGCTGGGTCTCGCCCGGCCCGCCGAGAACTCGATGGACGGCACGGCCGCCCGCGACGTGGTCGCCGAGTTCGCCTTCATCACGGCGATGATCGGTGTGGACATCTCGCGTTTCGCCGAGGACATCATCATCTGGAACACGCGGGAGTTCTCCTTCGTCCGCTTGGACGACGGCTTCTCGACGGGTTCGAGCATCATGCCGCAGAAGAAGAACCCCGACATCGCCGAACTCGCGCGCGGCAAGTCGGGTCGCCTCATCGGCAACCTGGCCGGTCTGCTCGCGACGCTGAAGGCGCTGCCGCTTGCGTACAACCGCGATCTGCAGGAGGACAAGGAGCCGGTCTTCGATTCGGTGGCGACCCTCGAGGTGCTGCTGCCGGCGTTCGCGGGCATGATCGCCACCCTCCGTTTCGACACGGAACGCATGGCGGCCTCGGCGCCCGAGGGGTTCTCCCTGGCCACCGACGTCGCGGACTGGCTGGTCAAGCGCGGTGTGCCCTTCCGGGACGCGCACGAGATCTCGGGTGCGCTGGTGCAGGCGTGCGAGTCGCGCGGGATCGAGTTGGCGGATGCCGACGACGCCCTCCTCGCCGAGGTGTCACCGCACCTGGAGCCGGGGGTGCGTGAGGTGCTCACGGTCGAGGGATCGGTGGCGAGCAGGGATGGGTCCGGTGGGACGGCTCCGGTGCGGGTCTCGGAGCAGCGCGCTGCGCTCGTCGCGCGCACCCAGGAACTCGCTCGCGCCCTGAGCGCGTGACTTTGCGACCGTCTCCCTCACTTATCTCCTCGACAAAATAAGTAAAAAGCTTATTGCCAGCTCGGCATAAGCGGCCTACCCTGTCCCTATGAGCGACGACGCAGCGGTGATCGCCGACATCGTCGGATCACGCAGCCTTCCGGACCGCGCGGCGGCGCAGCAGGCGATCGTGGCGACCGCGGAACGCGTCCACGCGGACCACCCGGTCGCCGGTGCACCCCTCACCGCGACCGTCGGGGACGAGTTCCAAGCCGTCTACCCGGGACTCGCGGCGGCGCTGACGTCCCTGCTGCTCGTGCAACTGCACCTCCCCGACGGGGTTCAGCTGAGGTTCGGGGTCGGTGTCGGCACGGTGAACCCGGTCGACGAGTCGATCACGGACGGACCCGGATGGTGGGCAGCCCGGGCCGCGATCGACGAGGCCCACCGATTGCAGGACCGCGCCGTGCCGCGCGCGCGCACCCGGATCGCCGCCGCGGAGGGGCAGGATGCGGTCATGCTCCACCGCATCGCGTACGCCAACGCCTACCTGCTCGCGCGGGACGATCTCGTCGCGTCGATGAGCGAACGGACGCGACGGCTGACCTACGGACGCTGCCTCGGCCGTACCCAGCGGGAGCTCGCCGAGGCCGAGGGCGTCACCCAGCCCGCGGTCTCGCAGGCGCTCGCCTCGGCGGGGTCCGCGGCGCTCGTCGCGGGTTTCGCCGACCTGAGCCGGGAGCTCTCGTGATCGGCGCGGGGATCGTCCTTCTGGCGGTGGGTGTCGCCGACCTCATCCGCCTGTACGTGCCGTCTCGGGGCCGCGCCGGTGCGTACGCGGTCGCCGCTCTCGTCGTCCTCATCGGTGCCGCCGGTGCGGACGCGGTGGTGTGGGCGTTCGTCGCCGTCGCGGTCGCGGCCGTATGGGTCCTCGCGACGCCCGGCTCCGCCGGGGGCCGGGCGGGTCTCTGGCCGCTCGTCGCGGTCGCCGTCGTCGCGTTCGTCGCGGTCGCGTTCGACGGAGTGCGCCCGGATCAAGGGCCGCTGGGCGAGTCGTGGCCCGCGGATTCCCCCCTCGGCGCCGTCAGCCTGGACGTGGCGCTGTTCGTGCTCGGCGCGGTCGTCTTCCTGAGCGAATCCGGCAACGTGGTCGTCCGCGCCGCGCTCCGCGGGGGAGACGTCGCCGCCGACGCCCCGGACGCGTTGAAGGGCGGCCGCCTCATCGGCCCGCTCGAGCGTGTGCTCGTGTTCGCCTTGACGGTGACCGGCGCGTTCACGCTCCTGGCGGCGGTCCTCGCGGCGAAGGGCATCGTGCGGTTTCCCGAGATCTCCCGTGACAGTGACCTGGGCACGCGCGCCGAGTACTTCCTCATCGGCAGCCTGGTCAGCTGGGTGACGGCGCTCGGTGCCGCCTTCCTCCTCTGGTGGGGGACGTCGGTCTGACCCGTGCCGGCACGCGGGGCCGCCGCACGCCCGCTGATAGCCTGGAAGGCGTGTCTGAATCCGCTCCGAGCGCCGAACTGAAGGCCCTCGCGCCCGCCAACGACCCGTCCTTCGCGAACGTGTGGGACGAGATCGTCTGGCGTGGTCTCGTGCACGTGTCCACCGATGAGGCATCGCTCCGCGAGCTCCTCTCGGGGGAGCCGATCACGTACTACTGCGGGTTCGACCCGACCGCTCCGAGCCTGCACCTCGGCAACCTGGTCCAGCTGCTGCTCCTGCGACGGCTGCAGCTCGCCGGGCACAAGCCGCTGGGCCTCGTCGGTGGGTCCACCGGGCTCATCGGGGACCCGCGCCCGACGGCGGAGCGCACGCTCAACACCCGTGAGACCGTCACCGAGTGGGTCGAGCGTCTGCGCGGTCAGGTGGAGCGCTTCCTCAGCTTCGAGGGAGACAACGCTGCGCGGATGGTGAACAACCTCGACTGGACGGCGCCCCTGAGCGCGATCGATTTCCTCCGCGAGATCGGCAAGCACTACCGCGTCGGCACGATGCTGAAGAAGGATGCCGTCGCCGCCCGCCTCAACTCGGATGCGGGGATCAGCTACACCGAGTTCAGCTACCAGATCCTGCAGGGCATGGACTTCCTGGAGCTCCACCGCCAGTACGGCTGCGTCCTCCAGACCGGTGGCAGCGATCAGTGGGGAAACTTGACGAGCGGGACCGACCTCATCCACCGGGTCGAGGGAACGTCCGTTCACGCGATCGGCACCCCGCTCATCACGAACAGCGACGGGACGAAGTTCGGCAAGAGCGAGGGCAACGCCGTCTGGCTGGATGCCGACATGTGCAGCCCGTACCGGATGTACCAGTTCTGGCTCAACACCGACGACGCCGACGTCATCGCGCGACTGAAGGTGTTCACCTTCCTGACGCGTTCCGAGATCGAGGAGTACGAGCGACTCGTCGCCGACGAACCCTTCCGCCGCGCCGCGCAGCGCCGGCTGGCGATCGAGGTCACGACGACCGTCCACGGGGTGGATGCCGCGACCGCGGTCGCCGCGGCGTCGGACGCCCTGTTCGGTCAGGGTGATCTGACGGCGTTGGATGCCCCGACGCTGCGCTCCGCGTTGGAGGAACTCCCGCACATGACGGCGGCCGGCGGCGTGCCGGTCGTCCAGGCACTGCTCGAGACCGGTCTCGTGTCGAGCGCGAGCGAGGCGCGCCGCGCGATCGCCCAGGGCGGGGTGTCGGTCGACGGCGTCAAGGTCGCCGACGAGGAGCACGTCGTCTCCGGTTCGCTTCCCGGTGGTGTGTCGGTGGTGCGGCGGGGCAAGAAGACCCTCGCAGGGGTGTTCGTCTCCTGACCGCGGCGTTCCGAGAGGCCGTCGTCCCCGCCGTGGGGAGGGCGGCCTCTCTGCGTACGGCGCGGATTCCTGCGCGACACGCCCGGGATGCGAACATGATTTGCCCGACCCGGGGGAGCGGCGTAACTTATTACTTGTTCGCCCCACAGGGAAGAGCGAGAGACCGAAAGGCCTCCGGCCCCCTCAAGCGGAGAACGAAACCCATCCCAAACCTCTCGTAGAGAGAACAAGGCCTTGTGGTCTAGGATGGGGACTCCACCTCGAAGCCCCGTGGTGATGAGCCCGACACGATCTTCTGATCGTTGCGTGCCGTCGTGATCGGGAGTCGAGCGAAGAGTCAGTGAC
>NZ_JAUZVE010000031.1:0-79562 GCF_031844425.1 Microbacterium sp. ARD31
CTCGCCGAGCGGCTCCCGGACCTGGTGGCCGAGCACGCGCGCAACCACCCGCTCGACCCCGCCGTGCCGCTCCCGGTCCTGGCCGCGCGGCTGCGCCTGCCGGCACCCGAGCTGGTCCGCGACCTGGTCCGCCCGCCGCTCCGGGTGGTCGACGGCCGGGTGCTGGGCGCGGAAGCCGCCGGCCTGCCCGACGGCGTACGCCGCTCCGTCGAGGCCGTGCTCGCCGACCTCGCCACGACGCCGTACGCCGCCCCGACCGCCGACCGGCTGCGCGAGCTCGGGCTGGACGAGCGCGCGCTGGGGGCCGCCGAGCGGAGCGGTTTGCTGCGGCGGGTGGGCCCCGGCATCGTGCTGGCGCCGGACGCCGTGGAGGCCGCCGTCGACCTGCTGCGCGACCTCGAGCAGCCCTTCACGACGAGCGCGGCGCGTGAGCGCCTGTCCACCAGCCGTCGGGTGGTCCTGCCCCTGCTCGACCACCTCGACCGCGCCGGCCGCACCCGGCGGCTGCCGGACAACCGGCGCGAGGTCGTGGGCTGAGGTCGTGGGCTGAGGTCGCTCGCTCCTACGCCACCGAGCGCTCGGGCGCGACCGGGACGAAGTCGACCTTCTCCCGCACCCCGCAGTCGGGGCAGCACCAGTCGTCGGGGATGTCGGCCCACGCCGTGCCGGCGGCGAAGCCCTCGTGCTCGTCGCCCGCGGCCACCTCGTAGACGTACTCGCAGCCGGGGCACCGGGCGGCCAGCACCTCCGTGGTGGTCGTGTCGGCCTCTTCGCTGGTTGAGGTGCGAGCGGAGCGAGCCTCGAAACCTGCGCCGCCGCCGGCGTACCTCTCCAGGTACGCCTCCCGCTTGCGCGGGCTGATGTTGGCCAGGGACACGTCGCCGCCGAAGTGGTCGACCACGCGCTGGTCCATCACCCGTCGCCACACGGCCGGCACGATCGCGAGCACGATCATCCCGGCGTACCCGGTCGGGAGCACCGGGCTCTCCTCGAAGTCGCGCAGCGTCTGGTAGCGCCGCGTCGGGTTCGCGTGGTGGTCGCTGTGGCGCTGCAGGTGGTAGAGCAGCACGTTGGTCGCGATGTTGTTGGAGTTCCAGCTGTGGCTGGGCAGCACCCGCTCGTAGCGCTGGCGCTCGCCCTCGCCGACCTTCTGGCGCAGCATCCCGTAGTGCTCCATGAAGTTGACGACCTCGAGGAGCGAGAAGCCGACGACCGCCTGGACCACGAGGTACGGCAGCACCTCGACTCCGAACGCGGCGACGACGGCGACCCAGAGCACCACCGACATCAGCCAGGCGTTGAGCACGTCGTTGTCCAGGCGCCACGGGCTCTGCTTGCGGCGCGCCAGACGGCGCTTCTCCAGGCGCCAGGCGGACCTCAGGGAGCCGCCGACCGTGCGCGGCCAGAACTGGTAGAAGTTCTCACCGAGCCGGGCGCTCGCGGGGTCCTCCGGGGTCGCGACCCGGACGTGGTGGCCGCGGTTGTGCTCGATGTAGAAGTGGCCGTAGAACACCTGTGCCAGCGCGATCTTGGACAGCCAGCGCTCGTTGGCCTCCTTCTTGTGGCCGAGCTCGTGGGCGGTGTTGATCCCGATGCCCCCGATGCAGCCGATGGAGATCGCCAGGCCCAGCTTGTCGAGCGTGGAGAGCGGCTGGTCGGCCAGCACGCCGAAGGCGTCCCATCCGCCGACGACCGCCATCGCGGCCAGGAACCCGGCGTACTGGATCGGCAGGAAGAGGTAGGTGATCCACCGGTAGTACCGGTCGGCCTCCAGCGCCTCGATCACGTCGTCCGGCGGGTTGGAGCGGTCGAGCCCGGCGACCAGGTCGATCGCCGGCACGATCCCGAGGATCACGATCGGGCCGACCCAGAACCAGACCGACCACCCGGTGGCGACGTAGCCGCCGAAGGCGACGAACGCCAGGCTCGGCACCACCAGGCCGATCAGCCAGAGGTACCGCTTGCTGTCGCGCCAGAGCGCGGTCGTGCCCTCGGGCACCGTGCCGCTGGGGGCGAGTCGGGTCGGGTAGCCGGCCATCGGGGACCTCCTGCCATCGGGTTTACATGACCATAGAATCTGTAAACTTGTTTGACAAGAGCGTCGAACATGTCAACTTCGGAATCCCCGGTCAGCCGGGGAACGCTGAACTTGTCGGCCCGTGCACGGCCTGACAAGTTCAGTGATCCCCGGTCCGCCGGGGATCACTGAACCTCGGCAGGCCGTCCGTGCTGCCGCCCGGACGTCTCATGCCTGCTGTTGCCCGCGTCACACCCGACCCGGGCGGGCGATAGGTTGTGCGCCATGGAGCATCCCTTCGGCATCGACTTCGGCGGCACCGGCATCAAGGGCGCGCCGGTCGACCTCGAGCGGGGCGACTTCGCGCACGACCGCGTCCGGATCGACACGCCCCGACCCGCCACCCCGCAGGCGGTGGCCGGGGTCTTCCAGCAGATCGTCGACAGCTTCGCGGCCTCCTCGCGACCGGTCGGCGTCACCGTGCCCGGCATCGTCCGCCGCGGCGTCGTGCTGTCGGCCGCCAACATCGACAAGTCCTGGATCGGCGAGGACGCCGACGCGATCTTCACCGAGGCGCTCGGTCGCGAGGTGCACGTCGTCAACGACGCCGACGCGGCCGGCCTCGCCGAGGCGGAGTACGGCGCCGCGAAGGGCCGCAAGGGCCTCGTCATGGTCATCACCCTGGGCACCGGCATCGGGTCGGCGATGATCTTCGACGGCCAGCTCGTGCCCAACTCCGAGATGGGTCACCTCGAGATCGACGGCGAGGTGGCCGAGGTGCGGGCCGCCACGAGCGCCCGCGAGCGCGAGGGGCTCAGCTGGGAGGCGTGGTCCGAGCGGCTGACGACGTACTTCCGCCACCTCGAGCGCCTGTTCACCCCGGACCTGTTCGTCATCGGGGGCGGGGTCAGCAAGTCGTGGGACAAGTTCGGCCACCTGATCCAGGTCGAGACCGAGATGGTCCCGGCGACCCTGCAGAACCGCGCCGGCATCGTCGGAGCCGCGCTGGTCGCACACCGCAAGGCCGGCCAGGAGGACTGAGCCGGGCCGCCCCGCGGGTCAGTCCGTGGAGCGCGGCACGGGACCGCTGACCTGCTCGAACGCGGCCGTCGCGCCGCGGAGGTAGCGCTCGACGACCGCCTTCTCCTCCTCGGTGAAGGAGGCGTCGTGCCGGTCGAGGGCGGCGAACATCGGCATCAGGTGGCCGATGATCTCGCCCCGCCCGGAGTCGGTGATGTGCAGCTCGGTGCGCCGGCGGTCCAGCTCGTGCGGGCGACGCTCGACGTGGCCGCGAGAGACCAGGCGGTCCACGATGCCCGTCGCGGCGGCGGTCGAGACCTCCAGCCGTCGGGCGACCTCCGCAGGTCCGATCTGCTCACGGCTGAGGTGCTCGAGCGTGACGAGCTCGGTCTCCGTGAGGCCCGAGCGCCGGGACACGACGTGGTTGACCCGGCTCCCGGCGGCGACGAGGTCGCGCAGCGCCAGCAGCGTGGGCGGCTGCCGCCGTTCCGCGCCGCGCTCGACCCACGCCGGAGCCGCGGGTGCCTGCGGCTGGTCGGTCATGACCCACCTCGCACGTGATGCCCCTCTCCCGGGCCCGCCCGCTGCGACGCCCGTCTTGCCTCGTCACCATCATACCGCTAACTTGATAAGTAATCTGCTTAGCAACCATCGGGACTAGCAATTAGCCGAGGAGCCTCCGTGTCCCCCCACCGCACCCCCGCCCCCGCCCGGTTCATCGCGGGACGTCGTACGGCCTGGCTGGTCGCGCTCGTCCCGATCCTCCTCGCCCTGGCGGTCCTCGCCCTGGTCCCGGAGGGTGACCGCGAGGCCAGCAGCACCGACACCTCGCCCGTGGGCGCGGACAGCACGGCGGCTGCCGAGCTGCTCGACGAGCTCCCCGAGGACGAGGGGCAGGTCGCCATCGTGCTGTGGACCGCCGACAGCGGCGAGCTCTCCGCGAGCGTGCAGCGCGACCTGACCCAGCAGGCGGTCGGCCTGCTCTCCGAGGCCGGTTCCGGTGAGGCGCCTCCCGGCGCCGGAGGCTCGGGAGGCAGCGGCGGCGCGGGTTCGGGCGACCCCGGCGGCGAGCAGCAGTCCCCGGTCGTGGTGGCCGAGGACGGCACGGCCGCGTTCGTCGCCGTACCGGTCACCTCGTCCTCGGCGACCGACAACATCGACAAGGTCGAGGAGCTGCGCGACACCCTGCGCGCCGACGCCCCCGACGGCGTGAGCGTCGCGGTCACCGGTCCGGCCGGCATCCAGGCCGACATCGGCCAGGTCTTCGACGGAGCCGACATCCGCCTGCTCGGTGCGACCGCGGCCGTCGTCGCGCTGCTGCTCATCATCACCTACCGCAGCCCCGTGCTCTGGCTGGTCCCGCTGACGGTCGTCGGCATCGCCGACCGGCTCTCCGCGATCGTCGCGACGAACGTCCTCGAGGTGGCCGGCATCGCCTGGGACGAGTCGACCGTCGGCATCCTCAGCGTGCTCGTCTTCGGCGCGGGCACCGACTACGCGCTGCTGCTGATCTCGCGCTACCGCGACGAGCTCAAGACCACCGAGTCCCGCTTCGAGGCCATGGCGCACGCGCTCTCCCGCACCTTCGAGGCCGTCGTCTCGAGCGCGACCACCGTGGTGCTGGGCCTGCTGACGCTCGTGCTGTCCACCATCCCGACCACCCGCGGCCTCGGCGTCGCCTGCGCCGTCGGTGTCGTCATCGCGGCGACCTTCGCCCTGGTCGTGCTGCCCGCCGCGCTGGTGGTCTTCGGCCGGTGGGTCTTCTGGCCGCGCGTCCCCCACGTCGGCGACACCGTGCTGGTCGAGTCCAACTCGCTCTGGCACCGCGTCGGCGCGGCCGTCGCGCGCCGACCGCGCACCTTCGTCGTCGGCACCGTCGTCGCGCTCGCCGTCCTGGCCACCGGCACGCTGTCGATCAGCACCGGGCTCCGGCCGGCCGACCAGTTCCTCGAGCGCCCGGAGGCGATCGCGGCGGCGGAACGCCTCGGCGAGTCCTTCCCTGCCGGCACCAGCGACCCGGTGCAGGTCGTCACCCGCGCCGACGCCGAGCAGGTGCTCGCCGCGGTCGAGGACGTCGAGGGCGTCACCTCGGCACGCGTCACGACCAGCGCCGACGGCATCTCCCAGATCGACGCCGTCCCCGACGCCAGCCCGGGCAGCGACGAGGCCCGCGCCCTGGTCGGCGACGTGCGTGACGCCGTCGCCGGCTTCGACGACACCCACGTGGGCGGTGGTGACGCCGAGGCGGTCGACGCCCAGGAGTACGCCGCCAAGGACCGGATGCTGATCCTGCCGATCATCCTGCTGCTCGTCCTCGGCGCCCTCGTCGTGCTGCTGCGCTCGGTCGTCGCCCCGCTGCTGCTGGTCGCCACCGTCGTCGCGACGTACGCCGCCAGCATGGGCGCGTCGTGGTGGCTGTTCCGCAGCGTCTTCGACTTCGCCGCCATGGACACCGGCGTCCCGCTGCTGGCGTTCCTCTTCCTGGTGGCGCTCGGCGTCGACTACAACATCTTCCTCGTCACCCGGGCCCGCGAGGAGGCCCGCGAGCACGGCACCCGGACCGGCATGCTGCGCGCGCTCACCGCGACCGGCGGCGTGATCACGAGTGCGGGCATCCTGCTCGCCGCGGTCTTCGCGGTCCTCGGCGTGCTGCCGCTGGTGGTGCTCGCCCAGCTCGGGGCGATCATCTTCGTCGGCGTGCTGCTCGACACCCTCGTCGTGCGCACCGTCCTGGTCCCGGCGCTCGCGATCACCCTCGGCGAGAAGTTCTGGTGGCCGCGGAAGGTCACGGGCTGAGCACCGCGGGGAGCGCTACCCCTCGCGGCCGCTGATGGCGGAGGCGACCCGCTTGGTCACGTCGGGGTGGAACACGCTGGGGATGATGAAGGCGGCGTGCAGCTCCTCCTCGCTGACGGTGTCGGCGATGGCCTGTGCGGCGCGCAGCAGCATGTCGGTCGTCACGTGCGCGGCGCCGGCGTCGAGGAGGCCGCGGAAGACGCCGGGGAAGGCGAGCACGTTGTTGATCTGGTTGGGGTAGTCCGATCGCCCGGACGCCACGACCGCGGCGTGCTTGCCGGCCTCGGCGGGGTCGACCTCGGGGTCGGGGTTGGCGAGCGCGAAGACGACGGGCTTCTCGGCCATCGTCGGGATCCACTGCGGGTCGAGGATGCCGGGCGCCGAGACGCCGATGAACACGTCGGCGCCGACCAGCACCTCCTGGAGCGAGCCGGTCGCGCGGCGCGGGTTCGTCGCGGCGGCGAGCTCGGCGTGGGCGCTGGACAGGCTGCCGTCGTCGGCCGACAGGGCCCCCTCGCGGTCGACGACCACGACGTCCTGGGCACCGGCGGCGAGCAGCAGCGTCACGATCGCCGTACCGGCCGCACCGGCGCCGGACACCACGATGCGGACGTCGGTGAGCTGCTTGTCGACGCAGCGCATCGCGTTGGTGAGGGCGGCGAGCACCACGATCGCGGTGCCGTGCTGGTCGTCGTGGAAGACCGGGATGTCCAGGGACTCGCGCAGCCGTCGCTCGATCTCGAAGCAGCGCGGGGCGGCGATGTCTTCGAGGTTGATGCCGCCGAAGCCGGGCGCGATCATCTCGACCGCCCGGACGATCTCGTCGGTGTCCTGGCTGGCGAGGCAGATCGGCCACGCGTCGATGTCGGCGAACCGCTTGAAGAGCGCCGCCTTGCCCTCCATCACCGGCATCGCGGCGCCCGGTCCGATGTTCCCGAGGCCGAGGACGGCCGACCCGTCGGTGACCACGGCGACCGAGTTGCCCTTGATGGTGAGCTTGCGGACGTCGTCGGGGTTGTCGTGGATCGCCATCGAGACCCGGCCGACACCCGGCGTGTAGGCCATCGAGAGGTCGTCACGGGTGCGCAGCGGCACCTTGGACTCCACCGAGATCTTGCCGCCGAGGTGGAGCAGGAACGTGCGGTCGCTGACCTTGTGCACCGTGACGCCGTCGACGGTGTCGACCGCGGAGACCAGGTCCTGCGAGTGCTCGGCGTCCGCGGCCGAGCAGGTGACGTCGACGACGAGGCGGTCGTGGCGCGACTCGGTCACGTCGATGGCGGTGACCACGCCGCCCTGCGAGGCGATCGCGGTCGCGACGGCACCGACGACGCCGTGGTCGGGAGCGGTGTACAACCGCATGGTGATCGAGTACGACGACGCGGTTGCTGCCATGTCCACGACCCTCCCCCGCCGCCGGGGTTACCAGCAAGTCATCTCCGGCTAGGTTTGCGATATGGACATAAAGTTCGCCGACGCACCCGAGCGCAGCCGCTACGAGCTGACGTCAGGTGAGGAGGTCATCGGATTCATCGACTACCGCCTGCACGGCGACGTGATCACGATGGTCCACACCGAGGTCGACGAGGCGTACTCCGGCCAGGGCCACGCGGGCACGCTCGCCCGCTCGGCGCTCGACGACGCCCGCTCGCGGGGGCTGTCCGTGGTGCCGTCGTGCCCCTACGTCGCGTCGTACATCGAGAAGCACCCGGAGTACGCCGACCTCGTCCGGCACTGATCCCTCACCGCACGACGCTGTCGGTGATCGTCCGGCGGGCGCCGAGGAAGAAGATCCCCGGGATCGTCTCGAAGCCGTCGCTCGGGTTGTCCTCCAGCCGCGAGCCCCGGATGGTCAGGGTGCCGCTGCGGTCGTTGGGCACGAAGAAGATCGCGCCGCCGCCCTCGCGGGCCCGGTTGCCGGTGATCGTGGAGTCCTCCACGACGAGGTGGATGTCGTCGCCGTCCATGTAGATCGCGCCGCCCGAGCCGCCGCCGGGGGTCCCGGGCCGCGACGGGTTGGCGCCGCGGCCGACGGCCCGGTTGGCGGTGAAGGTCGAGTCGACGACCCGCCACGAGACGCCGATGCTGCTCAGCGCCGACCCGTTGCTGCAGCGCCCGCCGGTGAAGGTCGAGCGCTTCACCACGACCGGTCGGTCGCGGTGCTGGTCGAGGACCCGCACGGCCGCACCCCCGAGGTCGGGCCCGGTGCGCTCGCACCGGTTGCCGGCGAACTCGGAGTCGAGGAGCTTCAGCCGGCCGCCGCGGACGAAGATCGCGCCACCGCCACCTCCGTCGGTCGCCTCGCCGACCGAGCTGCCACCGACGAAGCGCATCCGCTTCACGACCAGCCTGGGCTCGGCCTGGTCGTTGCAGTGCGACGTCGTCCAGACCTGCGCCCGGTCGCAGGTGTTCATGTAGAGGATGCGCCGCTGCCCCTGGCCGCTGAGGGTGACGGTGCCGCCGCCGTCGAGGACGACCGATGCGGACGTGTTGACGACCTTGGCGGTCTGCTCCATCGCGATGGTCACCGGGCCGGGACCGCAGTCGAAGGTGATCAGGCCGCCCCGGGCGACCGCCCGCACGACGGCCCGCGACGTGCAGGACGCGGGGGTGCCGCTGCCCACGACCGTGGCGGCCGCCCTGTCGTCGGTCGAGGTGCGAGCGGCCCGGGCCTCGAGACCACTCGCACCGACCGGTGTGGCCGACGCCGCCACCGCGGCGAGGGCCGCCGCGACGAGGACGCCGGCTCTCATCAGAGCGCCTTCTCGATGTCGCCGGCCAGCTTCTCCGGCTCGGTGGTCGGCGCGTAGCGGTCGATGACCTGGCCGTCGCGGCCGACGAGGAACTTGGTGAAGTTCCACTTGATCTTGTCGCCGAGCAGGCCGCCCTTGGAGTCCTTGAGCCACTCGAACAGCGGGTGCGCGTCCTTGCCGTTGACGTCGACCTTGGAGAACAGCGGGAACGTCACGCCGAAGTTGCGCTCGCAGAACTCCGCGATCTCCGCCTCGTCGCCAGGCTCCTGGTTGCCGAACTGGTCGCAGGGGAACCCGAGCACGACGAGGCCCTGGTCCGCGTAGGTGTCGTGGAGCTGCTGGAGGCCCTTGTACTGGCCGGTGAAGCCGCACTGCGAGGCGGTGTTCACGACCAGCACGACCTTGCCGTCGTACTGGGACAGGTCGGTGTCCGTGCCGTCGATCGCGGCCGCCGAGAAGTCGGAGAGAGAGGTCATGCCTCCGAGTCTGCCAGCGCTCAGTAGGAGAAGGTCGTCGCGCCCTCGTCGCCGATCCACTGCCACATCGGCACGGTCCCGCCCATCTGGGCGTTGGGCAGCAGGTTCTCGGGGTCCAGCGCCTTGGCGTTGAAGCAGATCGGGCAGACGAGGTACGTGCCGCCCGCCGCCTCGTAGCGGGCGAGCAGGTCGGGCAGCGAGGGGCAGCCCTCGCAGGCGGTGCCGACCGCGGTGCCCGGCTGGACCAGGCGGACCGCCTCCTTGGTGAGGAACATCAAGGTGGGCCGGCCCTGCTGCGCGGCGCCGACGGCGACGAGGAACGCGACGGTGACCTTCTCGGGGTCCTCGAGTCCGGTGGTGAGGCTGATGACTGCCTTGTTCGACATGGTGGTGCTCCTTCGGTCGATGGTGTGCTCCGAAGGTCGCACCGGCGCAGGGGCCGGGGCTTCCGCGCCGACGCGCAACCGCGGGCGGACGCATGGCGGCGGACGCGTACGCGTACGTCGCGGCGGCGATCAGGCCAGCACGCGGGCGACGGCCGCGGTGCGGGCGTTGCGGCCCGACAGCCCGAGCTTGAGGTAGACGTTCTGCAGGTGGCGCTCGACCGTGCGCACGCTGAGGGTCAGCCGGTCCGCGATGCCGGCGTTGTCGAGGCCCTCCGCGGCGAGCTGCAGGATCTCCCGCTCGCGCTCGGACAGCCCCGCGAGGGAGGGTGTGGGGCGGCCGTCGGCGAGGAAGGCCGCGACCTCGTCGCGGAACACCTGCCACGCCGGCTCGTCGGCCAGCAGGACGTGGTTGCGCGAGTCCAGCATCACCAGCCGGGCGTCGGGGATGTCGCCGGCGAGCCGCTGCCCCCACGCCGGCGCGACGCGGTCGCCGGCGGCGTGCAGCACGAGCGTCGGGACGGAGATGCCGGGCAGCAGGGCGCGGACGTCGGTCCGGTGCCGCGCGATCCGGCTCCGCACGGCGTTGTCGGTGTCGGTGGACGTGCGCTGCAGCTCGTCCATCCACTCCATCTGCTGCTCGGTCGCGCCGGGGATGAACGCGGTGGTGAAGACCCGCCGGAAGGTGCTGTCCGGACGCTGCCAGCCCGCCCGGATCATCGCCAGGAAGGCGGTCTCGGCCTCCGGGTCGTCGTCCGCGCCGCCCGCGGCCATGCCGCCGTAGAGCACGAGCCGCTCCACCCGGTCGGGATGGGCGTGGGCGTAGGCCAGCGCCACCGGAGCGCCTCCTGACATGCCCATCACCGAGAAGCGGTCCAGGCCCGTCGCGTCGACCAGCGTCTCGAGGTCGGCCAGGCGCCGCTCGAGGCCGAAGTCGGCCACCTCCCGGTCGGACAGCCCGAAGCCGCGCTCGTCGTACCGCACGACCGTGGCCAGGTCACCGAGGTCGTCGAGGAAGTGCCGCCAGACCGGGCTGTGCCAGTCGTGCTGGAGGTGGCTGAGCCAGCAGGAGACGATCAGGAGCGGCGGCCCGGAGCCGTGGCGCGCCCAGGCGAGGCGTACGCCGTCGTCCGTGCGGCAGAAGCGCACCTCCTGGTCCACCTCGTCAGGCTACTCGCGCGACGCGTCCCACCGCCTCCCTCGAATCGGTCAGGACGGGCCGGGGATGTAGCGGGCTGAGGGGACCGCTGAGGGTGGTGGTTCGGGCTCCGTCGGCGGGTCGAGCCGCGACCGGAGGCGCTTGAGCGCACGGTGCCGGCTCACCCGCACCGCCACGCTGGTCATGCCGAGCGCCTGGGCGGTGGCGGCGACGTCGAGGCCGATGACCTCCGTGCACGCCAGTACGTCGCGCTCGCGGCGCGGCAGCCGCCCGAGCTCGCTCCGGACCCAGTCCAGGCCGCTGACGGCGTCCTGCGGGTCCACCGGGACGTCACCGGGCCCGGCGTCCTCGCGGCCCTCCAGGGAGGCGGTCGCCCGCAGGGCCCCGCGTCGGAGCTGGTTCGCGGCCACCTTGCGCCCGATGCCGAACAACCATCCGGCGAACTCCTCGCTCGTCCCGTGGAACTGGTGCACCCTGCGGGCCGCGACCAACCAGGTCTCGGACGCGACGTCGTCGGCCGTCACCGCGCTGTCGACCGGCTGCCGGGCGCGCAGCCAGAGCAGCAGACGACCGGCATGCGCCACGTAGAGCGCATGCCAGGCGTCGGGGTCGCCCGCCTTGGCGGACGTGACGGTCGGGTCGTCGGTCACGGAGGGCTGTGTCCCCCACTCCCTGCGGACGAGCCGCGGTGTCGGCCCCCGCCGCGGTCGGGGCCGCGCTCGCCCGAACGCTTGCCGGGTCGTTCGCCGGCGCGATCGCCGCCCTGGCCACCGCCCTTGGTACCGGCCTGGTTGCTGTGGGGGTTGCTGTTCGCGTTGCCGTTCGGGTCGCGGGCCGGATCGGGGTGACCCTTCCCGCCCTGGCGGTCGGGGCCCCGGACCTCGTGCTCCGCCTCGTCCCGGTCCTTGTCCCGGTCCTTGTCCCGGTCCTTGTCCCGGTCCTTGTCCCGGTCCTTGTCCCGGTCCTTGTCCCGGTCCTTGTCCCGGTCCTTGTCCCGGTCCTTGTCCCGGCTCTTCTCGCGGTCCTTGTCGCGGCCCTCGTCCCGGTCGCCGCCACGTGGCCGCTTGCCGGTGCGCTCCCCGCGCGTTCTCTCCTCGTCCGCGCGGTCCCCGCCCGGCGTGGTGGACAGGTCGCCCCCAGCGCCCGGGCCGTCTGTCCCGGGCTCCGTCCCGCCCTCCGTCTCGTCGGGTGCCTGGAGGGGGGTGCTCGGCGCCGTCGCGGGTGCGGGTCGGGTGGGCTCGGGCGCGCTGCCGGTCAGTGATGCCGCGACGACGGCGCTGCCCGCCACCACGAGGGCGGCGGCGGCCGCGGCGAGCGTCGGACGCCAGGGCCCGAACCACGCCAGCACAGAGGAGTCGGCCCAACCCCGGGGGGTGGGCCGGGCCGACTCCTCGCTCAACCGCATGAGGAAGGCCCGGTCAGGGACCAGCACCGGCGGGTCGAGGCGCAGCCCCGACTCTCCGTGCTCCTTGCTGCTCATGCGGAAGCTCCTGTGTCCGTCCGGTCAGCGGCGGCCGCCGCCACCGATCGTGGCGAAGGCGTCACCGGCGGCGAAGGCGTCGGTCCCGACCACGGCGTCCAGGGCGTCGGAGGACTCCTCGGTCAGCTGGAGCTCACTCGAGCCCCACCCGCGCGAGCCTCCCCGACGCTCGTCCCCGTGTCCAGACGTGTCGGCGTCGGGACGGATCTTCACCAGCGTCAGGACCGGCACGTCCTCGGCGCCGTCGACGTCGGCGGTGATGACGCGCTCGGCCTTGTCGAACGCGAAGCCCGTCCAGCTCGTCGTACCGGCGAGGGAGGTGAAGTCGATGGTCGCGGCGGAGCGGTCAGAGCCGCGCGTGCCGCGCAGCCGGTCGTCGGAGTCGTGGTCGTCGTGGTGGCGACGGCCCCCGCCGAGCTTGATGACGATCAGCTCGTCTCGGTTGCGGTCCACCCGTGCGCCGTCGCTGCCCTCGACCTCGACGGAAGCGGTGTCGAGGATCGCGGTTGCCTCCTCGGTGAGGGTGATCCAGCCGGCCCGCACCTGCCAGGGGCCGTGTCCCCCGTGACCGTGCCCGCCGTGGCCGTGCTTGCCGCCGTGGTGGCCACGGCCGCCTTCGCCCTCACCCTGGGCCTGGGCGGGTGCGCCCGCGGTCGTCAGGGCGACGGCGGAGACGAGCGCTGCGGTGGACAGGAGTCGCAGGTGCTTCACGAGATGCTCCTCGGATTGGTCGGAGGTGGGGGCGGGCGCGCGCCGGGGAGCGCGGCCCCTCTCACCACGTACCTGTCGTGAGGACCGCCGGGCGTTACACGCCCCCGAGACTTTTTCTTCGCGCGGGCCGGACCGAGGGGGATCAGTCGTCGAGCGCGTCGAGCTCGCCCAACGCCGACTCCCAGCGCTCCCGCCGCTGCGAGTCGGTCTGCTCCCACCACGGCGTGCCCCGTTCGCCGAGGCCGACCTTCGCCAGCCGGGTCCGGTGCCGGGTGGCCGCCAGCTCCGCCTCGGACCCCGCCGTCCGCACGCCCGAGCGGCCGCGTCCGAGGTGGGACTTCAGGCGGGCGAGCGCGTCCGCGGGGATGGCCGGGTCCGTACGCCGCCACCGCCGGCCGTCGACGACCAGCCACCTCTCGTCCTCCGACGAGGAGTCAGTGCGCTGTGCCATGCCCCGAGTCTGACGGGTCGCTGTGCACCCGAGGTGGTGCGGTGCCGACCGCGCCCGGGGAACGACGAAGGCCCCGGACGACGTCCGGGGCCTTCGTGGTGTGGTGCGCGAGGGGGGAGTTGAACCCCCACGTCCTTTCGGACACACGGACCTGAACCGTGCGCGTCTGCCTATTCCGCCACTCGCGCTTGAAGCGGGCTCAGGCTACCCCACGCCTCGCGCGGCCTCCCAATCGGCTGCTGCCCGGGGCGCCAGCGTGGCGCTGGTGCGCCCGGCCGGTACGCTCGCTGGCACCGGCCGGGCGGTCGTTCGTGCCTGCCCACCACAACGATGCGTCCACCAACGCGAGGAGAGGAGGCCCGTGTGAACGCCCTGCAGCGCTTCGAGCAGCGGCTCGAGCAGCTCATCTCCGGCGCCTTCGCCCGCGCCTTCCGCAGCGCCGTGCAGCCGGTCGAGATCGCGGCGGCGCTCCAGCGCGAGTGCGACAACAACGCCCAGGTCCTCAGCCGCCAGCGCCGGCTGGTTCCCAACGACTTCCACGTCGAGCTGTCCCCGACCGACCTCGACCGCATCGTCGGCCTCGGCCGCGCCCTCGAGCAGGACCTCGTCGACCAGCTGCAGGACCACGCCGACGCCCAGGGCTACGTCTTCACCGGCCCGATCTCGGTGGCCTTCGAGTCCGCCGACGACCTGACCACGGGCCGCTTCCGCATCCGCAGCAAGGCGCAGGCCAGCGTCACCGACAACGACCAGCGCACCCGCACCCGCTCCTCGCACGCCACGCTCGAGGTCAACGGCACCCGCCACCCGTTGCGCCCCCCGGGCCTGGTCATCGGCCGCGGCACCGAGGCCGACCTGCGCATCAACGACCCGGGCGTGAGCCGTCGCCACCTCGAGCTCGAGGTCTCCATCGACGGCGTCGAGGCCGTCGACCTGGGCTCGACCAACGGGATCATGGTCGACGGCACCAAGGTCTCCCGCGCCCGGCTCCACGACGGCTCGATGATCCGGATCGGCCACACCGAGATGACCGTGCGCATCGACGGCGGTCGCGACGAGGCCGGGGGCTGGAATGTCTGAACTGACCCTGTTCTTGATCCGGGTGGCGTTCCTGGCCATCCTCTGGATCTTCGTGCTGTCGGCCATCTCGGTGATCCGCTCCGACATGTTCGGCGCCCGGGTCCCCGAGACCGCGCGGGGCGGCGCACCCGCGCCGACCGCCCGCAAGTCCGGCGGCAAGCCCCGCAAGCCGCGGCGCGGCGCGCCGACCCACCTGCTCGTGGTCGAGGGCGAGAACTCCGGCATCCGCGCCGAGCTCGCCGACGCACCGCTGCTCATCGGCCGCGGCAGCGACGCCGCCATCAAGCTCGACGACGACTACGTCTCCACCCGCCACGCCCGTGTCGCGGCCAGCGGCGACGAGTGGTTCGTCGAGGACCTGGGCTCGACGAACGGCACCTACGTCGGCCCGGTCCGCATCACCCAGCCCACCACCATCGGGCTCGGCGTGCAGGTGCGGGTCGGCAAGACGATCCTGGAGCTGAGGAAGTGACCCTCTACCTCCACTACTCCGCGATCTCCGACGTGGGGCGGGTGCGCCGGGAGAACCAGGACAGCGGCTACGCCGGCCCCTGGCTGCTGACGGTGTGCGACGGCGTGGGCGGCGCCGTCCGCGGTGACCTCGCGTCGAGCACGGCCGTGCAGGCGCTGCGCAAGCTCGACCAGCGCCCCGACGAGGACATCCTCGGCCAGGTCGCCGGCGCCATCCACCGCGCCGACGACCGCATCGCCGAGCTGGTCGAGGAGGACCCCGCCCTCAACGGGACGTCGACCACCGCCACCGTCGCGCTCTTCGACGGCACGCGCTTCGGGCTCGGCCACATCGGCGACAGCCGCGCCTACCTCTACCGCGAGGGCGAGCTGAGCCAGCTCACCCACGACCACACCTTCGTCCAGTCGCTCATCGACGAGGGCCGCATCACCGAGGAGCAGTCGCGGACCCACCCGCACCGCAACCTCATCCTCAAGGCGCTCGACGGCATCCGGCACGAGGAGCCCGACCTCTTCGAGCTCACCGCGCAGGTCGGCGACCGCATCTTCGTGTGCAGCGACGGCGCCTGCGGCACCCTCAGCCCCGAGCGGATCGCCGACATCCTCTCCAGCGGCACCCCCGACTTCGCCGCCGTCGAGATGGTGCGCGCCAGCCTCGAGGCCGGCAGCACCGACAACGTCACCTGCATCGTCGCCGACGTGTCCGAGGAGGCGCCGCCCGAGGAGCTCGTGCCGCTGCTCGTCGGCGCCGCAGCCGACCTGCCGCGCCGGATGCCGCTCGCCGGCGCCGTCGGCGGCCTCTTCCGGGGCCACCGCTCGGGCGACACCGGGGAGATCCCGCCCGTGCCCGGCGACGTGCCCGAGGGCGCCTTCCCCGCCGACCCGATCGACCCCGAGGCCGCGCGCTACGCCCCTCGCGACCCCGGCCGCCACCGCTGGCTGCGCCGGCTGCTCCTGGTCGTCGTCCTCGCCGGCCTGGCGTGGGTCGTCCTGGCCGCGGGCTGGTCCTGGAGCCAGCAGCAGTTCTACGTCGCCGAGCACGACGGCAAGGTCGCGATCTTCCGCGGCATCAACGCCGACCTCCCCGGCCTCTCCCTCTCCCATCCCTACGAGGTGACCGACGTGGACCTCGACCGGCTCAGCGACATCGAGGCCGAGACCGTCCGCGACGGCATCGAGGCCGACGACCTCGACGAGGCGCGCTCGACCGTCGACAACTACGCCGCGATCCAGGACGTCGACTGAGGGTGACGAGCAGGCGAGCATGAGTCAGACCGGATCCCTCATGGGCTTCGTGCACCGGCGACGCCGGGGCGCGGAGCTGTTCCTGCTCCTGCTCGCCCTCGCGGTCGGCATCGGCGCCTACGCCGCGGTCGGCCTCGGCGTCGAGGGCGAGGTCCCCACCGACCTGGTCGGCTACGGCGGGTGGCTGACGGCGCTGATCGTGGCCGCCCACGTGACGGTCCGCATCGTCGCCCCGTACGCCGACCCGGTGCTGCTGCCGCTGGTGGCCGCGCTCAACGGGCTCGGGCTGGCGGTGCTCCGGCGGCTCGACCTGACCTACGAGGCCAACGGGTTCTCGCAGCACACCTTCGCGCGCCAGCAGCTCACCTGGATGACGCTCGGCGTGGTGCTGTTCGTGGCCACGCTCTTCCTGCTGCGCGACCACCGCTCGCTCCAGCGGCTGACCTACACGTCCGGCCTGGCCGGCATCGTGCTGCTGGTCCTGCCGTTCCTGCCCGTCATCGGCAGCGCCAAGAACGGCGCCAAGATCTGGATCTACGTCGCCGGCTTCAGCTTCCAGCCCGGCGAGGTCGCCAAGGTGCTGCTCGTCGTCGCCTTCTCCGGCTACCTCGTCCTGCACCGCGACGCGCTCGCGCTCGCCGGGCGGCGCGTCGTGTTCGTCGACCTCCCCCGCGGGCGCGACCTCGGGCCGATCCTGGCGATGTTCGGCGTCTCGATGATGATCCTCGTCCTGCAGAACGACCTCGGCTCGTCGCTGCTGTTCTTCGGCCTCTTCCTCGTCATGCTCTACGTCGCCACCGAGCGGCCCGGTTGGCTGGTCGTCGGCGGCCTGCTGTTCGCGGCCGGCGCGCTGGCGGCGTACACCTTCGTCGGCAACGTGCAGAACCGCTTCAACTTCTGGCTGCACCCGATGGACTACTACGAGGCCTCCCCCGGCAGCGGCCAGCTCGTCGAGGCGCTGTTCGGCATGGGCTGGGGCGGGCTGATCGGCCGCGGGTTCGGCAACGGCTTCCCCGAGCGGGTGCCCTTCGCCTACTCCGACTTCATCCTCAGCACCGTGGGCGAGGAGCTCGGGCTGACCGCGGTGATGGCGATCGTGCTCTGCTACGGCCTCATCGTGGAGCGCGCGCTGCGGATCGCGCTCATCTCCCGCGACGGCTTCGGCAAGCTCATGGCGGTCGGGCTCGGCGCGATCTTCGCGCTCCAGGTGTTCGTCGTCATCGGCGGCGTCACCGGGCTCATCCCGCTGACCGGTCTCACCACGCCGTTCCTCTCCTACGGCGGCTCCTCGCTCGTCGCCAACTGGGTGGTCATCGCCTTGCTCCTGCGCATCTCCGACCAGGCCCGCCGTCCGGCGCCCCGCCTCGACCCCGTGGACGAGTCGGCCGCCGACAGCGAGACGACCCAGGTGGTGAAGCTGCGGTGAACAAGCCGATCCGCGTCGTCTCGGTCTTCTGCCTGGTGCTCTTCCTCGCGCTCCTGGTCAACGCGACCTACCTGATGTACGTCCGCGCCGACGACCTCTCCCAGGACCCGCGCAACCGCCGCGTCATCACCGCGGCCTACTCCCGCGAGCGCGGGGCGATCCTGGTGGGCAAGGAGGCGATCGCGCGCAGCGTCCCCTCCGACGACAAGTACAAGTTCCAGCGCACCTACTCCCAGCCCTTCAAGTACGCCCCGATCACGGGCTACTTCGCCTTCTTCAGCCAGACCGGCGTCGAGCGCTCGCAGAACAGCGTCCTCTCCGGCGACGACTCGCGCCTGTTCGTCACCCGGCTGGTCGACATGCTGAGCAACACCGACCCCCAGGGCGGCAACGTCCAGCTCACCGTGAACGCCGCCGCGCAGGACGCCGCCTGGGAGGGCCTGGAGAACCTCCCCGGTGACGCCCAGGGCGCCGTCGTCGCGCTCGAGCCGTCGACGGGCCGGGTGCTGGCGATGACCTCGACTCCCACGTTCGACCCCAACAACATGGCCTCGCACGACTTCGAGGCGGTGGGCGAGCTCAGCAAGCAGCTCAACGCCGACGAGCGGCAGCCGCTGATCAACCGGGCCATCGGCACCACCCTGCCGCCCGGGTCCACCTTCAAGCTGGTCACCGCTGCGGCCGCGATCGAGTCCGGCAACTACGACGCCGACTCGATGGTGCCCGGCGGCTACGGCTTCAAGCTGCCGCAGTCCTCGACCACGATCCGCAACCACGACGGCGGCAACTGCGGCGGGCGCCGGATCACCATGACCCAGGCGATGCAGGTGTCCTGCAACGTCACCTTCCTCAGCCTGGCCAACGAGCTCGGCAACGACGCGATGGCCGAGCAGGCGGAGAAGTTCGGCTTCAACTCCACCTCCCTGGAGGACCTCGGCGGCCAGGCGCAGTCGCTCTACCCGCGCGACATGGACGCCCCGCAGACCGCGATGTCGGGCATCGGGCAGTCGAGCGTCACCGCGACGCCGCTCCAGATGGCGATGGTCGCGGCGGCGATCGCCAACGACGGTGACGTGATGCGCCCCTACGTCGTCGACGAGGTGCGCGCCCCCAACCTCTCGGTGCTCGACCGCACCGACCCGCAGAGCATCAGCAAGGCGGTCTCGAGCACCACGGCCGAGGAGCTCACCAAGATGCTCGTCGCGACCGTCGACTCCGGCACCGCCACCCCCGCCCAGATCCCGGGCGTCGAGGTCGCCGGCAAGACCGGCACCGCCCAGTCGACCGCCGACCGGCCGCCGTACGCCTGGTTCGTCTCCTTCGCCCCGGCAGACGACCCCCAGGTCGCCGTTGCCGTGATGGTGCAGTCCAGCGACACCGCGCGCGAGGAGATCGCCGGCGGCCTGCTGGGCGGACCGATCGCCAAGGCGATCATGGAGGCGGTGATCAACCCGTGACCGCGCTGGGGCCGGGAGGGCCCGTCGACGCCGCCGGGCGCTACGTCCTCGAGTCCCGCATCGCGACCGGCGGCATGGGCGAGGTCTGGGCGGCCCGCGACACGGTCCTCGACCGCTCCGTCGCGGTGAAGGTGCTCAAGCCCGAGTACGCCGACGACGCCCTGTTCCGCGCCCGCTTCGAGACCGAGGCCCGCCACGCCGCCGCGCTCCACCACCCCGGCGTCGCCGCGGTCTTCGACTTCGGGGAGAGCAGCTCCGACGACGGCTCCGACACGCCGCGGCCCTACCTCGTCATGGAGCTCGTCGAGGGCCAGCCCCTCTCCGCGCTGCTGCGCCCGAGCGCGCCGATGGACCCGGCCGTGGTCCAGGACCTCCTCGCGCAGGCCGCCGACGCCCTCGGCGCCGCCCACGAGGCCGGGATCGTGCACCGCGACGTCAAGCCGGCCAACCTCATCGTCACCCCCGACCGGCAGGTCAAGGTCACCGACTTCGGCATCGCGCGCGCCGCGGACGGGATGGCGCTCACCGAGACCGGCACGGTCCTCGGCACCCCTGCCTACATCTCGCCCGAGCAGGCGGAGGGCAAGGCCGCCACCGCCGCCTCCGACGTCTACTCCCTCGGCGTGGTCGCGTTCGAGTGCCTCGCCGGCACCAAGCCGTTCCTCGCCGACACCCCGGTCGCCACCGCGATCGCGCACCTCCGCAACCCGGTGCCCGACCTGCCGGCGTCGGTCCCCGCCGACCTCGCCCAGGCCGTGCAGCGCGCGCTCGCCAAGGCGCCCGAGGACCGCTTCGCCGACGGTACGACGTTCGCGCGCGCGCTGCGTGACCCGGCGTCCGCCGGCGGTGCGGCCGCAGCAGCCGCTGGCGGGGTCGCCGCGGCGACCGCCGTCGTGCCGGCGGTCGCGGACGAGGCGCACACCCAGGTGATGGCCACGTCCCCCGCGTCCGCACCGGTCTCCCCGGCGCCCGTCCAGCCGGCCGCGCCGCCCGTGCCGGTCGATCCGGCACCACGTCGTCGTACCCCGTGGCCGACGATCATCGGCCTCCTCGCCGTCGCCGCCGCGGTGGTCTTCGCGATCTGGCTCGGCTCCCGCGGTGACGACGATCCGGTCGACGAGACGCCGACCACCCCGGAGCAGAGCGAGACCACCCGGACGCCGAGCCCGACGCGGTCCCCGACCCGGACGCCCACGCAGACCCCCACGGAGACCCCGACCGAGACGCCCAGCGAGACGCCCAGCGAGACGCCGACGGAGACACCCACGGAGACCCCGACGGAGACCCCGACGGAGACCCCGACGGAGACGCCCACGGAGACTCCCACCGAGAGTCCGGCGCAGACGCCGACCGAGACGACCAGCCCGGGTGCCAGCGCGTCGCCCAGCGCGTCGCCTGCCGCCGCCCCACCCACCAGCGCCCCCGACCGGAAGGACGAGGACCGATGAGCCAGTCCGAGCCGACACTGATCGGCGGCCGCTACGAGCTCGGCGAGCTCCTGGGGCGAGGCGGCATGGCCGAGGTCCGCAAGGGTCGGGACCTCCGGCTGGGCCGCACCGTCGCGGTCAAGCGACTGCGCACCGACCTCGCCAGCGACGCGACGTTCCAGGCCCGCTTCCGGCGCGAGGCGCAGTCGTCGGCCTCGCTCAACCACCCGGCGATCGTGTCGACCTACGACACCGGCGAGGAGATGGCCACCGACGGCTCGGGCGTCGCGCAGCCCTACATCGTCATGGAGTGCGTCGAGGGACGCACGCTGCGCGACATCCTGCGCGAGGGCCGCAAGATCCTGCCCGAGCGCGCGCTGGAGATCACCGCCGGCGTGCTGTCGGCCCTCGACTACAGCCACCGCGCCGGGATCATCCACCGCGACATCAAGCCCGGCAACGTGATGCTCACGCCGTCCGGTGACGTGAAGGTGATGGACTTCGGCATCGCCCGCGCGATCTCCGACGCGTCGTCGACGATGACCCAGACCGCGGCCGTCGTGGGCACCGCCCAGTACCTCTCCCCCGAGCAGGCGCGGGGCGAGACGGTGGACTCCCGCTCCGACGTCTACTCCACCGGCTGCCTGCTCTACGAGCTCCTCACCGGTCGCCCGCCCTTCATCGGCGACAGTCCGGTGGCCGTCGCCTACCAGCACGTCCGCGAGCCGGCCTCTCCGCCGTCCGACCTCGACGACCAGCTCGACCCCGAGATCGACGCCATCGTGATGAAGTCGCTCGCCAAGCGGGTCGAGGACCGCTACCAGAGCGCCGCCGCCATGAGGGCCGACATCGAGCGCTACCTCGCCGGCCACCCGATCCAGGCGCCCGCCGTGGTGCCGCCGCCGGAGGAGACCCAGTACGTCCCGCCGGTGCCGCCGGGCGAGTCCACCGCGACTCTCGCCGCCGGCTCGCCCCCGCCGCGGCGCGACGAGCCGTCGCGGAGCCGGGCCGGCTGGTGGTTCCTCGCCGGGCTCCTGGTGGTCGGGCTCCTCGCCCTCGGCGCCTACGCGCTCAACAACGTGCTCTTCGACGACGCCCCCGAGCGCGACCCCGTGCCGAACCTCGTCGGCATGACCGAGGACGAGGCACGCCTTGCGATCGTCGACGCCGGCTTCTCCGTGGGCCGGGTCGGCCGGGAGCCGTCCGACACCGTGGCCGCCGACCTGGTGATCAGCCAGGACCCGGCGCGCGACACGTTCCGGGACCCGGGCGACTCGATCAGCTTCGTCCTCTCCACCGGCAAGCCCGAGGTGGAGGTGCCCTACGTCGTGGGCAGCCTGCGCAAGGACGCCCGGCAGACGCTCGTCGCGGCCGGGCTGAAGGTCAGGTTCACCGAGGAGGACTCCGACGAGGACCGGTTCCAGGTCCTGCGCACCGAGCCCGCCGCGGGCACGTCCGTGGCCGAGGGCACGACGGTGACGGTCTTCTACTCAGACGGGCCCGAGAAGGTGCCGGACGTGCGCGGCCTGAAGCAGGGCGAGGCCGAGCGCACCATCCGCGAGGCCGGCTTCGTGCCCGACGTCCGCGTCGACGCCACGTCGACCGAGCCCAAGGGCACGGTGGTCGACCAGATCCCGGTGGGCGGCACGGCCGACCAGAACAGCACCGTGACGATCTTCGTCTCCGCATACGAGGAGCCGGAGACGCCGACCGAGACCCCGACCGAGACCCCGACGACCCCGACGGAGACGCCGACGACCCCGGTGCCGCCGACCGAGAGCCCGACGACGCCACCGCCGACGGGCTGACCGCGACCGGTCAGCCGGCGTCCGACATCGGCGTCGCGTAGGTCAGGTCGAGCAGGCCGGTGTACGCCGGCGCGGTGGCGGAGTCGAGAGCGGCCATCTCCCACGAGACGCTGCCGCCCGGGATCAGGGTGTAGTCGCGGTAGGTCGCCAGGATCGGATCGGTCGCCAGCTCGGCCTCGAGGGCGGCCGGGTCGCCGATGCCCACGATGACGTAGGGCGGCGAGTAGGGGATCCCGTGCAGGGTGACCTGGTTGCCCTCGCACTTGATGCCGGTGGTCGAGATCAGCCGCTGGCCCTGGATGGTGACCGCGACGGCGCCGGCGCTCCACATCGCGTTGGCCACCGCCTGGATGTCCTGCTGGTGCACCACGAGGTCGTTCGGGTTGCCGTCGTAGGCGAGCCGTGCCTCCTCGGGGGCGTCGTCGAGCGTGACCTGCACGGCAGGACCGGTCTTCTCGGTCAGGCCCGCGGGATCGACGAGCGTCGCGATCTGGTCCTGCACCCGCGACACGGATCGGTCACCGAGCTCGGCACTGAGCGCCTCGACCTCGGAGGCCAGGTCGGCCGCCTCGGCGGTGAGGTCACCAGCCTCGGCGCGCTCGGCCCGCACCACGGAGGCCAGGTCGGTGAGCCGGCCGGCACGCAGGTCGAGCCCGTCGCTCTGCTCCGCGCTCACCGCGAACAGGGCCCCGCTCAGCAGCACCACGACCGGTGTCGCCGCGCGCCAGACGCGGCGGCGTCCGGGGGACGAGTGGGGCGGCGGGGGCATGGCGACTACGCTAGCCCCCCGGCGGGCGCCGAGCGTCCCCGACGAGCGTGCCGAGCATGCCGACGTACCCAGCCGAGAAACCCAGGAGCAGCAGTGTCGAAGTCCAAGACGGACGTCCCTTCGGAGAAGGCGAGCCTCCTCTCCGCCAGGTTCGTGATCGCCCTGCTGCTGATCGTGGCCGGCATCGCCTGGCTGGCCTACTACTACGTCGGTCCCCGCGGCAACCCGCTCGCCTTCCCGCCGGTCGAGGGCAAGCCCCAGGCCGTCGCCGACCTGGGGAAGTGGAACTACGCCATCGGCTTCGGCGTGCTGATGCTCGGCCTGATGGTGTCCGCGCACCCCTCCACGCCGCTGGGTCGTGGTCGTGGCGTCGTGGTGGGCATGCTGGCCTGCTTCCTGATCGGCCTGCTCTGGATCTGCACCTTCTACGTCTTCTCCGACGACCTGTCGAAGCTGTGGATCTTCAACGACCTCGGCCAGTGGAACCTGGTCGTCGGCATCGCGTTCATGGCGGTCGGGTTCAGCTTCGCGACCAAGTGGGAGTAGGTTCTCCCTCGCAGCGGTCGATCGGCTGAGGCCGGTCACACCATTCGTCGCCTCGAGCGGTGAGTGAGGCGCCTTCCTGGGGAAGGGGAGGCGTCTCTCTCACCGCTCGAGTCGATTTCAGGGCCGACCGATTTCCACACTGTGGAGAACTCCTGTGGAGAATTACACCGGTGTAGTTGTCCACAGTTGTGTGCACACCTGTGGGCAATCCACCGTGCGTCGCGCACCGGAACCGCGGTGCGTCATACGACTCCGTACCCATACGTGCCCGTTCGTATGACGGACCAGGGGACCCACGGGGGCCAGGCGTCAGGACAGCGCGGCGACGCGCAGTGCGACCAGCGCCACGAGCACGAGGAGGAAGCCGCCGAGCCCGAGGGCCTGCACCTGCGTGCGGCGGGCGCGGGGGGCGTAGGCGAGGACGGCCGCGACGAGGGCTCCGCCCGCGATGCCGCCGAGGTGGCCCTGCCACGAGATGTTGGGGACGGCGAAGGTGATGAACAGGTTGACGGCGACCAGGGTCGCGATGCTGCGCAGGTCCGCGCGGACCTTGTGCGCGATCACGGCATAGGCGCCGAACAGGCCGTAGATCGCACCGGAGGCGCCGAGCGTCAGCTGGCCCGCGCCCGAGAGCCACAGCACGGCGACCGAGCCGGCCAGGCCGGAGAGGAGGTAGAGGGCCAGGAACCTCGTCCGGCCGAGGACGTTCTCGAGCTGGGGGCCCAGCATCCACAACGCCAGCATGTTGCCGGCGATGTGCCAGACCTCGACGTGGAGGAACTGGCTGGTGATCAGCTGCCACACCGCGCCGTCCGCGACACCCGGCACCCAGTGGCCGTCGCCCTGGGTGCCGAGCGTGCACAGCCGCTCGCCGAGCGCGGTCGGGTAGTAGCCGTCGCTCGACAGCGACTCGCAGGTGCCCTTCGGCACCAGCGCGAGCCGCGCGATCAGGTCGCTGTTCTTCCAGCCGGTGGCGAGCACCCCCAGCCAGACGAGCGCGTTGATCGCGATCAGGACGTACGACGTCAGCCGCGGGTCGGCGCTGCGCTCCCCGCCGTACACGGCGCGGTTCTGGCGGCTGGAGCGGTTGGCCTCCTGCACGCACTGCGGGCAGTGGAAGCCCACGGCGGCGTCACGCATGCAGTCGGGGCAGATCGGCCGGTCGCAGCGCTGGCAGCGGATCCAGGTCTCGCGATCGGGGTGCCGGTAGCAGGTCGGCACCCCGGTCGCGGCCGGGTCCCCGGAGGGCTGGGTCATCTCGTCGTCGGGCGGTTCGAGGTGGGGCGTGCCGTCAGCGCTCGATGGTGACGGACTCGATGACGACGGCGTCCACCGGACGGTCCATCGCGCCGGTCTGGGTGGTGGCGATCGCGTCGACGACGTCGCGGCTGGACTGGTCGGCCACCTCGCCGAAGATGGTGTGCTTGCGGTTCAGCCACGGGGTGGCCGCGACGGTGATGAAGAACTGCGAGCCGTTGGTGCCCGGGCCGGCGTTGGCCATGGCGAGCAAGTAGGGCTTGTCGAAGACGAGCTCGGGGTGGATCTCGTCCTTGAACGTGTAGCCGGGGCCGCCGGTGCCGGTGCCGAGCGGGCAGCCGCCCTGGATCATGAAGCCGTCGATGACGCGGTGGAAGCCGAGGCCGTCGTAGTACTTCTCCCCGCTGCGACCGGCGTCGTCGCGGTAGTCCTTGGTGCCCTCGGCGAGCCCGACGAAGTTGTCGACGGTCTCGGGCGCGTGGTTCGGGAACAGGTTGACGACGATGTCGCCCCGGTTGGTCTTGAAGGTCGCCTTGGGGTCGGCCATGGGATGTGCCTCTCGGATCTGTGTCTCGGTTCGCGTGTGCGCCCTCGATCCTGCCATGTGCGACCACGGCGGGACCCCTCACCCGGACGGGGCTGGTCGCGTGTGGGTGGCCGTGGTGAGATGGAGCCACAACGACTGAGGAGGTCACGCATGCCTTTCGGCCGCAAGAAGTCCCTCATGGACCGCGCCCACGACTACGTCGAGCAGATCTCGGAGACCGTGATCCCACAGCTGGAGCAGGCCTGGGACCAGGCCGTGGAGGCGGTGGAGAAGGCCGGCGAGAAGGCCGGACCCGCCCTCTCCGACGCGCGCGACAAGGCGGCACCGCTGATCGCCGAGGGTCGCGCGACCGCCGCCGAGAAGGCGTCCGTCGCCGCGGCGCTCGCCGCTGAGCGGGCCGCTGAGGCCCGCGAGAAGGCCGCTCCCCTGCTGGCCGAGGCCCGCGCCACCGCAGCCGACAAGGCGTCCGTGGCTGCCGCCCTCGCCGCCGAGCGTGCGGCCGAGGGTCGCGACCTCGCGGCGGCCAAGGTCAACGAGCTGCGCGGTGTGGAGCCGGAGCCGAAGGGCGGCAGGCTCAAGAAGCTGCTCCTGGTGACCGGTCTGCTCGCCCTCGGCGGGTTCGTCTTCAGCAAGCTGCGCCAGAAGCAGGACGACGGGGCGCACTGGCAGTCGACCTACGTCCCGCCGAAGCCCCCGACGACGACGTCCCCGACGCCGCCCCCCACCCCGTCGGCCGCTCCGGTCGCCACTGGTGGTGACCCGCTCTCCGACCCGCTGCCGCAGGACGGTGCCGTCACCGCCGACGACGTGGTGACTGCGGAGCCGCCCGCGACCGACGACATCGGCGGCGGTGCTCCGGGCGAGGCGGTGAGCGACGCCGCCGAGGAGCCGCACCCCGCGACCACGCCCGACGACCCTGCGGAGATCATCGACATCGACGACGTGCCGCAGAAGAAGTAGCCGCACCCCGCACCGTCACGGGCGGTGCCTCGTCCCTCGGGGCGGGGCACCGCCCGTGGTGCGTCGCACTCAGGTCGCAGGATCGACGACGCGGTTCTCCTCGATCCAGTCGTCCACCCGCTCCCACCAGGCGTACAGCCACTCGATGCGCGCCTCCCGCTCCACGGGGATCTCCGAGCGCGGGATCGCCCACCACCGCATGGTGATCTGCTTGTCCATCGGCAGCTCGCGCCACAGGTCGCTCACCGTGACGAGGTGGTCGAGGCCGGTGTGCGCCACCATCAGCACGTCGGCCTCCGGCGCGGCCTCCAGCGCTGCCAGCACCCCGCCGGGACGGGGCGCCAGGACGTGGGTCATCTCCTCGGCGCGCACGGCCATCCGCTCCAGCCCGAGCTTGCGGAGCCTGGCGATGGCCCGGTCGCGGCGGGCCGGGGTGAAGTTGCCGCCCTCGGGGAAGATCACGAAGGCATCGTTGAGGTCGAGTCCTGTCGCGAGCGCGGCGATCTGGGACTCGAGGTCCTCCCCGACGTCGGGGTTGGGGGAGATGAACCGCGCCGGGATGCGCCTCAGCACCACGTCGATCGCCGGGTCCCACGCGAGGGTGTTCTTCAGGACCACCCGTGGCTCGCGGTGGTACCAGTGCAGCAGCGCGTACATCAGGATGAACGAGTCGCCCGGCCCGGCGTGGCGGCACATCACCAGCACCGGCCCGTCGGGGACGCGTGGGGGGTGCGGGCCGTCGGTGCGGATCCGCAGCGCCAGCACCCGCCGCGCCTCCCGGAAGAACACGATCAGCGTGCCCTGCACCAGGTCGTAGTGGATGCCGGCGAAGTACGGCGAGCGGATCCGCCAGCCGAAGCCGCTGGCCAGCCACAGCCCGAGCATCACCGCGAGCAGGAGCGTCTCGAAGGTCAGGTAGAGCAGCACGATCCACAGCAGCCGCAGGGCCCGCCAGCGACCCGGCAGGACGGGGGAGAGCGCCGCGGCCACCAGCAGCCAGGCCGGCAGCGTCACCCAGAGCACCACGGTGAGGGCGACCACCGCGGGCGCGACGACCAGGCGCCGCAGGAACCACACCGCTGCGCCACCCACCACTACGCGCCGAGGGCTTCGTCGAGGTAGGCGCGCGAGGCGTCGTACGTCGCGTCGATGCGCGCCTGCACGCCACCGAAGTCACGATGGGCGCGCAGCGAGTCGTCACGGGCGGAGGTCCCGGACGCGGGCAGCACGTGGGCCTCGACGCCGTCGGGGATCGCCGCCATCTCGCGCATGAACCGGTGCCGCCGGGCGACCTCGAAGCTGACCCGGGCGACCTGCCACGGCCGGCTCGGCACCTTCAACGGCCGGTCGATGCGGCCGACCTGCAGCACGAAGACCCGCGTCGCACCGAGCTCGACCGCACGGCCGACGGGGATGGAGTTCACCAGCCCCCCGTCGAGGAAGTGCTCGCCGTCGACCTCGGCCGGCGGCAGCAGGCCCGGTACGGCGGCGCTGGCCAGGATCGCCGGCACGAGCGGGCCGGACGTGAACCAGTGCTCGGCGGCGCGCTCGATGCTGGCGGCGCACACGCCCAGCGTCACGGGCAGGTCCTCGAACCGGGTGTCGCCGAGCTCCTCCTCGAGCCGCAGCCGCAGCGGCGTGGGGGAGTAGATGTGGGTGCCGGTGGACACCGCCCGTCGCACGGTGCGCAGCGGGCGGTCGCCGTACACCTCGCGGCTCTGGGCCGTCGCCGCCCACAGCTCGGTCAGCCGGTCGACGACCGCCAGGTCGGGCTGCCGGGCGACCATGGCGCCGTTGAGGGCGCCGACGCTGGTGCCGAGCACCAGGTCCGGGACGATCCCTCGCTCGAGCAGCGCCCGCAGCATGCCGACCTCGACAGCGCCGAGGACGCCGCCGCCGCCCAGCACGAACGCGGTCTTCATGGGCCGACCCTAGTCAGTCGGCACCGCGGGTCGCGTCACGCGAGCTCGGGGTGCTCCGCGCGCACCCGCTGGGTGGCGCGGTGCTCGGCCCAGAACGAGAGCAGCGGGATGGTGCCGCCCACGAGCGTCACGAGGGTGAAGGGGAAGTCCCAGCCGGCCCGGCGCGAGAGCAGGAACGCGCTGAACAGGAAGATCATGTAGAGCCAGCCGTGCGCGATCCCGAGGTAGGTGGTGATCAGCTCGCCGAGGTGCTGCGCGTCGGAGCCGGTCGAGACCCAGGCGGGGGTGCTGTCGAAGAACCCCCACATCGGGGAGCCGTCGAAGTTCGCGAGGGGCACGCCGATGAGGCAGAGCACCACGAGCAGGACGCCGACGATGGTGGCCATCACGCGGTAGGCGGTGAGGTTGCGGGACACGGCCGCCAAGATATCGGGGCGGACCTACCGCGCCACGGGCTGGTCGACCTCGACCACCTCGGGCGCGGTGGCGTCGCGGCGCCAGCGCCACCAGATGAAGGCGGCGAACGCCCCGAACACCCACCACTCGAAGGCGTAGAGGAGGTTCCGCACGCCGGTGAAGCGCCCCGGCTCGGGCAGGGCCGCGAGCTCCGCGGGCTCGAGGCCCGGCGCGGGCTCCTGGCTGATGAGGTAGGCGGAGTAGAGGTCCACGTCGACGCGCTGGACGGCGTCGGCGACCCGGATCTCGGGGAAGACGTCGTCGGTGGGGTCGGCATCCGTGACGAGGCTGCCCTCGGGGGCCTGGATCCAGCCGACCACGTCCGCGGCGCCGGCGGCGGCGAGCAGCGCGTCGTCGGGCTCGGCGGCCCACCCGCGCACGACGAGCACCGCGGCGTCGCCGACGTGCAGCGGCGCGACGGCCCAGTAGCCGTCGGTGTCGCCGTAGGTGCGGTCAGCGACCCAGAAGCCGCCGTCGAGCCACTCACCACTCACCTCGACGGGCCGGCCCAGGTCGGGCCCGGGGAACGGGTCGTCGCTGCCCATCACGTCCTGCAGGGGCACCGCGGCGACGCCGGTCAGGTCGCGCGCCTCGGCGTCGCGGTGGGCCTGCCACGCGTCGTACTGCCACTTCCCCAGCCAGCCGGCGATGCCGACCAGCACGAGCGCGAGGACCGCGGCACCGATGTCGGTCAGCAGGCCGGGTCGGCGGGGGGCGGTCACGGGCTCGATTGTCCCAGCCCGCCGGTGACCGGCCGGACTCAGGTCGCAAGCTCGTCCCGCCGCCGGGTGAGGTACGCCGCCTCGGCGATGTTGCCGGCCAGGCCGATCGCCCGGTCGTACTCCTCCCGCGCCTCCGCGCTGCGCCCCAGGCGGCGCAGCAGGTCGGCCCGGGTGGCGTGGAAGGCGTGGTAGCCGTCGAGGGCGGTGGCCAGCGCGTCCACCTGCGCGAGGGCGACCTGGGGTCCGTCGAGCTCGGCCACGGCGATCGCGCGGTTGAGCGCGACGACCGGTGAGGGATCGAGCCGGGCGAGCTGGTCGTAGAGCGCCACGACCTGCGCCCAGTCGGTCGCGCGGGCGTCGGGAGCGTCGGTGTGGACGGCGTTGATGGCGGCGAGGACCTGGTAGCGCCCCGGCGGCTCTCCGGTCGCGACCCGCGCCCGGACCAGCGCGTGGCCCTCGTCGATGAGCGCCCGGTCCCACGACCCGCGGTCCTGCTGGTCGAGGGTGACCAGCTCGCCGCCGGCCGAGACTCGCGCCGGCCGGCGCGCCTCGACGAGCAGCATGAGGGCCAGCAGGCCGGCGACCTCTCCGTCGCCCGGCAGCAGGTCGGCGACGAGCCGGGTGAGTCGGATCGCCTCGGCGGTGAGGTCGGGGCGCACCGGGTCGGTCTCGGCGCCGCTGGCGAGGTAGCCCTCGTTGAAGACGAGGTAGAGGACGGCGAGCACGCCGTCGACCCGCGCCGGGAGGTCGGCAGCCTCGGGCACGCGGTAGGGGATGCCCGCCGCCTTGATCTTGGCCTTCGCGCGGGTGATCCGCTGCGCCATCGTCGTCTCCTGGACGAGGAAGGCGCGCGCGATCTCCGCGACGGTCAGGCCGCCGACCATCCGCAGCGTCAGGGCGATGCGGGCCTCGGGGACGAGGGCAGGGTGCGCGCAGGTGAGGACGAGGCGGAGGCGTTCGTCCTCGATGGCACCGGTCGGTTCCGGCGGCCCGGAGAGCTGGTCGGAGAGCATGTGGGCCTGCTTGTGCTTGTCGCCGCGCTTGGCCTCTCGCCGTACCCGGTCGAGCGCCTTGTTGCCGGCCGTGGTGGTCAGCCAGGCGCCCGGGTTGGGCGGGACGCCGTCGGTGGGCCACCGCTCCACGGCGACGGCGAACGCCTCGGCCGCCGCGTCCTCGGCGACGTCGAGGTCACCGAAGCGGCGGGCCAGGGTGGCCACCACCCGGGCCCACTCCTCGCGGTGGACCCGGGCGACGACCTCGTGGGCCTGCTCGCTCACGCCCACTCGCTGGTCGAGGTGCGAGCGCAGCGAGCCTCGAGACCCGCGCGCACGTCAGGCGATCCCGTCGAAGGGCCGCACCTCGATCTTGCGGTGGCAGGCCCGCGAGGCGTCCGCGGACAGCGCCAGGGCGACGTCGAGGTCCTCGGCCTCGACGACCCAGAAGCCGGCGAGGTACTCCTTGGACTCCACGAACGGGCCGTCGGTGAAGACCGGGGCGCCCTCGCGGCTGTCGGTGACGGTCGCGTGCTCCGGCGAGGTCAGCCCGCCGCCGAAGACCCAGCGTCCCTCGGCCTTGAGCCGGTCGTTGAAGGCGTCGATGGCCCCCGGCTCGGAGTCGTCGACCTCATTGGCCGTGTCGCCGACGACGGTGAAGAGGTAGTGCATGACTGTCATCTCCCGGTGGTGCGGCCGCCCCCGACGGGCGGCCTCTCACGACTACCACGAACGGGTGCCCCCGGATACGACAGCCTCGGTGCCGTCGCGCGACGGCGACCGCTCAGGCCGAGGCAAGGGCGAGCTTCACCGCGAAGCCCACGAACACGGCGCCGACGGCCGACGTCGCGCCCGCCGAGAGCGCCTTGCGGCGCCGGAACGCCTCGGCGAGGTGGGTGCCGCTGACGATGAGCACGCTGAGGTAGGCCGCGCTCGCGAGCGTGGCCAGCGTGCCGAGCGCCAGGAACGAGATCGCCGGGTGGGCGTAGGCCGGGTCGACGAACTGCACGAAGAACGCGACGAAGAACAAGATCGCCTTGGGGTTGAGCAGGCTGATCACCAGCGCCCGGTGGTAGGGCCGCTCGCCCCGCGTCCGGGACTCCACACCCGCCTCCGCGGTCGCCTCCGCGAGCTGCTCGGCGACCGACCGGCGCGAGCGCCACATGCTCCAGGCCGAGCGCAGCATCCCGACGGCGAGCCACAGCAGGTACGACGCGCCCGCCCACTTCACGACGCTGAACGCCGCCTCGTTGGCCTGGAGCAGCGACGCCACGCCGGCCGCCGACAGCGTCATCAGCACCGCGTCACCGGTCCACACGCCCGCCGCGGCGGCGTACCCGCTGCGCGCCCCGCGCCTGGCCGCGACCGAGAGCACGTAGAGCGAGTTCGGACCCGGCAGCAGGATGATGAGGACCAGGCCCACGAGGTAGGTCGGGAGGTCGGTGATGCCCAGCACGACGCCCAGTGTGGGACCGCCGCGGGTCGCCTGCGGACGAATTCCGAGGGATGGGCGCGAGGTCACACCCTCGCGGCGTTTCAGGAAGTGGTGGAGCCTAGGGGACTCGAACCCCTAACCCCCTGCTTGCAAAGCAGGTGCGCTACCAATTGCGCCAAGGCCCCCGGTGGTGCGGGTCGGCGCGATGTGCGCCGGGAGGGTCAGGCCTTGTCGACGTTGTCGGTGGCCTCGGCCCAGAGGGCCTGCTCGTTCCGGCCCTCGTCCATCTTCTTCTTCGCGAACGCCGCGCCGGCGGTGGCCAGCAGGACCAGCAGGAGCTTCTTCATGGGAACTCTCCTCGAGATCACGGTGTCGAGAGGGGGATGGAGTGGGCCTAACAGGACTTGAACCTGTGACCTCTTCCTTATCAGGGAAGCGCTCTAACCGTCTGAGCTATAGGCCCGCACTGCCGCACGAGCGGCGACGCCGAAGATTACCTGACCCGCCTCGACCGTTGCCAATCGAGGGGGTCAGCTCACTTCTCGTCCTCAGCGAGGGTGACCTCGATGCCGCCGAGCAGGGCGGCCGCGAGGTTGTAGAGGAACGCCGTCAGCGTGGCAATCGCGGTGAGCAGCACGACGTCGACCACCGAGACCAGGAGGGTGAAGCCCAGCACCCGGGACATGCCGACGTAGTCGGTCACGTCGAAGGTCGAGGTGCCGCTGTCACCCTCCACGATGCTGGCGACCGCGGAGTTGATGGAGTCCCAGACACCGGCGGCGCCGAGCACGGACCACACCATGAAGATCGCCACGAAGGTGACCACGCCGAAGGCCACGGAGAGCAGGAACGCCGTCTTCATCACCGACCACGGGTCGATGCGCGTGAGCCGCAGCCGGGCGCGCCGCGGCTGGCGCCCGGGCGTGCGCGAGCGGCGACCCTTCGGGCCGGCACCGGGACCCGCGTTGGCGCGGTGCTCCTCGGCAGCGCTCGACAAGGTGTCCTGCACCCGCTCGGTGAACGACCTGCGCGCGGGCTCGGACGCGGACGTACGACGGGTTGCCTCACGAGAGCTCGGCGCGGTGCGGTCCGACATGGATCACTCCTCGGTGTTCTCGTCGGTGGTCTCGGCAGGCGCTTCGACTGCGTCCTGACCCTCGATTGTTGCACCGTCGACCACGTCGGGCGATTCCGCGGCGGCCTCGCGGGCCCCGGCCTCGACGTCCGCGGCACCCTCGGCGGCCTGCTCCTCGGCCTCCTCGGTCACCTTCGCCTCGACCGACCGGGCGACCACCGCGACGGTGTCACCGGACTTGGGCGAGACGAACTTCACCCCCATGGTCGAGCGACCGGTGGGGCGGAAGTTCGTGTCGATGGGGCTGCGGACCACCTGTCCACCGCTGGTGATCGAGAGGACCTCGTCGTCCTCCTCCACGATGAACGCACCGACCAGTCCACCGCGGTCCTCGTTGGCCAGCGACATCGCCTTGATGCCGATGCCGCCGCGCGACTGGAGGCGGTACTCGCTGATCCGGCTGCGCTTGGCGAAGCCACCGTCGGTGATGGTGAAGACGTACTGCTCCTTGACCTCGTCGGAGTCGGCCGCGTCGCCCTCGACGGCCTCCTCGGCAGCGACCTGGGAGGCGCGGATGACCGACATCGACAGCAGCGAGTCGCCGTCGCGGAACTTCATGCCCCGCACGCCACCGGTCGCGCGGCCCATCGGCCGCAGCTGCTCGTCGTCGGCCTTGAACCGGATCGACTGGCCCTTGCGGGACACGAGCAGGATGTCGTCGTCCTCGTTGACCAGCTCGGCACCGATCAGCTCGTCGTCGTCCTCGCGGAAGTTGATCGCGATGACGCCGGCCTGGCGCGGGCTGTTGTAGTCGCTCAGCTTGGTCTTCTTCACCAGGCCGGTGCGGGTGGCGAGCACGAGGTAGGGGGCCTGCTCGTAGTCGCGGATTGCGAGCACCTGCGCGATGTCCTCGTCGGGCTGGAAGCTCAGCAGGCCGGCGACGTGGCCGCCCTTAGCGTCGCGCGCGGCCTCGGGCAGGTTGTAGGCCTTGGTGCGATAGACGCGACCGGCCGTGGTGAAGAACAGCAGCCAGTGGTGGTTGGTGGTCGCGATGAAGTGCTGCACCACGTCGTCGCCGCGCAGCGTGGCGCCGCGCACGCCCTTGCCACCGCGCTTCTGCAGGCGGTACTGGTCGGCACGGGTGCGCTTGGCGTAGCCGCCGCGCGTGATCGACACGACGAGGTCCTCGTCGGGGATCAGGTCCTCCATCGAGAGGTCACCGTCGGCGGCGATGATCTGGGTGCGCCGGTCGTTGCCGTACTTGTCGACGATCTCGGTGAGCTCGTCGGAGACGATCTGCCGCTGGCGGGCCTCGTTGGCCAGGATGTCCTCGAGGTCGGCGATGACGCGCTCGAGCTCGGCGAGGCGGTCCATGATCTTCTGGCGCTCGAGAGCGGCGAGGCGGCGCAGCTGCATCTCGAGAATGGCGTTGGCCTGGATCTCGTCGATCTCCAGCAGGCTCATCAGCCCGGAGCGGGCCTCCTCGACGTCGGGGCTGCGCCGGATGAGGGCGATGACCTCGTCGAGCGCGTCGAGCGCCTTGGCCAGGCCGCGGTAGATGTGGGCCTGGCGCTCGGCCTCGGCGAGGCGGAAGCGGGTACGACGCTGGATGACCTCGATCTGGTGGGTGACCCAGTGCGAGATGAACTGGTCGATCGGCAGCGTTCGCGGGACGCCGTCGACGAGGGCAAGCATGTTGGCCGAGAAGTTCGACTGCAGCTCGGTGTGCTTGAAGAGGTTGTTGAGCACGACCCGGGCGACGGCGTCGCGCTTGAGGATGATGACGAGGCGCTGGCCGGTGCGCGAGCTGGTGTCGTCGCGCACGTCGGAGATGCCCTGGATCTTGCCGGAGTCGGCGAGCTCGGCGATCTTCAGCGCCAGGTTGTCGGGGTTGACCATGTAGGGGAGCTCGCTGATCACGAGCATCACCCGGCCCTTGGCGTCCTCGTCGATCTCGACGACGGCGCGCTGGGTGATGGACCCGCGGCCGGTGCGGTAGGCCTGCTCGATCCCCTGGCGGCCCACGATCAGCGCGCCGTTGGGGAAGTCGGGGCCCTTGATCCGCTCGACGAGCGCGTCCTGCAGCTCCTCCTTGGTGGCGTCGGGGTGCTCCAGCGCCCAGACCGCGCCCTCGGCGATCTCGCGGAGGTTGTGCGGCGGGATGTTGGTGGCCATGCCGACCGCGATGCCGGCCGAGCCGTTCACCAGCAGGTTCGGGAAGCGCGACGGCAGGATCGTCGGCTCCTGCGAGCGGCCGTCGTAGTTGGGGCGGAAGTCGACGGTGTCCTCGTCGATGTCGCGCACCATCTCCATGGCCAGCGGCGCCATCCGGCACTCGGTGTACCGCATGGCCGCGGCGGAGTCGTTGCCCGGCGAGCCGAAGTTGCCCTGGCCGTTGATGAGCGGGGCGCGCAGCACCCACGGCTGCGCCAGGCGCACCATGGTGTCGTAGATCGCGGAGTCGCCGTGGGGGTGGTACTGACCCATGACGTCGCCGACGACGCGCGAGCACTTCGAGAAGCCGCGGTCGGGGCGGTAGCCACCGTCGTACATCGCGTAGAGGATGCGGCGGTGCACCGGCTTGAGCCCGTCGCGCACGTCGGGCAGCGCGCGCCCGACGATGACCGTCATCGCGTAGTCGATGTAGGACTGCTGCATGAGGGTCTGCAGCTCGATGGGCTGCACGCGGTCGTCGCTGCCGCCGTCGCCCGGGCCGCCGGTGGTGTCGGTGGGGATCTCAGTCATTCGTGGCTTCTCTCTGGCGTTCTAGGAATGTCTAGGGCTGCGGGTAGATGCCTAGATATCCAGGAATCGAACGTCCTTGGCGTTGCGCTGGATGAACGAGCGGCGCTGCTCGACGTCCTCGCCCATCAGCACCGAGAAGATCTCGTCGGCCTGGGCGGCGTCCTCGAGCGTGACCTGCTTCATCAGGCGGGCGTCGGGGTCCATGGTGGTCTCCCACAGCTCGTCGGCGTTCATCTCGCCGAGACCCTTGTAGCGCTGGACCGGGTTCTCCTTGGGGAGCTTCTTGCCCTGGGCCTGGCCGTCGGCGAGCAGCGCGTCGCGCTCGGCGTCGGAGTAGACGAACTCGTGCTCGGCCGGCTTGTTCCAGCGCAGGCGGTAGAGAGGCGGCTGCGCCATGTAGACGTAGCCGTGCTCGATGAGCGGCTTCATGAACCGGAACAGCAGCGTCAGCAGCAGGGTGTTGATGTGGTGGCCGTCGACGTCGGCGTCGGCCATCATCACGACCTTGTGGTAGCGCAGCTTCTCGAGGCTGAACTCCTCGTGGATGCCCGTGCCGAGGGCGGAGATGATCGCCTGGACCTCGGTGTTGGCGAGCACCTTGTCGATGCGTGCCTTCTCGACGTTGAGGATCTTGCCGCGGATCGGGAGGATCGCCTGGATGCGGGGGTCGCGGCCCTGGCGGGCCGAGCCGCCGGCCGAGTCGCCCTCGACGATGAAGACCTCGCACTCGGCCGGGTTGGTCGACTGGCAGTCGCTCAGCTTGCCGGGCAGGCCACCACCGCCGAGCAGGCCCTTGCGGTTGCGGGCGAGCTCACGCGCCTTGCGGGCCGCGATCCGGGCGTTGGCCGCGGCCTGCGACTTGCGCACGATCTCCTTGCCCTCGGCCGGGTTCTGCTCGAACCAGGCGCCGAGCTGGTCGTTCATGATGCGCTGGGTGAAGCCCTTGGCCTCGGTGTTGCCGAGCTTGGTCTTGGTCTGGCCCTCGAACTGCGGCTCGCCGAGCTTGATCGAGATGATCGCGGTGAGGCCCTCGCGGATGTCGTCGCCGGAGACCCGGTCCTCCTTCTTCTTGATCAGGCCCCACTCCTCGCCCCAGTTGTTGACGAGCGAGGTGAGCGACGCGCGGAAGCCCTCCTCGTGGGTGCCGCCCTCGTGGGTGTTGATGTTGTTGGCGAAGGTGTGGACCGACTCGGTGTAGCTGGTGTTCCACTGCATCGCGACCTCGAGGCTCATGTGCTGCCCGCTCGCGCCCTCGGCGGTCTCGGCCTCGAAGGAGATCACGGTCGCGTTGGCCACCGTCTTGCGGCGGTTGAGGTGCTCGACGTAGTCGACCAGGCCGCGGTCGTACTTGAAGACCTGCTCCAGGCCGCCGGTCTCGGCGCGCTTGATCGCGTCGTGGCCGGCGTTGTCGACCGTGTTGTCGATGGTGTCGTCCTCGACGGCGTCGACGCGCGACTCGGCGTCGGGGCGCTCGTCGCGCACCACGAACTCGACGCCCTTGTTGAGGAACGCCATCTCGCGCAGCCGCGAGGTGATCGTCTCGAGGTTGTAGTTGGTGTGCTCGAAGATGTCGTCGGAGGCGTACCAGGTCACGGTCGTGCCCGTGCCCTCGCCGTCCTCCAGCGGGCGCACCTGCTCGAGGTCGGCGTCGGGCACGCCGAGCTGGAAGGACTGGCGCCACAGGTGGCCGCGGTTCTTGACCTCGGCGACGAGGCGGGTCGACAGGGCGTTGACGACCGAGACGCCGACGCCGTGCAGACCGCCGGAGACCTTGTAGCCGCCGCCGCCGAACTTGCCGCCCGCGTGGAGCATCGTCAGCGCCATGGTGAGGGCCGGCATGTCCTGCCCGGGCGCGGTGTCGGTCGGGATGCCGCGGCCGTTGTCCTCGACACGCACACCGCCGTCGGCCTGCAGGGTGAGCGAGATCTTGGTCGCGTAGCCGGCCAGCGCCTCGTCGACGCCGTTGTCCACGATCTCCCAGATCAGGTGGTGCAGGCCCCGCTCGCCGGTCGACCCGATGTACATGCCCGGGCGCTTGCGCACGGCCTCGAGCCCCTCGAGCACCTGGATGGCCGAGGCGTCGTACTCGGTGCCGGCGTCGACCGCGGTGCTGGACCGCTTCTCCACCGCCTCCTCGGCGGCCTCGACCGCCTCCGCGAGCGCGGCGGCGCGATCGGCTTCCGACGGAGCGTCGGTGGGAGCGTCGGTGGGCTGTGGGTCAGGAGCGGAATCGGGGGTCGGAGCTGCGCTGTTCTCGACGTTCTCTTCGCTCAAGGCACGGCCTTCTTCTCGTCGTCCCGGATCTTCCACCGCGGACGGTCGACATGAGTCGAGTCGCTGCGGTTGCGGTGGCAACACGACGTGCGACTCGTGCTCTCATACTACCCGCCAGCACCCCAGGAGCGAAGGACACACCCCGGCCTGGGGAGGGATCTGCGCGAAAATATGCCCTCAGCGGCCTCACGAGGCCGGTTCACAGGGCCGAGCAGGGGGAGCGATGGGTCCCCATACGTCCGGACGGCTCCCAGATCGGCAGATCGCGCCTCAGCCGTAGGTGTCGCGTGGCCCGCGGCCGTCGCGGCTGGAGAGGCGGCCCTTGGTCCACGTCGGCAGGTGCGGCCCGAGCACGTCGATGAGGGTGACGGTGCCGTGGCCGAGCTCCTCGTTGAGCCGGCGTACGACGGTGGGGGCGAGCAGCTTGAGCTGGGTGGCCCACGCGGTGGAGTCGGTGCGCACCACGAGCCGGCCGTCGGCGAAGGACTCCGGCGTGCAGTGGGCGGCGACCTCCTCGCCCACGAGCTCGGCCCACCTGCCGAAGACACCCTGGACCTTGAGGTCGAGCTCCCACCCGTGCTGCGCGACCAACCGTCCCAGTGCGGTCTCGAGGAGCTGCGGGTCACGGTCGTCGGGCCGCGCGCCCGACGCCTTCGCGGTCGTACGACGGCGAGCTGACGACGGCGTACGTCGCTTCGCCGGTGTCCCCGGGCTCGCCGCGGCCGCCCGGGCGGCGGCCCGGGCCAGGTCGAGCCCGTCCGGCTGGTGCTCGGGCGGCGGGTCCTCGGCCGCGGCGCGCTCGGGGGTGGCCGCGACGGGGTCGGCCGGGTCGGGCGGCTCAGGCGTCACGGGTCACCTGCCCGTCGGCGACGAGGAAACGTGCACCCTGCAGCGCGTCGGGGACGTCCGCAGCCACGGCGGCGGTGACCAGCACCTGCTCGGCCCCGGCGACGAGCTGGGCCAGCTGGTTGCGGCGCTCGCCGTCGAGCTCGGCGAACACGTCGTCGAGCACGAGGATCGGGTCGTCGCCGTCGGCGCGCAGCAGGTCGTACGACGCCAGGCGCAGCGCCAGCGCGAACGACCAGGACTCGCCGTGCGAGGCGTACCCCTTCACCGGCAGGCGCAGGTCCCCGGGATCAGGACCCGTGCCCAGGGTCAGGAGCAGCTCGTCGCGGTGCGGGCCGACCAGGGAGATGCCCCGGTCGAGCTCGTCCTTGCGCCTCGCCGCGATCGCGTCGAGCAGCTGGCCCGGCAGGTCGTCGGTGCCGGCGAGGTCGATGCTGGCGCGGTACTCGAGGTCCGCGTCGTCACGGCTGGCACCCCGCGCCACCGCCTCGTAGGCCTTGCCGAGGTAGGGGCGCAGGTCCTCGACCAGCTGGAGCCGGGCTCCCAGGAGCTCGGCACCGACACGGGCGAGGTTGTCGTCCCAGATCTCGAGGGTCGACATCGCGGCGTCGCGCGAGCCGCCGCGCGCCACTCCCGCCGTCTTGAGCAGGCTGTTGCGCTGCTTGAGGATCCGGTCGTAGTCGGCCCGGACGCCGGCCAGTCGCGGGACCCGCAGGACCAGCAGGTCGTCGAGGAGCTTGCGGCGGTCCGACGGGTCGCCCTTGACGAGGGTCAGGTCGTCGGGTGCGAACACGACCGTGCGCACCAGACCGACCAGCTCGCGGGGCCGGGGGAGGGGCGAGCGGTTGATGCGCGCCCGGTTGGCCCGCCCCGGGTTGAGCTCGACCTCGAGCAACGCCGTACGCCCGTCCTTGACCACCGAGGCACGCACGATCGCCTGGTCGGCTCCGGCCCGGACGAGGGGTGTGTCGGTGGCGACACGGTGCGAGGACAGGCGGGAGAGATAGTCGATCGCCTCGACGAGGTTGGTCTTGCCCTGCCCGTTGCGGCCGATGAAGGCCGTGGCCCCCGGCTCCAGGGCGACGTCGAGGTCGGCGTAGGAGCGGAAGTCGTGCAGGGTCAGGTGCGCGACGTGCACGTCATGCCTAGCTCTCGCCCGGCTCCCGCTCGGAGCCCGCGCCGGCCTGCTTGGCGGTCTCGGACTGCTCCGCGCCCGTGGCGCCCTCCGCGTCGCCGCCCTTCGGTGCGGAGGAGCGCACCGCGTGCCCGCCGAACTGGTTGCGCATCGCCGCGACGGCCTTCATCGTCGGGGAGTCGTCCTGCCGGGAGACGAAGCGGGCGTAGAGTGCCGCGGTGATGGCGGGGGTCGCGACGGCGTGCTCGATGCCGGCCTCGACGGTCCACCGTCCTTCGCCGGAGTCCTCGGCGTAGCCGGCGATCTTGCTCAGGCCGGGGTCGTCGTCGAGCGCGCTGACCATGAGGTCGAGCAGCCACGAGCGGATGACGGTGCCCTCGCGCCAGGACCGGAAGACCTCGGTCACGTTGTCGGTGAGCTCGGCCACCTCGAGCAGCTCCCACCCCTCGGCGTACGCCTGCATGATGGCGTACTCGATGCCGTTGTGGACCATCTTGGAGAAGTGACCGGCGCCCACCTTGCCGGCGTGGACCGAGCCGAAGTCGCCCTCGGGCTTGAGGGCGTCGAACGCCGGCTGGACCTTGGCGATGTGGTCGGGGTCGCCGCCGTACATCAGGGCGTAGCCGTTCTCCAGGCCCCACACCCCACCGGAGACGCCGCAGTCGACGTAGCCGATGCCCTTCGCGGCGAGCAGCTCGGCGTTCGCGATGTCGTCGGTCCATCGCGAGTTGCCGCCGTCGACCACCACGTCGCCCTCCTCGAGGAGGCCGGCGAGATCCTTCACGGTGGCGCGGGTCGGCTCGCCGGAGGGCACCATCACCCACACGACCTTCGGGCTCGGGAGCGCCTCGACCAGCGCCTCCAGCGACGCGACGTCGCTGACGTCGGGGTTGCGGTCGTAGCCGACCACCGTGAGTCCCGCGCGGCGCATGCGCTCGCGCATGTTGCCGCCCATCTTGCCGAGGCCGATGAGTCCGATGTCCATGTGCGCGAGCCTAGCCTGAGCGGAACCAGCCCGGACGAGCCAGCGACCGCGCTGATCGGGGACGGCGTGATCAGCTCAGCAGGCGGCGCGGCATCAGCAGGTAGCGGAAGGAGCTCGCGTCGTCGGCATCGGTGCCGGAGATGACGACCGGCTTGGTGGCCTGGGTGAAGGCCAGGTCCACGAACTCCCCGTCGATGGCGGTGAGGCCGTCGAGGAGGAACTGCGGGTTGAACCCGGTGGTCAGGTCGTCACCGGTGATCTCGGCGTCGACGGCCTCGGTCGCCATCGCCTCGTCGCCGGACCCGGCGTCGAGGACGATCTGGTGGTCGCCGAACTTCATCTGGACGGCCGTGTTGCGCTCGGCCACCAGCGCGACGCGCTTGACGGTCTCGATGAGCTCGGCCTTGTTGACCTTCGCGACGGTGAGGTGCTCGGCGGGGAACAGCGAGCGCACCTTGGGGAACTCGCCATCGAGCAGGCGGGTCGTCGTACGACGCACGCCGCCGAGACCGGTGCCCTCGAAGCCGATGAGGCCTTCGCCGGCGCCGCCCGAGCTCAGCGCGATGGTGACCTCGGCGCCCGAGGTCAGCGACTTGGCGGTGTCGCTGAGCACCTTGGCGGGGACCAGCGCGGCCACCGACTCGTCGGGGGACTGCGGGTTCCAGGTCAGCTCGCGGTGCGAGAGACGGAACCGGTCGGTCGCGAGCAGCGCCATGGTGGATCCGTCGATCTCGATCCGCACACCGGTGAGCACCGGGAGCATGTCGTCACGACCGGCGGCGGTGACGGCCTGGGCCACCGCGTGGGCGAAGTCGGCGCTCGAGACGGTGCCGGTGGCCGACGGCATCTCCGGCAGGGTCGGGTAGTCGCTGACCGGCATGGTCTGGAGGCTGAAGCGTGCGGACCCGCACGTGAGCGAGACGCGGGGGCCGTCGAGGGTGAGCTCGACCGGCTTGGCCGGCAGGCTGCGGCAGATGTCGGCGAGCAGGCGGCCGCTGACGAGCGCCTTGCCCTCGTCGTTGACCTCGGCGGTCAGCGTCGCGCGCGCCGAGGTCTCGTAGTCGAAGGTCGAGAGCACCAGGCCCGCGTCGCTCGCCTCGATCAGCAGGCCCGCCAGCACGGGCGAGCTGGGACGGACCGGCAGGCTGCGGGCAGCCCAGGCGACGGCATCGGCGAAGACGTCGCGTTCGACGCGGAACTTCACAAGGGTCTCCTCGGGGAGAGGTGGTGCGGTGAGGGCAGGTCAGCAGGCAGACAAGAAGACGCGCACAGGCGCGTGGGATGAGCATCCTGCCACGCGCTCCCGACACGACGGGAGGGTTCTCCCCAGAGGTCGGGCTGTTCGATGTTCGTGGGTGATCGGACCAGTCTTGAGGTTCGTAGTGGTCATAGGGTCCGTGGAAACTGTGGAGAACTCGTGTTTGCGCAGGTCAGGACCCCAAGACTCTGTGAACGACGGGTGTGGACGTGGTGGGGGCTCACCGTGCTGCGGTGTGGACGCCACCAGCAGTCGTGTGGTTCGTCCCGGTGAGTGCACAGGGGCTGGGGACGAAGCGCCGGACCGAATCACATGTTCTCCACACGTGACGCGCGGGGCGTCGCCGAACGACAGGCTCAGGCCTGGCGCGCCTGCATCTTGATCCGGTTGGTGAGCTCGCTGACCTGGTTGAACACCGCGCGCCGCTCGGCGAGCAGCTGGCGGATCTTGCGGTCGGCGTACATCACCGTGGTGTGGTCGCGCCCGCCGAACTCCCGGCCGATCTGCGGCAGCGACATGCTGGTGAGCTCGCGGCAGAGGTACATCCCGATCTGGCGGGCCATCACCAGGTGCCGGCCGCGGGAGGGCCCGGTCAGGTCCTCGAGGGACACGCCGAAGTAGGCCGCGGTCTGGGCGATGATCAGCGCGTGGGTGATCTCCGGCTCACCACCCTCCGGGATCAGGTCCTTGAGGACGATCTCGGCCAGGGTCATGTCGACCTCCTGGCGGTTGAGGTTGGCGAACGCCGTCACCCGGATCAGGGCGCCCTCGAGCTCGCGGATGTTGGTCTGGATCTTGGAGGCGATGAACTCCAGCACGTCCGGCGGGGCGGTGAGCCGGTCCATCGCCGCCTTCTTGCGCAGGATCGCGATGCGGGTCTCGAGGTCCGGCGGCTGCACGTCGGTGATGAGCCCCCACTCGAACCGGTTGCGCAGCCGGTCCTCGAGCGCCTCGAGACGCTTGGGCGCGCGGTCGGAGGTGAGCACGATCTGCTTGTTCGCGTTGTGGAGGGTGTTGAACGTGTGGAAGAACTCCTCCTGCGTCTGGGTCTTGCCCTCCAGGAACTGGATGTCGTCGATCAGCAGCACGTCGACGTCGCGGTAGCGCCGCTTGAAGCGGTCCTGGCGGTCGTCGCGGATTGCGTTGATGAACTCGTTGGTGAACTCCTCGCTGGAGACGTAGCGCACCTTCGCGTTGCTGTAGAGGCTGCGGACGTAGTGGCCGATCGCGTGGAGCAGGTGCGTCTTGCCCAGGCCGGACTCGCCGTAGACCAGGAGCGGGTTGTACGCCTTGCCCGGCGCCTCTGCGACGGCGACGGCCGCGGCGTGGGGGAACCGGTTCGACGAGCCGATGACGAACGTCTCGAACGTGTACTTGGGGTTGAGCCGGGTCTCGAGGGCGGAGGGCCGGCGCTCGCCCGGGATCACGTGGCCCCCGGGCGGCTCGGGGTCGGAGAGGACCGGCGCTGCTTGCTCCAGCGGGCCGGGGTCATTTGTCGACAAAGCGACAGATTGATCTGTCGACTCGTCGATCATGGGGGGCGCCTCGGACTCGAGTGCGGGATTGACCGTGACGAGCATGCGGATCTCGCGACCGAACCCCTCGGTCAGGGCGTCCTCGATGTGGTTGCGCAGCCGGCCCTCGAGCTGGTTGCGCGTGAAGTCGTTGGGGACGGCGATGATGGCGGTGTTCTCGTGGAGCGTCATCGGCACGCTGGGCCGCAACCAGGCGCGCTGGTTGGGCTGGAGGTCCTCGACGATCTGCTGCCACGCCGTCCCGAGATCTACCTGCTGGTCGTCCACTCGGACCGCCTTCGCTGTTCCATGTCTGAGGTCACACCCGGAGACGTCGCCGCGTCCCGAGTCCACAGAGTTGTCCACAAGCTGTGAACTGATGGTCCCGATCGCTGCGACCGGGGTCCCCGCCCTGCTCCAGCCGGCGATCCTCCCAGCGTTTGCGCAGGTCAGAGGCGGAAATCGGAACCGTGTGACCCGGGTCACAGCGCGCTGCCGACCCTGGATGAACCGTGGTTTTCACAGACCGCGGAGAAGTGGAACGTAACAACCGGGCGTCGCCTCGGGCAAGACGTCATCCACAGGCGGGTCCGGGTAGGGTCGTCGTGGGTTTGACCCCCTCTTTCCCCACCGCGTACCGTTGGCCGGTCGCTCCGTGTCGACGGGTGCCGCATGTCCACGATCCGCCACCAGGCGGCCGCGTGGGCGGGCGGTGCCGGCCGAAGTACCTGAACCGGGCCCAGCACCGACCTCGCTGTGGAGTGGACATCCCTCGAAACCTTCGGAGAAATAGCCGTGAGCAAGCGTACGTACCAGCCGAACAACCGTCGCCGTCACAAGGTGCACGGCTTCCGTCTGCGCATGCGGACCCGCGCCGGCCGCGCCATCCTGTCCAGCCGCCGCCGCAAGGGCCGCAAGAGCCTGGCCGTCTGACGGCCAGGGCTCACGGCAGCCCGCCGTGCTCTCCACCGTCAACCGCTTGACCGACAGCGACGGCTTCCGCCGAGCAGTCCGTGGCGGACGACGGGCCGGCTCGACGACGCTGGTCGTCCACCTCGCGTGTGACACCAGCGCCGAGCCCGGCCCTCCGCAGGTGGGATTCACGGTCAGCAAGGCCGTGGGCAACGCCGTCACACGCAATCGCGTGAAGAGACGACTTCGCCATCTGACCCGGGAGCGCCTCCCCGTGCTGGAGGAGCTTCCGGGTCGTGCTGCACTCGTGGTCCGGGCACTGCCCGCCGCCGCCGGGGCGTCGTACGCGACGCTGGGTGCGGACCTCGACCGTACGCTCGAGCGCGTGAGCCGGTCATGAAGCACGTCCTCATCGCGTTCATCCGTGCTTGGCGGTTCGCGATCAGTCCGCTCTACGGCCAGGTGTGCCGCTACCACCCGACCTGCTCGGCGTACGCCCTCGAGGCAGTCACCGAGCACGGTGCGGTGCGTGGCACTTGGCTCGCCGTACGTCGCATCGGCCGGTGCCACCCCTGGGCCGCCGGCGGCTACGACCCCGTTCCCTCCCGTGCCGCGTCGGCCGCGGAGTCCCCTGCAACTCGAGGAGCTTGAGTGCTCGACTTCTTCGGCGCCATCGGCGGCGCGATCATGGCCCCGCTCTACTACGTCATCTCGGCGGTGCTGGTGGGCTTCCACAAGCTCTTCGGCGCGCTGTTCGGCGAGGCCTCCGGCACCGCGTGGGTGTTGTCGATCATCGGGCTGACGCTGGTGATCCGCATGGCGCTGATCCCGCTGTTCGTCAAGCAGATCAAGTCCAGCCGGAACATGCAGCTGATCCAGCCCAAGGTGCGCGAGCTGCAGAAGAAGTACGGCCACGACCGGGAGCGTCTCGCGCAGGAGACGATGAAGCTCTACAAGGACTCGGGCACCAACCCGTTCGCGTCCTGTCTGCCGATCCTGCTCCAGATGCCGATCTTCCTGGCGCTGTTCCGCCTGATCGACCAGGCGGCGAAGGACCCGTCCCACGAGCGCGGCCTGATGACCGAGCAGCTCAACACGCAGTTCGGGGACGCCGTCTTCCTCGGCGCCAAGATCTCCGACACCTTCCTGAACACCGACGACCTCGGCGTCCGTGTACTCGCAGCGTTCCTGGTGCTGGCGATGACGGCCACCACCTTCCTCACGCAGCGCCAGTTGATGAGCAAGAACATGCCTGCCGACGCGCTGTCCGGTCCCTACGCGCAGCAGCAGAAGATGCTGCTCTACGTGCTTCCCGTCGTCTTCGCGGTCGGCGGCATCGCGTTCCCGGTCGGCGTCCTCTTCTACTGGACCACGTCGAACCTGTGGACCATGGGCCAGCAGTTCTACGTCATCCGGAACAACCCGGCCCCGGGCACCCCGGCAGCCGACGCCAAGGAGGAGCGCGACCGCGCCAAGGCGGCCCGCAAGGGGCTCAAGACCCCGGCGCAGGAGGAGGAGGAGCGGCTTGCTGCCGAGGCCGAGGCCCGCCGTGCCGAGAAGTCGCAGACCCGCCAGCAGCCCCAGCGCCAGACCAAGGCCCAGCGCAACAAGAAGAAGCGCTGACCCCCGATATCCCCGCCGGCGCCCGCGTGGGGCCGACGTACTGATCGACACGATCCAGAGCAGGAGACAACGTGAGTGAGCAGCTGACCGACAGCGGGTCCGCCGACGCGACCGAGACCACCGAGCCGACCGACGCCGCCGGGTCGGAGCAGGCCGGGCAGGAGCAGGACGCGTCCGGAGCACCGCGGCTGTCCAAGATCCAGCGCCTCGAGCACGAGGGCGACATCGCAGCGGACTACCTCGAGGAGCTGCTCGACATCGCCGACCTCGACGGCGACCTGGACATGGACGTGGAGGGCGACCGCGCGAGCGTGCAGATCGGCGGGGCGGATCTGAGCCAGCTCGTCGGCCGCAACGGGGAGGTCCTCGAGGCGCTCCAGGAGCTCACCCGCCTCGCCGTGTACCGCGAGACCGGGGAGCGTTCGCGCCTCATGCTCGACGTCGGTGGTCATCGGGCCGAGCAGCGCAAGCGGCTCGTCGCCCTGGCCGAGACGTCGATCGCGCAGGTGCGCGACAGCGGCGAGCCTCTGTCCCTCGAGCCGATGAGCGCGTTCGAGCGCAAGGTCGTGCACGACGCGGTGGCCGCTGCCGGCCTGACCTCCGAGTCGGAGGGCGCCGAGCCCAAGCGTCACGTGGTGATCCTTCCCGCGTGACTGACGACGTTTCACGTGAAACACCCTCCGTGCCCGAGGTGGCCCGGGGGGTGTTCGCGTCCGACCGCTTGGACCTCGCGGTGCGCTACACCGATCTGTTGGCCACCGAGGGGGTGCTCCGCGGGCTGATCGGGCCGCGTGAGGCACCCCGCCTGTGGGACCGACACATCCTGAACTCGGCGGTCCTGTCAGAGGCGATCCCACAGGAGGCGACCGTGTGCGACATCGGCACGGGCGCCGGGCTGCCAGGACTCGTCCTCGCGATCGCCCGTCCCGACGTCACGGTGACCCTCGTCGAGCCGCTGCTGCGTCGCACCGCCTTCCTCGACGAGGTCGTGGCCGAGCTTGGGCTCTCCCACGTGTCGGTCGTCCGAGGGCGTGCCGAGGACCTGCACGGCACGGCGACGTTCGATGTCGTGACCTCCCGGGCGGTCGCTCCGTTGGAACGGCTGATGGGGTGGTCGATGCCCCTGGTCGCCCCCTCCGGGGCGCTGGTGGCGATGAAGGGGCGCTCGGTGCGGGACGAGATCGCCGATGCCGCATCGTTCCTCCACACCTGGCGGTGCGGGGTTCCGGAGGTCTTCGAGGTGGGTATCGGTGTGGTGGATCCGCCGACGACGGTGGTCCGGGTGTCGTGGGCCGATCCGTCGCGGATAGGTTGGCCCCTTGCCCGCGAGTCCACGCGTCGCTCGACGCAGAAGAGGCGCGTTCGGCGTGCAGCACAGTGAGAGGTGTCTGAGGTGACCCACGGTCCCACCGGGAATGCGGACTGGCGCGCGGCCAGTGAGTCCCCCGCGGAGTTTTCCACCGACCCAACCCCGCCTGCTGAGCGGGACTCTCCACAGGAGGGGCTGGTTCATCCACAGGTTGCGGATGGTGCCGATGTTTCACGTGAAACCTCGCCGGCCGACGTTTCACGTGAAACACGACCGGCCTGGCAAGTACGCACCGCGGCCGACATCGCCGACGGCGGCCCGGACTTCACGGACCACGCCACCCCCCTCGCTCAGGCCGCCCAGCACTCGGTCCTCGCGCGGAGCGGCGGCCTGCGTCGGCAGGGAGTCCCGCGACCCAATGCCACACGCGTGTTCGTCGTCGCCAACCAGAAGGGCGGGGTGGGCAAGACGACGTCCACTGTCAACGTCGCCGCCGGGCTGGCCCAGCTCGGCCAGAAGGTGCTCGTCATCGACCTCGACCCCCAGGGCAACGCGTCGACGGCCCTGAGCGTCGAGCACCACCGGGGCGTGCCCTCGACGTACGACATGCTGGTGGACGGCCATCCCTTGGCCGACGTCATGACCGAGTGTGCCGACCTCCCCGGTCTCTGGGTGGTACCCGCCACGATCGACCTCGCTGGAGCCGAGATCGAGCTGGTGAGCGTCGTGGCCCGTGAGCAGCGCCTGGCCCGGGCGATCACCGCGCATCCGCTCGTCGGCTCGGCGGCCGACGTGGGGGACGACCGCTTCGACTACGTCTTCGTCGACTGCCCGCCCTCGTTGGGACTGCTCACCCTCAACGCGTTGGTGGCCGGACGAGAGATGTTCATCCCGATCCAGGCCGAGTACTACGCCCTCGAGGGACTCGGCCAGCTCCTGGAGACGGTGGAGATGGTGCGGCAGCACCTCAACCCGCAGCTGGTCGTCTCGACGATCCTGCTCACGATGTACGACGCCCGCACCCGCCTGGCGGCGGGAGTGGCGGAGGAGGTGCGCGGTCACTTCGGCGACCAGGTGCTCAAGACCGCGGTCCCCCGATCCGTACGGGTCTCGGAGGCGCCGTCGTACGGGCAGACCGTGATGACCTACGATCCCGCCTCGGCGGGTGCGCTCTCCTACCTCGAGGCGGCCCGGGAGATCGCCAGCAAGGGAGCGCCGGCATGAGCGCCCCGACTGGTTCGTCCCCCCTGCTCCCCCTGATCGACCACCACTGCGAGGACCCTGCATGAACGCCAACCCGCCCCGTCGTGGACTCGGACGAGGACTGGGGTCGCTGATCCCCACATCTCCGTCCCAGCCGGCTGCGTCCCAGGTCGCCGGGGAGACCGAGGTGTCGCCCGCGACGTCCACGTCGAACGGCACCGCTGCGGGCAGCGGTGACGGCGGCGCTCCGGGAGGCTCGGGTGCGGCCGGGACCGTTGCCGGGGCGTACTTCGCCGAGCTCCCGATCAGCCAGGTGCGTCCCAACGCGCGCCAGCCGCGGCAGGTGTTCGAGGAGGAGGCCCTCGCCGAGCTCGTCCACTCGATCCGCGAGGTGGGCCTGCTCCAGCCCGTCGTCGTGCGCCAGACGGGGGAGGAGTCCTTCGAGCTGATCATGGGCGAGCGCCGGTGGCGTGCGTCCCAGGAGGCCGGCCGCGACACGATCCCCGCCATCGTGCGCGAGACCGACGACACGGACATGCTCCGCGACGCCCTGCTGGAGAACCTGCACCGCTCGCAGCTCAACCCGCTGGAGGAGGCAGCCGCCTACGGTCAGCTGCTGGAGGACTTCGGGTGCACGCACGAGGAGCTCGCCCAGCGCATCGGCAGGTCGCGTCCGCAGATCTCCAACACACTTCGCCTGCTGAAGCTCTCACCGGCCGTGCAGCGCCGCGTCGCCGCCGGGGTGCTGTCGGCCGGCCACGCACGAGCGCTCCTCACCGTCGAGGACGCCGGGTTGCAGGACAAGCTCGCAGCGCGGGTGACCGCCGAAGGCATCTCGGTGCGCGGCCTGGAGGAGATCGTCTCCCTGGGCGTGGCGGACGACGACGCTCCCAGGGTCGTCAGGAAGAAGCCGGTCGCCCCCGGCCTCGGCGAGCTCGCGGACCGTCTCTCCGACCGGCTCGAGACCCGCGTCAAGGTCGACCTCGGCAAGGCCAAGGGCAAGATCACCGTCGAGTTCGCGAGCCTGGACGACCTGCGCCGCATCGTCGACATCATGGATCCCCGCAACCGCGACGACCGCCCCATCTGACGCGCAGCCCGGCACCAGACGGGCGCTTGGTTTCGAGGCTCGCTGCGCTCGCACCTCAACCATCGGGTGGTGGGTGCGCTCGCCATCACGCCGTGGGTGGTTGAGGTGTGAGGAGCGCCAGCGACGAGCCTCGAAACCGGTAAAGGGGTGGTTTCGAGGCTCGCTGCGCTCGCATCTCGACCACCGGGTGCAGAGAGTCGCCTATCCTTGCAACATTGTCGACAAAGGCACTTGTCGACACATCGACAGATCTACTTGTCGCCCTGTCGCTTCGCGCGCTTCTCGGCGCGGCGGCGGGCGCGCTCGCGCTTCTCCGCCGCATCCAGGGCGGCGGCTTCCTCGAGCGTGGGCGCACCCCCACCCATCGAGGCCGGCACCCACCACGAGCCGGGCGGCTGCTCGTCGGCGGGATAGGCCGCCACCGTGTCGGCGAGCATCGCGCTCATCCGGCGCCGCAGCTCGGCGGTGTCACCGGCCGGGTCGGCACCCGAGGGGTGCATCGCCTCCCCGACGGTGATCGCGATGGTCTTGCCGCGCGAGAAGTCCCGGGGGTGGTCCTTGGTCATCATCCGCTGGGTGCCCCAGAGGATCACCGGAACGAGGGGTACGGAGGCCTCCGCCGCGATGCGTACGGCACCGGTCTTGAGCTCCTTGAGCTCCATGGCCCGCGAGATCGTCGCCTCGGGGAAGATGCCGACGGCCTCGCCTCGCCGCAGGTAGTCCACGGCGGTGTGGAAGCTGGCCACGCCCTCCCCGCGGTCCACCTCGATGTGGTGCATCGAGCGCATCACGGGCCCGGCGACGGGGTGGTCGAATATCTCGCGCTTGGCCATGAACCGCACCAGGCGCCGCGAGGGGTGCGCCGCGAAGCCGCCGTAGATGAAGTCGAGGTAGCTGACGTGGTTGAAGGCGAGCAGGACACCACCGGTGCGGGGGACGTTGTCCGTGCCGGTCATCTGGAAGGTCTGGCCGAGCGCCTTGAAGCCCGTGAGGGCGGTCCGGATGATCGGGGGATAGGTGACGTCGCGCATGGAGCGAAGCCTAGGGACGCGGGTCGAGGCCGACCAGACGTGCGCCGCGTGACTCCCGGCACCCGGCCGGCGCCGGTCGGTCAGCGCCGGGTGGCAAGGAAGTCCGCGATCCGGCCGATCGCCTCCTCCAGCACGCTCGCCTCCGGCAGGGTGACGAGCCGGAAGTGGTCGGGAGCGGGCCAGTTGAAGCCCGTGCCATGGGTGACCAAGATCTTCTTCGCCCGGAGCAGCTCGATGACGAACTCCTGGTCGTCCTCGATGGGGTAGACCTCAGGGTCGAGGCGCGGGAAGCAGTACAGCGCACCTCGCGGCTTCACGTTGGAGACACCCGGGATCTCGTTGAGCAGCCGGTGCGCGAGCATCGACTGCTCGTAGAACCGCCCGCCGGGGCCGATGAGCTCCTCGATGGACTGGTAGCCGCCGAGGGCGGTCTGGATCGCGTGCTGGGCCGGCACGTTGGCGCACATGCGCATGTTCGCGATCAGGGTGAGGCCCTCGAGGAAGTCGGTGGCGAGCTCCTTGGGCCCGGAGATCATCACCCAGCCGGCCCGGTAGCCGCAGACGCGATAGGCCTTGGACAGACCGGAGAACGTCAGGCAGAGCACGTCGTTGCCGCCGAAGGTCGCCGCGTGGTGGTGCTCGGCGTCCTCGAAGAGGATCTTCTCGTAGATCTCGTCAGCCATGACGACGAGCTGGTGGCGGCGGGCGATGTCGACGAGCCCCTTGACCGTCTCCTCGCTGTAGACCGCCCCGGTGGGGTTGTTCGGGTTGATGATCACCAGGGCATGGGTGTTCTCGGTGATCTTGGACTCGATGTCGGCGAGGTCGGGGTTCCAGTCGTCGTCCTCGTCGCAGCGGTAGTGCACCGGTATCCCGCCGGCCAGGGTCACCGCGCCCGTCCAGAGCGGGTAGTCCGGAGCCGGCACCAGGATCTCGTTGCCGTCGTCGACGAAGGCCTGCAGCACCATCGAGATCAGCTCGGAGACGCCGTTGCCGATGAAGACGTCCTCGACGCCGACGTCCCGCAGCCCCCGGGACTGGTAGTAGTGCATCACCGCGGTCCGGGCCGACCAGATGCCCTGCGAGTCGGCGTACCCCTGGGACTGCGGCAGGTGGTGCATCATGTCGGCGAGGATCTGCTCCGGCGCCTCGAAGCCGAACGGAGCGGTGTTGCCGATGTTCAGCTTGAGGATGCGGTGTCCCTCGGCCTCGAGCCGCTGGGCCTCGACGAGGATCGGCCCGCGCACGTCGTAGCGGACGCCCTGCAGCTTCTTGCTCTGTCGGATCTGGCGCACGCCTCATCTTCGCAGGCCGCGGGCGGCGCTAGCATCGAGGACGTGTCCCGCAAGACCGCGCGCCTGACGGTCGACCACCTCGCGGAGCTGGCCGACCCCGTGCGCGCGTGCGTCTTCTGGGAGCTCGCACCCGTCGACCGCGCGCGCCTCGACGAGGCCGAGCGGATCGCGCAGAAGGAGGACTGGCTCTCCGGCGTCCTGCGCGACTGGGGCTCGTGCGGCCGCGTCGTCCGTGTCGACGGGCGCACGGTCGGGCACATCGTCTACGCGCCGGCAGCGCGCCTGCCGGGTGCCGCGGCGCTGCCCACGGCTCCGACGTCGCCCGACGCGATCCTGGCCGCGACGGCGTGGATCGAGCCGTCGATGCGCGGCGGCGGTCTGGGACGCCTGCTCGTCCAGGCGATGGCCGCCGACCTCGTCGAACGCGGCCACACCGCGATCGAGGCGTACGGCGACACCCGCGGCCGCGCCGACGGCTGCGTCCTGCCGGCGGACTTCCTCGGCAGTGTGGGCTTCAAGACCCAGCGGGCGCACCCCACGACGCCGCGCATGCGCATGGAGCTGCGCACGACGCTGTCGTGGAAGGACGAGGTCGAGGCCGCGCTGGAGCGGGTGTGGGGCGTCGTGCGCCCCACGCACAAGGCGGCCCGCCCGATCGGATCGGTGCGGGCCGCCTCGGGCGACTGACAGGCTCGGTGGTCGCGCTCGCGTCCCTTCGCAGGCTCAGGGACGTCGCTTGCTCAACCTGGCCACGCGACGCCGTGCGCGCCAGCGCGCACGGCTGCGTGTCTCAGATGATGCCCTCGAGCTCCTTGAGGAGCGCGGCCTTGGGCTTGGCGCCCACGATGGACTTCACGACCTCGCCGCCCTGGTAGACGTTGATGGTCGGGATGCCGGTGACGCGGTAGGACGAGGGGGTGACCGGGTTCTCGTCGACGTTCATCTTCAGGAAGGTGAGCTTCTCACCGTGCTCCTTGTTGAGCTCGTCGAGGATCGGGGCGACCTGGCGGCACGGGCCGCACCACTCCGCCCAGAAGTCCACCAGGACGGGCTTGTCGGACTTGAGGACCTGCGCCTCGAACTCGGCGTCGGTCACGGCGGCGATGTCGGCCACTGCGGTTGCCCCTTTCAGGAAGTCAGGTGTCATCGGGTGATGCCTCAGTCAACACCACGCCCCCGACAGTTGTTCCCCACCGCGTGGCACCGGGGTAGTCCAGTGGCAGTCGGTGGAAATTGGCGTCCGGGGACGCAGCTCGTCACTGGACTACCGCACGGCCGAGAAGTGGTGTAGCAACTACATGGTGAAGTACATTCACTGCATGACCGCACACACGGAGGCCCTCGATCGCGTGCTGCACCTCGCGACCCTGGTGCAGTCCGACCTCAGCCGCTTCGAGCGCGAGGCGGGGCTCACCACCCCGCGGGTGCACCTGCTGTGGGTGCTGGGCGGGGCCGGCCCGAGCACGCAGCAGGCGCTGTCCGCGGCGCTGGGGGTCACCCCGCGCAACGTCACCGGGCTGGTCGACGGCCTGGTGGCGAGCGGGCACGTCACCCGCGAGCCGCACCCGACCGACCGCCGGGCCGCGCTCGTCACGCCGACGCCGCTCGGACAGCGCACGATCCGCGAGCTCGTCGACTCGCACGCCGACCTGGCCGCGCGCCTGTTCGGCGACGTGCCGCCCGCACGGCTCGCGGTCTTCGTCGACGTGCTGGCAGCGACGACCGAGCGCTTCGCCCGCCTCATGGTCGAGGAGGAGGCGCGATGAGGCGGGCACTCGCGCTCGCGTGGGAGGCGGTGCTGTTCGAGGTCGCCCTCTACCGCTCGCTCGCCCGGTGGGTGGCGAGGCGGCCCGACGTCCCTGCAGGCACGACACCGATCGGCTACGGCCAGCTGGCCGGACCCATGATGTGGCTGTGGATCTTCGGCTCCGCGGTCGAGGTGGTCGTCCTCGACGTCGTCCTGCACCGGTGGCTGCCCGCGGCCAGGCTTCCGTTCCTGGTGCTCGGCGTGTGGGGCGTGGTCTGGATGCTCGGGCTGCTCGCATCGATGAGGGTGCGGCCGCACCTCGTGGCCGACACCCACCTCGTGGTGCGCAGCGGCGCTCGGACGCGGGTCGTCGTACCCCTCGTGGCGCTCGCGGGGGTCCAGGCTGCGACGCACGAGGTGCCCGGTCTGGTGCGCACGCTCCAGGAGCTGGACGGACTGATGCTCGTCGGGATGGGGGAGACGAACCTCGAGCTCGCGCTCACCGGACCGACCACGCTGGAGACCGCACGTGGACCGTGGACCGTCGAGCGGGTCGGGTTGTACGTCGACGACCCTCGCGAGGTCGCGACGCTGCTGCGGCGAGCCGCGGAGGTGGTGGCTCGCCCGTGAGCGGGCCGCCCGCTGCTCAGGCGCCGGCGGTCTGAACCTGCTCGCTGATCTCCTCGACGGTCGCGGCGGCGTCGCCGGCCGTGGAGGCCTCGTGGTCCAGCGCGGCGATGAAGCGCTCGGCGTCGAGGGCCGCGGCGCAGCCGGTGCCGGCCGCCGTGATCGCCTGGCGGTAGTGGTGGTCGACAAGGTCGCCGGCGGCGAAGACGCCCGGCACGTTGGTCCGCGTCGAGGGGTGGCTCACGACCACGTAGCCGTCGTCGTCGAGGTCGACCTGGCCGGTCAGCAGCTCCGAGCGCGGGTCGTGGCCGATCGCGATGAACAGGCCGGTGACGTCGAGGTCGCGCTCCTCGCCCGTGACGGTGTCGCGGAGCGTGATCGACTCGAGCTTGTCGGTGCCGTTGATCGAGGCGACCTCGGAGTTCCAGACCATCTCGAGCTTCGGGTCGGCGAAGGCACGCTCCTGCATGATCTTCGAGGCGCGCAGCTCGTCGCGGCGGTGGATGAGGTAGACCTTCGACCCGAAGCGGGTGAGGAAGGTGGCCTCCTCGACCGCGGAGTCACCACCGCCGACGACCGCGATCGCCTGCTCGCGGAAGAAGAAGCCGTCACAGGTGGCGCACCACGAGACGCCGCGGCCAGAGAGCTCCTCCTCGCGCGGGAGGCCGAGCTTGCGGTAGCCGGAACCGGTGGCCAGGATCACCGAGCGCGCGGTGTAGGTGTCGGTGGCCGTCCTGACGACCTTCACGTCGCCGGTGAGGTCGACCTCGACCACGTCGTCGGACACCAGCTCGGCACCGAACCGTTCGGCCTGGGCACGCATCTCGTCCATCAGGGCGGGGCCCATGATGCCGTCGCGGAAGCCGGGGAAGTTCTCCACCTCGGTGGTGTTCATCAGGGCGCCACCCGCGGTGACGGAACCCTCGAACACGAGCGGCTCGAGCGAGGCCCGGGCCGCGTAGACGGCGGCCGTGTAGCCCGAGGGTCCGGAGCCGATGATGATGACGTTGCGCGTGGTCGAATCGGCCTGGGCGGACGAGGTGCTCATGGGCGGTCAGTTGCTCCTGCGATTGCGGTGGGGGATCCGGTGCCGGGGGCACGCCGGACGTGCACCCTCCTCAACCGATCGTAGGCCAGCCTTGTTCCTACCGGGTCCGGACGGGTCAGGGGGCGGGCAGGGTGAGGGTGCGTACGGGCTCCTGGGCGCCGCAGACGTAGATCGCCACGCCCTGGGCGGTGCCGTCGGGCGGCTGGAACAGCACCACGCCGGGCTGCCCGTCGACCCGCGCGGACACGCGCCGTCCCTCGCCCAGCTCCGGCACGCTGCAGGTGCGCATCATCTCGAGCGCCTGGCGCCGCTGGGCCCGCGCGGAGTACGCCGCCGACGAGCGGAGCGCCGCGACCTCCTCCTCCAGGGCGGGGTCGCCGCTCGACAGCGTGGGCACGCCCGCCAGCGGGGCCGGGCTCGCCGACTTGCTGTTCGGCGCCAGCTCCTGGCCCGACGAGCGGTCCTTCCCGGCGTCCCCCTCGGGCGTGGCGCCGGACCCGGCGCCGGCGTCGTCCTCGGCTAGGGAGGTGCTGCGATCGGCGCTCCCGGCGCTCGACCCGGCGTCCTCGCCACCCCGGCCGACGGGCAGGACCTGTCCCAGGGCCACCCCGGCGACCACGACAGCGGCTGCGGCGAGCACACCGGTGCCGATCAGCCGCCGACGCCGGGCGCCGAGGTCCACCACCGGCGCGGTGGGGGCCGCGGCCGGCTCCTCGGCGCGGGACGTCGTGGGCTCGGTGGTCGACCGCTCGGCGACCAGCGAGGCGAGGGCATCGTCGAGGCGCGCGACGACCTCCGGCGGCGTCGGCCCCTCGTGCCGGGCGTCGGCGAGCAGGCGACGTACGGCGTCGTGCTCGGGGGTCAGGTCGGGGTCGGACACCGGGTCACCTCCTCCAGGTAGGCAGAACAAGTCGGGCGGCACAGGTAGGGCAGAACAGGTCGGGCGGAACAGCAGATCAGGTCAGCGGGCGATCAGGGTCAGGTCAGGACGCCGGCGGGCCCCGCGGCCGGAGCATGGGTTGGACGGGTCCGTCGGGGGGCGGGTTCCCGTGAGCGGCGTCACCGGGCGGCTGGTGGAGGTCGAGCAGCAAGGCGGCGAGCCGGGTCCGTCCGCGCGAGCAGCGCGACTTCACCGTGCCCTCCGCGCAGCCGAGCATCTCCGCGACCTCAGCGACCGGGTAGCCCTCCATGTCGACGAGCACGAGCGCCGCGCGCTGCTCGGGCGGCAGGGTCGCGAGCGCGGCCAGCACGCGCCGGCGCCGCTCGGCGTCCTCCGCGGCCTCCTCGGGACGGTCGTCGTGCTCGGCCGTGGCGACCAGGGTGCCGCGGTCCTCGACGTCGTCGGGCAGCGCCTCGAGGCGGCGGATCTTCGCGGCGCGGATCCGGTCGAGGCAGGCGTTGACCACGACGCGGTGCAGCCAGGTGGTGACCGCGGCCTCGCCACGGTAGGACCCGGCCCGGCGGAAGGCGGCGATCATGCCGTCCTGGAGCCCGTCGGCGGCGTCCTCGGGGTTGCCCATGGTCCGCAGGGCGACGGCCCACAGGCGGTCGCGGTGCCGCGAGAAGAGGACCCCGAAGGCCTCCGCGTCGCCGTCGACGTGCGCGCGCAGCAGGTCGCGGTCGGAGCGCTCGTCGCCCGTCGGCGCGCTCATCCCAGCACCTGCACCTCGGCGATGGTGCCGCGGAACTCGCCGTCGACCGCGGGCAGGAGCGTCAACCACACCGTGACGAAGCGGCCCGAGACGGCCTCGTCGACGCTGATCGTGAGGTCGCCGGTGCCGGCTGCGGTGCCGACCGGGGTGAGCTCGCTGACGCCCGTGGGCGCGGTGGAGGTGACGTAGGCCGCGAGCGAGGTCGGCCCGCCCTCCGTGGTCACCACGACCTGGCGCACGCCCTTGGTGGCGCCGAGGTCGACGACCACACCGACACCCGTCTTGAGCCCGGCCGGCCCGAAGTTCTGGAGGTACGACGACGTGCTCCACGTCGTGGCGGGGTCGCCGTCGACGACGTTGGGCACCTGCTCGGGGTTCTCCTCGCGCGGCTCGGAGCCCTGCGGGTCGAAGTCGTCGGCGGTGAGCCCGGTGAACGGCGTCGGCGATGCGGCCGTGGTGGGGCTGGCGGACGTGGTGGGCTCGTCGTCGGACCCGGGGGTCGGCGGCGTGAGGCCGAGCTGGTAGGCCGCGACGGCGGCGACCAGGACGAGCAGGCAGACCGCGACGATCATCGCCAGCCGGATCCAGCTGCGGCCGGGGACCTGGTCGCCGGTGTCCTCGACCCCTTCGCCGGTGGCCCACCTGTCCTCGCTCCACGACCCCGATCCCCAGGCACCGGTGTCGCGGGAGACGGGCCGGACGCCGGAGTCCTGCGAGGCGTCCCACGGCCAGTAGTCCTTGCCGGCGGCCGCGGCCGCCTTGCTGCCGGCGCGCGGGCGGCGTACGGGCTCGCCCTCGGGCGGGTCGGGCGCGAACAGCGGCTTGGGCGTCGGCTCGTCGAGCGGCGGCGGTGGTGCCGGCTTGTCGCTGCGCGCGCGGAGCCAGTCGACCTCGTCGTCCTCGTGGAAGACCGGCATCCCGGCCTCGGTGGGCAGGTCGGTCGACGCCGTCGGCGTCGCGGTCACGCCCGTCGCCGCCGGCGGCGCGACCACGGTGGCGTCCGGGTCCTCCGGCGCGTCCCCGGGTCCTGGTGCATCGGCGTCCTCGTCGGGCGCACCCGACGGCTCGTCGGCGGGCGTCTCGGCGGTGCCCTCGGCGGGGGTCTCCGCGGCAGTGCCGGGCACCCCGGCAGCCGCGTCGGTCGCGACGATCGGCTGCGTCACGACCGGCCGCGCGCCCGGGACGGGCACCTGGGTGCCGGTCAGGTCGCCGACGAAGCCCAGCAGCTGGTCGGCGATGGCCCGCGCGCTGTGGTGGACCGGGTCGCCGGTCGTCGTGGCCTGCGGGTTGAGCACCTCGTCGCAGAGGAGGTCGAGCGGGCGGGGGATGCCGGCGCGCACCCGCCGCGGGCGCAGGACGGCGCCGTGCACCTCGGGTGCCGGGGGCACGGCCGAGCGCGAGACGCCCGCCCACTTGCCGGTGAGGGCGCAGTAGAGCAGCCCGGCGAGGTCGATCTCGTCGACGCTGATCCGCCCGGGAGGCAGCCCGGCGAGCGCGGCCTCCACCCCGAAGCCGATGATGCGGACCTGGCCGTGCTGGTCGATCAGGACGTTCTCGGGGGTCAGCCGACCGTGCGCGAGACCCACCGCGTGCGCCTCGGCGATGCTGTCGGCGACCTCGCCCACGACCCACGCCGCCCGGCGTGGCGCGAGCGGGCCCTCGCGGGTCAGCAGGATGTCGAGGGAGTCGCCCTGGCCCCACTCGTTGACGACGTAGCACCGGCCGTCGGCCACCTCGGCGTCGAGCACCCGGAGCAGCCGGCGGTTGATGACCGGACCGGCACGGCGGGCGGCCTCGAGGAGCGGCTCGGCACGCTCGTCGTCGGCGCCGAGGATGTGCACGGCCACCGGACGGTGCAGCACGAGGTCGTGGGCCCGCCAGAAGCGACCGGAGCCGTTCTCGGCCAGCAGGTCGTCGAGGCGGTAGCGCGAGGCCAGCACGTCGCCGGCCTGCATCGACGTCGACATGCTCACCTCGTTCCCCACGTTCGCGGCTGCGTCCTCCGTGCGTGCCTCTCGGGTCATCGTAGGGAGTCTCAGCCCCGTCGCAGCCGCGCCGCGACGGTGTCGACCAGGGAGGTCACCTCGGTGACCCGCAGCACCCGGGCGCCGACGAGCAGGACCAGGCCCCCCGCCAGGCCGCTCAGGCCGCCGCGGAGCAGGGCCAGCAGCGGGCCGGGCCGCTCGCCCAGGCCGGACAGCCCCCACTCGACCAGCGCGGCGGCGGCTCCCGCCGCGGCCAGCACCAGGAGCATCCTGACGAGGAACCTCACCAGCTGCGGGGTCTGGAGCCCACCCACCGTGCGGCGGAGCAGGACGAAGCTCACCCCGGCCCCGACGGCGTACGACGCGAGGTAGGCGACCACCAGCATCGGGGCGGTCTCCTCGGGCGGGCGGCGGGGGACGAGCGCCGTCGCGACCACGATGTTGGTCGCCGAGACGGCGAGCTGGATGAAGAACACCAGCCGGGTCATCTCCATCGCGTAGAAGCCGCGCAGCATGAAGTAGTGGACGGTGAAGAAGACCAGGGCGGGCCCGAACAGCGCGAGCGTCGGGGCGAAGCTGGCCGCGGTGTCCTCCCCGCCGGCCCAGCCGAACGCGAACCCGGCCACGTCACCGGCCACGATCGGCAGCACCACTGCGAACGGCAGGACGAGGACGAGCGAGGTGCGCAGGGTCGAGCCCACCGTGCTGCCGAGGTCGGCGAGCCGGCCCTCGTGGGCGTACGACGAGAGCCGCGGCAGGATCGCGGTCGCGAGCGACACGGTGACGATCGAGTGCGGCACCATCATGATCAGCAGGCTGGCGGAGTAGACAGTGTAGCCGGTGCCCTCGGCGTCGCCGGCGGTGCCGCCCGAGGCGAGCTTGACCACGACGAGGTACGCCGTCTGGGTGGCCACCACGAACAGCACGGTCCACACGCCCAGGGAGAGGGTGTGGCGGAGCTCGGGGTCGCGGAAGTCGAAGCGGGGCCGGTAGGTGAAGCCGGAGGCGCGCAGGTAGGGCAGCAGCACCAGGCACTGGGCCACGATGCCGACGGTCGAGCCGAGGCCGAGCAGCACCTCCTGGGAGCTGCCGAGCGCCTCGCCGCGGCCCGGTCCGTCGCCCACCGGCCCCCACACGACGAGGTAGGCGGCGAGGACGCCGACCGAGATGATGTTGTTGGCGATGGGCGCCCACATCATCGGACCGAACCGGCCGCGCGCGTTGAGGACCTGGCCGACCAGGACGTACATCCCGTAGAAGAACACCTGCGGCAGGCACCAGCGGGTGAGGTCCACGATCGACTCGAGGTGCGCGACGCGGTCGGGCTCGAGCAGGCGGTCGCTGAGGTAGACGCGCAGCAGCAGCGGCGCGAGCACGACCAGGAGCACCGTGACCAGGCCGAGGAACAGCGCGGACAGGGTGATCACGCGGCTGGCGTACGCGTCGCCGCCGTCGGCGTCGGCCTTGATCCGGCGGACGAGCTGGGGGACGAGGACGGCGTTGAAGATGCCGCCGGCCAGCAGGATGTAGACCATGTTCGGCAGCGTGTTGGCGATGGAGAACAGGTCGGCGCGCAGGCCGCCGCCGAGCGCCACGACGAGCAGCGCGCTGCGGATGAACCCCGAGGCGCGCGAGAAGACGGTGCCGGCGGCCATCACCGCCGAGGAGGCCAGGATCCGCTGCTGGGTCTCCGGCTCGCTCATGGGTGCCGCGGCTCCAGGTGGGGGAGGGCGGACGCCGCGTCCGCCTCGGCCCGCTCCGCCTCGGCCCGCTCAGCCTCGGCCCGCTCAGCCTCGGCCCGCTCAGCCTCGGCCCGCTCGGCGCGCCGGGCGCGGACCTGGCGCGGCAGCCGGTAGCCGATCATGCCGAACAGGACGAGCGCACCGGCCGCCATCACGATCCAGATGAGGGCGCTGACCCGTGCCGCGCGGATCGGCAGCTCGGCGACCGACCCGAGGGGCGTCCCGTCCTCGGTGGTGACGGCAAGCCGCACCGGGTGGATGCCCGCCTGGCTGGTGCTGGCCTCGAACCGCACGACGCTGCGCGCCTGGGGCCCGAGCTCCCGGACCCCGCCACCGGTGAGCGTGAGCTCCCCGTCGGTGGTGGCGACGACCTTCACGGTCACCGGCTGGTCGAGGCCGTTGACGAGCGTGGCGGGGAGCCGGCCGTTGTCGCTGGAGAGGGTCACCGCGGTCGGCGCCTCGACGCGGACCTTGGCGAGCTCGTCGCGCACGGCGTCCTCGGTCCGCCGCGCGGCTGCGACCGCGATGCGCGGGCGCGGGCGGTGCTGCTGCGACAGGGTCACCAGCACCTCGTCGCGCACCTGGGTCTCGATGGTGGTCTGCAGCGACAGCACGTCCTCCAGCACCGCGGCCGCGTCGGTCGCGCGGGTGGCGGCGCTGAAGCTGGCGGCGGAGAGCTCGTCCCCGACGTCGGTGTCGGTGTAGGCCAGCGTCTCGTCGGGCACGATGGTCGGCTCGCCGTCCGCGACGTCGTCGAACGGCACGGCGTCGAGCCACGGCTGGTCGAGCTCGTCGAAGAAGCGCGTCGCGTCCTCGCCGCGCCAGACCGTGGGCAGGGTGACCACCAGGGGCGCCGGGTCGTCGGCGGCCAGGCGGAGGGCTGCCTCGCTGAGGAGCCGCTGGCGCAGGGCGAGCGGGTCGTTGGACGCCGTGGGCCCGGGTCCACCCGCCTCGGCGCCGCTGCTGGTGACCACGACGTCGTGCCCCAGGAGCTGGACGACGGAGGTGGGGGTGTCGGAGACCTCGAAGAAGGCGGTGTCCTCGAGCAGCACCACGGTGTCCGGCGTGACGCGGGCCAGCGCCTCGGGGCTGAGGTGGCCGTCGACGGGTGAGACCGCCGGCTGAGAGGGCAGCGACAGCGCCCCCATGATCTGCGCGCTCCGGGCCACGGCCTGGTCGTAGCGCGCCGAGTCGTGGCGCACCGCTGCGGACACGTCGATGTCGCCGTAGGGCAGCGTCAGCAGCGGCTGCGACTGGGCGTCGACGAGGGCGTTGAAGCGCTCGAACCACTCCTGCGCCGCGGCGACGAGCTCGTCGTCGGCGGTGCCCGCGTCCTCGTCCGCCCCGGTGGGCGACGGCGTGAGCGTCTCGGAGGGCGACGCGCTCTCCTCCCCGTCGGCGGGTGGCTCCTCGGTCGCCGGCTCCTGTCCGGGCACGCTCGTGTCGGGGCCCAGGCCACGCGGCACGTTGCCGCCGGTGAGGCGGGCGATCGCGTGCAGTACGGCCGGGTCCACCAGCCACGTGTACGGCGTCGAGCCGGCCGACTCGGCCATGTCGAGGACCCCGTCGAGGCTGCCGCCCTCGGCGAGTCGGCGCGCCCAGCGGTCCGAGCCGCCGAGCGACCCGTCGGCGGCGTACCAGACCCGGCCGCGGACGGGCAGGATGATCGAGGTCTCCACAGCCTCGCCGCCACGGGGCTTGGCCGGGATGAAGGTGCGCGCCCGGCCGTCCGCCACGGCGTCGCGCGGCACCGTGGGCGTGTCACCGATCGCGTGGATGCCGATCCAGTACACCCCGGCCTCGTCGGGGATGCCGAGCAGCTCGACCGGCACGGAGTCGGAGAACGTCTGCGACTCGCCCGGGGCGAGCTCGTCGACGGTGTCGAAGGTGCCGGGGACCGTCACCCGCTCACCGACGAAGATCCCGGGGTCGATCGTCGCGGAGATCGCCAGGTTGGCGGCGTCGAGGATGGGCGCCTGGGAGGAGAAGGCGTGCAGGTTGATCCGGGTGAACGTCTCCTCACTGGCGTTGGTGACGGTGCCGGTGATCTCCACGTCGCCGTTGCGTGGCAGGACGGGGGTGATCGAGTCGATGTGCACCAGGAGGGGGTCGCCCTCCTCCGCCGGGGCGAGCGCCGACGCGGGTGCCAGGGCCCACCCCCACGCCAGCCCGAGGGTCAGGAGCCCCGCCAGGGCAGCACGGAACGACGACGGGCGGGGCACGCACCGATGGTAGATGCTGGGCGTGCCCGGACCGGCACGTAGACTGGCCTGTCGTGTCCGACGCCGCCCCGCCCCCGCTCACGATCGTGGAGATCCAGCGCCGCGTGGGCGCGGAGCTCACCCGCATCGGCTCGGTCATCGACGAGCTCGGCGCCCGGTTCGCCGACGCCGGCGAGGAGCTGGCGCTGGTCGGCGGCCCGGTGCGCGACGCGATGATCGGCCGGCTCCAGAACGACCTCGACTTCACCACCTCCGCGCGACCGGAGACGACCGAGAAGCTGCTGTCGGGGTGGGCGGACGCGATCTGGGACATGGGCCGCGACTTCGGCACCATCGGCTGCCGCAAGGGACCGTGGCAGGTCGAGATCACGACCTACCGCTCCGAGTCCTACGACCCGTCGTCGCGCAAGCCGGACGTCGACTTCGGCGACACCCTCGAGGGCGACCTCGGGCGCCGCGACTTCTCGGTGAACTCGATGGCGGTCCGGGTCCCCGGTCGCGAGTTCGTCGACCCCTTCGGCGGCATCGTCGACCTGGCCGAGCGGGTGCTGCGCACCCCGGGCGCCCCGGAGGACTCCTTCTCCGACGACCCCCTGCGGATGATGCGGGCGGCCCGCTTCGCCGCCCAGCTCGGCTTCGACGTCGCCACCGACGTGGTCGAGGCCATGACGGCCATGGCCGGGCGGATCGAGATCATCTCCGCGGAGCGAGTGCGCGACGAGCTGGTGAAGCTGGTCTGTGCGCCCCACCCCCGCAAGGGCCTCACCCTGCTGGTCGACACCGGACTGGCGGCCCACGTCCTGCCGGAGCTCCCGGCGCTGGCGCTCGAGCGCGACGAGCACCACCGGCACAAGGACGTCTACGAGCACACGCTGACCGTCCTCGAGCAGTCCATCGACCTCGAGCACCGCCTCGGCACGGGTCCCGACTTCGTGTCCCGGTTCGCCGCCCTGATGCACGACGTCGGCAAGCCGAGGACGCGGCGCTTCGAGGCCGGCGGCACGGTGACCTTCCACCACCACGACGTGGTCGGCGCCAAGCTCACCCGCAAGCGGATGCAGGCGCTGCGCTTCTCCAACAACGACATCGACGCGGTCTCGAAGCTGGTCGAGCTGCACCTGCGCTTCCACGGCTACGGCTCCGGGGAGTGGACCGACAGCGCCGTACGTCGCTACGTCCGCGACGCCGGCGACCAGCTCGAGCGGCTGCACATCCTCACCCGTGCCGACTGCACCACCCGCAACCAGCGCAAGGCCGACCGCCTGCGCCGCACCTACGACTCGCTGGAGGAGCGCATCGAGCGCCTCTCCGAGGAGGAGGAGCTGGCGGCGATCCGGCCCGACCTCGACGGCAACCAGATCATGACGATCCTCGGCATCGGCCCCGGCCGCGAGGTCGGCGAGGCCTACCGCTGGCTCCTCGAGCTCCGCATGGAGGAGGGACCCAAGTCGCCGGAGGACGCCGAGGCCGCGCTGCGCGCCTGGTGGGCCTCTCGCTCCTCCTGAGACGCAGTGGTCTGACCACTTGACCACCTGACCTAGGGGTCCTACGGTCGGGTGCATGCCGCTCTCACCAGTCGCACGCCGTTCCGTCCCCGACGAGGTCTACGACCAGCTGATCGGCGAGCTCGTCGACGGAGGGCTCGCGCCGGGGGAATCACTCCCCAGCGAGCGCCGGCTCGCCGAGGTGCTGGGGGTGTCGCGGCCGGCGGTGCGCGAGGCGATGCAGCGGCTCGCCCACGCCGGGTACGTCGACGTACGCCAGGGCGACGCCACCACCGTGCGCGACTTCCGCCGGCTCGGCGGGCTCGACCTGCTGCCCCGCCTGCTGGTCGCCAACGGCGGGCTCGACCTCGCCGTCGCCCGCAGCATCCTGGAGGCCCGCGCCCACGTCGGGCCGAAGATCGCCGAGCTCGCCGCCGGACGCGGCGGTCCCGCGGTGGCGGACTCGCTCGAGGAGACCGTCGACCGGCTGCGCCAGGACACCGACCCCGTGGGTCGCCAGCACGTCGCGCTCGAGTTCTGGGAGCACCTCGTCGACGCGGCAGACTCGATCACCTTCCGGCTGATGTTCAACGGCATGCGCGCGGCCTACCTGCCGCTGGTGGAGGCACTCGCGCCGCTGATGGCGGCCGAGGTCGACCGGGTCGACGCCTACGACGCGCTCACCCGCGCCGTCGCCGACGGCGACCCCCAACAGGCGCGCGCCAGCGCCGCCGACCTGCTCGGCACCGCGACCGCCAGCCTGCTCGACGCCATCGACCGGGTCCGGGAGGACGCATGAGCAGCACGGACGACGCCGTCGACGCCCTCGCACGCAAGCGCCTGGCCGGGGCCGAGCGCGCGCTCTCCCGCCGGCCGAGGGTCACCCTCGCCTCGACACGGCGCGCCTTCTGGCGCTATCCCTCTCCGTGGATGATCACCGGATTCCTCCTCGCCGCGGTCGCCGCCCGGGTGGTGGTCGGCGACTGGTCGTGGTCCGACCTGCTGGCCCCGGCGGTCTTCGTCGCCCTGTTCCCGCTGGTCGAGTGGGTGATCCACGTGTTCATCCTGCACTGGCGACCGCGCCGCATCGGCGGCGTCGAGGTCGACACGCTGCTCGCCCGCGACCACCGCCGGCACCACGCCGACCCGCGCGACGTCCCCCTCGTGTTCATCCCGTGGCGGGCGCTGGTGTGGGTGATCCTCGTCGCGGGCACGGCCGTGCCGCTGGGCGTCGGCGCCCTGCTCGGCGCCGACCTGCCGGGACGGCTGTCCTTCGTGGTCACCCTGGCCGTCGTGCTCCTCACCTACGAGTGGACCCACTACGTCATCCACTCCGACTACACACCCCGCACCCGGCTCTACAAGGCGATCTGGCGCAACCACCGGCTGCACCACTACAAGAACGAGCACTACTGGTTCTCGGTGACCACCTCCGGCACCAGCGACCGGCTCCTCGGCACCTACCCGGACCCGGCCACCGTCGAGACCAGCCCGACGGCCAAGGACCTGCACGGGGTCAGCGCACGACCTTGATGTTGAAGACCCCTGTGCCGAGCGCACCCATGGTGCGCAGCCAGAGCGGGAGGTACATCTCCGCCCCGCGCGCGGTCTCGATGCCGCCCAGGTCGACGACGTCGCGGTGGCCGAGGTCGGCCAGCAGCGCGATGACGATCGCCTTCGCGTCGGCGTCCTCACCGGACACGAAGACCGTGGTCGTCTCGCCTAGCTGCCCGGGGTCGACCATCAACGAGGCGGTCATGGTGTTGAGCGACTTCACCACCCGGGTGTCGGGGAAGGCTCGCTGCACCTGCTCGCCCAGCGAGTCGGTGTCCTTGACGAACAGGGTCGGCGGGGAGCCGCCGGAGAAGTCGAGCGGGTTCGTCACGTCGAGCACGACCTTGCCGGCGAGGTGCTCCTCGCCTGCGGCGGTCAGCATGTCGAGCGCTGCCGACCCGTTGCCGGCGAGCACGACGAGCTCGGCGCCGGCGGCGGCATCGGCGTACGTCGCCAGCGTGACGTCGGCGTGCTCGGCGTGCCAGGCCGCGAACGGCGGGTTGCCCATGCCGTCCGGCTCGGTGCGCGCGAGCGTCGCGTCGGGGTCACGGGTCCCGACGACCACGGTGTGGCCGGTGCGAGTGAGGCCGTCGGCGAGGGTCCGGCCGACCATGCCGGTGCCGAGCACTGCGATGTCCATGCGGTCTCCTTCCAGGCGGAGATCCCATCGTGCACCTGGTCAGCCCTTCGTGCCGGTGCTCGCCACGCCCTGGATGATCTGCTTCTGACCGATGAAGAACACGATGATCATCGGCAGGGTGGTGATCACGCTCGCGGTGACGACCAGCTCCCAGTGCCACTCGCCCCCGAAGCCGAACTGGTCCAGCATCGACTTCAGCCCGCGCGGCACGGTGAAGTCCTCCCGGTCACGGAGGTAGATCAGGCCCCGCATCAGGTCGGTCCACGCCGCCTGGAACTCGAAGAGGGCCACCACCACCAGCGCTGGGCGGGTGAGCGGCAGCGCGATGTGCCAGAAGACCCGCCAGTGCCCGGCGCCGTCCGTCTCGGCTGCGTCGAAGAGCTCGGGCGGCAGGCCGAGGAAGAACTGGCGCAGCAGGAAGATGTAGAAGGCCGTGCCGAACAGGTTTCCGGCCCACAGCGGGGTCAGCGTGCCGACCATGCCCAGCGAGTTCCAGATCAGGTAGGTCGGGATCATCGTCGCCGCGCCCGGGATCATCATCGAGGCGAGCACCAGGCCGAAAAGCAGGTTGCGGCCGCGGAACCGGTAGCGGGCGAACCCCCACGCGACCAGGGCGCTCGAGATGGTGACGGTCACCGTGGCCATCACCGTCACGAAGGCGGTGTTGAGCAGCCACGCCGCCATCGGTGCGGCGTTCCAGACCTCGAGGTAGTTGTCGAAGGTCAGCGTCTCGGGGATCAGGCGGTTGTCGAAGACGTCGCTGCGCGGCTTGAGGGAGGCGCTCACCAGCCACACGAACGGGTAGACGAAGGCGATCGTCATCAGCGCCAGCCCGGCGCCGACGAGCACGCGAGCGACCAGCCCGCGCGGCGTACGACGACGGGGCTCGCGCGAGCGCCCTGGAGCGGTGTCCGGCCCGTCAGGCGCCAGCGCCGTGGTGGGTCCCACCTCGCCGGCGCGGTCCAGGGTGCTCATCGGCTCACCTCGCCCCGCCGGTGTAGTGGACGTAGCGCCGGCTCAGCCAGACCTGCACGGCCGTGACGAGCATGACGATGAGGAACAGCAGCATCGCCAACGCCGAGGCGTAGCCCATGTGCAGGAACTCGAAGGCCTGCTGGAAGAGGTAGATGGCGTAGAAGAGGGCGGCGTCGTTGCTGTAGGTCGTGTTGCCGGCGCCGAAGAACGCCGTGTAGGCCTCGGTGAAGGACTGCAGCGAGGCGATCGTGTCGACCACGACGATGAAGTAGATCGCCGGGCTGATGATCGGCAGCACGACGTGCCACAGCCGCTGGTGCCAGCCGGCGCCGTCGACGCGCGCCGCGTCGAGCAGCTCCTCCGGCACCTCCTGCAGCGCGGCCAGCAGGATGATCACCGAGGCGCCCACGGTCCACAGCGAGGTGATGACCAGGCCCGGCTTGACCCACGTCGGGTCGGTCGTCCAGTTGGGGCCGTTGATCCCGAACCAGCCGAGCACCTCGTTGACCAGTCCGCTCTGGCCGTTGAGCAGCATGAGCAGCAGCACGCCGACCGCGACCGGGGGCGTCATCTTCGGCAGGAAGAACGCGGTGCGGAAGAACCCGGCGGCTCGTCCGGCCCGCTGGAGCAGCAGCGCGAGCGCGAGCGAGAAGACGAGTTGGGCCGGCACCGACATGAGCGTGAAGACGAAGGTGTTGCGCAGCGCGAGCATCACCTTGTCGTCCGACACCATCTCCCGGTAGTTGTCGAGCCCGACGAAGGTCGGGTCGTTGATCACGTCGTAGTCCGTCAGCGACAAGTAGGCGGTGTAGAGCACCGGGTAGGCCATGAAGACGACGAACCCGATGATCCACGGGCTGATGAACAGCAGCGCGATGCGTCCCTCGTTGCGGCGCCCGCCGCCCCGACGGCGGTTGCGACCGTCGGCGGGAGCGGACGTGGAGCCGGGAGCGGTGACGCTCACTGGTCGTCCCAGCTCGCCCATGCCTCGTCGAGTGCCTGCTGCGCCGCCTCCTGCGCGTCCGCGAGGGCGTCCGCGGGCTCGGCGTCACCGGTCAGCACCTTGTTGACCTCGTCCTGCCAGGCCTGCTCGAACTCGTCGCCGGCCGGGTTCGCCGGCATGGAGAAGGTGTGGTCGTTCGCCTCGTACATGGCAGCGACGGCCTGCGACCAGGCCGAGTCGCCGTCGGTGGGCGCCATCGCCCTGATCTGCTCGTCGGCCTCCTCGTTCGCGGTGAGGATGCCCGTGAACAGGCCGCCCTCCTCCTGGCGCATCGAGGCGCGTTCCTCCGCAGCGGCGATCCACGCGTCGGTCTCGGTCATCACGCGCGCCATCCGGCAGGCCGCCTCGGGGTCCGGGCTGCCCTTGGGGACGGCCCACGCGGAGCCGGACGCCCAGGCGATCGGCTCGCCCTGGAGGTCGCGCACCGTGTCGAAGGCCATGGGGGCGTCGGGCGAGACGTCGTTCAGCACGTTGACGTACCACTGCTCCATGGGCATCGCACCGAGCGTGCTGCTGGCGAACTGGTTGCCGTCGCCGAAGAAGTCCGCGGAGTCCCGCAGCGCCTTGACCTCGCCGAACCCGCCCTGGGCGTCGTACACCGACACGGCGAACTCGAGGGCCTCGACCACCGCCGGATCGTCGAGCTGGGCAGTGCGCCCGTCGGCGGAGATGAGGTCGGCCCCGTTGGCCTTGGCCCACAGCGGGAGGAACTCCGGGAGCTTGCTGTCGTAGCCGATCGTGGCCAGGTCGCCGCCCTTCATCGCCATCAGGTCCTTGTTGGCGGTGAGGATCGCGTCCCAGTCGGAGCCGTTGACGTCCTCGATCGTGTGGCCGGACTGCTCGAGCAGGTCCGCGTTGGCCTGGGTGAGCTGGACGACGTTGAACTCGGGGATGCCGTAGACCTCGTCGTCGAAGGTCACCTCGCCGAGTGCGGACTCACGGAAGACGGAGGTGTCGATGCCCTCGCCGTCGATGCAGTCCGTCAGCGGCACCACGGCACCGCGTGAGGCGAAGGTCCCGATCTGGCTGCGCTCCGCGTAGACCAGCGACGGCGGCTCGCCCGACGCGACGGAGGAGAGGAACTGCTGGATGTCGAGGTCGCCCTCGATCAGCTCGACCTTCGCGTCGCCGAGCTCCTCCTTGGCGCGGTCCAGGCGGACCGTGGCGATCTCGTCGCCGGCGCCGAAGCCCATCACCTCGACCGTCCCCGAGAGCGTGGCGTCGCTGTCGTACGACACGTCCTCGGTCTCGCCCGAGTCACCCGTGCCCTGGGCGCACGCGGCGAGCAGGCTCGCGGCCAGCGCCGCCCCCACCATCGAACCGACACGCATGACCGACCTCCCTCCCCGCGACCGGGCCCTCCGGCGCAGCACCGCTCCGTACCCGCGGGGTGCGCTTCTATCCGTGGCCGGCTAGGGACGACGACGGCCCCACAGGTCCGGGACGTGGACCTGCGGGGCCGTGCTGGGTCGTACTGGGTCGTACTGGGTCGTACTGGGTGGTGCTGTGCGTCCGGACGGGCCGGACGCGGGCGCTCACTCGCCCTTGATGAACTTCTCGAGCTCGGCGCGACCGATGTCGTCGGGCATCTGCACCGGCGGGGACTTCATCAGGTAGGTCGAGGCCGGGATGATCGGGCCGCCGATGCCGCGGTCCTTGGCGATCTTGGCGGCGCGGACGGCGTCGATGATGATGCCGGCGGAGTTCGGGGAGTCCCAGACCTCGAGCTTGTACTCGAGGTTGAGGGGGACGTCACCGAAGGCGCGACCCTCGAGGCGGACGTAGGCCCACTTGCGGTCGTCGAGCCACTCGACGTAGTCGGACGGGCCGATGTGGACGTTGCGGTCGCTGACCTTGTCGGCGAGCTCGCCCTTGAGGTTGGACGTCACGGCCTGGGTCTTGGAGACCTTCTTCGACTCCAGGCGCTCGCGCTCGAGCATGTTCTTGAAGTCCATGTTGCCGCCGACGTTGAGCTGGTAGGTGCGGTCCAGCGCCACGCCGCGGTCCTCGAACAGCTTGGCCATCACGCGGTGGGTGATGGTCGCGCCGACCTGGCTCTTGATGTCGTCGCCGACGATCGGGACGCCGGCGTCCTCGAACTTCTTGGCCCACTCGGGGTCGGAGGCGATGAAGACGGGGAGGGCGTTGACGAAGCCGACGCCCGCGTCGATCGCGCACTGGGCGTAGAACTTGTCGGCCTCCTCGGAGCCCACCGGGAGGTAGGACACCAGGACGTCGACCTCGGCGTCCTTGAGCGCCTGGACGACGTCGACGGGCTCGGCCGCCGACTCCTCGATGGTCGCCCGGTAGTACTTGCCCAGGCCGTCGAGCGTCGGGCCGCGCTGGACCTCGACACCGAGCGTCGGGACGTCGGCGATCTTGATGGTGTTGTTCTGGGACGCGTCGATCGCCTCGGAGAGGTCCTTGCCGACCTTCTTGTCGTCGACGTCGAACGCCGCGACGAACTGGACGTCCTTGACGTGGTAGTCACCGAAGACGACGTGCATGAGCCCCGGGACGGTCCCGGCCGGGTCCGCGTCCTTGTAGTACTCAACGCCCTGGACCAGGGAGGTGGCGCAGTTGCCCACTCCCACGATCCCTACTCGTACCGAACCCATGGGGCTCTCCTTCTCTCTACTGGGGGCTTGAACTCTTGCGTGTGCGTGATCTGGCGTGCTGCTGGTCGATCGGGTGCTCAGGTGGTGCCGGCGGTGTGGGGCGCCGGCGGCTCGTCGCCGCCGCGCTCGGCCCGGATCAGGTCGGAGAGCCAGCGGACCTCGCGCTCCACCGACTCCACGCCGTGGCGCTGCAGCTCGGCGGCGTAGCGGTCGACCTCGGCCTGGGTGCGCTCGAGCTCGCCCTGGACGCGAGCCAGGCGCTCCTGGAGCCGCGAGCGACGGCCTTCGAGCACCCGCAGCCGGATCTCCATGTCGGTCGAGGAGAAGAACGCGAACCGGATGTCGAAGTTGTCGTCCTCCCACGCGGTGGGACCGACCTCCGACATCAGTCGCTGGAAGTGCTCGTTGCCGGCCGGGGTGACCTCGTAGACGATCCGCGGTCGGCGGCTGGTCGGCGTCGCGGTGGCGGTCACCTCGGTGATGAGGTTCGCGCGCAGCATCTTCTTCAGCGCGGGGTAGAGAGAGCCGTAGGACAGCACGCGACCCCACCCGAGCATGAGGTTCAGCCGCTTGCGCAGCTCGTAGCCGTGCATGGGTCCCTCGTGCAGCAGCCCGAGGACTGCCAGCTCGATGGTGTCACCACGACGTGCCATGTGACCTATCGTACCGATATATCCGCCGGTGACGAATCAGCGATCCTGCGCAGCCCCCGTACTCTTGCCCGGTGACTGCGAAGAGGAGGCAGCCGGGCAAGGCCCAGACCCGGCGGCCCAAGCCCCGACGTACGCCGCGGCAGCGGGCGGCCAAGGTCGCCAAGGTCCTCGCCATCGTCGCCGCCGTCGGCGCGCTGGTCCTGACCGGGATCGTGGTGGTGCTCTACCAGGCCATCGACATCCCCGACGAGAACGAGGCCTTCCAGGCCCAGACGACCTTCGTCTACTACAAGGGCGGCGAGCAGCAGCTCGGCACCTACTACGAGGACCAGAACCGCGAGTCGATTCCGCTCGACGAGATGCCGCAGACCATGCAGGACGCCGTCGTGGCCGCCGAGAACCAGACGTTCTGGACCGACAAGGGCATCGACCCCAAGGGCATCCTGCGCGCCCTGTTCTCCAACGCCCGCGGCAACGCCCGCCAGGGTGCCTCGACCATCACGCAGCAGTACGTCAAGATCCTCTACCTGACGAGTGAGCAGAGCTACAAGCGCAAGATCAAGGAAGCGATCGTCTCGCTCAAGATCCAGCAGAAGCTCTCCAAGAAGGAAGTCCTCGAGGGCTACCTCAACACCATCTACTTCGGCCGCGGCGCCTACGGCATCCAGGCCGCCTCCAAGGCCTACTTCGGTCACCCGGCCTCCGAGCTCAACCTCCGCGAGTCGGCGGTCCTGGCGACCGTGCTGAACAACCCCACGAAGTACGACCCGGCCAACGGCAAGGAGGCCAAGGACGACCTCAAGGGCCGCTACCAGTACGTCCTGGACAGCATGGCCGAGCTCGGCTCGATCACCGCCGAGGAGCGCGACACCGCGCTCAAGCGGCTGCCGAAGTTCCCCAAGATCGCCACGCAGAGCCAGTTCGGCGGCCAGAAGGGCCACATGCTCGCCCTGGTCAAGCAGGAGCTGCTCACGCGCGGGATCGCCACGGAGGAGGAGATCGACGGCGGCGGCTTGCGGATCACCACCACCTTCGACCCCCAGGTGATGGCCGACATCGAGGAGGCCGTGCTCGAGCAGCGTCCCGACGCGGGCATGCCCGGCCCGGCCGGCAACAAGGACCTGCACGTCGGCGCGGCGACCGTCGACACCAGGACCGGTGAGCTGCTCGGCTTCTACGGCGGGCAGGACTACCTCCAGTCCCAGATCAACTGGGCGGTCGCCGGCGGCATGGCCGGCTCGACGATGAAGGCCGCCACCGACGTGGCCGCGATCCGCGACGGCTTCTCCCTCACCGACACCTTCGAGGGCAACAGCCCCATCGACATCGCCGGCACCGAGTTCGAGAATCAGGGCGACACGGACTACGGGTCCGCGGTCTCGATGATCACCGCGACCGAGAACTCCGTGAACACCGCCTTCGTCGACATGGTCGACTCGATGGACGACGGACCGCAGAAGGTGATCCAGGCGGCCGAGGACATGGGCATCCCCGGCAACGGCGGCGAGCGGTGGGGTATCCCGCGCAGGTCGAGCGACCTGCAGGAGAACGTCGGGGTCACCCTCGGCACGGCGCAGGTCAGCCCGATCAACATGGCCAACGCCTATGCCACGCTCGCCAACGGCGGCACGCGCAACGAGGTCCACGTCGTGCAGAAGGTCGTCAACAAGGACGGCGAGACCATCTACGACGCCCGTCCGGGCAAGAAGAAGACGGTCGACAGCGACATCGCCGCGGACGTGACGTACGCCCTGCAGCAGGTCGTGGAGCAGGGCTCGGGCACGGAGGCGCTGGCGCTCGCCCGCCCGGTGGCCGGCAAGACCGGCACGGCGACCAACGACGACGGCGGGGTCTCCTCGTCCTGGTTCGTGGGCACGACCCCGCAGGTCTCCACGGCGGTCATGTTCGTGCGCGGGCGCGGGCGTGAGTCCCTCGACGAGGTCCGCCCCGATGGCGCCGACCTGTGGCTGCCCACCAGCTCGGACGGCCGCTCGGGATACTTCGGCGGCAACTACCCGGCGAAGACCTGGACCTCGATCATGGAGCGCGTGATGGAGGGCAGGGAGGTCGAGGACTTCCCGGAGCCCGCCTACGTCGACGGCGACGCGCCCGAGGACGGCCACGAGTACACCCCGCCGCCGCCTCCGCCGCCCAAGCCGAGCAAGCCGACGAAGACCGCGACCGGCGGCGTGCCCACGGAGTCGCCCACCGAGACGCCGACCGAGACGCCGACCTCCACCCCGACGGAGACGCCGACGACCCCGGTGCCCACGGAGACGCCGACGACCCCGGTCCCGACCGAGACGCCGACGACCCCGGTCCCGACGTTGCCGACGGAGACCCCGACGACGCCGGCGCCGCGGTTCGAGCCGCGCCACCGCGTCCTCGACGCCCGGCCCTGAGCGCCGCGGTGGACCAGCACTCCGCGGCGGCCGGGGAGCCGGTCGAGGCACCGACCCGGACCGACCCGGTGGTGGCCTCGCTCTCCGAGGTGGTCGGCGGACCGGTGGGCGAGCACGCCGCCGGCCACCGCTGGTGGGACGCGCCCCGGGTGCTCCTCGGCGCGACGTCGGTGGTGCTGGCCGCAGGGATGCTGAGCAAGGGTGCCTGCGTGCCGTCGGGCTGGAGCGGGGAGAACCAGCCCTACGCCCAGCTGTGCTGGACGGGCCTCGCGGGCACGCCCGCCGACTCGACCGTGCCGCCGCACGTGACCACCTGGCTGGACAAGCTGGCCGGGTTGTTCCCGGGCTCGGGGACGGTCTCGACGACCGCGGGCCTGGCCGTGCTCCTGGCAGCGCTCGCCCTGCTCGCCACCGCGCTCCTCGTCCGCGTCGACGTACGCCGTCCGTGGGCCGCGGCCGGCTGGGCGATGTCCCCGGTCCTCCTGGTGAGCTGGCTCTCGTGGGAGCTGGTCGCCGCGGTCGGGGTGGCGGTGCTGCTCTGGGGGTGGACCACCGGTCGACCCTGGGTGGCCGGCGTCGGCGCCGGTGTCGGCGCCGCCTTCGCGCTCCCCGTCGCCGTGGCGTTCGTGGGCGTGGTGGCGGTGGGCGGCCGGCTCCGGGACCGGGTGAACGCGCTCGTCGCGGCAGCGGCGGCGTACGTCGTGGTGACGCTGCCCGGTCGTGGCCACGTCGAGGACCCCGACGTCGGCTCGACGTGGCTCTTCCTCCAGCAGGTCGGCGCGCCGACATCGCGCACCTTCCGGATGACCGGCTCGCTGGTGGTGCTGCTCGTGGCAGCCGCGGCGGCGGTCTGGGTGGTGCGCCGGGCGGGCCGGCCGACGGTGACCACGTGTGCCCGCGTCGGCCTGCTGATGATGGTGGCGGCACTGCTGGTGTCGCCGACCGCGCCACCGGAGCTCGCCCTCCTGGCCCTGCCCCTGGCGGCCGTCGCGGTGCCCCGGTGGCGGGACCTGCTGGTGTGGCAGGGCTGCCAGCTGGTCAGCTGGGCGATCACCGGCTGGTGGGTGGGCGACGCCCTGCTGCCGACCGTCACCGAGGACGCACGCCCGTACTGGCTCGCCATCCTGCTGCGCGTCGTCGGCCTGGTGTGGCTGGCGGTGGCGGTGCTGCGCGACGCGTCAGTCGATGACGACGCGGTCGAAGTCGGTCGCGGTGAACCGGACCCGGACGTCGATCTCCTCACCGACGCGGGGCACCCGCGCGCCTGAGGGCACGAACAGCATCGAGGCCTGCATGTGCGGCGGCTCGGCGAAGAGCCGCTGCTTGCCGTCGATGGAGAACGGCGAGCGGACGAAGCCGACCGCGTCGAGGCCACCGCGCGCCAGGGTGGCGGCGCGCGCCTTGAGCGACTGGTCGCCGGTCGGCGCCTCGAGGCCGATCCCGTGCGCGGTGCCGCCGCTGACGACGACGATGTGGCCGTGCTTGGGAGCGCTGCGCCCGCGGTAGCCGAAGGCGTCGCCGCGGTCGACCTCGTGCACGTCGAGCACGGTGGCGCGGGCCCTCAGCGCGCCGCGGTCGCCGAGCCACAGCTCGGTGCCGATCCGCGGGCGGACGGTGAAGTCGGGGTAGCTGCCGGTGAGGGTGGTGATCTCGGCATCGGTGAGGTGCGAGACGAAGACCGTGCGGGTCGGCAGGCCGGAGGCCACGACCTCGTTGAGCAGGCGGGTGACCTCGCCGAGGTGGGAGGTGGTGTTCAGCGGCAGGTGCATCGCCACGCCCCGCAGCCCGCTGCGCCCGGCACCCAGCGACGCGGCGGCCGCGGCCAGGTCGCGCCGGGTCATCCCGTGGCGCCGCATCGAGGTCAGCTGCTCGAGCACGAAGCGCGCAGACGGGTCGCGCTCGAGCAGCGCGGTGAGGTCCTCGGGCCGGCTGACGGTGTGGATGACGCGCCGGGCGGTGCGCTCGTCGAGGTCGAGCGCGGCTCCGAAGGGCCGCCACGGCGTGAGCACCAGGAGGTCGCCGTCGAACCGCGCGGCGGCCTCGCCCAGCTCGTCGTACGTGCCCACCGACAGCAGGTCGAGCGGCGCCCCCGTCTCGGCGGCGTGCTCGGCGAGCCACTGCGCGCGCCGGGCGAGCCGCCCGAGGGTCAGGCCGTAGCCGTTGCCCTTGGCGACCGGGACGATGCCCGGGAACTTCGTCGCGGTCGCGAGCAGGTGGCTGCGCCACCGCTCGCCGTCGACAGTCAGGGTCAGGCTCACGCGCCCGTCACCCTCTCCGGGCGAGGTAGAGCTGGAAGGCCTTGTAGATCGCGCGGTTGACCGGCAGGTCCCACTCGCCGGCGTGCTCCACGGCCTGGCCGCCGGTGCCGACCTTGAACTGGATCAGGCCGACGTGCGGGTCGTCGGAGTCGAGCGTCTCGGTGATGCCGCGCAGGTCGTAGACGTGGGCGCCGGCCTCGAGGGCGTGGCGGATCATCGCCCACTGCACGGCGTTGGATCCGCGCACCTCGCGCTTCTCGGTCGAGGACGCTCCGTAGGAGTACCAGGCGTGGGTGCCGACGCGGATCGCGATGGTCGCGGCGACCAGGTCGCCCTCGTGGCGGGCCAGCCAGAGCTGGATCCGGTCGGGGTCCTCGGCGGCCAGTGCGTCGTACATCGTCTCGAAGTACGACAGCGGGCGCGGGGTGAAGTGGTCGCGCTCGGCGGTGTGGGCGTAGAGGTCGTGGAACGCCTTGAGGTCGGTCGCGTCGCCGCGGACGACCTCGACCCCGGACTTGTCCGCCTTCTTGATGTTGCGGCGCCAGAGCTGGTTCATGCCCTTGAGGACGTCGTCCTCCGAGCGCGGCGTGCCCTCGGCGTCGACGAGCGGGATCTGGAAGTTGAACTGCGGCTGCCCGGCCGAGAAGCCGCCCTCGGCGGCCTGGTGCTGCCAGCCGAGCTCGTGGAGCTGCGCGATCACGCGGGCACCCTCCTGCGAGCGCTCGAGCGGGGGGACGTCGCCGAGCGAGCGCACCGCGTCGTCCGCGATGCCGGCCTTGACCTGCTCGGCAGACCACCGGCGGGTGACCACGGGCGGGCCCATCCGCACGGCGAAGGCGCCCTGCTGCTTGAGGTGGGCGACCATCGGCGTCAGCCACGCCTGGAGGTCGTCGCCGGACCAGTCGATGACCGGGCCCTCGGGCAGGTAGGCGAGGTAGCGCCGCACCTTCGGCAGCTGGCGGTAGAGCACCAGCCCGACGCCGACGAGCTCGGCGCCGCGGTGCCAGCCGATCGACTCGCTGCGCCAGTCCGACTTCACCCTCGCCCACGCGGGCGTCTGGAGGAAGCTGGCCGACGACCGTCGCGCGATGAACTCGCGGTGCTCCTGCGCGGTGATCGGGCGGAGCGAGAGGGGCGTCGTCACCTCCGAGACATTACAAGGGACCAGACACGACCCCCGTACGTGTCTGGTCCCCTCGTGTCTACAGACGCAGGAGAGGCGGGTTTGGTTGCGTCGCCGGCGGAAGTTTCTCGACGGGCCCCGATGCAGCCGACGACAGGCCGTCCCACCCCGAAGGGCGGGAGAGCGGCACCTGCTGCGTAGCCCGGTGGCCGCGTCGTCGTTCCGGCAGACGAGGGAGGAATGCCGACCGTCGCTCGGGAGCCGGTCCCAGATTCCACTCGAAGCACCCCAGGAGGCACACCCGCGCCTCCGGAGCCGTACGGACCGACGCCACCGCGTCGTCTCGTCATCGAGGAGATCTCATGAACCGCCAGCAGCAGGACCCCCACCGCATCTCCGGCGCTCCGCGTCTCGCCGTCGCCGCCCTCCTCGGCCTCGGGGCCGTCACCCTCGGCGCCGCTCCCGCCGTCGCCGATCCCGGCAACGGGCAGGGCCAGGGCCAGGTCAACGCCCCGGCCACGGCCGGCCAGACCGCCGCGCCCGGCCAGACCGCTGCGCCCGGCCAGTCGTCGGCCCCCGGCCAGTCGGGCGCGCCGGGCAGTGGGCATGGCAACGGCCATGGCAACGGCCATGGCAACGGCCATGGCAACGGCCATGGCAACGGCCATGGCAACGGCCATGGCAACGGCAACGGCAACGGCAACGGCAACGGCCATGGCAACGGCCATGGCAACGGCAACGGCAACGGCAACGGCAACGGCAACGGCAACGGCAACGGCAACGGCAACGGCAACGGGAACAAGCACGGGAGCAAGCACCCGAGCAACGGGAACCAGGACGGCAACCGCCCCGGTCGCGGTGCCGGGTCCGGTGGGGATGACCACGCCACGGGCAACGGCGGCACGGGCGGGAAGGGCGGCGACGCCGGCCAGCCCACCGGCGGCTCCAGCGACCCCGGTGGCAACAACGGGACCGTGAAGATCGCACCGCTCGGCGAGATCGACCGCATCCCCGACAACACCCCGCACGTGGGGTGCGCCTTCGAGGTCGAGTGGTACGGCTTCGACGCGGGGGCGGACGTCGTCTCGACCGTCACCTTCGCCGAGCAGGCTCCCACGACCGGCGTGGGCATGACGGTGTCCGGCCCGTCGCAGGTCTTCGTCGGCGGCGACCCGGCGTCCGGAGCCGGTACCCCGACGGGGCTCGACGGCCGCGAGACGTACACGCTGTCCTTCACCGGCGCCCCGCACCCCCAGCAGGGCTATCACGTGCGTCTCACCGTCGCCACGCCTCGCTCGCACGGCAACGACACCAAGACCAAGGTCTTCTGGGTGGAGGGATGCGAGGACGTGACCCCGCAGACCAGTCAGACCGGCCAGACGGGCCAGACGGGCCAGACGGGCCAGACGGGCCAGACGGGCCAGGGCACGACCGGCTCGCAGCCGTCCTCAGGTGAGCACGGTCAACAGGGCTCGCCGAGCGCGGAGGTGGCGCCGGCGCACGCCCAGGCCGGGACGGCGCACCAGCCGCAGGGCCAGGCGTCCACCCAGCCGTCGGATGCCGAGGTGCTCGGGGTGCAGGCGTTCGGCCAGTCCGAGGTGACGGCCGCGCAGCCACTCCTGCCGACCTCCGTCAACGCGGGTGTGGACGGCTCCGTGCCCATGTCGGCGACGCACCAGCTGCTCGGCCTGCTCCTCGTCCTGCTCGGCGGCGTCGCCGGACGGGTGGCGTGGGTGCGGGCGCGTGGCTGATGCCTCGCGCCGCCGGC
>NZ_JAUZVE010000032.1:0-79271 GCF_031844425.1 Microbacterium sp. ARD31
TGCAGGTCATCGCCGACGCCGACGACGCGAAGGCCACCGCGAAGGTCCTGGGCGACGACCCCGGCATCGCCGGCGCCATGCCCGCCCAGCCCGCTGCTGACGACGCGGCCGACCCCGGCCTGGTGCTCATCCAGGCCGTGCCGACCGTCGACCCCTCCGACCCCGAGCTCTCCGACACCGTCGACCGCCTGCGTGCCGACCTCCCCGACTCCGCCACCGTCGGCGGCGCCGCGGTGGAGAACCTCGACCTCAAGACCCAGCTGGACGACTCCACCCCGCTCGTCATCGGCGTCGTCCTCGGCCTCGGGTTCCTGCTGCTGCTCATCGCTCTGCAGGCGCCGCTCATCTCGCTGCTCGGCACGCTGGCCAGCCTGCTCTCCACCGCCGCCGCCTTCGGCGTCGCCCGCCTGGTGTTCCAGGACGGCATCGGTGCCGACCTCCTCGGCTTCGAGTCCCAGGGCTTCCTCGACGCCTGGGCACCGGTGTTCTTCTTCGCGATGATCTTCGCCATCGCCATGGACTACACCGTCTTCCTCCTCGCCTCCGCCAAGGAGCACTACGAGAAGTCCGGAGACCCCCGGGAGGCCATGGTCGGCTCGCTGGCCCACTCCGGCCGGGTGATCTTCGCGGCCGGCGCGGTCATGGTCGCGGTGTTCTTCACCTTCGCCCTGTCCGGCCCGCTCCCGCCCAAGGAGATGGGCATCGTCCTCGGCGTCGCCGTGCTCCTCGACGCGTTCCTGGTCCGGCTCGTCCTGCTGCCTGTGATGCTCCGCCTCACCGGCAAGGCGGCCTGGTGGACCCCCCGTTGGCTCACCCGGGTCCTGCCCGACATCACGTTCTCCCACGGCTGAGCCACCCGGCTCGACCACCTCTGACGACCCACAACCCCGACAACGAACGGAGTCACCTCATGTGCCGACCGACCACCTGCAAGACCTGCGGCAAGACCACCTGGGCCGGCTGCGGCCAGCACGTCGCCGACGTCAAGGCGATGGTGCCCAGCAACCAGTGGTGCAACGGGCAGCACACCCCCGCCGAAGTCGCAGCCGCGAAGGCCGCCAAGGCTGACAGGGCCGGCAACGGCGGCTTCCTGTCCCGGCTCTTCGGCCGCTGACCCCTGACCGGGTGGGGGCGGCGTCACCTCGGGATGCGCGTTCGGCTGAGCCGCCCCGCCCGCCCGCTGACCGGCGTGGGCGAGCCGTCGTACGCCTCGTCGGGGAGGTGGTGGCGCCACTGGCTGTGGACCAGCCAGGCGGCCAGGGCGGCGCCCAGCCAGTCCATGGTCAGGTCCCCCACGGTGTCGGCGTAGGCGGTCGACACCTCCGCCGACCGGGTGACGAACGAGACGAGCTCGAAGCCCTCCCACCCGAGGGCAGCGGTCATCCCGAAGGACATGGCGCGGTCCCAGACCGCGGCCGCGCTGGTCGTGCGCTCCAGGGTGAGCAGCACGAAGGCTGCCGAGACGCACATGGTCACCGCAGCGTGGACGACGTCGTCGAACCACCACACCCGGTCGTAGAGGTCGAGCCTGTTGCCCAGGACGTCGGTGAACCCCGACAGGGTGAACAGGAGGTCGGCCAGCCACGGGTAGGGCCGGTCGGACGGCCGCAGCAGCCGATGGACCGGCACCACGAGCGCGACCACCGGGTAGATCAGCGCGCGGGCGACGGGGGCCTTGCCCTCGAGGTTCCCCCAGCTGGGATCGAGCACCACCAGCACGAGCATGACCACGAGCACGGCCTTGAGCGCGACCACCGCCACCGGCAGTGGCGACGCGCGCCCAGCCGAAGCCGTCCTCATGCCTCCACGCTAGGTCGCGGATCGCGGTTGCGCCGGAGTCGAACGGCCCGAGCGGGACGTCAGTTTGTCCCCCGTAGCATCGTCAGGGATGAGGTCCGTGCCGTCTCCCTCCGTGCGCCGCCGCAGACGCGTGCGTGTGCTGACGGGCGTGCGGGGCAGCGGCCGCCTCCCCCTGGCCGCCCTGGTCGGGCTCCTGGTGGCCGGGATCCTGGGGATGCACGCCCTCGCCACGCACGGCACCCCTGCGGCCGTGACCGCGAGCAGTGGCAACGTGGCCGTGCCGGTTGCCGGGCACGCCGCCGAGCTGCACGGCGAGGCGCACCGGGACCACGAAGGTACGACGACGGGCAACCACGACATGGGCAGCATGGTGATGCTCTGCGTGGCGATGCTCGCCGCGGCCGCGGTGACGCTGCTCGTGCTGCTCGTCGGCGGCTCCCGTGGTCCGCTGCTGCCCGGCGCGTTCGAGCCCGCGCCGGTGCCGGCGCGGGCTCCCCGGTGGGTGCGTAGCACGGGCCCGCCACACGAGTGGGCCTTCTCCGTCGTCAGGTGCTGACAGGCCGCGCGAGCGTCCACACACCACCGACCTGACTCCAGGAGAACCCTCATGCACCTCAGCACGCACACCACGACCCGTCGCACGCGCGCGCTCGGCGCCGTCGCCCTCACCCTCGCCCTCGGCTCCGGGCTCATCGCGTGCGGTGACGACTCCGACACTGCCGGGACCAAGGCCGAGGTCAGCACCACCGAGCACAACGACGCCGACGTCGCCTTCGCCAGCGACATGATCACCCACCACGCGCAAGCGCTGTCGATGGTCGACCTGACCCTCGAGCGTCCCCTGGACCCCGAGGTCCAGGCACTGGCCGAGGACATCCGCGCGGCCCAGGCGCCCGAGATCGAGACCATGGCCGACTGGCTCACCTCGTGGGGCGAGGAGGTCCCCGACACGATGCGCGACCACGCCCACGCCGGCCACGACATGGGCGACATGTCCGACACGATGGACGACATGGGCCACGACGACATGCCCGGGATGATGAGCGCGGACGACATGGACGAGCTGGAGAACGCCGGCGACGCCGAGTTCCAGGACCTGTGGCTCGAGATGATGATCGAGCACCACGAGGGCGCGGTCGAGATGTCCGAGACCGAGCAGGAGGACGGCCGGTTCAAGGACGCCGTCGACCTCGCGGGCCAGATCATCGAGGCGCAGAACCGGGAGATCGCCACGATGGAGGACCTCCTCGGGTCCTGACCCGCCCGCACCGGCGGGGCGTCGCCACGCAGGCCGTGGGGTGCCAGGACGCAGGGCCGACGATCCCCGACGCCGTTGGGCGGCGCCCGGGATCAGAGGACGGGGCCGCGCGGACCGACCTCGACGGCTGCGACGCCCCGCCCGTAGAGCACCACGAGCCGGTCGCCGTGACGGCAGCGCAGGACGCCGTCCTCGCGCGACAACGTGGTGACGACGTGGTCGATGACCTCGGCGTCGGTCCGCTCCTCGGGGTCCTCGTAGGTGACGTCCGTGCTGTCACCGCTGACCAGCCGGACCCGGAGCACCAGGCCGGCCATCGTCACGGCACCCGGCCGGTGCGTACGACGAGCCGCTCGCGACGATCGGTCCGGCCGCGCCCGGGGCCCGAGGGGCCCGCCATGTCAGCCGCCCGTCCGGAACGACGGCGGCCCCTCGGAATGGGTCCAGAACGTGTCGCCGTGATCGGTCCACTGGTCCCGCGGGTCGTGGTCGGGTGAGTCCATGACCTCCTCGAGAAGCGCCGCGGCGGAGTGCGCGTTGCCGGCGGTGGCGGCAGCCATCAGCGCCTCGCCGCCCTGATCGTCGGTGAAACCGGGCGGCACCACGAGCAGGTGGAGCACCGACCGGTCGGACAACGTCAGGTGGACCAGGTGCGTGTCGTCGCGGGGGAACGAGCCGATCTTCACGAAGCCCTGGGCGACGCGGACCTGGCGGGGTGCGGACCCCCAGTCCGGCGGAGAGATCAGGACGCGCACGACCCGGCCGGACTGCGACGGGAAGTGGTCCACCAGGTCGGGCACCTCGACTTCGGGGTCACGGGACCAGGGCCACCAGGCGCCGTCCAGGCGGTTGCTCCCGGCGGTCTCGGCCAGCGCGAGTCGCAGTGGCCCCCGGGTCGGCGCGACGTCCGCTGCCGGACCGCCTCGGGGTTCGTCGGAGGGATGGGTGGGGCCGTTCGACGTCGTCATGACGTCCGCCTCTCGACCGGCAGGGACCTCCGGGCGGAGGCCCCGTCGCCGGATGCTCTCCGCCAGCCTACGCGCTGGGCAAGGCGGCGGGGTCAGCCGACGTGCCGGACCACGAGCATCGCGAGGTCGTCGCCGAGCTCGTCGCCGTGGAAGGCGCGGACGGCGTCGAGCACGGTGCCCGCCAGGTCGTCGGCGGTGAGGTCCGGGTGCTCGCGCATCAGCTCGGCGATCCGCTCGGAGCCGAACTGCTCGCGCCCGCGGCGGGCCTCCAGCAGCCCGTCGGTGAAGACGCACAGCACCTCACCCGGTGCGAGCTCGACACCTGCGTCGTGCAGCTCGGGGTCGTCGAACAGCGCCAGCGCGGTGCCGAGCAGGCCGACCTCCACCACCTTGCCGTCGGCGCGCAGCACCAGCGGCCAGTGGTGCCCCGCGAGGGACAGGGTGATCCGCACCGGTGCCTCGGGACCCTCGTCGTCACCCGGTGGTCGCAGGTGACCGAGCACGAGCGTGCAGTGCCGTTCGGACTCGGTCTGGGCGCTGAGCACGTCGTTGACCGCGTGCAGGGTCGTGGCGGGTGAGGAGTCGGGGCTCGCGAGGGCACGCAGCGTGTAGCGGGCGGCCGCGCTCACGGCCGCTGCCTCGGCGCCCTTGCCACTGACGTCGCCGAGCACGAAGGCCCACGTCTCCTCGTCGAGCGGGAAGACGTCGAGGAAGTCGCCCCCGATCTCGCCACCGTCCCCCGCCGGGACGTAGCGGCTGGCGAGCTCGCAGCGCGGGACGGCCGGCAGCCGGGTCGGCACCATGCTGGCCTGCAGGGTGGCGGCGACGCGGGACCGGTCCTCCAGCACCTGCTCGAGGCGCTGCTGGTCGCGCACCCGCTCGGTCACCTCGCGCAGCACGACGAGCTCGCCGGCCGTGCGGTCCGAGATGTCCTTGAGGGGCTGCTGGCTGACGTCGAAGGTCCGCACGTTGCCGGCCCCGGGCTCACCCAGCACCAGCCCACCGGGGCCGACCTCGGCGGTCGCGGAGATGTCGACCAGGTCGCGCAGGCGTCGACCGACGAGCTCGCGGCGCGGTCGGTCCGCCAGCGAGACGGCGGCCGGGTTGACGTCGACGATGCGGCCGAAGGCGTCGAGCACGAACACGGCGTCGGCCATGCTCTCGACCACGGCGCTGCGCGCCAGCGGGGCCAGGTCGACCAGCCGCTCCTCGAACAGCCCCCACACCAGCAGCCCGCCGGTGAGGATGAACGCGAACGGCGTCAGGTCGATGCGGGCGAACGGGCCCACCTCCAGGTTGTGCAGCAGGTTCGCCGCCCACGGCAGCAGCGCCGAGGACAGGAGCACCAGCGCCATGCGGCGGTAGGTGCGAGCCAGCCGCACCATGCTCGCGAGGAAGAGCACGGTCGCGCCGACGAGCAGCAGGTTGTTGTAGGCGAAGATCGCCCAGAACGCGGGACCGGACTCGACGATGGGCAGCTCGTCGGTCGCTGCCGTCGCGGGGTAGGACCGCACCAGGTCGTGGGTCGCCGGCACCGCCAGCACGGTCAGCGCCACGACCGGGGGGACGGCCAGGAGCCCGACGAGGCGGCGGGTCACCCGCTGGCCCCGCCCGGTGTACTGCAGCACGAAGACCAGCCAGGCGGGCGCGAGCGTCACCACACCGACGTACTTGAGGTCGCCCCAGGTGCCCTTGTCCGCGATCTCGTCGACGGAGAGCTCGACGGCGTACGCCGTGCCCCACCACGCCACCGCGACCAGCATCACCGCCAGGCTCCAGCCCATGCGCGTGCCCCGGCGCCAGGCGACGTACGCCGCCAGCGCGGCCAGCACCAGTCCGGCACCGGCCATGAGGGTCGCGAACAGGGTCAGCACCCGGGCCCCCTCCGAGATCGTGCTCCGGCCACGCGACGTCGCATGACCCGGTTCCCACGCTATCCGTCGGGCCCTTGCAGCGTCCGCTGTTCGCGCGGATCGTGCCTCGAAGGGGTGGGAACGCGAGCCGCCCCGGTGTGACCCGGCTCACTGCTAGCATCGACCGGCGCTGGAGGTCAGGGGGAACGGGGTGGAGCGGTGCTGAGGCTCCCTGCTCCCCCGCAGCACCAGCCGGAGTTCGGGCACGACGCCCTGGTGGTGTGCGACAACCTCGTGCGCATCTACCAGTCCGAGGGCGTCGAGGTGCAGGCGTTGCAGGGCCTCGACCTGCTGGTGCACGAGGGGGAGATGGTCGCCCTCGTCGGCGCCTCCGGGTCGGGCAAGTCGACGCTGCTCAACGTCCTCGCCGCCGTCGACTCCCCCACCGCCGGTCGTGCCCGCGTCGCCGGTCATGACCTCGTCGACATGCCACGCCGCGAGCAGGTGCACTACCGGCGCCACGTCGTCGGCTTCGTGCGCCAGCAGACGGCGCGCAACCTGGTGCCGTACCTCTCCGCGCGGCAGATCGTCGACCTCCCGCTGTCCATCGCCGGTCGGCCACGCCACGAGCGCCGCGGACGGGCCGACGAGCTGCTCGGCCTCCTCGGAGTGGGGCACTGCGCCGACCGGCGGCCCCACGAGATGTCGGGCGGCGAGCAGCAGCGCGTGGCCATCGCGGTCGCGCTGGCCAACGCCCCCCGCCTGCTGCTCGCCGACGAGCCGACCGGCGAGCTGGACAGCGAGACCGCGGCCGAGGTGTTCGCAGCCCTGCGGACGGTCAACCACGAGCTCGGGACCACCGTGGTCGTGGTGACCCACGACGCCGAGGTGAGCGGGCAGGTGGCACGCACCGTCGCGATCCGGGACGGACGGACGAGCAGCGAGGTGCTCCGCGACCACGCGGGAGCCGGAGGCCCGGGCACGGCCGTCGAGTTCGCGGTGATGGACCGGGCCGGGCGGGTCCAGCTGCCCCGCGAGTACCGCGAGGCGCTGGACCTCACCCGCCGGGTCCGGCTCGCGCTCGCGGAGGACCACGTCCAGATCCGCTCCGACCGCGGCGAGGGCGCGTGAGCACCTCGACCGACCAGACCCGTGAGCAGTCGCCGGGTCCGATGGTCGCGGCGCGGGGACTGACCCGCACCTTCGGCACCGCCGCAGCCCCGCGGCACGCCGTGCACGACGTCTCCCTCGACGTCGCCCCCGGCGAGCTGCTCGCCGTCGTCGGCCGCTCGGGCTCCGGCAAGACCACGCTGCTCAACCTGCTGGGCGGGCTCGACCGTCCGGACGCCGGGACGGTCCGCGTCGACCGGACCGAGGTCACCGGCCTCGACGACGAGGGCCTCAGCGCCCTGCGGCGCGACACGGTGTCCTACGTCTTCCAGACCTTCGGCCTGGTCCCCGGGCTCACCGCAGCGGAGAACGTCGGGGTCCCCCTGCGGCTGCGGCGCACGCCCGTGGCCGACCGCGAGCAGCGGGTGGCCCTGCTGCTCGACCTGGTGGGCCTGGCCGACCACGCCGCGCAGCGACCCGGCGAGCTCTCCGGCGGCCAGCAGCAGCGTGTCGCCATCGCGCGGGCACTGGCCGGGTCGCCCAGCGTCCTGCTCGCCGACGAGCCCACCGGGCAGCTCGACACCGAGACCGGCCTGGGGGTGATGGCGCTCCTGCGGGCCGTCGTGGAGTCCGAGGGGGTCACCGCGGTCGTGGCCACGCACGACCCGGTGCTGATGTCCCTCGCGGATCGGGTCCTCCCGATCGCGGACGGCCGGCTCGACGGCTGAGGCGGACCCGTGCTTCCCCTGGTGCTGCGGCGAGCGCTCGTGCAGCGACGGCTGCTGGGCGCGGTCGTCGCGCTGGTCGCGACCGCCTGCACGCTGGTCGGGACGTGCACCCTCGTGCTCGACGTCACCCAGGACCGCGCGTTCCGCGAGGCGGTCCGCCGCTCCGACCCCGCCGGGCTCGGCGTGACGGCGTACGTCGTCGAGCTCACCGGCCAGGACGCGACGGCGGCGCGGGACGCGGCGGCGAGCGTGGTCGAGGACGTCCTCACCCCGATGCGGCCGACGCTCGAGACCACGGCGACGTCGCGACTGCGGGAGCTCGAGGCGGACGGAGCGCGTCCGGGCAGCCAGTCGTACCTCGTCGCGACCGACGCGCTGGCCACCCGCGCACAGCTGACGTCGGGGCGGTGGCCGGCCGCGACCGGCGGCCGCGCCGAGGCCGTCGTGCCCGACGCCACGGCGCGCCTGCTCGGTCTCGGGCCCGGCGACCGCGTGGTGCTCGGCAGGGAGCGCGGCCTGGGCGGTGTCGACGCGCCCGTACGGCTCGTGGTCGTCGGCACCTTCCTCCCGCGTGCCGACCCCGAGTGGGAGCGCGACCCGCTCGGCGGCGCCGGCTTCTCCCCCGCCTACAGCGACGGGCTGGAGGCCGCGCCGACCTACGGACCCTTCGTCGTCGACGGGGCCGCCCTCCGCGACACCGGCTCGTCGGTCAACGCGCTGCGCGTGACCGCCCACCCCACCCGCGCCCTCGCCGGCGATCCCGAGCTCCGGGGTGCGAACCGACGGCTCGACGACGCGCCCGGACTGCTGGCCGCACGTGTCGGCGAGCGGGCCCGGCTGACGCGCCTGGCGTCCGACCTCCCCCGCACCCTCGCGCGCCTGCACGCCCAGCAGGCGAGCACCCGGTCCATGGTGCTGGTCGTCCTCCTGCTCGGTACGGCGCTGTCGCTGGCGGCGGCCGTCCTGGCCGGGCGTCTCGTCGGGTCGGTGCGCGAGGACGAGCGCGAGCTGCTCGGGGCGATGGGGACCAGCGGCCGCCAGCGCACCGGCGCCGCCGCCGCGGAGGCCGCCCTCCTGGCCGTGCTCGCGAGTGCCCTGGCGGTCCCTGCTGCGGCCCTGCTCCATGCCGTCCTCACCCGGAGCGACGACCTCTCGGCTGCGGGGCTCCGGCAGGCGCCGGACCTCACGTGGCCGCTGACGGCGGCCGTCCTGGCGACCGCGGCGCTGCTCACCACGACGCTCGTGGCCGCCGCACTGCGGCCGCGACCTCCGGCCGACCCGTCGCCGCGCACCGGCCTCGCGCGCCGAGCCACCGACCTCGTCCTCGTCGCGGCCGCCGCGCTCGCGTGGTGGCAGCTGCGCGACCAGCCGTCCGCGTCGGCTCGGGCCGGTGACGTGGTCCTCACCGCCGCCCCGGTCCTCTGCCTCGCGGTGCTCACGGTCCTGGGCGTCCGCGTCGTGCCGCTGCTGCTGGCTCGGGCCGCCGGCGCGGCACGCCGGTCCCGCGGGCTGGTGCTGCCGCTCGCCACCCACCAGGCCGCGCGTCGCGCGCACGCGGCGACGGCGATGGTGCTGGTCGCCGCGTCGGTCGCCGCCGCGGTCTTCGCCCTGGCCCTGCGGACGACGTGGGAGCGGTCGCAGCAGGACCAGGCAGCACTGCGGGTGGGGGCCGACCTCGCCCTGGCGCTCCGCGCTCCCGCCGGCCTCGCCGAGGCGCGGGAGGTCCGCGCCGCCGCCGGTCGTGGACCCGCGCCGGTCATCTCCCCCGTCGTGCACCGCCCACTGGCACTGGGCCGCTTCGTCGGGCAGCAGGGGGCTCGGCCGGTCCTCGTCGCGGTCGACTCACGGCAGATCGGAGCGCTGCTGCGCGGACGCCTCGACGGCGGGCAGTCGTGGGCCGACGTCGGGCGCGCGCTGGCTCCCGCGGCACCTGCGGCGGGAATCCCCCTCCCCGACGACGGCGCCGGTGTCGTGCTGCGCGGGCGGGGGCCGGGGGGCACCGACCTCACGGCACGCGTGACCGCGGTGCTGGAGGACCCGACCGGCTTCCGCGCCTCCGTCGCCGGCGGCGAGATCCCCCTGGACGGCGACGCCCATCCCCTCACGTGGTCGACCGCGCCGGGCGACGACCTGCGGCTGGTCGCCGTACGGCTCGAGCTCGACGGGGCGACCGGGCGTGCGCCGGGACGGCCGACGGCGACGAGGTCGACCGTGACCGCCTCCCTGGTGGTCCCCGGAGCCCGGCCGGACGCCGGGAGCGGACCGACCTGGCAGGTCCGACCCCTGCAGGAGCAGAGCCCGGTGGGCGGGGCGACGGCGGAGCTGCGGTCACGTGGCGGCAGCACGACGCTGCGGACCTCGGTCGACGTCGACCTCGCGTACTTCGACTACACCGGTGCCGACGTCCTCACGACGGTCCTGCCCGCGCCCGCGGTCGTGCCCGTGGCGGTCTCACACGGGCTCGTCGAGGCCGTCGGAGCGGAGGTCGGCGACCGGCTCTCGGCCATCGTCGGCGGCACCGCCCTGCAGCTGGAGGTGATGGCGCTGGTGCCCGAGGTGCCGTCGGCGCCCGCCGAGGTCTCCGTGCTCGCCGACGTCGACACCGTGACGCGCGCCCTGGTCGACGCCGGGCGCCTCGAGCCCGTGGTCGACGGGTGGTGGGTGTCGCGCCCGTCGGACGCGAGCGTGGAGGCGCTGCGGGACGCCGGCCTCGGCGCAGTCACCACCCGCGACGGCGCGGCCGCCGAGCTGGCGCGGGGTCCGCTGCGCGTGGCGCTGCCCACGACGCTCCTGGTCCTGCTGGTCCTGGCCGTGGCGCTGCACCTGGCTGCCGTGGTCCTCGTCGTCGGTGGTGACGTGCCACGCGCGTCGGCGGCGGTCGCGCGCCTGCGCGCGCTGGGCCTGTCCCGCCGCGACGCCGGGCGCCTGCAGCGCGCCGAGCACCTCCTGGTCCTCCTGCCGCTCACCCTGGTCGGGACGCTCGTGGGCGCGGTGGCGGCCGTGCTGGTCGGCCCGCACCTCGTCCGCTCCGACGTGGGCGCTGCTCCTGTGCCGGCGGCGGTCGTGGCGTGGCCCTGGCGCGCCGAGCTGGCCGTCGTCGGCGCGATGGTGGCGTGCGCGCTGGCCGTCACGTGGCTCCTCAGCGCGCTCGTCGTACGGCGGTCCGGGCCGTCGCAGCTCCGGGACGGTGAGCCCTGATGGCCCTGCCTCGCCCCCACTGGCCGACGGTCCGGGGCCGCCTGCTCGCCGACCGTGGGCTGCTGCTCCTGGTCACGACCGTGGTCGCGCTCACCGTCGCCCTCGTGGGGGCGGTGTCGCCGGTCACCGAGCGGTCCGCCGACCGGGCCATGGCCGCGGCGGTGGCGGACGCCGGCCCACGCGGGACGGTCGTGGCGACCCTCCCCGAGTGGTACGACGACCCGGCGGGCAAGGTGCTCGACCCCAGCACCGCCACGCAGGTCCGGCAGGACGCCGACCTCGCCCGGAGCACGATGCCGCGGGAGCTCGCGGCGGTGCTCGGTCCCGGCGTCACGACCGTGACCACGCCCCCGCTGCAGCTGCTGGACGCAGGTCCCGGCCGCTACCTCCGGCTCGCCTTCCTCGACACCGCACACGGCGGCCCCGCCGTGACGTACACCCGCGGTGGCCCACCGAGCGGCGCGCCGGGCCGGCGAGTGGCGGTGGAGGTCGCCGTCTCCGCTGCCGTGGCCACGACACTCGACCTGGAGGTCGACGACCGCATCCCGGCTCGCGACGAGCACGGGCGGTCCGTCGAGGTCGCGGTCAGCGGGGTCTTCGCTCCCGAGGACCCCGGCGAGGAGGCCTGGCAGGTGGAGCCGCAGCTGCTGCACCCGGCGTCGAGCACCGCAGGCGACGAGCCGCGCACCGCCGGCGCGGCGCTCGTCACTGCGGAGTCGCTGCCCGTCCTCCGGCTCGCCGTGCCCGGTGACGCGCTCAGCCGCCGCCTGGTGCTGGCGCCCGTCCCCGAGGCGGTCAGGTGGCGTCACGCGGCCGGGGTCGAGCAGACGATCGCGGCGCTGCAGTCACGCGCCGGCACAGGGTTCGGGGAGACCACGTGGGACAGCCTGCTCGCGACGGTGCTCCGGGACGGACGCGCCCGGGTCGCCGCGGCCCGCGGCCAGGCGGAGGTGGTGCTGGTCGGGCTGCTCGCCGTGGTGCTGCTCGTGCTCGTGCTGGCCGCCCAGCTGCTGGCCCAGCGACGCGCGGCCACGCTGACGGGAGCGCGGGAGCGCGGCGCCGGCCTGTCCGGCATCGGCGTCGAGCTCGGGGTCGAGTCGCTGCTCGTCGCCCTGGTCGGTGCCGCGGCTGGCCTGGCCGCCGTACGGCTCGCCGCCGGGTCGGTGGGGTGGGCGTGGTCGGCCCCGGTGCTCGTCGTGGCCGTCCTGGCCCCCGTCGCGCTCGGCGTCGCGACCGCACGCGGGCGGGTGGCTCGCGCTCCGGCCAACCGCTCGACCCGCCGGGCGCGGGTGCGCGCGGCGCAGCTGCAGCGTGTCGTCCTCGAGCTCGCCGTGCTGGTGGCTGCCGTCCTCTCCCTCGTCGCGCTGCGCCAGCGCGGGGTGGCCGACGGCGGCGACCTCACGGGCACGAGCGCCGTGACCTGGATCGCCGTGTCGGCAGCCGTGCTGCTGGTCCGGCTCGTGCCGGTCGCGGTGCAAGCGGCGCTGCGGAGGACGGGACAGACCACCAGCGGCGTCCCGCTCTTCGTGGCGGCCCGCCTCGCCCGCTCGGGCCCTAGTGCGCTGCCGCAGGTGGTCGCCACCGTGGTCGTCGTGGTGGCCGTCTCGGCGGCCACCTTCGGCGCCGCCCTCGCGGCCACGCTGCGCGACGGCCAGGCGGCGGGGGCGCTGTCGGTCGTCGGCGGGGACGCGCGCCTCGACGCCCGCCCCGACCCGACCGTGGCGGAGGCGGCGTCCGAGGTCGCCCGTGCCGCCGGCGTCCGGGCTGCTGCGGCCGCGCGGGTCGAGGACGGCGTGCGTGTCTCGGCGCGGGGTGGGTCGGCGTTCGTGCGGCTCGTCGTGGTCGACGCCCCCGCCTACGAGCAGGTGCTCGCCGCCAGCGACCTCCCCGACGCACCCCGTCTGGCCCGGCTGCGGTCCGCCGACGGCCCGGTCCCCGCGCTCGTCCTGGGCGGCCCGGAGGGCCTGCGCGACGACCCGAGCCTGCGCTGGCAGGACGCACGCGTCCCCCTGCAGGTGGTCGGCGCCGCACCGGCCGTCGGGGCCGCGGACCCTGTCGTGGTGGTGGACGTGGAGGCTCTCACCGCGGCCGGGGCCTCGGTGCCGCCCGACTCGGTCTGGGCCGTCGGGCCCGGCGCCGCGGCGGCGCTCCACGCGGTCGGGGAGGCGGTGCCCGGCGGCGCGGTCGTGACGTACGCCGACGAGCTCGCGCAGCGACGCGGTGCTGCCCTCCCGTCGGCGGTGCTGGCCCTCGCGTGGGTGTCCTGCGTCCTGCTCGCGGTGGCCGGGCTGCTGGGGGTGGCGCTGGCGGTGGCCGCGGACGCACCCGGTCGGGCGACGGCGCTGGGCAGGCTGCGCGCTCTGGGCACGTCCGACCGCGACCTGCGGCTCACCCTCCTCGGCGAGCTCGCGACGCCGGTGCTCGCGTCGGCCGTCGTGGGCCTGGCCGTCGGGGTCGGGTGCGCCCACGCGGCACTGGGCTCGCTCTCGTTGCAGCGCCTCACCCTCGCACCGGGAGCGACCGACCCCGTCGTGCCGTGGTGGGCCGTGCTGCCCGTGGTCGTCCTCGTCGGTGGGGCGGCCGCGCTGGCCCTGCTCGAGTGGCGTCGCCTACGACGCACGCCCCTCTCGCAGCTGCTGCGCAGCTGACGCCGCGTCAGGGCCGGTAGGGCGTGTCCTCGCTGCGCGGGTCGAGCGCTGGGTAGCCCGCCTTGGGGTCGATGCCGTCCGGGTTCGGCTCCTCACCCCCGGCGCTCTGCTCCGGCGGGGCGTCGGCGTCGGGCTCCACCGGCGAGGTGTCGCGGAGGCCGTCCGTGGCCACCTGCCCCGGCCCGGCGTGGCCGACGCGCTCGCTGCTCGAGCCCATGCCGCCGGCGGCCGCCTCCGGTCCCGACGCGTTCGGCGTGGACTCTCGTTCCACCTGTGCGGGGTCGCTCGGGTCGTGTGTCATGCGATGTCGTACCCCCGCGTCGCCCGGCCATGTGCCGGGAGGATCAGTCGTCCTCCCAGTAGGGACCCTCGACGTAGTGGTCGGGCTCGACCGTGGTCACCGGGCGGCGGACGGTGCGCCAGACCTTGCGCCTGGTCCCGTCGGGACCCTCCACCCAGCGCGCGACCCGGAAGTTGGCGTAGGTCGTGGTGTAGGCGTTGCGCGAGTTGCGCGGGCTGTTCCACTGGTAGTTGAAGTTCTTGAGGTACTTGTTCGCGACCTTCTCACCGCGGACGGTGAACCACACCTCGTCGTTGGCGGTGCTCAGGCTCGACCAGTTCACCGACCCGGTGAGGACCATGCTCGTGTCGGGGACGCCGTTGTAGGTGCCCTGCACCACCAGGTACTTCTGGTGGGTGTAGTAGTCGAGGATCAGGTCGTCGATGCCGTCGTTGTTGAGGTCGAAGTTGTCGTCGGTGTTGTAGTCCAGCCCCGTCGAGCGCAGCGGGATCCGGCCGCGCCTCGTGGGGGCGCCGAGGATGCCCTTGGTGTGGAAGCCGATGAGGCCGTAGCTGACGCGGAAGTCGCACCCCTCGGCCCACTTGCGGCGGATCGCGGCGGCGAGGTAGTCACCGCGGGAGCCGCGCATCGTGTGCATGGACAGCGCCAGCCGGGTGCGGGTGACGCCGCCACTGCCGTCGGGCGTCAGGCACTGGACCTTCTTGAGCATGTCGATCACGAGGTCGTTCTTGGGCCCGGAGTTCTTGGGGAACACCCACACGGTGTTCTTGTCGACGGTGTCGTCGCAGTAGGTGGTGAGCGGCGTGCCGCAGAAGAACCGCGGCGGCTGGCGCGTGGAGTAGTCCTTCTTCATGTCGTTGAACAGCGACACGAACTGGCGGAACAGCACGTGGTTGCCGTCGGAGAAGTAGAGGTCGTTCCACTGGTGCCGGTCGGCGTTGAGCGTCATGTTGGCCGACCCGACGGCGATGACGTCCTCGGACCTGCCCGCCTGGGAGAACAGGTAGAACTTCGTGTGCAGGTTGTTGAACTCGTTCTGGGTGCCGCGGCAGCTGGCCCGGCACTTGTAGATGAAGCTGTCCTTGCGGCGGTTCGTGCCGATCTCCGCGCGGATCACCTTCATCGCGCGGTTCTCCCAGTGGTCGTTGAGGAGCATCTGCACCTTGACGCCGCGCCGGTGGGCGGCGACGAGGGCCTGGGCCACGGGCATCCGGTCGAGGGAGTAGATCGCGATCCGGATCGTCGATCCCTTGGGTGTGTGGCGGATCGTGTCGACGACCCGGCGCTCGATGTTGAACCAGCCCTTCCTCAGGTGCGGGTCGTTGAAGAACGGACCCCGGGGAGCCGTCCACTTGCTCGGCTTGGGCTTGCCGGGCTTGGACCGGGCGGGCTCTGACGGGGCCGCGGCGGCCCGTCCCTCGGCACCGTCGGCACCCGCGGACGCGTCCGCGAGCGCGGAGCCCGGGGCAGTGACCCCCATCGACGCGACCAGCACCAGGCAGAGGCTCCCCACGAGCCTCGACAGCTTCGACACGACCAAACCCCCACATCGGCGTACTTCGCAGGGTCAGCATAAGCACCCCTGCGGCCCGCTCCCACCGACTCGCCCGGCGCTCGGGACCCCTGTGGTCCAATGTGCGGGTCACATCGTTCCGCTTGACTCGTTCGAACAGGTGTTCGATCATGGGCACATGTCCTCCGCCCGCTCGATCACCGCGCTCGACCCGGCGCGATCGGTGGTCGAGCAGCTGCGCGAGCGGGTGGCCGCCATGGAGCGCAAGCCCGCGGGCGAGCCGGTGCCCACGCTGCCCGGCCTGGCCGACCTGGTCCCGCTCCACGCCGGCGGGACCTACGCCGTCGACTCGGCCGCGCTGGGCCTCGCCCTCGCAGCTGGCGCCTCGCGTGCCGGCGAGTGGGTCGGCTTCGCAGGGTGGTCCGACTTCGGCGCCGAGGCCGCTGCCGAGCTCGGCATCGAGCTGTCCCGCACGGTCCTGGTCCCCGACCCCGGCGAGCACTGGCTGGAGGTGACCGCCGCCCTGGTCGACGTGCTCCGGGTGGTGGTGCTCCGTCCGCCCGCCCCGGTCACCGAGCGTGCCGCCGGGGTCCTCGACTCGCGGCTGCGCACCCGGTCGGCCGTGCTGGTGGTGCACGGCGAGTGGCCCCGCGCCGAGGCCCGGCTGAGCGTCGAGGAGTCCCTGTGGTCCGGCCCCGTCTCCGGCGGTGGCGAGCTGGCCGAGCGCCGCGCGCGCGTCGTCGTGCGCCGCGGGGCCCGACCGCCGGTGCGCGCCGACCTGTCCTGGCCGGGTGTCCACCGGGTGGAGGCACGCACCGACCGGGAGGTGCGCGAGATCCGGCGACCGGCGGACGACAGGGCGGGGTGAGGATCCCCGTGAGTCCCCGATGAGGGTGATGGTCGTGTGGTGTCCCGACTGGTCGGTCGTCGCCGCGCTCGACGAGGCCGGCCGCTCGCGCCGCTCCCCTGCAGCCGTCCTGTCCGCCAACGTCGTCGAGGTGTGCAACGGGCCGGCCCGGGCCGAGGGCGTGCGCCGTGGCCAGCGCCGCCGCGACGCGCAGTCCCGGTGCCCCGAGCTGCTGGTGCTCCCGGCCAACCCGGACCGCGACGCGCGCGCCTTCGACCCGGTCCTGGCGATCATCGAGGACCTGCGCCCCGGTGTGGCCGCGCTGCGCCCCGGCCTGCTCGCCGTACGCGCTCCCGGCAGCTGGTACGGCACCGAGACCGCCGCGGCCGCGACCGCCTGCCAGGCGCTGGTCGACGGCGACGTGTGGGACGTGCGCGTCGGCATCGCCGACGACCTCTTCACCGCCGAGCAGGCCGCCCGCACCGCCGAGGTGCAGTCGTGGGTAGTGGTCCCCGAGGGCGGGTCCCCGGCCTTCCTGCGCGGCCTGCCCGTGCACGTCCTGCAGGACGACGGGCCGCGTGGTCGCGAGCTGGTCAGCCTGCTGCAGCGGCTCGGCCTGCACACCCTGGGCGACCTGGCCGACCTGCCGGGCGAGGCGGTCGAGCACCGCCTCGGCGCCCACGGGGCGGCCGTGTGGCGCCGTGCCCGGGGCGAGGACCGGGCGCTCTTCGCGGCCCGGACCCCGCCTCCGGACCTGGAGGCCGAGGTCCCCTTCGAGCCGCCGCTCGACTCCGTCGAGGCGATCACCTTCAGCGTGCGCACCACGGCCGAGCGCTTCGTCTCCCAGCTCGCCCACCACCAGCTCGTCGCCACCGGTGTGCGGGTCGAGGCCGAGTCCGAGGGCGTCGTCTGCTCCTCCCGCACGTGGCTGCACCCGCGCCACTTCACCGCCCGCGACCTGGTCGACCGGGTCCACTGGCAGCTCCAGTCGGCCGGGGCCACCAGCGGGGCGGGCGCCGCGGTGCGCGGGCGCAAGAACGCCGGCGAGGTCCGCGCGCCCATCGAGCGGGTCAGGTTCCTGCCCGAGGTCGTCGAGCCCGCGGCCGCGCACGGCGAGGCCCTGTGGGGCACGGCCTCCGACGACCTGGTCGAGCGCGGCGTGGCCCGGGTGCAGGGCATGGTCGGCTTCGACGCCGTACGCCGCCCGGTGCTGCAGGGCGGTCGCAGCCCCGCCGCCCGGCAGTCGCTCGTGCCGTGGGGCGAGCGGGCGGTCGACCTGCGGCCGGTCGACCGTCCGTGGCCCGGCCGGGTCCCCGGACCGGCACCCGTGCGGGTGTTCGCCTCCCCGCCGGCCGCCGAGGTCGTCGACGACGCCGGGCGGGAGGTGCGCGTCACCGACCGCGGCGTCGTCACCGGGGAGCCACGCCGCTTCCGGGTCGGCGGCGGGGTGCTCCCGTGGCAGCCGGTGACGGCATGGGCGGGCCCGTGGCCCACCGACGAGGCGTGGTGGTCGGGCGGGGCCGGGCCCTCCGCGCGCTTCCAGGTCGTCGGCGCCGACGGTCGCGCGTGGCTGCTGCTGCACGCTCCCGAGGGCTGGTCGCTGGAAGCGGGGTACGACTGATGGGCTGGAACAACCCCGCCATGCACTGGAAGGAGCTCGAGCGCCGGCTGAGCGGCCTTCCTGGCGCCGACGACGCGCCCGTCTCGCGACCCAAGCGCGGTGCCACCACGCCACGCGCGATCGAGCGGCCCGCGAGCGTCACCCCCTACGCCGAGCTCCACTGCCACAGCCACTTCAGCTTCCTCGACGGGGCCAGCTCGCCGGCGGAGCTGGTCGAGGAGGCGGTGCGCCTGGGGCTGCACGCGCTCGCGGTCACCGACCACGACGGCTTCTACGGCGCACCCATGCTGGCCGAGGCGGCGGCCGCCTACGACCTGCCGACCGTCTTCGGCGCCGAGCTGTCGCTGGGCCTCAGCGGTCCCCAGAACGGAGTGCCCGACCCAGAGGGCAGCCACCTGCTGGTGCTGGCGCGCGGGGTCGAGGGCTACCACCGCCTGGCCGCCGCGATGACCGACGCGCACCTGCGCGGCGACGAGAAGGGCCGCCCCCTCTACGACCTCGACGAGCTGGCCGCGCACGGTCGCGGCCACTGGGTGGTGCTGACGGGCTGCCGCAAGGGCGCCGTCCGGCAGGCGCTGTCGCACGGCGGCGAGCCGGCCGCCGCGGAGGCCCTCGACCGGCTCACCTCGCTCTTCGGCCTCGAGCACGTGCTCGTCGAGCTCTCGCCGCGGCCGGGCGCCAGCACGACCAACGCCGCGCTCGCCCGGCTGGCCGCGGTCCACGGCCTCGACCTCGTCGCCGCCGGCAACGTCCACCACGCCACCCCGCAACGCCACCGGCTCGCGTCCGCGATGGCCGCGGTCCGGGCCCGCCGCAGCCTCGCCGACCTCGACGGCTGGCTCGACCTCTCGGGCTCGGGCCACCTGCGCAGTGGCGCGGAGACGGCGGCCGCCCTGGCGGCGTACCCGGGGGCGGTCGCGCGCACCGTGTCCCTCGCCGACGAGCTCGCCTTCGACCTCAGGAAGGCCTCCCCGGCGCTGCCGAAGCGCCAGATCCCCGCCGGGCACACGGCCGACTCGTGGCTGCGGGTGCTCGCCGAGCGCGGCTTCGCGGAGCGGTACGCCGGCGTCCCTCACGAGGCCGAGGCGCGCGAGCGGCTCGAGCACGAGCTGCGGATCATCGCCGAGAAGGACTTCGCCGGCTACTTCGTCATCGTGCACGACATCGTCGCCTTCGCCCGGGAGCGGAAGATCCTGTGCCAGGGTCGCGGGTCCGCCGCGAGCTCGGCGGTCTGCTACGCGCTGGGCATCACGGCCGTCGACGCCGTCTTCTACAAGCTGCCCTTCGAGCGCTTCATCTCCGCCCACCGCGACGAGGAGCCCGACATCGACGTCGACTTCGACTCCGACCGGCGCGAGGAGGTGATCCAGTGGGTCTACGACACCTACGGCCGGCGCAACGCCGCCCAGGTCGCCAACGTCATCGGCTACCGGCCGCGGATGGCCGTGCGCGACGCCGCCAAGGCGCTCGGCTTCTCCCCCGGCCAGCAGGACGCGTGGTCCAAGCAGATCGACGGCTGGAAGTCGGTGGTCGCCGGCGACCAGGGCGACCCCACCGCCCACGACGTGCCCCCGCAGGTGGTGGCGCTGGCCGAGGAGCTGCTGGGAGCGCCCCGCCACCTCGGCATCCACTCCGGCGGGATGGTGCTGACCGAGCGCCCCATCGGCGAGGTCTGTCCGATCGAGCGGGCGCGGATGGACCGGCGCACCGTGCTCCAGTGGGACAAGGACGCCTGCGAGTCGATGGGCCTGGTGAAGTTCGACCTGCTCGGCCTCGGCATGCTCGGGGCGCTCGACCACATGATGCGGCTGGTCGCCGAGCACCTCGGCGAGGAGTGGGACCTCGCCTCGATGCCCAAGGAGGAGCCCGCGGTCTACGACATGCTGTGCCGCGCCGACTCGATCGGGGTGTTCCAGGTGGAGAGCCGCGCCCAGATCGGCACGCTGCCGAGGCTGCGTCCGCGCGAGTTCTACGACCTCGCCATCGAGATCGCGCTGATCCGTCCCGGGCCCATCCAGGGCGGCGCGGTCCACCCCTACGTCCGCCGCGCGACGGGTCAGGAGCCGGTCACCTACGACCACCCCGAGCTGGTGCCCGTGCTCGAGCGCACCAAGGGGGTGCCGCTGTTCCAGGAGCAGCTGATGGCGATGGCGGTGACGCTCGGCGACTGCAGCCGCGACGACGCCGACCTGCTGCGCCGGGCGATGGGCTCCAAGCGCGGTGTGGAGCGCATCGAGTCGGTCAAGCAGAAGCTCTACGCCGGCATGGAGAAGCGCGGCATCACCGGCGAGCTCGCCGACTCGATCTACGTCAAGATCCTGTCCTTCGCCAACTTCGGCTTCGCCGAGTCGCACGCCCTGTCGTTCGCACTGCTGGTCTACGCCTCGTCGTGGTTCAAGCTGCACTACCCCGCGGCGTTCCTGGCCGGCCTGCTGCGCAACCAGCCGATGGGGTTCTACTCCCCGCAGTCGCTCGTCGGCGACGCGCGGCGCCACGGCGTCGACGTACGCCGACCCGACGTGACCCTCTCCTCCGCCCAGGCCGACCTCGAGTCTGTCGGCTCCGGCCCGGTGCGGGCGACGGGCCTCGACGGGTGCTGCCAGCCGCGGTTCGAGCGGGTGGAGTGGGTGCCGGGCACCCCGGACCCGGTGCCGGCCCACCGCCGCGACGGCGGCCTCGCCGTACGTCTCGGCCTCGACTCCGTGCGCGGCATCGGGCTCGAGGTGGCGCGGCGCATCGTCGCGGCCCGCGACGAGGCGCCCTTCACCGGCGTCACCGACCTCTCCCGCCGCGCCGACCTGACCCCCGCCCAGCTCGAGGCGCTCGCCACGGCCGGGGCCTTCGACGCCTGGGGGCTGGAGCGACGCGAGGCCCTGTGGGCCGCTGGGTTCGCCGAAGGGTCCGGTCACCTCGCCGGTACGACGCCCGCCCCCGCCGCGCCGACCCTGCCGGGCATGAGCGAGCCGGAGATCACCCTCGCCGACCTCTGGGCCACCGGCATCTCACCTGAGCGCCACCCGGTCGAGCACCTGCGCGACGACCTCCGCCGCGCCGGCGTCCGTTCCGTCGCCGACCTCGCCACCACCGAGCCCGGTCGCCGAGTGCACGTGGGCGGCCTGGTCACCCACCGGCAGCGGCCGGGCACCGCGATGGGCGTCACCTTCCTCAACCTCGAGGACGAGACCGGCATGCTCAACGTCGTCTGCTCCGTCGGGGTGATGAAGGCGCACCGCCAGGCCGCCCGCAACCGGGTCGCGGTGGTCATCCGCGGCCGGCTCGAGCGCAACGAGGGCGTCACCAACCTGATCGCCGACCGCGTCGAGCCCATCGACGTCGTCGTGCCGGGGGCGGGGGCCGTGCTCCAGGCGCGGGCGTCGTCGCGCGACTTCCGCTAGGCCTCGGCCTGAGCCACGGGTGCTACCCCGCTCGGGGTACGTCCCTGCAGGGGTGGGACCACGCCCCGGCGCGAGCGCAGACTGGTGGCATGGCGCACGTGGGGCACGTCGACGGGTGGGTGGCCGCCGAGCGCCGACCGCCGTCGCTGGGGTCGGCGCTGGTGGGGCTGGGACTCGCGCTCGCCTGCGTCACGACGTACGCCGTCTCGCTCCTGCTGCCCTACTACGCCAACGGCCTCCAGGGCTCCTCGCAGGAGGAGCTGTGGGCCAGCGACCTCGCCGAGACCTGGCCCTACGGGACCGCCGCGGACGTACCTCTGGGGCTCGCGGCACTCTTCGCGATCTCGATCGGCCCGTTCCTCGCCGGCGGCCTGCTCTGGTGGTCGGCCCGCACCCTCTGGGTGCACCACGGTCGTCTCCCGTCGCCGGTGCAGGTCGTCGTCGGCGCGACGCTCTTCCTCGCCCTCACCGTCCTGGGATGGCTCACGACGCCGCTCGCCGGTCAGCTGTTCAGCTGGTACATCGACTGAGGCACGCGCCGGGTCCCCCTCCCCGGTCCGTCATCCGCACCTGACGCCATGGCCTCGGGTCCGCATGACGGATCGCGTTCCCGGCCCACAGAATTTTCGAAATGGAAAACGTTATCGATAACGATTGACACGCTCACCGACCGCCAGCGAGGGTTCCGTGGTGTGACCCACGTCATACCGGGACGAGGGCGGAGAGGAACGGTCGAGATGCGGAAGCAACTACGCGGCGCAGCGCTGGCCCTCACGGTCGCGGGGCTCTCGCTCACCGCGGCGGCGTGCGGGGGCGACGACACCGAGGCGGGCGGGGACGACAAGACCATCACCTGGTGGCACAACTCGAACAACGAGCCCGGCAAGGGGTTCTACGAGCAGGTGGCCGCCGACTTCGAGAAGGACAACCCCGGCGTGACCGTCGAGGTGACCGCCATGGCCCACGAGGACATGGTCGACAAGCTGACCGCCGCCTTCCAGAGCGGCGACATGCCGGACGTCTACATGGAGCGCGGCGGCGGCGAGCTCGCCGCCCACGTGGACGCCGGCCTGACCCGCGACCTCACCGACGACGCGGCCGACGTCATCGAGTCCATCGGCGGCTCGGTGGCCGGGTGGCAGGTCGACGACCGGACCTACGGGCTGCCGTTCTCCCTCGGCGTGGTCGGCGTCTGGTACAACACCGACGACTTCGAGCAGGCGGGCGTCACCCCGCCCACCACGATGCAGGAGTGGGAGGACGTCAACGAGGCCCTCAAGGACGCCGGCAAGACCCCCCTCTCGCTGGGCGCCGGCGACAAGTGGCCGGCCGCCCACTACTGGTACTACGCCGCGGTCCGGTCCTGCTCCGAGGACGTGCTGACCCAGGCGACCGCAGACCTGGACTTCTCCGACGAGTGCTTCGTGCAGGCCGGCGAGGTCGTCCAGCAGTTCGTCGAGACCGAGCCGTTCAACAAGGGCTTCCTGGCCACCCCGGCCCAGGAGGGCGCCACCTCGGCGTCCGGCCTGCTGGCCACCGGCAAGGTCTCCAGCGAGCTGCAGGGCCACTGGGAGCCCGGCGTCATGCAGGGCCTCACCGACGACGGCGAGGGGCTCGGCGACAAGACGGGCTGGTTCCCGTTCCCGGCCGTCGAGGGCGGCGCGGGCGACCCGGCCGCGGCACTCGGCGGCGGTGACGCCTGGGCGGTGTCGGCGCAGGCCCCGGACTCCGCGGTCGACCTCGTCACCTACCTGCTGAGCGAGGACGTCCAGCGCGGCTTCGCCGAGAACGACATGGGCCTGCCCACCGTGCCGGCGGCCACCGACGCGGTCAGCAACCCCGTGCTCGGCGACCTCATCGAGGTCCGCGACGAGGCGCCCTACGTCCAGCTCTACTTCGACACCGCCTTCGGCGAGTCGATCGGCGGGGCCATGAACGACGAGATCGCGCTGCTCTTCGCCGGGAAGGCGACGCCGCAGGACGTCGTCGACGCCATGCAGCAGGCCGCCGACGAGCAGGGCTGACCGACCTCTCGTGAGCCTCTCCTCCATCGCCCCCACCACGGCCGGTCCCGACCGGGACGACGCCGTGGCCACCCCGCCGGGACCACGGCGCCCCCCACGCCGTGGTCCCGGGCCGGGTGCCGGCTCCTGGCGCACGCGCCTGGAGATCCTGGTCTTCGTCGCGCCCGCCCTGGTGCTGATGGCGCTGTTCATCGCCTGGCCCGTGGTGTCGGCGGTCCGGATGTCCTTCTACCGGTGGCGCGGCTTCGGGCCGATGGACGACTTCGTCGGGCTCCGCAACTACGAGCGGGTGCTCACCGACGAGGTGTTCACCCAGGCGGTGGGCCACAACTTCGTCATCGTGGTGCTGAGCATCCTCATCCAGCTGCCGCTGGGGCTGGCGGTGGCGCTGCTGCTCAACCGGCGCATGCGCGGCCGCGCCCTCGTGCGGACCCTGATCTTCGTGCCGTACGTCGTCGCCGAGGTGATCGCGGGGGTGATCTGGTTCCAGCTGCTGCTGCCCGAGACAGGTGTCGCCGACGGGCTGGTCCGCTCGGTCGGACTGACGCCGCCCGACCAGGGATTCCTCGGCACGCCGAGCCTCGCGCTCTGGGCGGTGTTCGGCGTGCTCACCTGGAAGTACCTCGGCCTGGCGATCCTGCTCTTCCTCGCCGGGCTCCAGTCGGTGCCCGACGAGATCTACGAGGCGGCCGCGCTCGACGGCGCGTCGTGGTGGCAGACGCAGGTGCGCGTCGTCGTACCCCTGCTCGGGCCGACCATCCGCACGTGGTGCTTCCTGTCGATGATCGGCTCGATCCAGCAGTTCGACATCGTCTGGGTGCTCACCGGCGGCGGCCCGGCCAACGCCACCACCACCATGGCCACCTACCTGCTCACCCAGGGCACCCAGCGCGGCAACTACGGCATCGCCGGCGCTGCCTCGGTGGTCCTGTTCGTCATCGGCGTGGTGATGGCCGCGCTCTACCAGCGCTTCGTGCTCCGCCGCGACACGAGGCCGGAGGGGTGAGGCCGGCATGAGCAGCACGTCCACCAGCACGCGCCCGGCGCGATCCGGCGCGAACCCCGCCGTGTACGTCATCGCGCTCGCGGTGGTCGCGCTCAGCGTCGGACCCGTGGTCTACGGCGCCCTGGGCGGCTTCCGCTCCAACGAGCAGATCGCGCGCGACCCGGCCGGGCTCCCCGACCCGTGGCGGTTCGGCAACTACACGTCGGTCTTCACCAACCCGCAGTTCTGGGACTACGCGGTGAACTCGCTCGTCATCGCGGCGCTGACGACCGCCGTCGCGGTCGGGACCGGCGTGATGGCGGCGTACCCGCTCGCCCGCTACCGGTTCCGGGGCCGCGAGACCCTCTTCACGGTCTTCGTGCTGGGGCTGCTCTTCCCGCTGGCCACCGCGATCATCCCCCTGTCGATCTTCATCAGCCGCGACCTGCAGATGTCGAACAGCTGGTGGGGCGTCGCCCTCCCCCAGGCGGCCTTCGCGCTGCCGGTCACGGTGGTCATCCTGCGGCCGTTCCTCATGGCGCTCCCGCAGGAGATCGAGGACGCCGCGCTCATCGACGGCGCCTCGCGCATCGGGGTCTTCTGGCGCATCGCGCTGCCGCTGAGCGCCCCTGCGCTGGTCACCGTGGGCGTCCTCGCCTTCGTCACGTCGTGGAACTCCTACCTGCTGCCGCTCCTGCTGCTCCAGGACGAGATGAAGACGCTGCCCCTCGGCGTGGCGGACTACTCCACCGAGCACTCGGCCGACACTGCGGGAGTGCTGGCGTTCACCTCGGTCGCGATGATCCCGGCGCTGGTGCTCTTCCTCGCCCTCCAGGGACGCATCGTGAACGGCCTGCAAGGAGCGGTGAAGGGATGACGCAGCGATGACGAGGACAGTGGGCACCCGGGTGACCATGCAGCAGGTCGCCCACGAGGCCGGGGTGTCGGTCTCCACGGTCTCCAAGGTGATCAACGGCCGCTACGGCATCTCCGACATCACCTCCGCGCACGTGAACGACGTGATCGCGCGGCTCGGCTACGAGACCAGCCTGGTCGCCCGCAGCCTGCGCAACCAGCGCACCAACGTGATCGGGGTGCTGGTCGCCGACTTCGAGCCGTTCAGCACCGAGGTGCTCAAGGGTGCCGCCGACGCCATCCGGGACACCGACTTCGAGCTCGTCGCCTACTCCGCCGGCGGTCGCGTGGGCGAGCACGTCGGGTGGGAGCGCCGCTACCTCTCGCGCCTGATGGGCACGCTCGTCGACGGCGCCGTCCTGGTGACCCCGACGGTGACCGACGTGGAGACCCACGGCGCCGTCGTCGCGATCGACCCGCACACCGGCAGCACCACCATGCCCACCGTCACCGCGCACAACCTGCAGGGCGCCCGCGCGGGCGTCCAGCACCTCCTCGACCTCGGCCACACCCGCATCGGCATGGTCACCGGCCGCGCCGACCTGGTGTCCGCCCAGCTGCGCGAGCGGGGCTTCCGTGAGGCACTGCGGTCGGCCGGGGTGCCGGTCGACGAGTCGCTCATCGTGCCGGGCGAGTTCGAGGTCGACGTGGCCCGCGCCTCGGCCCGCGCCCTGCTCGACCGCCCGGACCGGCCGACGGCGGTCTTCGCGGCCAGCGACCTGATGGCGCTCGCCGTCGCCGACGTCGCCGCCGACCTCGGCCTCGTGGTGCCCACGGACCTCTCGCTCGTGGGCTTCGACAACATCCCCGAGTCGGCGATGGCCGAGCCTCCGCTCACGACCGTCCAGCAACCCATCCGCGAGATGGGCCGCCACGCCGTGGCGATCCTCATCGATCTCATCGAGGGGCGTCGACCCGACGACCTCCACCACACGCTCGGCACCGACCTGGTGCTGCGCCGTTCCACCACGTCTCCCGGGAGTCCCACCGCATGACCGAGCAGCAGCAGCCACCCCTCTGGCAGGACCTCACCGCGTCGGTCGACGACCGCGTCGACGACCTCGTCGCGCGGATGACCCTCGCCGAGAAGGTCGGCCAGCTCGCCAGCATCTGGCTGGTCCCCGACGGTGCGGGCGAGATGGCGCCGATGCAGGGCGCTGCCGCGTCCGTCCCGTCGTGGGAGGACGCCATCGCCGACGGCCTGGGCCACCTCACCCGCCCCTTCGGGAGCGCCCCCGTCGACGCCGAGACCGGGCTGCGCAACATCGTCGACCAGCAGGCGCAGGTGCGCGCGGCCAACCGCTTCGGCATCCCGGCCCAGGTGCACGAGGAGTGCCTGACCGGCCTCAACGCGTGGGGGGCCACCATCTACCCCACGCCCGTGAGCTGGGCGGCGACGTTCGACCCCGACCTCGTCGAGCGGATGGGCCGCCAGATCGGCGACCTGATGGCGCGCCTGGGCATCCACCAGGGCCTCGCGCCGGTCCTCGACGTGACGCGCGACCTGCGGTGGGGCCGGGTCGAGGAGACCCTGGGCGAGGACCCGTACGTCGTCGGCACCATGGCCGCCGCCTACGTCCGCGGCCTCCAGGCGAGCGGCGTCGCGGCGACCCTCAAGCACTTCCTCGGCTACTCCGCCTCGCGCGCCGGCCGCAACCTCGCGCCCGTCTCCATGGGCACCCGCGAGCTCGCCGACGTGATGCTGCCGCCGTTCGAGATGGCGCTGCGCGCGGGCGCCCGGTCGGTGATGAACGCCTACACCGACATCGACGGGGTGCCCTCGGCCGCCGACGAGGCGCTCCTCACCACGCTGCTGCGCGACACCCTCGGCTTCGAGGGGACCGTCGTCGCCGACTACTTCTCCGTCGCCTTCCTCCACAGCCTGCACCGCATGGCCGCCGACCTCGGCGAGGCGGCGCGCCTCTCGCTGGAGGCGGGCATCGACGTCGAGCTCCCGTCCGAGGACGCGTACGGCGCCCCGCTGCTGGAGGAGGTGACCAGCGGCCGGCTCGACGAGAAGGTCGTCGACCGGGCCCTTCGCCGCGTCCTGCAGCACAAGTGCGAGCTCGGGCTCCTCGACCCCGGCTGGACGCCCGTCGAGCCCGCGCCGGTCGACCTCGACCCGCCGGAGGCCCGGTCCCTCGCCCGGGACCTGGCGCGCCGGGCGGTCGTGCTCCTCGACAACGACGGCACCCTGCCGCTCGCGCCGGGGCGGCGCGTGGCGCTCGTCGGTCCCAACGCCGACACCGCCGACGCGATGCTCGGCTGCTACACCTTCCCGATGCACGTCCTGGCCCACCACCCGGGGCACGACCCGGGCCTGGCGATCCCCACCCTGCGGGAGGTCCTCGCGGACCACGTCGACCTCGTGCACGAGCGCGGGTGCGCCGTCGGGGTGCCCGGCGAGGCCGAGCCGGAGGACGCCGACGCGGCCCTCGACGCCGCGGTCGCCGCGGCCGCTGCGGCGGACGTGTGCGTCGCGGTGCTCGGGGACCGGGCCGGGCTCTTCGGCCGCGGCACCTCCGGCGAGGGCTGCGACGTCGCCGACCTCCGCCTGCCGGGACGGCAGGAGGAGCTGCTCGAGCGCCTGCTGGCCACCGGCACCCCCGTCGTCGCGGTGCTGCTGGTGGGTCGTCCCTACGACCTCAGCCGCCAGGCCGACCGGCTCGCCGCGGTCGTGTGCGGCTTCTTCCTCGGCGAGGAGGGTGCCGGCGCCGTCGCCGACGTGCTGCTCGGTCGGTGCGAGCCCTCGGGCCGGCTGCCGGTGAGCTTCCCCGGCTCCGGGGGCGCACAGCCTGCCACCTACCTCGGCGCTCCCCTCGCCCAGCGCACCGACGTCACCAGCGTCGACCCGACGGCGCTCTACCCGTTCGGCCACGGGCTCGGCTACGCCCGCGCGACGTGGGAGCGGGTCGAGCTGCGGTCGGGCGGCACGTGGCCGACCGACGGGGTCGCCGAGGTCGAGGTCGACCTCGTCAACGAGTCCGGCCGCGAGGTCAGCGAGGTCGTCCAGGTCTACCTCCACGACCGCGCCGCCTCGGTGGTCCGCCCCGAGCAGCGGCTGGTGGCCGCCGTACGCGTCGACCTGCCCGCGGGCGCACGCCGCCGGGCACGCATCGGCCTGCACGCGGACCTGACCGCGTTCACCGGGCGCGCGCTGGCCCGCATCGTGGAGCCGGGCCGCGTCGAGCTCCGGGTCGGCCGGTCCAGCGCCGACCACGAGGCGGTGCTGGAGGTGAACCTCGCCGGCGCGGAGCGCGCGGTCGGACCCGACCGGGTGCTCGAGCCGGAGACCAGCGTCGTCGAGGTGTGACGTCGGCGCTGCCGCACCTCAGCCGAGCGGGACCACCATCACCGGCGACCTCGCCTCGCGCAGCACCGTCCGGGCGATCGACCCGAGGTGGTGGGGCTCCCACGGCCGCGGTCCGTGCCGGCCGACGACCACGAGCGCTGCCGCCTGCGAGTCGTCGACGAGCACGTCGCTCGGCCACTGGTGGCGGACCTCCAGCACGATGTGCACCTCCGGGTGGCGCTCACGCAGTCCGGCGACGGCCTCGTCCAGGAGGGTCTTCTCCTCCTCACGCCACTGGGCGGTGACCCGTCGGGTGATGATGTCGTCGTAGACGGCGTCGAGCCGCCAGGCGTGCACCACCCGCAGGGAGGCGCCGGTGGCGTCGGCCCAGGCGAAGGCCGCCTCGAGGACCTCGCGCGGACCGCCCTCCTCGTGGACGCCGACCACCACCTCGTTGGGCGCGGCCCCGGGCTCCCACGACGGGGGCACCGAGACCACCGGGCAGTGGGCGTGCGCGGCCAGGCCGTTCGCCGTCGACCAGGTGAGCAGCCGGCCGAGCCCGTGCGGGTGCCGGTGCTGGACCACGACGAGGCGCGCGTCGTGGCTGAGCTCGGCCAGCACCCGTGCGGGCGGTCCCTCGCGCCAGACGGAGCGGAACGCGACCGCGCCGTCCGTCAGCTCCTTGAATTCGCGACCCACCTCCTGCGCCACCCAGGGCCCCACATCGGCGGCGGCGTCGAGGGTCAGCAGGACGCTCGGCGGCGGGGCGGGGTAGGGCGGGTGGACGGCGTGCACGAGCACGACCTCCGCGCCGTCGCGGCGGGCGCACTCGGCGGCGTACCGCAGGGCGGCGCGCTCGTGCCCGGGCCCGGTGACGCCGACGACGATCCGCGGTCGACCGGGCTCCGTGCTGGTGTCGGTGACTGTCGCGGTGCCGGTCTCGGCAGCTGTCTCGGTGTTCATCGTGTCCTCCTTCGGGCGGGTGCGGTCACGAGCCCGCGCGGGCCAGGGGAGCGCCGGCCGACTCGAGCTCCAGGTCGAGCTCCATCGGCACCGGCGTCGCCGGCACGACGCGGACCGGGCAGTGGGCGTAGAGCAGGACCGAGCGAGCCGTCGAGCCGAGGTGCGCCGCCGCGGGCACGCCGTGGCTGCGACGTACGACGACGAGCTCGTCCGCCTCCTCCGAGGCGAGGACCAGTGCATGGGCCGCCTGGTCGTGCACGCAGCGCACCTCGACCTCGACGTCGGGGTGGCTCGCCCGCCACGGGGCGACGACCTCCTCGAGCTCGCGCTCGGCGCGCGCGGCCCAGTCCTGCAGGGTGCCCGCGTCGGCGACGAGCAGGTCGTCGTAGGCGATCGGGAGCCGCCAGGCGTGCAGGACGACCAGCCGGCTGCGACGCTGGCGGGCGACCTCGAAGGCCTCCGCGAGCACGGCCTCGGCGTGGTCGGGGTGCTTGACCCCCGCCAGGACGACGCCGGTGCTGCGCTCGGGCGACCACGTGTCCGGGACGGAGACGGCCGGCACGGCGGAGCGCGCGGAGACGCCCGTCGACACGTTGCCGGTGAGCAGGCGCATGGAGACCGGGCGCCGGTCGCTGCCGACCACGACCACCCGCGACCTGCGCCCGAGCTCGGCCAGGGTGGCCACGACGTGGCCGCGGCGCACGTGCGGGCGGAGCACGACGCGGGCGTGCTGCTCGTCCGGCTCGTCGTGCTCGACCGTCGCGAGCGAGGCCTCCAGCGCTGCGGCGCCGGCCTCCATCAGCTGGTCGGGCGGCACCGGGTAGAAGCCGCTCACCGGCGCGACGTCGGGGACCACGTGGACCACGTCGACGGCGCCGCCGCTGCGGGCCGCCTCGGCCGTCGCGTAGCGGATGGCGTTGGCGCTGCCGGACGAGCCGTCCACGCCGACGAGCACGTCGCGGGTACGACGGACGGGCTGGGCGTTGGTGGACATCTGACTGACCTCCTGCTGGTTCTCTTCCCACCTCCACCCTCTGCCCGCGAGCGCGCGCGGGGCAGGGTCGGAGGGACCCGGCCGGCGGGACCAAGTGCCCACCCGCGACACCTCAGTCGAGCAGCACCCGCTCGGCGTACGACGGCACGACCGCGGTCCAGCCCAGCTCGGCGGCGACCCGCGCGGCGAGGGCCTCGGCGGAGCGCGGCTCGCCGTGGACGACGTACACCGTCCGGGGTGCGTGCGGTGCGCGGCCCAGCCACTGCAGTGTCTCGTCGGCGTCGGAGTGCACGGAGAAGTCGGGCACCTCGACGACCTCGGCACGCACGGGCACGTAGCGGCCGTGGATCTTGACCTGGCGCGCCCCCTCGGCGAGCGCGCGACCGCGGGTGCCCTCGGCCTGGTAGCCGGTGAGCACGACGCAGTTGCGCCGGTCCGGCAGCTGGTGGGCGAGGTGGTGCACGACGCGCCCGCCGCTGGCCATCCCCGACGCGGAGATCACGATGCACGGCCGGCCGGGCCGGTTGAGCCGCTCGGAGCCGGCGGCGTCGTGCACCGCGTGCACGCTGCGCACGTCGAGGTCGGCCATCAGGCGGCGGGCGCCGTCGCGGAACTGGGTGCCGCCCCGGGCAGCGGCGCTGCGGTAGACGTCCAGGCTCGCGAGCGCCATCGGGCTGTCGACGTGCACCGGGACGTCCGGCACCAGCCCCTGCTCGACGAGCCGCCGGATCTCCAGCAGCACCAGCTCCGTGCGGTCGACGGCGAAGGCCGGGACCAGCACGGTGCCGCCGCGCTCCACCGTGCGGGTGATCGCGTCCGCGAGCACCTGCGGGTCGGGAGCCGGGTGGGTGCGGTCGCCGTACGTCGACTCGACGACGAGCGTGTCCACGCCCGGCGGGTCGGCCGGCGGGCGGAGCAGCGGGTGGTGTCCGCGGCCGAGGTCGCCGCTGAAGGCCACGTGGTGGCGCTGGATCGCGACCTCGACGGTCGCCGAGCCCAGGATGTGCCCGGCCGGGCGCAGCGTGACGACGGCGTCGGGCCCGACCTGCACGGGATGGTCGTAGTCCACCGGCTCGAGCAGCGTGAGCGCCCGCTCGACGTCGCGGCTGTCGTAGAGCGGCAGGGCCGGGTCGTGCTTGGAGAAGCCCTCGGCGTTGGCGTAGCGCGCGTCCTCCTCCTGCAGGTGCGCGCTGTCGCGCAGCACGATCGCGGCCAGCTCGGCCGTCTCGCGCGTGCAGGTCACCGGGCCCCGGTAGCCGTCCTTGACCAGGCGCGGCAAGTAGCCGACGTGGTCGAGGTGCGCGTGCGTGAGGACGACGTGGTCGAGGCCGGCGGGGTCGCCGGGGAACGGGTCCCAGTTGCGGCGGCGGTGGACCGCGAGCCCCTGGTAGAGCCCGGCGTCGACGAGCACCGTGCTCTCCGGTCCCTCGAGGACGAAACGGCTGCCCGTCACGGTGCCGACCGCGCCGAGGAACGTCAGCGCAGGGTGCGGGACGTTCCGCCTGCGTCCTGGTGCACCACCGGGGATCATGCCGCCACCTCCCTCGACTGGCTCCAGCGTGGCCCGGCGCGGCCCCGCGCGGCAGGGCCGACCTGCCGGTCCTGCGGGGGTCGCAGGTCCCGGGTCGCCGCGGCTCGTCCCCTCAGTCCTGGGGCAGGTCGGTGCCGGTCTCCCAGACCCGGACCCAGTCGACGTACATGTGCTGGGGCAGGTGCTTCTCCTTGATCTTCGGGACCTCGTAGTCGGCCGCGATCAGGCTGAGGATGGGGAACTGCCGCTCGGCCGAGATGCCGCGGGTCATCCGTCCGGTCTCGCGGCCGTCGATGCGGAACACGAGCAGGCGCGGCGTCCACTCGACCGAGAAGACGTGGTAGTTCCTCGACCAGCCGTCGCGGCGGCTGCGCAGGTACGACGCCGAGTTGCTGACCCAGCCGCCGGTGGACACCCTGCGGCGACCGTCGTAGCGGTGCATGAACGTGGCGAGTCCGCCCTGCGGGTGGTGGTCGCCGAAGTACTCCACGACGTCGATCTCGCTGCCGAGCGCGCCGGGGTACATCCCGCCGCTGGGCTGCAGCCAGAAGGCGCCGTGCTGGCCGCGCAGCCGGTGGAACTTCACGCGCGCGGCGGCGACGCCGTACCGGAAGGAGAACTCGCCCTGCGTGCCGATGTGGCCGCTGAGCCGGTAGGCGAAGCGCCCCCCGGTCGCGTCGCGGCCCTTGATGCGGCACCGGGTGGTCGCGTCCGGGTCCTTGACGACGCTGAGGCGCACCGCTCCCCCGTCGACGCTGACGGCCCGCGGGTCGCCCTTGGAGCAGGTCCGGCGGTTGCCGTGGCCGTGCTCGCGGCCGCGGGTGCTCCACGCACGGCCGAGCTCGCCGCCGGAGAACTCGTCGGTCCACGTCGGCTCGAGCCACCGTGCGGTGCTCACGGGTGTGCCGGTCCGGGCCCTCAGGCCGCCGAAGGCCATCGCCTTGACCCGGTAGGTCGCCGCCTTCCCGTCGACCGCGGCCGCGGCGGCGAACTCGGCGCGCCCGCGCCCGTCCTGCCGCCGGGTGGCGACGGTCTCCCACACCTCGCCGGTCCGGGCCTGCAGCTGCACCCGGCGGCCCACCCGGACCGGGCGGATCGTGGCCACGACGGCCGCGGCCGCGTGGTCGGGGTCGGCGACCTTCCCGCCGAACTGCACGACCTGCGGCAGCGCCTCGAGGCGGATCTTCTGGCCCCCGACGACGCGTACCGACACGTGCGGGGGCGTCTCCTGCGCCTCGTCGCCGGCGGCGCCGGGCACCGGCCAGGTGAGGAGGGCGCTGGGGACGAGCAGGGCGAGGCCGCCCAGGAGGAGGCGGCGGGCGTGCGTGCGGGCTGGCGGACGGGCTGGCATGGCGGACCTTCGGTTCGGACGGGTCGTGCTGACGGCGGTGGGACGCAGCCGGAGCCGTCCTGGTTGTCGACCGGACCGGTCGGGTCCGCGTCAGGTGGCAGCGATCTCCGCCAACCGGGCCAGTGCCCGGGCCAGCACCGGGTTCGCGTCACCCTCACGGGTGGCCACGACGAGGTCGACCCCAGGGGTGCCGACGAGCGGCACGTGGACCACGCCGGGGACCTTGAGGTCCGAGGTCGGCTCGGGGACGATCGCGACCCCCAGGCCCGCCGCCACGAAGGTGACCAGTGTCGAGGTCTCCGCCACCTCGTGCACCACGTGGGGCTCCAGGCCGGCATCGGCGAAGAGGTCGTGGACCAGCGTGTGCATCGCCGAGCGGCCGTTGCCGGCGTGGACGACCAGCCCCTCCTCCGCGAGGTCGCCGACCCGCAGCCGCCTGCGATCGGCGTACCGGTGGTCCTGCGGCAGCGCCACGATCAGGCGCTCGTGCCGCACGTCGGCCACGGTGAGGCCCGAGGTGTCGGGCAGCCGGCGCAGCAGGGCGAGGTCGAGCGACCCGTCGTGCAGGGCGGCCACCTGGTCGGGCGAGAGCATCTCGCCGCGGAACCCGAAGTCGACGTCGGGCAGCTCGCTGCGCATCCGCTTCGCCAGCGCGGGCAGCAGCGAGTACGTCGCCGACCCGACGCAGCCCACCATCAGGCGCCCGGTGCGACCCGCGGCGATGCTGGCCGCGGCGGCACCGGCCTCGTCGACGGCGGCGAGGATCTCGCGGGCGCGGTCGAGGTAGGCGGCGCCGGCAGGCGTCAGGTCGACGCGCCGGGTGGTGCGGGTGAGCAACGTGACGCCGAGCTCGGTCTCGAGCTGCCGGATCTGCTGGGAGAGCGGCGGCTGCGCCATGTGGAGGCGCTCGGCTGCCCGGCCGAAGTGCCGCTGCTCGGCCACGGCGACGAAGTAGCGGAGGTGGCGCAGTTCCATCCACTCATACTGGCAGAGTCCCAGTCAGCGTGGCGCGACGCCGATCGCGTATCAGTGCTACCGGGCCACCCACGGGCCGAACGTGCGCCTCTCCGGCGCCCAGTCCACCGAGCCGGTGGCCTCGTCGAGGAACTTCACGGCCACCCGCACCCGCTTCGGGTCGCCCAGACAGCGACGCGGGACCCGGAGCGACACCGGCGCGTCCTCGAAGATGTCCGCGCGTGCCCGCATGCCGGGGCACCTCACGAACCGCGACGGGCGCTGGCCGAAGGACTCCACGACCCCGAGCGAGTCGTCGAAGCCGGCGTTGGCGACGAAGGACACGCGGAAGGTCGGCCGGGGCCCGCGTCCGGTGTCGATCCAGAAGGAGTAGACCTGGGACACGGCCAGCGGCACGTCGGACCGCACGGTCACCTTCACCGCGTCCCGGTGGACGACCCGCACCCGGGTGATGTCGACGGACGTCGCGTCGCCCGCCGGGTCGTCGATCGACCCCGTGTCCGCGTGCGCCGTCCCCGGCACCGCCAGCGCCGCGACGACCGCGCCCGCGACGAGTGCTCGAGCACCTGCTCTGCGTACGTCCATGACGCTCCCTCCCCCTCCCCCCATGGTCGCGCCGCGTCGCCGCCCTCCGCAAGGGTCGGCGGTAGGTTCGCCGCCATGTCGGACGACCGGACCACCACCCGCGTGTACGTCGACATGGTCGGCGACCTGTTCCACGCCGGTCACGTCGCGCTGCTCCGCGAGGCACGTCGCCACGGCGACCGGCTCGTCGTCGGCGTGCTGTCCGACGAGACCGCGGCGTCGTACAAGCGGCGGCCGGTCATGACGCTCGCCGAGCGGGTGGCAGTGATCGAGGCCTGCCGCTGGGTCGACGAGGTGGTCGCGGACGCCCCGTTCGAGGTGACCGAGGAGTTCCTCGACGAGCACGGCATCACGACGGTGGTCCATGGCGACGACCTGTCGCCGGAGGGCGCCGCCGCCGTCTACGGACCGGCGGTGGCGTCCGGCCGGTACGTCGCCGTCCCCCGCACCAGCGGGCTGTCGACGACCGAGGTGATCCGGCGCGCGACGTCGCAGCCGGTGCTCCACCTGACGGTCGGCCTGCCAGGGGTGGGCAAGACCACCCTCGCCCGGCGGATCGCCGAGGCCGAGCGGATCGTGCGGCTCACGCCGGGGACGACTGGATGGCGCCGCTCTTCGGAGACAACGACGCGGGCGGACGTCGCGACATCCTCGAGGGGCGGATGATCTGGGTCGCCCACGAGGTGCTCCGCAGCGGGGCGGGAGTGGTGCTGGACTTCGGGTGCTGGTCGCCCGAGGAGAGGTACGCCATCCGCGCGGTCGCCGAGTCGGCCGATGGTCGCTTCGTGCTGCACCACGTCACGCTCGACGAGCAGGAGCGACGCGCCCGGGCCGGAGCCCGGTGGGAGACGGCGCCGGAGACGACGTTCCCGATGACCGACGAGGACCACGACCGGTGGCTGGCGTCGTACCACCCGCCCACGGACGAGGAGCTCGCCGACGCGCCGCCGCCCGACCCGCCGGCCGGATCCGACAGCTGGCTCCACTGGGCGAGCCAGCGGTGGCCGACGCTGCCGCGGTTCGACGAGCGGTCCGACGTTTAGGACGCCTGGCGTCTCAGTCGTGGCCAAACGGATACTTCACTGTATCGAACGTCACGATTAGGTTCGATCCATGCCCGACATCGTGATCTGTGAGCCCGTGCGCACCCCCGTGGGCCGGTACGGCGGCGCCTTCGCCTCGCTGTCCGCCGTGGACCTCGCCTCCACCACCCTCGCCGAGCTGGTCCGCCGGACCGGCCTGCAGGAGGGCGACGTCGACGACGTGATCCTGGGCAACTGCTACCCCAGCGGCGAGAACCCGGCCATCGGCCGCATCGCCGCGCTCGACGCCGGACTGGGCACCGGCGTGCCCGGGCTCCAGCTGGACCGGCGCTGCGGCTCGGGCCTGCAGGCCGTGCTCTACGCCGCCGCGCAGATCGCGAGCGGTGGCGGCACGCTCATCGTGGCGGGCGGCGCCGAGTCGATGTCCAACGTCGAGCACTACGCCCTCGGCCTGCGCACCGGCGTCAAGGGCGGCTCGGTCGAGCTCATGGACCGCCTGGTGCGGGCCCGCGAGACGGCCGGAGGCAGGGACCACCCCGTCCCCGGCGGCATGCTCGAGACGGCCGAGAACCTCCGCAAGGAGTACGGCATCTCCCGCGAGGAGCAGGACGAGCTGTCCGTCCGCTCGCAGCAGCGGGCCGGCGCCGCCCACGATGCCGGCCGGTTCGCCGAGGAGCTCGTCCCGGTCACCGTCCCGGGTCGTCGCGGCAGACCCGACGTCGTCGTCGACCGCGACGAGCACCCGCGCCCCGACACCACCCTCGAGCAGCTGGCCGGCCTGCGACCGGTGCGCGAGAGGATCGACCCCGCGTCCACCGTGACCGCCGGCAACGCCAGCGGCCAGAACGACGGCGCCGCGATGTGCGTCGTGACCACGCGCGAGGAGGCGGAGCGCCGCGGCCTGCGGCCGCTGCTCGCGCTGAGGTCGTGGGCCGTCGCCGGCGTCGGCCCGGAGGTGATGGGCATCGGCCCGGTCCCGGCGACCGCGGCCGCCCTCGACCGCGCCGGGCTGACCCTCGACGAGATCGACCTGATCGAGCTCAACGAGGCCTTCGCCGCGCAGGTGCTCGCCTGCCTGCGCGAGTGGAAGGTCGACCCGACCGACGAGCGGCTCAACCCCAACGGCTCGGGCATCTCGCTCGGCCACCCCGTCGGCGCCACCGGCGCCCGCATCCTGGCGACGATGGCCTACGAGCTGCGGCGGCGCGAGTCGCGCTACGCCCTGGAGACCATGTGCATCGGCGGTGGCCAAGGCCTCGCGGCGGTCTTCGAGCGGGTCCCTTCATGAGTGCCGTCGAGGTCCACCACGTCGTCAGCGGTCCCGAGGACGCACCCGTCGTCGTCCTCTCCAACTCCCTCGGCTCGACGACGTCGATGTGGGACGCCCAGGCCGACGAGCTCGCCGAGCACTTCCGCGTCGTGCGCTACGACACCCGCGGCCACGGCGGCTCCCCCGTGCCGGAGGGCCCCTACGACATCGACGACCTCGCCGACGACGTCGTCGCCCTGCTCGACCGCCTCGGCATCGAGAAGGCCCACTTCGTCGGCCTCTCGCTGGGCGGCATGACCGGCATGCGCCTCGCCGCCCGCGACCCCGAGCGCGTCGACCGCCTCGTGGTGCTGTGCACCGGCGCGCGCCTCGAGCCGTCGAGCGCCTGGCACGACCGGGCCGCGACGGTCCGCGAGGGCGGCAGCCGGGCCGTGGCCGAGGCCGTCGTCGCACGGTGGTTCACCCCGCGCTTCCTGGCGGAGAACCCCGACGTGCGGGCCGAGTCCGAGCGCATCGTGGCCGCGACCCCGGCCGAGGGCTACGCCTCGTGCTGCGAGGTCATCGCCGCGATGGACCTGCGCGACGACCTGCCCGGCATCGTCGCCCCGACCCTGGCGATCGCCGGCGCCGACGACCCGGCGACCCCTCCCCCGCACCTCGAGGCGATCGCAGACAGCGTCCAGGACGGCCGTCTGCTGGTCGTGCCGGGGTCGGCCCACCTCGCCAACGCCGAGCAACCGCAGGCCATCACCCCCGCGATCATCGCGCACCTGAAGGACGGAGCAGCATGAGCACCGGCACGCCTGCCACGGGCATCGACAAGGTCGTGCCGAGCGCCGAGCACGCGGTCGCCGACGTCGCGGCCGGCTCGAGCCTCGCGGTCGGCGGGTTCGGTCTCGTCGGCATCCCGTGGACCCTCATCGGCGCGCTCCTCGACCAGGGCGCCGACGACCTCACCGTGGTCTCCAACAACTGCGGCGTCGACGGCGCCGGGCTCGGGCTGCTGCTCGAGGCCCGGCGGATCACCCGCGTCATCGCGTCCTACGTCGGTGAGAACAAGGAGTTCGGCCGCCAGTACCTCGCCGGCGAGCTGACCGTGGAGCTCACCCCGCAGGGCACGCTCGCCGAGCGGATGCGCGCCGGCGGCGCGGGCATCGGGGCGTTCTTCACCCCGACCGGCGTCGGCACCATGGTGTCCGAGGGCGGCCTGCCCTGGCGCTACCACCCCGACGGCACCGTCGCCCTGGCGTCCGAGCCCAAGGAGGTGCGCACCTTCCACGGCGTCGACATGGTGCTCGAGGAGTCGATCGTCACCGACGTCGCCCTCGTCCGCGCCGCGAAGGTCGACCGCGCCGGCAACTGCGTCTTCCACGCCTCGGCGCGCAACTTCAACATCCCCGCCGCGATGGCCGGGCGCCTCACGATCGTCGAGGCGGAGCAGGTCGTCGAGATCGGCGAGATCGCGCCCGACGACGTGCACCTCCCCGGCGTCTTCGTCCAGCGCATCGTCGAGCTGACGCCCGAGCAGGCCCACGAGAAGGACATCGAGAAGCTCACCACCCGCCCCCGGGGCGCACACGAGGAGGTGCCGGCATGAGCTGGACCCGAGACGAGATGGCCGCCCGTGCGGCGCTCGAGCTGCACGACGGGGAGTACGTCAACCTCGGCATCGGACTGCCGACCATGATCCCCAACCACCTGCCGGCGGGCTCCACGGTCACGCTGCACGCCGAGAACGGCATCCTCGGCGTGGGACCGTTCCCCTACGAGGACGAGGTCGACCCCGACCTGATCAACGCCGGCAAGCAGACCGTCACCGTCCTGCCGGGCGCGTCGTTCTTCGACTCCTCGCTCAGCTTCGCGATGATCCGCGGCAGCCACATCGACACCGCCGTCCTGGGCGGGATGCAGGTCTCGATGACCGGAGACCTGGCCAACTGGATGGTGCCCGGCTCGATGGTCAAGGGCATGGGCGGGGCGATGGACCTCGTCAGCGGCGCCCGCCGGGTCATCGTCCTGATGGAGCACGTCGCGCGCAACGGCCGGCACAAGCTCGTCGCGGCCTGCGACCTCCCGCTGACCGGTCGCCGCGTGGTGGACCGCATCATCAGCGACCTCGGCGTCCTCGACGTCGCGGGCGACAGCTTCGAGCTCGTCGAGCTCGCGCCGGGCGTCACGGTCGAGGAGATCACCGAGCGGACCGGTGCGCCGGTCCGGGTGCCGGTCGGCGTCTGACATGGCCGTCCAGCCCGTCGCCGAGGACCTGGCGCACGACCTGGCGCACGACCTGGCCGCCCGCGTGCGCCGCCTGGAGGACCTGCACGCCATCGGGCAGCTCCGCGCGCACTACTGCCAGGCCCTCGACGACGGCCGCTGGGACGACCTGGTCGACCTCTTCACGCCCGACGGCGCGTTCGTCGGGCTCTCGACGGCGCGCGGCCACGACGAGCTGCGCACCTTCTTCGCCGACCTCCAGGACGGCCCGCTGTCGGCCTGGTGGCACTTCTCGTCCAACGAGACCATCGACCTGGTGGGCACACCCGCCCGCCACGCGACCGGGACGACGTGGCTCGACCAGCCGTGCGTCGTCGACGGTCGCGCCCACGTCGCCGCCGGCCGCTACCAGGACCGGATGGTCCGAGGTGACGACGGCCGGTGGCGGTTCGCCGAGCGTCGCGTGACGTTCTTCTTCTGGGTGCCCGGGGACGAGGACTGGGCCCCCGGCCGCTACGGCTGGGCGCCCGCCCGGGCCGCGGCTGATCCCCGCACCCTCGAACGGCTGCCCGCCGACGCCTGACGCCCGCACCCCATCGCGCGGACGACGTCCCACCCCTGCCCGGCACGACGGCGTGCCGGCGCCACCCGAGTGCGCCCCCGTGCGCCCGACACCCGATCCGGAGACCCCCATGACGCACACCCTCAGCTCGCCTGCCTCGCCGCCGACACCCGCCGGTCCGACCGGGGCGGGCCCGGTCGCCGACCGTCGTACGCTCACCCGCGTCTGCACCGCCGTGCTGCTCGGCTCGGCACTCGAGTGGTACGACTACTTCCTCTACGGCGCCGCGGCCGCGCTCGTCTTCGGCCAGGTCTTCTTCCCCACGGCCTCGGACTCCACCTCGCTGCTGCTCTCGCTGGCCACCTTCGGCGTCGGCTTCGTCGCGCGCCCCGTCGGGGCGATGGTCTTCGGGCACATCGGGGACAAGCACGGCCGCCGCCCGGCCCTCATCGCCACCCTCATGCTGATGGGTCTCTCGACGACGGCGATGGCCCTGATCCCCTCGCACGCCATGATCGGCATCGCGGCACCGGTCCTGCTGGTGGTGCTGCGACTGCTGCAGGGCATGGGCTCGGGCGCGGAGTACAGCGGCGCCTCGGTGTACGCCGTCGAGTACGCGCCGCCCGGACGTCGCGGCCTGTTCGGCTCGTTCTCCGCCGCCGGCGTCTACCTCGGGCTGGTGCTGTCGTCCGGTGCGCTGCTGCTGACCACCTCGCTCACCAGTGACGCACAGTTCGCCTCGTGGGGCTGGCGGCTGCCGTTCCTGGCGAGCCTGCTGCTGATCGCCCTCGGCCTCTGGATCCGCCTGCGCCTGGAGGAGACCCCCGCCTTCGAGGAGGTCGTCGAGGACGCCGCACCCACCAAGGCGCCCCTGCTGACGCTGGTCCGGACGCAGTGGCGCAGCCTGCTGCTCGTGATGGGCCTCGTCGCGGCCCCGCTCTCGTTCAGCCACCTCTACCAGGTCTTCGCCCTCTCCTACATGGCCGACCACGGCTACGACCGCGTCACCGGCACGACCGGCCTGCTCGTCGCCGGGCTCGTCGTGATGGGCACCGCACCCCTCGCCGGCATCGCCTCCGACCGGTTCGGGCGCCGCCCGGTGCTCATGTTCGGCGCCCTCTACGCCATCGCGTTCGCGTTCCCGTTCTTCATGCTCGTCGACAGCGGCCGGCCGCTGCTCGCCGTCCTCGCGCTCGCCCTCGCCCAAGGCGGCAGCGTCGGCGTCATGTTCGGCGTTCAGGGCGTGGTGCTCTCCGAGCTCTTCAGCACCGCGAGCCGCTACAGCGGTGCTGCGGTGAGCCGCGAGCTCGCCGCGATCCTCTTCGGCGGCTTCGCGCCACTGATCGCGGTGAGCCTGGCCGCCTCCGCGAACGGCGCCTCCTGGCCCGTGGGGTTGTACGTCGTCGTGCTGGCCGGCATCACCTTCGTCTCGGCGTTGCTGGCCCCCGAGACATTCCGCGGCAGCCTGTCGGACAGCCCGCGTCAGTAGCCGGGGTGGCTGGGCCATCCCCGGGCGGCGACGTACCACCCGGCGGACGTCAGCACGACGGCGAGCAGCAGCGAGAACAGCACCCCGCCGGCCACCGGGAGGAACCAGCCGGGCGACCGGTGGGCGCGCACGGCGACCAGCTTGACCACCACTGCGCCGAAGACCGCGCAGCCGAGCACGCCGTGCACGACCGCGCGCAACGGGACCTCCTCGCCGGTGTGCAGGGTGCCGACCTCGAGGCCGAGTGCCCACAGGCAGCTGTAGCCGACGAACACCGCGAGCAGGAGCGCAAGGGTGCCCGAGACCCGGTGGGCGGTGCCGAGCCAGGGCGGCGCGCGGCGGCCGATGCGGCCGTAGAGCCACAGCGTGCTCACCAGCTGCAGCACGACCAGCACGCCGATCACCGTCGACAGCGCGACCTTCATCTCGATGACGGTGCGGAAGCCGAGGTCGGTCGTGCCGGCCAGGGTCGGGTCGTGCACCCGCCCGACGACGCCGAGCAGCACCGCCACCACCGCACCCGCAGCGAACGCGGCGAGCGGGACGGCCGTGCTCCGCCGAGGGCGTGATCCCGCGTGGTCGGCCATGGGCTCAGGATGCGCCGATCCCGGCCGGCACGGAAGACCGTCAGGCCCCGTCAAGCGTCCGAGGCCGCACCCGCCCGGAGCGCGGCGAGCTCGCCGCGCGAGCGGATGCCGAGCTTCGCGTAGATCCGGGTGAGGTGGTACTGCACGGTCTTGGTCGAGACGAACAGCTCGGTGCCCACCTCCTTGTTGGTCATCCCGCGCGCCACGAGGTCGGCGACCAGCTCCTCCTGGGGCGTCAGCGCCACGGCGTCGCGGTCGCCGGCGGGGCGGCCGGCATGGACCCCGCCCGCCCGCAGCTCGCGGTCGCAGCGCTCGACGTACGTCGTCGCGCCCAGGCGGGCGTAGAGGTCGCGGGCGGTCTGCAGCACCGGGTCCGCCTCGCGCCGCTTGCCGGCGCGACGCAGCGTCTGCCCCCACGCGAAGTGGGTGCGCGCCCGGTCGTAGGGCAGCGGCAGGTCCTCGAGCAGGTCCGCCGACTCCTGGAAGGCGGTGCGAGCCGCGTCGAGGTCGCCGGTGGCGCCGAGCAGCCGGCCGCGGGCATACCTCAGCCGGGCCTGCGCGGACCGGTGGCCGCGGTCCGCTGCGCGCTCCTCGTGGGGACGCAGGAACGCGTCGGCCTCGTCGTGGCGCCCCTCGACGACCAGGGCGTTGGCGCACACGTCGGCCCACGGCCAGGCACCCGGCTCGTCGATGCTCCCGCCGGCCCACGGCTGGCGCAGCGGCTCGAGCGCGCGCAGCACCCCGGCGTAGTCGGCGCGCGCCTCGGCGACGCCCGCCCGGGCCAGCGCCCCGGCCACGCGCATGATCTCGTAGTCGCGCGGCCCGGCCGCCGCCTCGCCGACCGCGCGGTCCGCCAGCTCCCACTCGCCGCGCAGGCCGTGCACCTGCGCCCGGGTCCAGGCCAGCAGCGGCTCGATCAGGCGCATGCCGGTGCGCTCGGCCAGCCGCATGCCGTCCTCGGCCGTGCGGAGCGCGTCGTCCCACTCACCGCTCACGAAGTGGGCACGGGCCAGCCACGCGTGCGCCCACAGCGAGATCCGTGTCGACCCGCCGAGGAAGTCGGTGGAGGTGGCCGACGACAGTGCCTCCCGGGCGACGTCGACCTCGTCGAGGGCGAGCGCGGTCCAGCCGCGCCCCATCGCGACCCGCTGCGCCTGTGCGCCGTGCCCGACCTGCGTGGCGAGGACGGCGTAGTCGGCGAGGGCCTGCTGACCACCTCCCGTGCCAGCGACCCCGAGCCCGCGGATCGCCGACGACTCCACCGCGGCCGGGGAGCCAGGCGCCGCGAGCGCGAGCGCGCGGTCGGCCCACTCGACGAGCTCCCGGCCGCGGCAACGGGCCAGGCTGTGCAGCACCCGGCGGTGGCAGACGAGGGCGGCGACGTCGGGATCGCGCTCGACGTTGACCAGGTCCCACGCGCGCCCGAGCCGGCTCTCCGCCTCGGCCGACCGGCCGCGCACGATCGCGAGGTAGCCGAGCGCGGCGTTGCGCAGCGGCGTCTCGCGCAGGCTCTCGACCTCTGCCACGGCCGCGGCGGCGCCGAGGGTGTCACCGGAGCCGACGAGTGCGTCGAAGGACCGGGACAGCCGGTCCTCGCGGAGCCCACGATCGGCGGTGATCCGCGCGGCGTGGGACAGCAGGCGCGCGACGGCCGCCCACTCCCCCGTCGCGGCCCGTTCGGCGGCGAGCTCCTCGAGCTCGTCGGCCAGACCGGCGTCGGCCATCGGACTCGCGCTGACCAGGTGGTCGAGGCGCACCACCGGGTCGTCGACCAGGCTGGCTGCGGAGCGGTGCAGGTCGGCGAGGCGCACCCGCCCCACCGAGCCCAGGACGGCGGCCGCCACCATCGGGTCGCTCGGCTCGACCAGCACGGCGCCGAGGTGCTCGACCCACCGCACCAGCCGCGCCCCGAGGAGCTCGTCGGCCGGCCCGAGCGGGTCGGGCACGCCGGCGAGAGCGGCGGCCAGCGGCACGGGCGCCCGGCCGAGCACCGCGACCGCCTCGGCCAGCGCCCTGGCGGGAGCCGTCGCGGCGGCCAGCCTCCCGGCGACGTCGGCCGCCACGGCGGCGGGCGCCGGGAGGGCGGGGTCGACGTCGGACCACAGCTCCGGAGGCTGCTCGGCGAGCAGCGCGAGGACCGGGCCCGGCCGCCCGGCGGTGAACCGGCACAGCCGGTCGGCCAGCGTGGGCCGCAGCGCCACCCCCGCCCGGGCGGCGAGCTGCTGCACGTCGCCGGGCCCGAGCGGCGGCAGCACGACCCGGTCGGCCACGCGGTCGAGCACCGCGGCCGCGTCGGGCGACGGCGCCGGGGTCGTCGCGGCCAGCACCACGAGCACGGGGACGTCGGCACGGTGGTGCACGGCGCTCCACAGCGCCTGCAGCGAGGCCGCGTCGGCGTGGCCGGCGTCGTCGACGAGCACGAGCGCGGCCCCCTCGCCGGGAAGCCCGGCGACCGTGTCGGCGAGCTGGTCGCCGGCAGCGGATGACGTCGGTGCGGTCACCGGGGCACCGATCAGCTGCGAGAGCACCCCGAGCTCCACGTCGCGCTCCCACGGGGCGCCCTCGGCGCGGAGGCAGCGACCACCCGCGGCGACGTGCCCCGCCGCGAACCGGCGTACGAGCGCCGAGGTGCCGGTGCCGCCCGGCCCGGTCACGAGGACGAGGCCGGGACCGACCTCGCCGACCCGCAGCAGGCGTTGCTGCAGGTCGGCGAGGTGGGCGTCGCGAGCCACGAGCGCGGGCGTCGCGTCGGCGTGGGTCACGCAGTCACGGTAGACCCGACCTCCCCCGGGCGGAGGTCGCGACGTCGCGACTCGGCGTGCGCCGGTCGGGGGACGGCCAGCGCCACCACGGCTCCGGCCAGCGAGACCACCGCGAAGAGCTGGAACGCGGTCGAACCGCCCACGCCCGCCCCGACGAGGACACCCCCGATGATCGGTCCGACGATGCCGCCGAGCCGGCCGAAGCCGGCGCACCACGCCACACCGGCGGCACGGGCCCTGGTCGGGTAGTAGTTCGAGACCAACCCGTAGATCAGCACCTGGGTGCCGATCGTCCCGACGCCGGCCAGTCCGACGGCCAGGAACAGGACGCCGGCCGGCAGGGACAGCGGCAGGATCGCCAGGGAGAAGGCGGCGAGCACGAAGGTGGCCGTGACCACGCGCTTGGCACCGACCCGGTCGGCGACGTACGACGCCACGAGCCCGCCGACGATGGCCGCGAGGTTGAGCACCAGCAGGAAGGTCAGCGCGTGGTTCTTGCCGTAGCCCTGCTCCCCCATGATCTGCGGGAGCCAGGTGTTGAGGCCGTAGGTCAGCAGGAGCCCTGCGAAGCTCATCAGCCCGAGCAACGCCGTCGGGTAGGCGAAGCGCCGGCTGGCCAGCGCCGGGAAGCCGACCTTGTCGGCGACCTCCGGCTCGGGCGCGGGGACCGGGATGCCGGTGCGGACGGACACGGCCTCGGCCTCGGCGGTTCGGCCGTGGGCGACGAGCCACTTCGGCGACTCGGGGAGGAACCACACCGCCAGCGGGAGGAGCAGCACGATCGGCAGCGCGCCGATCCAGAACAGGCCGCGCCAGCCGATGCTGTCACCGAGGGCGATCGCGGTCAGGGCGGCGAGCACGCCGCCGGCCGGGACGCCGCTGTAGACGATCGCGTTGTAGCGGTTGCGCTGGCCGGGTGGCGCGAACTCAGCGACCAGCGCTCCGACCGTCGCGACGAGCGCGCCGACGCCGATGCCGGTGAGGAAGCGGAACAGGCCGAAGGCGGCGACCGACTGGGTCGTGGCGGTGACGGCCATGCCGATGGAGAACCAGGCGAGGTTGACCAGCATCACCTTGCGGCGCCCGACGCGGTCGCCGACCGCACCGGCGGCGAGGGCGCCCACGAGGACGCCGACCAGCGCATAGCTGCCGAGCGTGCCGGCCTGGCCGGGGGTGACGGTGCCGAGGTGGGAGGGATCGGCCAGCAGCACCGGGACCACGGTGCCGTAGACCACGAGGTCGTAGCCGTCGAAGACGAGTGCGGCGGCGGAGAGGAAGACGACCCAGGAGGTCGTGCGACGGCGTCGCGCGTCCTGCTCTGGGGTCGCCGAGGCGGGTGTGTCGGGCATGAGGGTGCTCCGAGAGGTGAGGTGGGTGTGGTGCGGGCTGACGGGGACGTCAGCCCAGGTCACCGCCGGCGACGGGAAGGACCGTGCCGGTGATGTAGGAGGCTTCCTCGCTCGCGAGGAAGGTGATCGCCGCCGCCTGCTCGTCGAGCGAGCCGTAGCGGTGCATCAGGGAGTGGGCGAGGGTCTGGTCGATGTGCGCCTGGAACCACTGCTGCTCGCGCTCGTCGCGCGGTGCCGGGGTGCCGCGGGAGATCCGCCGCGGCGGGGCCTCGGTCCCGCCGGGGGCGGTGGCGACGACGCGGATGCCGTGCTCGGCGTACTCCAGCGCGAGCGAGGCGGTGATCGCGTTGATGCCGCCCTTGGCCGCGGAGTAGGGAATCCGGTGGATGCCACGGGTGGCTGCCGACGAGACGTTGACGACGACGCCGCGGCCGCGCTCCACCATCCCGGGCAGCACGGCCCGGCAGGCGAACAGGGTGGTCATCAGCGAGCGCTGCACCTCGGCCGTGATCTCGGCATCGGTGAACTCGGTGAACGGCTTGAAGTTGATCGCCCCACCGACGTTGTTGACGAGCACGTCGACCCGGCCGAACCGGGCGACGGCCTGCTCGACGACCGCCGCGGCGCCGTCGTAGGACTCGAGGTCGGCGACCACGGCCAGCGCGCCCCGTCCGGTGGCGGCGAGCTCGGACGCCAGGTCGTGGACCAGGTCGGAGCGGTCGGCCAGGACGAGCAGGCCGTCCTCGGCGCTGACCCGCCGGGCGACGGCCTCACCGATACCTTGGGCGGCGCCGGTGACGACGACGACCGTGCCGGCGAACCGGCCGGGCGTGGTGAACCGGGGTCGTTCGCCGGTCCGGCTGTCGTCCATCGCCCGGCGCATGGTGGTCTTCGAGCGGTCGGCGTGCGCGCTCACGAGCTCGCGCGCCGCGGCACGGTCGCCGCGCTCGATCGCGTCGACGATGTCGAGGTGGTCCTGGGCGCACAGCGGGTGGCACCACGTCGCGGTGCGCAGCACCTCCTCCATGCGTCCCTTCACCCCGAGGGCCTGGTAGGCGCGCAGCAGGTGCTCGTTGCCGGTGAGGGTGAAGAGGTAGTCGTGGAAGGCCGCATTGGTCTCGGTGTACGCCGCGGCGTCCACGAAGCGGCTGCCGTCGACGTGGGGGACGCATCCCTCCGCGAGCAGCCGGTAGCCCGCGACCTGGCGCGAGCTGATCCGGCCGAGGACCAGGTCGAGGGCACCGAGCTCGAGCGCCATCCGTGCCTCGAAGATCGCGTCTGAGGCGTGCACCGAGGGGTGCTCCTCGCCGATCTCGTAGCCGTCGGAGGTCGCGGGCACGGGGCTGGAAACGGGGATGGACACCGGGGTGGGTTCGGGTGCCACCAGCGCGGCGACCTCGCGCGAGGGGAAGGCCTCCCGGCCCGCGAGCGTGCGGGCGGTCGCGGCGACCGCGGCGGGGTCGGGGGTGGCCCCGCCGCGGAGCCCGGTCAGCTCCCGGGCAGGGAACAGCTCCTGCCCGGCCACGGCGCGGCCGGCGTGCCCGACGAAGAGCGGCTCGTCCGCGTCCTCCGCGACCCGGGGCGCCGGCACGGCGAGCGGCGCCTCGTGCTCCTGCTCCTCGACCGCGGGCGGCGCCTCCTCGGCGGCCTCCGGCACCGGCCCCGCGACCGTTCCGGCGGCGGGGGTGCCCGTGCCGGACAGCGCGAACTTCTCGTAGTAGAAGCCGGTCGGCTCGACCCCCCGCTCGGCGAAGTCGCCCCGGACGGCCTCGACCATCGGCGGCGGCCCGCACAGGTAGACCGCGACGTCGCCGTCGCACAGGTGCTCGTCGCGGATCAGCCCCATGACGTAGCCCTGGTGGGCGGCCGTGGTGGCCGGGTCCGACACGCAGTGGTCCCACGTGAGCGACGGCATCGCGGCGGCGAGCTCCTCGAGCGCGGCCAGCTCGACGAGGTCGTCGTCGGTGCTCACGCCGTACACGAGGTGGACCTGCCGGGTGCTGCCGCCGGCTCGCATGGTGCGCAGGATCGACAGGATCGGGGCGAGCCCGGTGCCGCCGGCGACGAGCAGCAGCGCACGCTCGGCCTCGCGCAGGAAGAAGCTGCCGTGCGGGCCGGTGAACCCGACCTCGTCCCCGATCGCCGCCTGCTCCGACAGCCAGGTCGACATCACGCCGCCGGGGGTGAGCTTGACGAGGAAGCCCAGCGAGCGGTCGTCGGTGGCCGTGCTGAAGGAGTACGACCTGCTCTCCCCCGTGCCCGGCACCTCGATGTTGACGTACTGGCCGGGGAGGAAGGCGAGGTGGTCGCGCTCCTCGGTCTCGAGGGTGAGCGACATCGTCGTCGGGGAGAGCCGCTCGATCCCGGTCACCGTGGCCTTGTACGTCGCCGCGCTGGTCTTGGCGACCGCCGAGGTGCTGGCGATCTGGAGCACCAGGTCCGAGCGTGGCCGCATGCTGCAGGGCAGGACCAGGCCGGCCGCGGCCTCGTCGGCGGACAGCGCGTCCTCGATGTAGGTGCCGCCGTCGTAGTCTCCCGACTCGCACAGCGCCTTGCACGTGCCGCAGGCGCCGTCACGGCAGTCGAGCGGGATGTTGATGCGGGCGCGGTAGGACGCGTCCGCGACGGTCTGGTCCTCCGCGCAGGTGATGAAGCGGGTGACACCGTCCTCGAAGGCGAGGGCGACCTGGTGGCTGCTCATGGCTGCTCCTGGGGGTCGTGGGGGTCGTGGTCCGGGCTCGGTCGTGGTGCTCAGAAGTGGTAGACGTCCACCACGTGGTGGATGTAGTCGTTCTTCAGCACCACGGTCTTGCGCCGGATCAGCGGGCTCTCGCCGGAGAAGTCGATCGTGTAGAAGGACGTCCCGTAGTAGGGGTCGATCGTCTTGTAGCGGAAGTACATGGTGTGCCAGTTGAAGCGCACGTCCACGAGGTCGCCCCGGCGCTCGATGACCTCGACGTTGCTGATGTTGTGGCTGGTGCGCGGCTCGGGGATCGACGTCGCGCTCGACCGCTCGGTGCGGATCCGGAAGACCCGGTCCTCCAAGCCACCCTTGTTCGGGTAGTAGATGAGCGAGATCTCGGTCTGCGGGTCCTGGACGAGCTCGTCGTCGTCGGTCCACGCCGGCATCCAGTACTCGCAGTCGTCGGCGTAGCACTCCAGCCACTTCTCGAACTCGCGGTCGTCGAGGAAGCGCGCCTCGCGGTAGAGGAACTGCTCGAGGTCGTTCTGGGTGATGAGGCGGGTGCCCGCCTCGACGGGACTGGTCTGCCTGGTCGCGCTCATGCCTGGACCTCCGTGCCGTTCGTCGTGCCGTTCTCGCGGGCCACCGCAGCGCGCATCGTCTCCAGCCAGTAGCCGTGCTGGACGGGGTAGAGCCCCTCGTCCTCGTTCTTCACCCCGGCCGAGATCACCCCCGGCATGTCGAGCGCGAGGGCCACCTCGTCCGGGCCGTCGAGCCAGTGCTCGGCGCCGCGGCTCATGTCGTTCCACGGCGCCGCGGTGGCCTGGAAGGTGAGCTGGCAGGAGCGGAACTCCTCCAGGTCGTCGGGGGTGGCCATGCCGGAGGCGTTGAAGAAGTCCTCGTACTGGCGGATCCGCCACGCGCGCGACTCGGGCGACTCGCCCTTGGGGGCGATGCAGTAGATGGTGACCTCGGTCTGGTGCGGCGAGATCGGCCGGAAGTGCCGGATCTGCGTGGAGAACTGGTCCATCACGTACACGTTGGGATAGAGGCACAGGTTCCGGCTGCCCTTGACCATGAACTCGCCCTTGGCCTCGCCGTAGGCCTCCTTGAGCTCGTCGAGGCGGTCCCACAGGGGGCGGTCCTCGGGGTTGCCGGCCCAGGTCCACAGGCACAGGTGGCCGTTGGGGTAGGACCAGTAGCCCCCGCCGGACTTGCCCCAGCTCCCGGCGTCGAGCGTCTTGGTGGTGTTGGCCGAGTCGCCGGTGCTGCGACGCGAGGTGGTGGCGGCGTAGTTCCAGTGCGTCGCGGTGACGTGGTAGCCGTCGGCCCCGTTCTCGGCCTGGACCTTCCAGTTGCCGTCATAGGTGTACGTCGACGAGCCGCGCAGCACCTCCAGCCCGTCCGGCGACTGGTCGACCAGCATGTCGATGACCTTCGTGGTGTCGCCGAGGTGCTCCTCGAGGCTGGTCACGTCGGGGTTGAGCGACCCGAAGAGGAAGCCGCGGTAGCTGTCGAACCGCGCGACCCGGGTCATGTCGTGCGAGCCGTCGGTGTCGAACGTCGCGGGGTAGCCGGCGCCGTCGGGGTCCTTGACCTTGAGCAGCGTGCCGTCGTTGCGGAACGTCCAGCCGTGGAAGGGGCACGTCAGCGTCGTCCGGTTGTCGGTCTTGCGGCGGCAGATCATCGCGCCGCGGTGCGCGCAGGCGTTGATCAGCAGGTTGAGCTCACCGTCCTGGCCGCGGGTGATCACCACGGGCTGCCGGCCCATGTAGGTCGTGACGTAGTCACCCTTCTCGGGCACCTGGCTCTCGTGGGCGAGGTAGATCCAGTTGCCCTCGAAGATGTGCTTCATCTCGAGCTCGAAGACCTCCTCGTCGGTGAAGATCCGGCGGTTGGCGCGGTAGGTGCCGGCCTCGCGGTCGTCGATCACCGCGTCGGCGAGCACCGACTCGACGTGGGAGAGCGTCTCGGTCATGGGGGCCTCCAGGAACTGGTTCGGAGCTGGTTGCGCTGGGTGGTGCCCCGACGGTTCCACGACGTGTCGGCCGTCACACGAGCCAAGTGCCTAGGGCTGACCTAGGCAGGTATTGATCGTCGCGACGTATCAATGGCCGCCAAACAAGTCCTTGTCCTCGATGAATATCCAGTCCTACCGTGAATCAATCGCCGACGACGTGAGCGTCGTCACCACAGCCGCGAGAGAGGAGGGACCCGTGGAGCTGCGCCACCTGCGCTACTTCGCCGCCGTCGCGGAGACCAGGCACTTCGGGCGCGCCGCCGAGCGGCTGCACCTCGCCCAGCCCGCCCTCTCCCAGGCCATCCGCCAGCTCGAGGCCGAGCTCGGCACGCCGCTCTTCGTGCGCACCACCAGGCAGGTCAACCTCACCCCCGCCGGGGAGTTCCTCCGCGAGGAGACTGCTCGCATCCTCGGCGCGATCGACGACAGCGTCCGCGGCGTACGCCGGATCGCCGAGGGTCGCCAGGGCCTGCTCCGCATCGCCTTCACCGGCACGGCCGCCCACACGCAGCTGCCGCGGATCGCCCGCGCCGTCAAGCGCGACCTCCCTGGCCTGGCCCTGGAGATCCACGCCGACCTGCTGACCGCCGCCCAGGTCGCCGGGCTCACCGACGGCAGCCTCGACCTCGGCGTGCTGCGCCCGCCCACGACCGGCGACGCCCTCACCGTGCGCACGATCGCCAGCGAACCGCTCGTCCTCGCGGCCGCCGCCGACCACCGCCTCGCGGGCGAGCCGGTGGTCTCCATGGTCGACCTGCGCACCGAGGACTTCATCGTCTTCACCGGCGCCGCCTCCGTGGTCAACGACGCGGTGCTGCGCAGCTGCCGGGAGGCCGGCTTCACCCCAACGGTCGCCCACGAGGCGCCCGGCACCGCGGTCATGCTGCCGCTCGTCGCGGCCGGTCTCGGCGTCGCGCTGGTGCCCGCCTCCGTCCGCGCGGCCCCGCTCGCCGGCGTGGTCTTCCGCGACGTCCCCGACGCCGCGTCGCTCGACCTCGCCCTCGCGTGGCGCACCGACGACACCGACCCCGCCCTGCTCGCCGTCCTCGAGGTGCTCGAGCGCGCGGGCCTCTTCTCCCCTGTCCCTGAGCTCGACGAGGTCACCCCGTGAAGATCACCCAGGTCGAGGCGATCCCGTTCGCCATCCCCTACCGCAAGCCGCTGAAGTTCGCGAGCGGCGAGGTGCACGTCGCCGAGCACGTGCTCGTCCGCGTCACCACCGACGAGGGCGTCGTCGGCGTCGCCGAGGCGCCGCCGCGCCCCTTCACCTACGGCGAGACGCAGGCCGGGATCGTGGCCGTGGTGGACTCGATCTTCGCCGGCCAGGTCGTCGGCCTCGACGTGATGGAGCGCGAGCAGATCCACGCCCGCCTGTCCCGCACCGTCGGCAACCCCACCGCCAAGTCCGCGCTCGACATGGCGATCTGGGACGCCCTCGGCCAGTCGTTGGGCTACAGCGTCACCGAGCTGCTCGGCGGCTACACCGACCGGATGCGCGTGTCCCACATGCTCGGCTTCGACGAGCCGGCCGCGATGGTCGCGGAGGCCGAGCGGATGCGCGACACCTACGGCATCACCACGTTCAAGGTGAAGGTCGGGCGCCACCCGGTCCGCCTCGACACCGAGGTCGTCCGCGCCCTGCGCGTCGGCCTGGGCGACGACGTCGAGCTGTACGTCGACGGCAACCGCGGCTGGTCGGCCTCGGAGTCCGCGCAGGCGATGAAGGAGATGGCCGACCTCGGGCTGACCTTCGCCGAGGAGCTCTGCCCGGCCGACGACGTCGTCGGACGACGCTGGCTCGTCCAGCAGCTCGACGTACCGTTCATCGCCGACGAGTCCGTGGTGACCCCCGCCGAGGTCACCCGCGAGATCCTCGGCGGATCGGCCACCGCCGCCAGCATCAAGACCGCCCGCACCGGCTTCACCACCAGCCGCCGGGTCCACCACCTCGCCGAGGGGCTCGGCGTCGAGCTCGTCATGGGCAACCAGATCGACGGCCAGCTCGGCTCCCTCTGCTCGGTCGCCTTCGGGTCGGCATTCGAGCTGACGTCACGCCGCGCCGGCGAGCTGTCCAACTTCCTCGACATGACCGACGACCTCCTCGCCGAGCCGCTCGAGATCCGTGGCGGCGAGCTCGTCGCCCGGTCCGGTCCCGGCCTCGGCGCCGTCATCGACCCCGACAAGCTCGCGCGCTACCGCCAGGACTGACCGGAGGGCACCGCCGCCACCCCGGTCGTACACCACCCATCCCGCACCCACCGCACCGCACACCCGCCAGCAAGGAGCACCACCATGAGCACCGCCATCAACGAGATCGAGGTCCCGCAGGCCTCTGCCGCCGCCTCCGGCGCCAGCGCCACCGAGCGCTTCCACGCCGACAAGTCGCCCTTCGACGCCGTCAAGGACGTCCCCGCCGAGCGCGTCGACACCCTCGCCCGCGAGGTGCTCGAGGCGGTCCACGCCACCGTGCGCAAGCACAAGGTCACCTACGACGAGTTCAACGCCCTCAAGGCGTGGCTGATCAACGTCGGCGAGGACGGCGAGTGGCCGCTCTTCCTCGACGTGTGGCTCGAGCACGTGGTCGAGGAGGTCGCCACCGAGCACCGCGAGGGCAACAAGGGCTCCATCGAGGGCCCCTACTACGTCCCCGACGCCCCGGAGCAGGGCGCGAAGGGCACCATCCCGATGCGCGAGGACGAGGGCGGCACGCCGCTCGTGTGGAGCGGCCAGGTCACCTCGACCGACGGCTCCGCGCTCGCCGGCGCCAAGGTCGAGCTCTGGCACGCCGACGCCGACGGCTTCTACTCGCAGTTCGCCCCCGGCATCCCGGAGTGGAACCTGCGCGGCTCCTTCACGACCGGCGCCGACGGCCGCTTCGAGATCAGCACCGTCCAGCCCGCGCCGTACCAGATCCCCACCGACGGCTCCTGCGGCAAGCTCATCGCCGCCGCCGGCTGGCACGCGTGGCGCCCGGCCCACCTGCACGTCAAGGTCTCGGCCCCGGGCCACGAGCTGCTCACCGCCCAGCTCTACTTCCCCGGCGACGCCCACAACGACGACGACATCGCCTCGGCGGTGAAGCCCGAGCTCATCCTCGACCCGCAGCAGCAGGCCGACGGCACCGCCACGGTGTCCTACGGCTTCGTGCTCGACCCCGCGAAGGGCTGAGCGCCGGTGCTCTACCACGTGCGCATGGACGTCCGGATCCCGCAGGACATGGATCCCGAGGTCAGGGCCGACCTCGTCGCCCGCGAGAAGGCGTACGCCCAGGACGTGCAGCGCTCCGGCCGCTGGCCGCACCTGTGGCGCATCGTCGGGGAGTACGCCAACGTCTCGGTCTTCGACGTCGAGTCCAACGACGCCCTCCACGAGCTGCTCTCCGGCCTGCCGCTCTTCCCCTACATGGACATCTCGGTCACACCACTGGCGAAGCACCCCTCGTCCATCGCCTGAGGGACGTCCCTCGCCACGACCCGTCCTCCGCTGCAGGAGGGCGGGTCGTTGCGGTGAGTCCTGGATCACACCCGAACGGAAATGAAGTCGGCCCCCACCTCGTTGGACTGATTGAATCGTCAACTACCTGACGTCACCCGATCCCTCAGGAGCACCCCATGTCGTTCTTCCGCCGCACCAAGAGCACCGCCGCCCCCGCACCCGTCGCCGCCCCCGCGCCCGTCGCGGTCCTCGAGCGCGAGTCGATCACCGGCGACTACGTCGTCGACGCCAGCCACAGCCGCCTCGGCTTCTCCGCCCGCCACGCGATGGTGACCACCGTGCGCGGCCAGTTCCAGGACTTCGAGGGCTCCGCCCACGTCGACGCGGAGAACCCCGCCGCCTCGACCGTGTCGATCGACATCCGTCCCGCCAGCATCGCCACCGGCTCCGCCGACCGCGACGGCCACCTGGTCTCGGCCGACTTCTTCGACGTCGAGAACCACCCCGCCCTCACCTTCGTCTCCACCCGCGTCGAGCGCGACGGTGCCGAGTGGACCATCACCGGCGACCTGACCATCAAGGGCGTGACCAGGTCTGTCACGATCCCCTTCGAGGAGACCGGCACCGCCGTCGACCCGTTCGGCAACACCCGCGTCGGCTTCGAGGGCGCGACCACGATCAACCGCAAGGACTGGGACCTCTCCTGGAACGCGGCCCTCGAGACCGGCGGCGTGCTGGTCTCCGAGAAGATCAAGCTCGAGCTCGACGTCTCGGCCATCAAGAACGCCTGACGCGCGTCGTCCCCGCGCAGCGCGCACGAGCCCGGGCCCGGTGGTGCCCGGGCTCGTGCGCGCGGTCTGGACCGGGCCGGGCCCGTCCCGCCTGAGCGGGGCACATACCCAACCGGGGGCCTTGACGCCGCCGGGGCACGGGTGGAGGTTCGATCCATCCCCGGGGGAGCCGCGCCCGGGCGCCGCTCTGACCTCCAGGACCGGGCTCCCACCCCGTCCTGGAGGGTGCCGTGAACCGCACTGACCGCCGACCCGTCGTCGTCCTCGCCGCCCTGGCCCTCGTGGCCCCGGCCGCCGTCGCAGCCCTCACCGTCGGCACGACGGCCGCATCCGCCCACAAGGGTGGCGGGGGCGGGCACCATCCACCGTCGCACTCCGCGCCGACGGACCAGGCGGTCTTCTTCGCCAGCGACGGCCTGCGGCAGGACCTCGTCGAGAAGTACGCCGACCAGGGCGTGATGCCGACGATGAAGAAGTTCCTCCGCAACGGCGTGAAGGCCCGCGGGAACGGCATGCTGACCCAGGCGCCGCCCAACACGGGCGCCGGCTGGTACACGATGGCGACCGGCGCGTGGCCGGCCGTGACCGGCAGCACCAACAACACGTTCCACAAGAACGGCGACCCCTTCGCCAACCGCACCGCGGCGTTCGACCCCGGCGTGCTGCAGGCCGAGTCCCTCGCGCAGGCCGCCGAGCGCGGCGGCCTCAAGGTCGCGCAGGTCGAGTGGGCCGGCGGGCGCGGCGCGTCGATCCAGGGCCCCACGATCGACTACCAGAGCTTCCTCTCCGGTCGCGGCGTGACGACCAACTTCATCGGGCAGGACGGTGAGCCGCTCTTCGACGACGCCCCGTTCATCGCCTCCTTCGGGCTCCAGTTCGACCACCCCGCCGGGTACGCCGGACGCGCCCCGTTCGCCGCTGCGGCGCCCACCCCCGCCACCGGCTGGACCGCCGTGCCGACGTCGTACAGCCCGGCACAGGAGATGCGCATGCGGGTGCTCGACGCCGGCGTCGACAAGTACGGCCTGAACGCCTACCTCTACGACAGCCGCGACGACGGCCGCACGCGGTACGACCGGGTGCTCTTCTCCCCCACCAAGGACGGTGCCGACGCGGTCGGCGACCTGCGGCAGGGCGAGTGGGCCGACGTGAAGGTGACCGTCGACGGCGGCGCGCTCGACGGGAAGACCGCCGGCATGCTGGTCAAGGTCGAGACCCTCTCCCCCGACCTGTCGCGCGTGCGGCTGTTCCACACGTCGGTGACCCGCGCGATCGCGAGCTGGCCCACGTGGCCCGGTGAGCCGGGCTACACCGAGTTCGACGAGTACCTCGCCGCGGAGTTCCCGACCTCCACCGCCGCCGACTTCGCCATCCTCGAGGCCGGTGTCACCAGCGAGGAGACCTACGTCGAGCAGGGCCTGTACTGGTCCACCGGTCACTGGCCGATGTTGGAGTACGTCGCCGAGACCTACCAGCCCGACCTGCTGATGGTCGGCATGCCGACCACCGACGAGTTCCAGCACCAGTTCCTCGGCCTGGTGAGCAAGCGGCTGCCGGGCGGCGCGCCCAACCCGGCGTACGACGACGTGGACCTCGACGGCGTGAAGGACGGCCGCGTCAAGGAGCGGGCCGCGTTCATCCGCGAGGCCTACGAGGAGTCGGACCGCACGCTGCGGCTGGCGCGGTCGTTGCTCGGCAAGGACCCGACGACGTTCGTCGGCTCCGACCACGGCTTCGCCCCGCAGTTCCTCGCGATCGACGCGAGCAAGCCGCTCGTCGACATGGGCCTGCTCTCGACGCCGCAGACCTCGAACTGCCGCACCGCGGCGGGCGAGACGATCGGCAAGGCCAAGGCCTGCTGGGCCGGCGGCACGCTGCAGGTCTACCTCAACCTCGCCGGGCGCGACCCGGCCGGCGGGGGCTTCCAGCAGGTGGCCGCCGCCGACGAGGCGGCCACGGTCGCGGCCATCAGGGCGACGTACCTCGGCCTGACCGACCCCAACGACTGGACCCGCGACGGCGGCCCCGAGGGCTGGCGGATGATCGACCGCGCGTTCACCAAGGCCGACGCGAGACACATCCCCAACGGGCCGGGGAGCACCGCAGACATGGCGCACCCGACCCGGACGGGCGACCTCGTCGTCTTCTCGTTCCCGCCCTACCAGTTCGACGCGGCGACCCCCGGCACCCTCGTGGCGCCGTCGCACTTCTTCGGGCAGCACGGCTACGTCCCCGACGTCCAGGACCTGGCCGCGAACATCAACATGCGCGCGACGTTCCTGGCCGGCGGTGAGGGCATCGCGCACCGCCGGGTGACGGCACGTTCCATCGACCTCGCCCCGACGCTGGCGTTCCTGCTCGGCATCCCGGAGCCGCAGCACAGCCAGGGCACGGTCATGCTCGAGGTCGTCGACGGGGGCAGGAGCTGGACGCCCGTGCCGATCATCGGGCTCAACGACTTCCACGGCCAGCTCGACCCGACCACCCGGGCCTACGACAACGGCATCAACGCCCGCGTCGGCGGGGCGTCGTTCCTCGCGACGATGTTCGACGAGGAGCTCGACGCACTGCCCGGGGAGGGCCTGATCCTGGCGGGCGGCGACAACGTCGGCGCGTCCCCGCCGAGCTCGGCCCTCCTGGAGGACATGCCGGCGATCGACGTGGAGAACGCCTGGGGCCTCGACGCGACGTCGTACGGCAACCACGAGTTCGACTACGGCGTCGCCCGGCTGCTCCAGCACCAGGCGAGGGCCGACTTCCCGTTCCTGGCGACCAACATCGTCGACGAGGACACCGGCGAGGCGCCGGACTGGGTGACCCCCTCCGCGGTGTTCCGCGTCAACGGCGTCAAGGTCGGCGTCATCGGAGCCGGCCTGTCCTCGACCCCGGAGCTGGTCGCTGCCGGCGCCACCGAGGGCCTGGAGTTCCTCGACGAGGCACCGCGGATCGAGGCGGAGTCCGAACGGCTGCGTCGCCAGGGCGTCAAGGTGCAGGTCGTGGTGATCCACGAGGGCACGGCGCGGGGAAGCAACCCGGTCGGCACGACGCCGGGGGCGCCGTGGGAGGGACCGATCATCGCCATCGCGGACGCGCTGCAGGACACGACCGTCGACGCGATGGTGGTCGGCCACACCCACCGGGTCTCGAACCTGGTGCGGGGCGACATCCTCATCACCGAGGGCGTCAACGCCGGGGCGTCGTACTCCGTGCTCCAGCTGATGGTGCGCCACGGCGACGTGGCGTGGGCCGGCGGCGCGACCCGGGTCGCGAAGACGCTCGGCGTGAGCGCTCGGGCCGACGTGCAGGCGATCGTCGACCGGGCCAACGCGGAGACCGCCGTGCTGCGCAACCAGGTGATCGGCACGCAGGCAAACGACGTCCTGCGCGACCCGACGCGGTTGCACGAGTCCGAGATGGGCAACATGGTGGCCGACGCGATGCGGGGCAAGTACCCCGGTGTCGACGCGGCGTACACCAACTCCGGCGGCCTGCGGCAGGACCTCGTCTGCTCGCCGCCGAGCGCCGGCGAGGCCGCGTGCGAGATCACGTGGGGCGAGATGTTCGCGGTGCTGCCCTTCGGGAACCGCACGACGATCCTGACCCTCACCGGCGCGCAGCTGCGCACGGCGTTCCTCAACGGGTTCTCCCCGGTGTGCAACCCGGCGATCGCCACCGGGCGGTTCCCGCAGGTCTCCGGCCTCCGCGCGACCTTCCACTGCAACGGCACCACCCCCGTCGTCGACGGCATGTGGCGGACCCCGGACGGCATCGGCGGCACGCAGACACCCATCGCCGACGCAGACACGGTGCGGCTGGTGACGAACGACTTCATGTACACCGGCGGCGACGGCTACGCGGTCTTCGCCCAGGCCACCGACGTCCAGCAGCCCGGGGACGACCTGATGCAGATCGCCGCCGACTACGTGACGGCCAACAGCCCGGTCGACCCGCAGGTCGAGGGGAGGCTCACCCAGAACTGACGTACGGAGCCGGCCCGGCCTGCCGGGGCGTAGGGTGGGCCGGGTCCGTCACGCCGTCGCACCGTGCGCCGGCCCTGCGGCCGAATGGGATGCCCATGCTGGAAGCAGGACCCCGCACCGAACCGCCCGACCGCCAGGACCTCGGGGCCCTGCTGGGCGACGTCGCCGTCGCGCGCGACCGGCTCGGCACCGCCCGCCAGGGCGCCCGCGCCGCCGACCAGCTCCAGCTGCGCCAGGACCTCCTGCTCGCCCTCGAGGCCTACGCCTCGGCCCTCGCCGCCCGCGGCGCCCCCCTCCCCTACAAGCTGCGCGACGAGATCGAGCTCTACCGCGGTCTGGGCCGCCGCGGCTGACCGGCCCCACACCCGGCCTCGCCCGGCCCGTCGGCCGATCGGCCGATCGGCCGATCGGCCGAGGACGGCCCGTGCGATCGGCCGGTGGGTTCGGGCCTGCCGGCCGAGGCGCCGGGAGGCCGTGCCCGGCGATCGTTGGCGGCACCGACCACCACGACCGAGGGAGCCGCCCGATGAGCACGCACCCATCCACGTACGCCCCGCTGGACGAGCAGCCGACCCCCGTGCGGGTGCGGCTGGCCGCCGCCTGGACCAGCTTCATGTTCCTCTACGCCTACGTGGACATCCTCAACTTCTACACGCCCGGCGTCGTCCAGGACATCCTCGACGGCCGCGTCTTCGAGTTCGACCTCTCCCAGACCTTCTCCACCTCGGCGCTGGCGCTCGTGGCCGTCCCGGGACTCATGGTCGTGATGTCGGTGGTGCTGCCCGCCCGGGCCAACCGCATCACCAACCTCGTCGTGGCCGTGGTCTACGTCCCCGTCACGGCGTTCAACGGTGTGGGCGAGTCCTGGAAGCTCTTCTACGGCCTCGGCATCGTGCTGGAGCTGGGCCTGCTCGCGCTCATCGTCCGCTCCGCGTGGACGTGGCCCCGCACCGCGCCGACCACGAGCGCGACCCCGGTCCCCGTATCGTCGAGGACGTGAACGCGCGCGTGGTCCCGACCGTCGAGCTCGGCAGGCGGTACGCCGGTGAGCTCCCCGAGCTGGCCCTGCCGTGGCAGGCGGCCGAGGTGCCCGTGCCACGACTCCTGGTGCTCAACGAGGCGCTGGCGGCCGACCTCGGCCTCGACCCCGACTGGCTGCGCAGCGACGACGGCGTCGGCCTGCTGACCGGCACCCGCGTCCCGGAGGGGGCCACGCCCGTCGCCCAGGCCTACGCCGGCCACCAGTTCGGCGGCTACTCCCCGCGTCTGGGCGACGGCCGCGCGCTGCTTCTCGGCGAGCTGACGGACAACGCGGGCCGGCCGCGTGACCTGCACCTCAAGGGCTCGGGACGCACGCCCTTCTCCCGCGGCGGCGACGGCTACGCCGCCGTCGGGCCCATGCTGCGCGAGTACGTCGTCAGCGAGGCGATGCACGCCCTCGGCATCCCCACCACCCGCTCGCTCGCCGTCGTCGCGACCGGCCGCGACGTGCACCGCGAGGTGGTGCTGCCGGGGGCGGTGCTTTCCCGGGTGGCGAGCAGCCACCTGCGCGTCGGCACGTTCCAGTACGCCCGCGCGACCGACGACCCCGCCCTGCTGCGGCGCCTCGCCGACCACGCCATCGCCCGGCACCACCCTGCCGCCGCGGAGACCGATCATCCCCACCTCGCCCTCTTCGAGGCGGTCGTCGCCGCGCAGGCGTCGCTGGTGGCCCAGTGGATGCTCGTCGGCTTCGTCCACGGCGTGATGAACACCGACAACATGACCATCTCGGGCGAGACGATCGACTACGGCCCGTGCGCCTTCATCGACGCCTTCGACCCGGCGACGGTCTTCAGCTCCATCGACACCGCCGGCCGCTACGCCTTCGGCAACCAGCCTGTCGTCGCGGAGTGGAACCTCGCCCGCTTCGCCGAGGCCCTGCTCCCCCTCCTCGCCGACGAGCAGGACGAGGCCGTCGCGCTGGCCGTGGCGTCGCTCGAGCGGTTCCGCGAGCACTACTCCGAGGCGTGGCGCGGGGGCATGCACGCCAAGCTCGGCCTCCCCGCGGGCCTGGCCGCCGACACCGCGTCCGCGCTCGTCACCGACCTGGTCACCCTCATGCAGGACAACCACGTCGACCACACGTCCTTCTTCCGCGGCCTCGGCGCCGCCGCCCGGGGCGAGTCCGGCCCCGCCCGCGACCTCGTGCTCGACCTGGCGGCGTACGACGCCTGGGCGGAGCGCTGGCTCGCGCTGTCCCCCGACGCGGACCGGATGGACCGGGTCAACCCGGCGTACGTCCCGCGCAACCACCTCGTGGAGGAGGCGCTGGCGGCGGGCACCGACGGCGACCTCGAGCCGTTGGGGGTGCTGCTCGACGTGCTGGCCGCGCCCTACGACGTCCGCCCCGGCCTCGAGCGCTTCGCCGAACCGGCGCCGGACTCCTTCGGCCGCGGCTACCAGACCTTCTGCGGCACCTAGCCCCACCGGCGTCCTCACGCCTCGAAGACGCACACCCCGTCGACCCACGTCGAGCGGACCCGCGCCGCCCCGATCTCGTCCGGCGAGCGGAACGGGTCCCGGTCGAGCACCACGAGGTCCGCGACCGCACCCGGCGCGACTGTGCCGGCGTCGTCGCGGTGGTTCACCCAGGCCGAGCCGCTCGTGTAGGCCGCGAACGCCACCTCGATCGCGAGCGCCTGCTTGGGCAGGAACGGCTCGGTGCCTGCGGGGCCGGGCTCGCCGTAGGACGTGCGGTGCACGGCGGTGTGGATCGCGGCGAGCGGGTCGGGGGTGCTGACCGGCCAGTCGCTGCCCGCCACCAGCCGGGCGCCGGCGGCGTGGAGGTCGGCGAACGGGTACTGCCGGCCCGCCCGCTCCGGCCCCAGGAACGGGATGGTCAGCTCGGTCATCTGCTCGTCGTGGCAGGCCCAGAGCGCCTGGATGTTGGCCGCCACCCCGAGCCGGCCGAAGCGGGGCACGTCGTCGGGGTGCACCAGCTGGAGGTGGGCGACCTGGTGGCGGCGGGCCGGGTCGGTGCCCTCCAGCGCGTCCAGCGCCTCGCGGACGCCCCGGTCGCCGAGGCCGTGGAAGTGCACCTGAAAGCCGGCAGCGTCGAGCCCGCCGACGTACGACGGCAGCCGGGCCGGGTCGACGAAGGAGATGCCGGAGTTGCCGGTCACGTGCCCGCACCGGTCGAGGTAGGGCTCGACGAGGGCGGCCGTGCCGTTCTCGGCCACGCCGTCCTGCATGATCTTCACCGCCGTCGCGGCGAAGCGGCCGCGTGACCAGTCCGCGCGCTTGGCGACGAGGTCGGCGACCTGCTCGATGCCGCGGTCGCGCTCCCACCACAGCGCGCCGACGACGGTCCCGGTGAGGTCGCCGTCGGCCGCGGCGCGGGCGTAGGTCGGGCCGGGGTCGCGCATGCCCGAGTAGGACCCGACGATGGCGTCCTGCCAGCTCGTGACGCCGAGCGAGTGGAGGTGGCGCTGGCCCTCGAGGAGGCCCGCCCGCAGCTGCGCGTCGTCGGCCGCCGGCAGCACGTGCCCCAGGAGGTCCATCGCCCCCTCGTGGAGCACGCCGCTCGGCGCGCCGTGGGCGTCGCGCTCGATGCGGCCGTGGGCCGGGTCGGCCGTGTCCGCGGTGATCCCCGCGAGCGCGAGCGCCCGGCTGTTGGCCCACATGCCGTGGTGGTCGCGGTTGACCAGCGCGACGGGACGGTCCGCCACCACCGCGTCGAGCTCGGCCGCGGTCGGCAGCCCGCCGGGGAACGCCGCCATCGCCCAGCCGCCGCCCTGGACCCACTCCAGCCCCGGGTGCGCGGCGGCGTACTCCCTCACGTGCGCGAGGTAGGCGGTGCGGTCGACGGGCAGCGCGGACAGGTCGCAGGCGAGCCGCTCGAGGCCACCCTGCACAGGGTGGACGTGCGCATCGGTGAAGCCCGGCAGCAGCAGCCCGCCGGCGACGTCCACGACGGCCGCCCCGGCCGGTGCGGCGTCGGCGCCGACCGCCACCACCCGGCCACCGTCGACGACGACGTCTCCGACGACGCCGAGGTAGGCGTGCCCGTCGAAGACCGTCGCGTTGCGGAAGACCGTGCTCACGGCCGCCATCCTCCACCCCGGCCGCCCCGAGGGACGGCAGGACCCGATACGTTCGTGAGCCATGTCGACGATCTCGGGAACGACCGACGAGCGAGGCCTGGCGCGCCTCGCCCAGCGCAGCGCAGCATGGACCGAGAAGTGGTTCCCCGACGCCTACGTGTTCGCCCTCGCGGGCGTGGTGCTCGTGTCGGTGGCCGCGATGGTCAACGGCTCGAGCCCGGTCACCGTGGCGGAGACCTTCGGGGGCGGCTTCTGGGACCTCGCGACCTTCACGCTGCAGATGGCGATGGTCGTGCTCACCGGGTACGTCGTCGCGACCTCGCCTCCGGTCGCGCGCATCATCGAACGCATCGCGCTCTACCCGTCCAGCCCGCGCGGCGCCGTCGCGTTCGTGGCGCTCCTGTCGTGCCTGGTGTCGATGCTCAACTGGGGCCTCAGCCTGGTCTTCAGCGGCCTGCTCGCCCGGGCGATCGCTCGTCGCACCGACCTGCGCGCCGACTACCGCGCGCTCGGCGCCGCGGCGTACCTCGGCCTCGGCGCCGTCTGGGCGCTCGGCCTGTCGTCCTCCGCCGCGCAGCTCCAGGCCACCCCCGCGTCGCTCCCGCCGGAGCTGCTCGAGATCACCGGCGTGCTCGACTTCGGCACGACCATCCTCACCTGGCAGTCGCTCGTCATGGCGGCGGTCCTGATCGCGCTCAGCGTCGTCGTGGCGTGGGCGTCCGCGCCGCAGGGCAAGGCCGTCCGGACCGCCGAGGACATGGGCGTGGACCTGTCCGACGAGGTGGAGCCGATGGCCGAGCGCAGCCGGCCCGGCGAGTGGCTGGAGTACTCACGGATCCTGCCCGTGCTCGTCGGCCTGCTCACGCTCGGCTGGCTGGTCCAGCAGCTCGCGACACTGCCGTTCCTCAGCGTGATCAGCAGCCTCAACGGCTACCTCATGGTCTTCCTCGTCCTGGGCCTGGTGCTCCACGGCACCCCGCGCGGCTTCCTCAACGCGGTCACCAAGGCGGTGCCGACCACGGCCGGCGTGCTGGTCCAGTTCCCACTGTACGCCGCCATGGCCGCGGTGCTGACCCGGGCCGAGGGCCGCGGAGGCGTCACCGTGTCGGAGCACCTCGCCGACCTGTTCACCAGCATCGGTGGGGGCGGTGCGTTCGCCGTCGTGATCGCGCTCTACACCGCGTTCCTCGGCCTGCTCGTCCCCTCGGGCGGCGGCAAGTGGCTCGTCGAGGCGCCCTACGTCATGCAGTCGGCCACCGACGTCGGGATGAACCTCGGGTGGACGGTCCAGATCTACAACGCCGCCGAGGCGCTGCCCAACCTCGTCAACCCGTTCTTCATGCTCCCCCTGCTCGCCGTCCTCGGGGTCCGAGCGCGCGACCTGGTGGGCTTCACGTTCCTGCAGTTCGTCTTCCACCTGCCGGTGGTGCTGCTGCTGCTGTGGCTGCTCGGGACGACGTTCGAGTACGTCCCGCCCGTGATGCCCTGACCCCCATCCGCGGGGCCGGGCGTCCGGGGCTGCGTGGAGGTGCCGGGGTCAGCGGACCACGAGGACCGGGCACTCCGCGCGGTGCAGGACGACCTGGCTCACCGAGCCCAGCAGCAGGCCGCTGAAGAACCCGAGGCCGCGCGAGCCGACCACCACGAGCGACGCGCCTGCGGACGCGTCGACCAGGGCCTGGCCCGGCGCGACCGGGACGACCTCCTGCTCGAGGCGCACGTCCGGGTGGTCCTCGCGGACACCCGCCAGGCTCTCGGACAGCAGCAGCTCGCGCTCCTGGCTGTCGACGCTGCGGGCGTCGCTGCTCCAGACGTCGGTCGAGGGCGCCCGGACCTTCCACGCGTGGATCGCCACCACGGTCTCACCGGTGTCCTCGGCGCGCCGGCAGGCGTGCTCGAGGGCGGCCGCGCTGGCGCGTGAGCCGTCGATGCCGACCACGATCCGACGGGCCTCGGGGTCGCGGGCCGGGCGGACGACGACGACCGGGCAGGTGGCGTGGCGCGCGAGGTGCTGGCTGACCGAGCCGATCAGCGCCTCACCGGTGCGACCGTGCCCGTGGCTGCCCGTCACGAGCAGGGAGGCGGACTCCCCGGCACGCAGCAGCTCGTCGACCACGTGCCCGGTCGCCTGGTCGAGGGTGGCCCCGCCGACACCGGCGTCCGACAACGTCTTGCCCGCCTGCTCGAGCACGGCCTTGGAGTCGCCCACCGGGATGTCGACCAGGCCCGCCATGCCCACGGCCCCGGTCATCCCGCCCCACGTGGGGGGCAGCACGGCGTTGACCGCGAGGACGCGCAGCGGCACGTGGGTGCGCAGCGACTCCGCCGCGGCCCAGTGCAGGGCACGCTCGGCGTCGGCCGAGCCGTCGTAGGCCACCAGGATCGGGAGTGTCGTCGTCATGCCTCCACGCTCGCCGGGCCGGCGCGCGCGGGGCAGGGCCCGAGGTCCCCGGATCGGCGGGCGAAGGTCCCGTCAGGTCGACGACCAACCCGTTGGGGGGTCCCGGCGGGGGTGGGCCGCTCCTACCCTCGGTGGCGGCGCGCCACCGCGCCCGCGCCCGGGGGCGCGCGAGCCGAGGGGACCCATGACCGACGACCGCCGAGACGCCGTCACCGAGGCCGGGAGCAGGCCCGTGGAGATCGCCTCCTCCACCGACGACGAGCGCCGCGAGCTCGCCACGCTCTGTGCGCGAGCCCGTGACGCTGCCGGCGACCTGCCCGCCGCCCTCGCCCTCGCCGACGACGTCGGCAGCCGGCTGCCGCCACCCGGCACCGGCCGCACGGCCCACCTGTGGTCCGCCCTCGCCGGCATCGCGGCCGCAGACCTCACGGTAGCGCGCGTCCTCGAGCCCCACCTCGACGCCCTCGCGATCCTCGGCCAGGCCGGGACGCCGGCCGAGCCCGGCACCTGGGGGGTCTTCGCCGCGGAAGGCCCGGACGAGCCGCTGCGCGCGACGCAGAGCGGGGAGTCGTACGTCCTCGACGGGCGCAAGCACTGGTGCTCCCTGGCGGGCGACCTCGACCACGCCCTCGTCAGCGCTCGCGTGGGTGAGGAGCGCCAGCTCTTCGCGGTGGACCTCCATGACCCGGGCCTGACCCCGGTGGCCGGGACGTGGGTGGCGCGCGGGCTGGCAGCGGTCGACTCCGGGCCGGTGGACATGGTGGGCGTGCCGGCTCGACCGGTCGGCCGGGCGGGCTGGTACCTCGACCGGCCGGGCTTCGCCTGGGGAGCCGTCGGCGTCGCCGCGGTCTGGTTCGGCGGCGCCGTGGGCGTCGCCCGCCGTCTGGTGGCCGCGTCCGGCTCGCGCGAGCCCGACCAGGTCGCGCTCGTCCACCTCGGCGCGGTCGACGCCCGCCTGCACGCAGCCCGGTCCGTGCTCGCCGAGGCCGCGGCCGCGATCGACGCCGGAGCCCTCACCGGTACGACGGGCTGGCGGGCCGCCCTGCGCGTGCGCGACGTGGTCGCCGGTGCGGCCGAGGACGTGCTGCGGCGCGCCGCCCACGGGATGGGCCCGGGTCCGCTGGCCACCGACGAGGACCACGCCCGGCGCGTGGCCGACCTCGAGCTCTACCTGCGGCAGTGGCACGCCGAGCGCGACCAGGCCGGCCTGGGCCGGATGCTCCTCGACGACCCGGCGACGACCTGGTGAGCGCGCCGTCCTTCCGCCACGACGTCGCAGGCACCCCCGCGGCCGCGTGGTCCGAGGTGATCGACGCGCTGCCGGCCTGGCAGCTGCCACCGGGAGCGCGCCGGCTGGTCGTGGCAGGCGCCCACCCGGACGACGAGACCCTGGGCGCCGGGGGCCTGGTCCACGCAGCCGCTGCCGCCGGCCTGCTCGTCGAGGTGGTGACGGCCACGGCCGGCGAGGGCTCGCACCCGCACTCCCCCACGCACCCGCCGGAGCGGCTGGCAGCCGTGCGGCGCGAGGAGCTGCGCCGCGCCACGTCCGCGCTGGCGCCCACGGCGCAGGTCACCTGCCTCGACCTGCCCGACGGCGACGTGGCCGCGCACGAGGAGGCGCTGGTGGCAGCCCTGGTGGAGGCGGTGGGCACCTCGGGCGCCGAGGTCGTCCTCTGTGCCCCGTGGCGCGCCGACGGCCACCCCGACCACGAGGCCGTCGGCCGGGCGGCCGCCACCGCCGCCGGTCGCACCGACGCCACGCTGCTCGAGTACCCCGTGTGGTGGTGGCACTGGGGACGCCCGGACCGGCTCCCCGACGTCCGGCCGGCCACCCTCGCCCGCCTGCCCCTGTCGGTCGCGGACCGTGCCGCGAAGCGGTCCGCCGTCGCCGCCCACGAGAGCCAGGTCCGGCCGCTCTCGCCCGCGCCGGGGGACGAGGTCCTCCTGGGCGAGGACCTGCTCGCGCACTTCGACCGCGACTGCGAGGTGGTCCTCGTCGGCGGTGCCACCGACGACGACGCGCTCGACCGCGTCCACCGGGACCGGCCCGACCCCTGGGACGTCGACTCCTTCTACGAGCGCCGCAAGCGTGCACTGTCGCTCGCCGCCCTGCCCCGCGAGCGCTACGGCGCAGCGCTCGAGGTGGGCTGCTCGATCGGCGCCCTCGCCGTCGACCTCGCCGCGCGGTGCGACGGGCTGCTGGCCGTCGACAGCAGCCGGGCGGCGATCGACCTCGCCCGGCGCCGGACCGTGGGCGTGCCCGGCCTGGAGGTGCGCCGTGCCCGACTGCCCGAGGAGTGGCCGGGCGGGTCGTACGCGCTCGTCTCGGTCTCGGAGGTCGGCTACTTCCTCAGCCCGCGCCGGCTCGAGGAGCTCGTCCGGCTCGCCCTCACCTCGCTGGAGGACGACGGGCACCTGCTGCTGTGCCACTGGCGGCACCAGCCCGTCGGGTGGCCGCTGGCGGGCCCGGCGGTGCACGACGCGTTCCTGGCGACCGGGGCGCCGGTGCTCGTGGCGCACGAGGAGGAGGACTTCCTCCTGCACGTCCTGGGGCGACCGGCATGACCCGGCCCGACGCCGTCGCGGTGGTCGTCCCGGCACGGGACGAGGAGGTGCTGCTGCCGGCCTGCCTCGACGCCGTCGCGGTCGCGGTGGACGCCCTGCGGCGCGAGCACCCGGACGTCCGCACCCGGGTCGTGGTGGTGCTGGACGCGTGCCGCGACGCCTCGGCGCAGGTGGTGGCAGACCGGGCGGACGTCAGGGCAGACGTGCGGGCACTGACCACGGACGCCGCGTGCGTCGGCGTGGCCCGAGGCGCGGGCGTGGACGCGGCGGCCTCCTGGGCGGCCGGCGTCGGCGCCCGGAGGCTGTGGCTGGCAAGCACAGACGCCGACAGCGTCGTACCTCCCGACTGGCTGACGTCGCACCTGCGCTGGGCCACCGCCGGGATGGGACTGGTGGTCGGGACCGTCGAGCCCCGGCCCGGCGACCTCGACCCCGTCGCCCGGGCGGCGTGGCACCGACGGCACACCCTCGCCGACGGCCACGACCACGTCCACGGTGCGAACCTCGGACTCACGCTGGCCGCCTACCGGTCGGCCGGCGGCTTCCCGCCCGTGCCCACGCACGAGGACGTACGCCTCGTGGCAGCCGTCCGGGCCGCCGGGGTGCCCCACCTCGCGACCGGCGCCGTGCCCGTGGTCACCTCCGGCCGCCGGATCGGACGGGCGCCCGACGGCTTCGCGGACTACCTCGACGGGCTCGGCGCCTGAGCCCGGACGTCAGTCGACCCTGAGCTCGCCCAGCTCGTTCCAGCCGTCCTGGTCGACAGCCGTGCTGACGATGTCGGGCGTGCGGGCGAGGTACTGCGGGAGCTCGGCCTGTGCGGCCCTGAAGTGGTCCGAGCCGACGTGGGCGGCTCCGGCGTCACCGTCGCGGAACGCCTCGACGAGGACGTACTCGTTCGGGTCGTCGAGGCTGCGCGACCAGTCGAACCACAGGCAGCCCTCCTCGGCGCGGGTGGCCTCGGTGAAGGCCCGGGAGATCTCGGGCCAGGCCTCGGCGTGCTCGGCCTTCACGGGGAACTTCGCGGTGATGAAGATCAACGTCTCTCTCCTCGGTGTGCGGACGACTGCGCCGAGCCTACGAGGACCGCCTAGGCTGGCGCCGATCGCCATGGACCACCACGACTCCCGCTCGCGCAAGCTGCTGCTGGTCGTGGACGCGCCCTCGCTGCTGCACCGCAACCACCACGCCCGGGCCCACACCGGCCTCCGCGACCGGTCGGGGCGGCCAATCTGGGCGCTGCACGGGATGCTGCGCCAGATCCTCGAGTCGATCGACTCCTTCGCGCCCGACGCCGTCCTCTTCGGGCTCGACGACCGCACCGGGTCGGTGCGCCGCGACGCCTACCCCGACTACAAGGCCGGGCGGGCCGAGAAGGACGCCGAGCTCGTCGACCAGCTCGACCGGGCCGGCGCCCTCCTCGACGCCCTCGGCCTGGCCACCCTGACACCCCCGGGGCTGGAGGCCGACGACGTCAACGCCTCCGGCGCCGCCTGGGCCGCGGCCAACGGCTGGGACTGCGTCATCATCACCTCCGACCGTGACGCCTTCGCCCACATCAGCCACCACACCCGCGTGCTGCGGCTCATCGACGGTGGCATCCACGGGTCGCCGACCCTGACCCCGGCGAGCCTCTACAACATGTACGGCGTGCGGCCCGCCAACTACCTCGCCTTCGCCGCCCTGCGCGGCGACTCCAGCGACAACCTGCCGGGCGTCCAGGGCATCGGCGAGAAGACGGCCGCGATCCTGCTCGAGGTCGCCGGGTCGATGGAGGCTGCGTGGGCCGACGTCGACCACCTCGGTGGCCGCTCGCTGGCCGCTGCGCTCGACGACTGGGCGGCGGAGAACGGCGCACGTCGCCTCGGCGAGACCGTCGTACGACGCCTGTCCGCCCCCGGCGCGCGCGAGCGCTACCGGTTCAACGTCGAGATGATGTCCGGACGCGACGACCTCGACCTCGGGCTGACCCCCGACGTGCCGGGCTCGCGCGGGCTGCTCCCGCTCGACCTCGACCGGGTGACCAAGGTCGTCGGCTTCCTCGACAACGACTTCACCACCGACCTCGCCGTGCGGGTGCTGACCTCCCGGCCGGCCTCCGGCTGATCCTCACCTCCGCCGGATCCGGATCGGCCCCTTCGCGGTGGCCAGGTCGACCACCCGACCGCCCTGCGTGATCTCCACGTCGCCGCTCTCGACCAGCCGCGCCGCCGCGGCGCGGGCCGGGTCCATCAGGTCGCGCCACGAGCTCTCGTCGCCGACGGCCCGGGCCGCGTCGGAGGGGCAGATGGTGGCCGTGGGCGCGCGCCTCGCGAGGAGGTCGAGGATCGCGTCCTCGAGCTGCTGGTCGACGTCGGGCACCGGTCCAGTGTGCCTCGGGGGTCCCCGTGTCCGGCGATTGCCGAGCAGTTCACCGGATGTCCACCTGCGCGACGCCCCCCGGCACACCGGCGACGACGAGAGTGAGCCCGACACGCGACCCGCACTCACTCGGCACGGAGACCACCCCCATGACGGACACCGCCCCTCGCCCGCTCCTCCCCCTCGTTCCCACCGACCTCCCGATGGCGGGACTCACGCACGGCAACCGCAGCGCCGTCACCTGCCACCTCCGCTGCGGCGACGCCTGCTCCGTGGCGGCACCCAACGCCACCGAGACGTCGTACTTCCGCGACGTGGCCGCGCAGGCCCTGCGACGCCGCACCGTCGTGGGCGCCGGCCTCACCGCGACCGCCCTCGGCGTGATCGGGTCCTCGCCGGTCGCCGCTGCCGGACGCGGTGGCCACGGACACGGAGGCGGAGGCGGTCAGCACGGGAGCGCCCTGCCCTTCACCGCGATCGCGCCGGTCCCGGCCACCGTCGACGACGTGACGGTCCCCTCCGGCTACGACTGGCACGCGATCATCCGCTGGGGCGACCCGATCCTGCGCGGAGCGCCGGCGTTCGACCCGGCCCGGCAGACGCCGGAGGCCCAGGCCGCGCAGTTCGGCTACAACAACGACTACCTCGACATCATCGAGACCAACCGGTCGGGCACGCGGGCCCTCCTGGTGTGCAACCACGAGTACACCAACGAGGGCATCATGTTCCCGCCCGGCACGGGCCCCGAGACGATCGTGCGCACCGCCTGGGCGGCGCACGGCATGTCCGTCGTCGAGCTCGAGCGCCGCCGGCGGGGCGACACCTGGCGCTACGTCCCCGGCGCGCGCCTCAACCGCCGGATCACCCTCGACACCCCGTTCGTCCTCGACGGTCCCGCCGCCGGGTCCGACCTGTTGAAGACCGCCGAGGACCCCACGGGCACGAGGGTCCGCGGCACCATGAACAACTGCGCCGGCGGCACGACGCCGTGGGGCACGGTGCTCTCCGGCGAGGAGAACTTCAACCAGTACTTCAAGGCCACCGGCACCAGCCCGCGCGAGGCGCGCTACGGCCTCTCCGCCACGCAGGACACCCGCAGCTGGCGGGTCCTCGACCCGCGCTGGGACGCCACCCAGCCGGCGTACGCCAACGAGCCGAACCGGTTCGGCTGGATCGTCGAGGTCGACCCCTCGGACCCGCGCTCGACCCCGGTGAAGCACACCGCGATGGGCCGGTTCAAGCACGAGGGCGCGAACGTCATCGTCAACCGCGACGGGCACGTGGTCGCCTACATGGGTGACGACGAGCGCTTCGACTACCTCTACCGCTTCGTGTCGAAGGACCGCCTCCACGGCCGCGGTGGCAGCTGGCGCCGCCACGGCGGACGCTCCCCGCTGAGCGAGGGTGACCTGTCCGTCGCCCGCTTCACCGGCGACGGACTCGAGGACGGCGTCAGCGACGGCACCGGCGAGTGGATCCCGCTCACGAAGGACGGGCAGTCGATGGTGCCGGGCTTCAGCCTCGAGGAGGTGCTGGTCTTCACCCGCCTCGCTGCCGACGTGGTCATGCCCACCAAGATGGACCGGCCCGAGGACGTGCAGCCGAGCACCCACAACGGCAAGGTCTACGTCGCGTGCACCAACAACACTGACCGCGGCAAGGTCGGCAAGGAGGGCCCCACCGAACCCAACCCGCGCGCGGCCAACAAGGACGGCCACGTCGTCGAGATCACCCCGACGGGCGGCGACCACACCGCCGACACGTTCACCTGGGACCTGTTCCTCATCTGCGGTGACGCCGCCTCTGCCGGCACGTACTTCGGCGGGTGGACCGGCCCGGTCTCGCCGATCTCGTGCCCCGACAACGTCGCCTTCGACAGCGTCGGCAACCTGTGGATCTCCACCGACGGCCAGCCCAGCGCCATCAAGCTCGACGACGGCCTGTTCAAGGTGCCCGTCGAGGGTCCCGAGCGCGGCCGCGTCCAGCAGTTCCTCGCGGTCCCCGCCGGCGCGGAGACCTGCGGCCCGGTGATCCACGACCGCGACGGCTCCGTCTTCGTCGCAGTGCAGCACCCCGGCGAGGACGGCACGTGGGACGCGCCCCAGTCGCGCTTCCCCGACTACGTCGCGCCCGGCGCCGCGCCGCGCCCCGGCCAGTTCGCCGGTCCGCGCCCGTCGGTCGTCCAGGTCACGCGCGCCTGACCCGCACCCACCTATCGCTCCACCCGGTCGCGCCGGGCCGCCACGGCCTGGTGCGACCGCGCACGCCTGCCTGCCCGGAACTCGGACCCGAAGGACCCGTCATGCCCCTCCGCACCCACCCACGCCGTACGTCGCTCGCCGCCGCTCCCCTCGCCGGGCTGCTCGCCGGCTCCCTCCTCCTCGCCGCGCCGGCCGACGCCCGGGACCCGGACCGGCACGGTCCCGGTCATGGTCACGGCCACACCCGGACCGTCGAGGTGCCGACCCTCGTCGGCCGCGCCACCATCGACGCCGACCACCTCGCTCCCGGCCCGCCGTCGGGTGCGCAGATGACGCCGGCCAACGGCCGCACGGGCCCGTTCCCCGGCCAGGTCATCCCCGGCTTCTCGGCGATGCTCGACAACGGCGACGGCACCTTCTGGGCCATGCCCGACAACGGCTTCGGGGCCAAGGGGAACTCCGCGGACTTCCTGCTGCGGATGTACCTCGTCGAGCCGAGCTTCGAGGGCGCGGGCGGCGACGGATCGGTCGGACTGCCGCGCTTCGTCTCCTTCGCCGACCCCGACCGCCTGGCCGGCTTCCCGATCGTCAACGAGGACACCGACGAGCGCCTGCTCACCGGCGCGGACTTCGACATCGAGTCCGTGGTCCGCCTCCGCGACGGCAGCTTCCTCGTCGGCGAGGAGTTCGGCCCGTTCCTCCTGCACTTCGACGCCGACGGCAGGCTCCTCGAGGCGCCCGTGCCGCTCCCCGGCGTGCAGTCGCCGCAGAACCCCTTCCTCGACGGCGCCCAGCCGACGCTCGCCGCCAGCAAGGGCTTCGAGGCCACGGCGTACGACGGCTCGCGCTACGCCTACCCGGTCCTCGAGGGCCCCCTCGTCGCCGAGACCGACCAGCGCGTGCGCCGGATCCACCAGCTCGACACCCGCACGATGCGCTACACCGGCCGGACGTGGGCCTATCGCACCATCGAGGCCGCCAACCTCGTCGGCGACGCGTTCATGACCGGCAGGAACCGCATGGTGCTGCTCGAGCGCGACAACTTCGGTGGCGCCCAGGCGGTCACCAAGCGCATCGTCGAGGTGGACCTGGGCCGCACCGAGCCCGGCGGCCACCTCGTCGCGGAGCCCGTGCTGGACCTGCTCGACATCGCCAACCCCGACGGCATCGGCGCAGGTGGCGGCTACGGCACCGGCGAGGAGTTCGCCTTCCCGTTCGTCTCCGACGAGACCGTGGTGCAGCTGCGCGACGGCAGCTTCGTGTTCACCAACGACAACAACTTCCCCGGCGACGACGCCCGGGTGGACGGCCAGCCGGACGACATCGAGATCATCCGCGTCGAGATGCGCCGCGAGCGCGTCGCCACCGGCGGTCCCACGGTCTTCGCCCACCGCGGCGCCTCGGGCTACCGGCCCGAGCACACCATCGCGGCCTACGAGCTCGCGGCACGCCAGTGCGCCGACCACGTCGAGCCGGACCTGGTGATGACGAAGGACGGCGTGCTGGTGGCGCGCCACGAGCCGGAGATCGGTGGCACCACCGACGTCTCGGCCCGCCCGGAGTTCGCCGCACGTCGCACGACCAGGCAGGTCGACGGACGCCCCGTCACCGGCTGGTTCGTCGAGGACTTCACCCTGGCCGAGCTCAAGACGCTGCGCGCCAAGGAGCGGCTGCCCCAGGTGCGGCGGGACAACACCGCGTACGACGGGCTCTACCAGGTGCCGACCTTCGACGAGGTCCTCGCGTTCGCCCGCCGGACCGAGACGTGTGACGGCGAGCCGCTCGGCGTCATCCCCGAGATCAAGCACAGCACCTACCTCGCGCAGGCGGGCCTCCCCGCCGAGCAGCCGCTGCTCGACGCGCTGGCGCGCAACGGCGTACGTCCCGGTGACACGCCGGTCGTGATCCAGAGCTTCGAGGTCTCCAACCTCCAGCGGCTGGCGCGCCAGACCCGGTTCGACCTCGTGCAGCTCGTCGACTGCTCCGGCGCGCCCTACGACCAGGTCGCCGCCGGCACCGGCGTGACGTACGCCGACCTCGTGACCCGCCAGGGCATGCGCGGGGTCGCGCGGTACGCCGACAGCGTCGGGATGTGCAAGGACGTGATGATCCCCCGGAAGGCCGACGGCAGCCTGGGCGCGCCGACCGACGCCATCCGCAACGCCCACAGGGCGGGCCTCACGGTCACCGGCTGGACCTTCCGCCGCGAGAACTCCTTCCTGCCGTTGCAGTTCCGGTCGTCCGCCGATCCGGCTGCGGTCGGCGACCTCGCCGGCGAGATCCGCACCTTCCTCCGCGCCGGCATGGACGACTTCTTCACCGACAACCCCGACATCGGGGCGACCGTGGCCGAGACCTGGAGGAGCTGACCCTGTGATCTGATCGGGCCATGGCCCGCCCGCTCGCCGTGACCACCGCGGTCGCCGTCACCTCGACGGCGCTGCTCGTGGTGGCGGTCGGGCAGGGCTGGCTCGGGCCGGACGTCGGCCGCGGCGCGCAGTTCTGCGAGGCCCCGCACCCCGGATGGGTGCGCCAGCCGGCGAACACCCTCTCCAACGCGGGGTTCGTCGTGGCCGGGCTGCTCGTGGCCGCCCGCGCCCGGCGGCTCCCGCCGCACAGCGTGATGTCGATGACCGTGGCGACGTGGTTCGCGTGCGTGGTGGTGCTCCTCGGTCCTGGATCCGCGGCGATGCACGCGACGCAGAGCGAGCTCGGCGGGCACCTCGACATGCTGAGCATGTACCTCGTCGCGGGGTTCGCCGCCGCGTGGGCGTGGGTGCGGTGGACCAGGCGCGGGACCGCTGCCTTCGCCTGGGCGTACGTCACCTGCGTGCTGCTGTGCGAGCTGGCCGGGCTGTGGCCGGACCCGGTGCCGGTGGTGCACTACTCGGGCAACCTGGCCTTCGGCCTGCTGCTCGTGGCGGCGGTCGTGCTGGAGACCCTGGTCTGGCGACGCGGTGAGACCGACACGGTCTTCCGCAACGGCGCGGTGGCCCTCGTCGCGATGCTCGTCGCGTTCGCCATCTGGCTGCTCAGCAACGCCGGCTGGTGCGATCCCGACTCGCTCCTCCAGGGCCACGCCGCGTGGCACCTGCTGTGCGCCGTGGCGGCCTACTGGCTGTTCCGGCTCTACGCGTCCGAACGATCGGTGAACACGGCCGAGGGGAGGTTGACCGAGGCCGAGGTCGTGTAGGTAGATGGACCGGCTCCCGGGCATCCCCGGGCGACTCGGATCTCTCGGAAAGCGGTTCTGCATGACCTCGCAGCCCACCCCCGCCCGTCGTACCGTCCTCACCGGTGCCGCCGCCCTCGCCGCCGCCGGCTTCGTGTCGCAGCCGATCCCGGCGCTCGCCCACCGCGGCCGGCACGGCACCCGGCTCACCGTGCTCGGCACCACCGACCTCCACGGCAACGTCTTCAACTGGGACTACTTCAAGAACCTCGAGTTCGACAACAGCGCGCACGACGACATCGGCATCGCCAAGGCCGCCACGCTGATCAAGGCCGCCCGCGCCAAGCTCGGCCGCCAGCCGGTGCTGACCCTCGACGCAGGCGACACCATCCAGGGCACGCCCCTGGCCTACTACTACGCCCGCATCGAGCCCATCAGCCGTCGCACCATCCACCCGATGGCCCACGCGATGAACCTCGTCGGCTACGACGCGGCTGCGCTCGGCAACCACGAGTTCAACTACGGCCTCGACACGCTCCGCACCTTCGAGTCCCAGCTGGACTTCCCTCTGCTCGGCGCCAACGCCGTCGACCCTGCGACCGGCCGCCCGGTCTTCCCGCCCTACGTCATCAAGCGCTACAAGGTGCACGGCGGGCCCGACCTCACCGTCGGCGTGCTCGGCCTGACCAACCCCGGCATCGCCATCTGGGACAAGGCCAACGTCGAGGGCCGCGTGGAGTTCCCCGGCCTCGTCGAGCAGGCCAAGCGCTTCGTGCCCGAGCTCAAGCGCCGCGGCTGCGACGTCGTCGTGATCAGCGCGCACAGCGGCGCCGACACCTCCTCGTCGTACGGCGACGCGCTGCCGTGGCCGGAGAACGCCTCGACGCTCGTGGCCGAGCAGGTGCCCGGCGTCGACGCGATCCTGGTCGGTCACGCCCACCGCGACATCCCGCAGCGCTTCGTCACCAACGCCCGGACCGGGCAGCAGGTCCTGCTGTGCGAGCCGGCGTACTGGGGCATGCGAGTGGCGGTCATGGACCTCGACCTGCAGCACCGCCACGGCCGCTGGAAGGTCGTCGCCGCCCACGGCCAGACGCTGAACTCGAACACCGTCGACGGCGACCCGGCCGTGCTCGCGGCCGTGCGTCGGCAGCACGAGACGGTGGTGGACTACGTCAACTCCCCCGTCGGCACCTCTGCCGCAGCACTGTCCGCCGCCCGTGCGGTCGTCGAGGACGTGCCGATCATCGACTTCGTCCAGTACGTCCAGGCAGACGCGGTGAAGGCCGGACTCACCGGAGCCGACGCCGCGCTGCCGGTCCTGTCGATCGCCGCGCCCTTCAACCGGGCCGCGTCCTTCCCCGCCGGCCAGGTGACGGTGCGCGACGTGGCCGGGCTCTACATCTACGACAACACGCTCCTCGGCGTGAAGGTCACCGGCGCGCAGGTCAAGGACTACCTCGAGTTCTCCGCGCGCTACTTCCAGCAGGTCTCCGGACCCGGCCCGTTCACGATGGCGCAGGTGACCAACCAGGTCACGGAGACCGCACCCAACGGGACGCCCGACTACAACTTCGACACCGTGGCCGGGCTGGACGCTCCCCTGACCTACGACATCGACATCTCCCAGCCGGCGGGCTCGCGGATCGTCGGCCTGGCCTACGCCGGCGTGCCGGTCGACCCCGCCCAGGAGTTCGCGATGGCCGTCAACAACTACCGCCAGTCGGGCGGCGGCGGCTTCCCGCACGTCAGCACGGCTCCAGTGGTCTACAACCGCCAGAACGAGATCCGCCAGCTCCTCATCGACTGGGTGACCGCGAACGGGACGATCGACCCGGCTCAGTTCGCCTCCGTCGACTGGCGGCTGGTCTCGGGCGGCCAGCCGATCACCGTCACCTGATCGGTCGCTCAGGACGCCGGCGCGGATGTTCGTTGCCGCGCCGGTGTCCTAGATGGTGTGGTCGAACGTGCTCTCCCCCGCGGGGCGGCCCTTGGCGTTCTGTGCCTGGTACCTCACCTCGAAGGAGGCGAAGGCCAACGTCACCGACTCGGTGAGCTGGTCACCACCCTCAGACCCAGAGGTCTGGTAGCTGGTGACCGTCACGTCCTTCATGGTGATGCTGTAGTACTCGTGCTTGGTGTTGCCCCCGGCCCTGCGAACGATGATCCTCGCCTCGGGGAAGTGGGTGCCGAGCGACACCGACCTCAACAGCTCGGTCGACGACAGGTCGATGACCTTGGTGATGACGATGTCCTGGAAGGTCGCCTTCGAGGAGCCGCCACCGCCGCCCGATCGCGGTGGCCCTGCGTTGCTCACGGCCCACGACCACGCGAGGATGTCGATCTTGCCGGCGTGCACCTTGTCCTGCGACTCGCCCTTGATCGGGCCGAGGTCCAAGAACATGTCGAGCGGCATTCCTCGATGATAGCCGCGACTCAGGAGCTGAGGAGGACCCTGCGCGGCTCCTCCTCGCCGCGCCGGCGTCCTGCGACGACCCCGGTGAGCAGACCGAGGAGCGCGCCGGGGACGAGCCAGCGCCAGCCGGACAGCGAGAACCAGGGGTCCGAGGCCGGCTCGGCCGGCTCCGAGATGGCGGCGGCAGGCTCGGCGGGCTCAGCCGGGACCGAGACCACCGCCGGACCGCCGCCGCGCGCGACGACGCGGTCCAGGATGCCGGTGATCTGCTCGGCCGGCCCCAGCTCACGCCACTCCCCCGCGGCGTCCTCGGTGACGGTGGTGGACACCCAGACCGTGTCGCCGTCGACGTGGATCCGGTCCCAGCGCCACGGCAGGACGTCGTGGATCATCCACGTGAGGTTGTAGGTGGCACCGTCGTAGCCCGGAGGCTGGGGGTCCCCCGCGGTCGCGCCCTCGGGCAGCAGGCGGACGAGGGCGTCGTACGCCGGGTCGTCGTAGTAGAGCGCACCGGCACCCGCGCCGACGTGGGTCACCAGGACGCTCGTGGGACCGCCCGCCTGCGAGGTGGCGGGCAGCCCGAGCAGGGCCGACAGGGCGAGCACGACGGTGGCCAGGGTCCTGCGCATGACGTCTCCTGAGGTCGAGGGGTGACTGGGATACACCGCCCACCGCGAGGAGGTTCCCGCCTGCCGTCGGTCAGTCGACCGACTCGGCCACCGTGACCGCCTCGTCGAGCTCGAGGTCGCCCTCGAGCCGGAGCGTCAGCTCGCCGCTGAGCCACACCAGGGTCGGCGCGGACAGCCGCGACGGCAGGTGGCGTACGTCGCCGGCGGGGCCGAGGACGGTGACCCGGTGGGGAGTCGGGAGCCAGAGCGCATCGCGCGTGCCCACCGCCGTGTGCTCGGCCTCGGGCGTCGTCTTCCAGAACAACGGCTCGACCGTGCCCCGGAACTCGTCGAGCCGCACCGTCCCCGCCTCCGTCGTCCAGCTCAGGGAGAGCACGGCGCCGTCCTCGGAGACCTCGGCG
>NZ_JAUZVE010000033.1:0-78571 GCF_031844425.1 Microbacterium sp. ARD31
AACGCGGCGGTTCTCGTCGCAGCCGGAAGAGTGATCATCGAGCAGCGGCCCGTCCCCACGCCCCGCGCCGACGAGGTCCTCGTCCGCGTGACGGCGGTCGGTGTCTGCGGATCGGACGTGCACTTCTACCACGACGGTCACCTCGGCGACTGGACCGTCACTGAACCGCTCGTGCTCGGACACGAGTCCGGCGGGGTCATCGTGGCTGTGGGCGACGATGTCGACTCCGCGCGCGTGGGCGAGCGAGTATCCATCGAGCCCCAGCGCCCGTCGACGACGTCTGCGGAGACGATGCGCGGCGACTACAACCTCGACCCGCACATGCGCTTCTACGCCGTACCGGGAACGGACGGCGCGTTCCAGGAGTACGTCACCATCCAGAGCCACTTCGCGCACGCCGTCCCTGAGAGCGTCAGCGATCACGCAGCCGCCCTCATGGAGCCTCTGTCGGTGGCGATCGCCACCGCCCGCAAGGCTTGCTTCACCCCTGGCGACCGGGTCCTCATCACCGGCGCCGGCCCCGTCGGTATCGCGATCGCACAGGTGGCGCGCGCCTTCGGTGCGAGCGAGGTGATCGTCTCGGACATCTCGGCACAGCGGCGAGATGCAGCGCTGGCCTTCGGAGCCACGTCCACCTTCGACCCCACCGTCTCCACCCCCACCGAGGCCGCCCCGGCGGTCGACTCCTTCGTCGACGCATCGGGGGCGGCCTCGGCGGTGCGGGGAGGCATCGAGGCAGTGCGTCCCGGAGGACGCGTCGTCCTGGTGGGCATGGGCGCCAGCGAGATCGCCCTTCCGATCACGGCGATCCAGAACCGCGAGCTGGTGCTCACCGGGGTGTTCCGATATGCCAACACGTGGCCGACTGCGATCTCGCTCGTCGCGACGGGACAGGTGGACCTGGACGGGATGGTGACGGGCACCTTCGGTCTGGGCGAGGTGCGGGAGGCTCTCGATTCGACCGGAGATCCGACGACGATCAAGAGCGTCGTCGAGCCCACACGTCTTCGTTAGCCTGGAACGGCGCCGCGGTCCCGGCGCATCACCCTCCAGCAGACGGGACGACGCGTGACGCCCACCACCCGCCTCGAGGCGCCGGGCTGGCGCACGTGGACCGTGTGGACGGTGGGGGTCGTCGCCTACGTCGTATCGATCATCAACCGCACCTCGTTGTCGTCGGTCGGCGTCGACGCCGCGGTGCGGTTCGACGCCGATGCCTCGGCACTGTCGATGTTCGCGGTCATCCAGCTGGCCGTCTACGGCGCGCTCCAGGTGCCGGTGGGCCTCGTGCTGGACCGCGTCGGCGCGCGACCGGTGATCGCCACCGGGATGGTGCTCATGGCGGTGGGGCAGCTCGTGATGGCCTTTGCGGACGCGGTGGGCATCGGCATCCTGGCACGCGTGCTCATCGGCGCGGGCGACGCCGCGGTGTTCCCGAGCGTGCTCCGCGTGATCGCCACCTGGTTCCCAGCCCAGCGCTCGCCGGTGCTCGTGCAGCTGACGGGCATCATCGGGCAGCTCGGGCAGATCGTGGCGGTCGCTCCGCTGGCGGCGCTGCTGCACGCGACCTCGTGGAGCGTGGCGTTCGGCAGCCTCGCGGGCCTGGCCGTCCTCTTCGCGGTCCTGACGTTCGCGATCATCCGCAACCGACCACCGGAGCGGCGCGCCGACCCGGTCGACACCACGGTCGACACCGACACCGGGGCGATCCGGGTCGTGCGATCCTCGGCCGACCTGCGTGAGGGGTTTCGGGAGTCGTGGGCGCACCCGGCCACGCGGCTCGGGTTCTGGTCGCACTTCACCACCCCGTTCGCGGGGACGGCGTTCGTGCTGCTGTGGGGATTCCCCTTCCTCACGGCGGGGCAGGGCTTGAGTCCCGCAGCGGCGTCGCTCGTGATGAGCTCGCTCGTGCTGTTCAGCATCGTGGCCGGCCCCATCATCGGAGCGCTGTCGAGCCGGCATCCGACGCGCCGGTCCCGCTGGCTCGTCCTGCCGACCGTCGCACTGCAGGCCGTCGTCTGGCTCGTGGTGATCGCCTGGCCGGGACCCGCCCCGGTGTGGCTTCTCATCGTGCTGATGGTCGCCCTGGCCACCGGCGGATCGGCCTCGATGATCGCCTTCGACCATGCCCGCACCTTCAATCCGTCGCACCGCCTCAGCACGGCGACCGGCATCGTCAACGGCGGCGGGTTCCTCGCCGCACTCATCGCCATCCTGTTCATCGGCATCGCCATGGACGTGCAGGGCGCCGGCACGCCCGACACCTACTCGCTCGACGCATTCCGGATCGCGTTCCTCACGCAGCTGCCGCTGTGGCTGCTCGGCTCGATCGCGATCGTCATCGAACGCCGTCGCACGATCCGCCACATCGGAGGGCCCGAGAACTACCCGTGGTGAATCTCCCCTCGACCCCACCGGGCACGCTGCGGCTTCTCCGCCGCCGGTCCGGAGCTCGTCGTGCGCTGCTGGCGACCACGGCGGCCACCATCGCCGTCGCCGTCGCCGGTGTCTGCATCGTCGTCGGCTGGCTGCCCACCGGAGCCGACCGGGCGCGGGCCGCGGCCGGCCCCGGGATGAGCGCCGACGATGTGTCCGCGCAGATCGCGGCGGGCTCCGCGTCGCTGGCCTCGATGGGTCCCGCCCTGGTCGTGGTCGTGCTGCTGAGCGCAGCCGCCGCGGCCGCCCGGCTGAGCGGACTGCGCGGCGCCTCGCGCGAAGCCGAATCGGCGGTGCTGCGGGCTCGCGGGCTGTCGCGTGCGCAGGTCCTCGTCATTGAACTGCGGGAAGCCGCGATCATCGCCGGCACGGGCGGAGCGGCGGGGTGGGTCCTCGGGCTGGGCGTGCTCATCGCGCTGGGCGCGGGGACCGAACGGGGCCTGTCGACGTGGCCGGTCGCCGCCGCCGCATCGACGGCACTCGGCGCCGTCGTCGTCGGCGCGACCATGCTCGCGGTGCGGCGTCCGGCATCCACGATCCGCGCGCGCGGCGCCCGGGCGGCCACAGCCGCCTCGGTGGTGCTGCTGGGCACGGGGGTCGTCGTGGTGCTGACCCAGCTCGGCACGGCGCTCACCCGCGGCGTCGATCCGATCGTCGTCGTCGCCCCGTCGGTCGTGCTGCTCGCCGCCGCGTTCACCTCCGTCGCCGCGTTCGCGGGCTTCGCGGCCCTCGCAGACCGCTCCAGCGGGCTCGGTCCCGCCCTCGTGCCGTCGCTGCCGACGCGACAGCTCGCCCGTCGCCTTCCGGTCTACGCCGTCGTCGTGGCGCTGGTCGCGCTGACGGCGGCGCAGGCGGTCTTCGCTGCCGCCTACGACGGCACCTGGACCCGAACCGCCGAGGTCTCGGCAGCCCTGCGCGCCGGCGCCGACCTTCGCGCTGACCTGGCCGGCGATCCTGTCACGCCGCAGCTGGTCGCCGACACGGCAGAGGTGGCCGGCGTGGACGACGCTGCGGCCGCCCTGATCGCAGCCGTCGAGTTCGGCGGGACCGACGCCGGGATCGTCGCCCTGCCTGCGGCTGCGGCTGCGGCTGTGATCCCCCGGGCGACCGGCCTGGACACCCGCGCATTGACGGAGGCGTTGACCAGCCGCCCCGCAACGGTGGCCATCGATCCGCTGGCCATGGATGGCGACCGCGTGCGCCTCGCGGCGACGCTGGACACCGAGCGCGTCGCCGTCGCGGAACGCGTGGGGCTCTCGATCGTCGTGCTCGATGCGCGGGGAACCCCTGCCACGATCCGGTTGGACGCCCTGAGTCTCGATCGGGCCTCAGGCGCCGGGGACGGCATCCGCATCGTCGCCGAAACCGACCTGCCGAGCGCGGCGGGTCCGTGGCGCCTGCTCGCCGTGACCGCCTCGCTGCGCGCGGGCGCGGGAACAGCCGCTGTCGAGATATCGCTGTCGCCCACGGGCTCTATACCGGCCGAGGGCACCGGCGTGCTCTCGGCCGACTCGGGCACGGTCGTGCTGTGGCGAGGCGAGCACCCCATCGAGGGGCCACCGCCGGTCGCAGCCGCGATGTCGGCTCCGCTCGCCGAACGTCTGGGCGCCGGCGTGGGCGACACCCTCGAGTTCCGTTATGCGGGTGCCGGGCGCCGCGGTGAGATCGTGGTCGCCGCCGTCGTGCCCGTCGTCCCCGGTGCCGCCGAGCCGGACGCGGTCTTCGTGCCGCTCGAAGAGCTGACGCTGTCGATGCTGCAGCGCGGCACGTCGATCATCGCCCCCGGCTCGGTGTGGGCCTCGGGAACTCCGGATGCCGCAACGGCACTTCAGTCGATGGTGGACGGCCAGGTCACCACAGCCCGGCCGGGTGTGGCGGCGACGGTCGCCGGGTCGCTCGTGGCGGGGTGGTGGATCGCGACGGCCGCGGCGGTCGTCCTCGCCGTGGTGGGGGTGATCGCCGCCCTGCAGACGCTGTCGACCGCGCGCCGCGGCGAGGTCGCGGCGCTGCGCGCACTGGGGGTGCCCGCGCGCGCCCAGGCGAACGCGCGGATGCTCGAACTGGCAGCCGTCGTGGCCGGTGCCCTCCTCCTCGGCGTCGGCACCGGCGCGGTCGCCGCGGCGCTGACCGTGCCGCGTCTCGTCGACGCGGTCGTCGCGCAGGTCGGCGCGGCGACTCCGGCCATCGCCGGCATCCCGCTCGTCGCCGCTCTCGCGGCACTCGCCGTCGGACTGGGCGGCGCGGCCGCGTGGACCGCGCGAGACGTGCGACGCCTCGCGTCGCGGGCGACCGTCGGAGAGGACGCGCGATGAGTCACCGCCTCTCGGTCGCCGCGATGCTGCTCCGGCACCTGCGCGCCGGGCTGCGCGGGGGCGTGGCGGTCTTCGCCCTGGTCCTCCTCGTCTCGAGCGTCGCGGCGGCCACCCCGGCTGCGCTGTCGGCGCTCGGCGACGCCGCGCTGGACGACCGCCTCGCGGGACTGCCCGCCACCGTCCGCGACGTCGAGGCGACCGCGCCCGAACCCCCGCAACTGGACCCCGCCGCTGTCGCGGCGGACGACGTGTGGGCCGGTTTCACCTCGGCACTCGAACGGGTCCGCGAGGGCGCCGACGATCCGCTGCCCTCGCTGCTCGACCCGGCACGCGTCATCGTCCGCAGTGACGGGACTCCGCTGGGCGAGGGGCGGGCGCCCGACCTGCTGAGCCTCGCCGCCGACCCGCGCTTCGCCGAGGAGATCACGATCGCCGAGGGGAGGCTGCCCGCGCCCCCCGAGGAGGCCGTGGACGCGGCATCCGGCTCGAGTCGGCTCGAGGTCGTGCTGTCGACGCGCACCGCCGACGAGCTGCAGTGGGCGGTGGGCGAGGTGCGCGGTGTGCGCGTGTTCGTCGACGCCTTCGACATCGAGCTCGTCGGCGTCTTCGAACCGGCCGACCCGAACGGCGGCTACTGGCAGCACGTCCGGTCCGTCCTCGAGCCGAGCGTGTTCGACGACGGCAACGCCCCCCGCGTGGTCACCGCCACCGCATTCGTCCACCCCGCGCAGGCGGCGATGCTGGACATGTTCGGCAGGGCGACGACGACGACCTGGTACCCGTTGAGCACCCGTGCACTGGATTCCGGGAACGCTGACACGGCAGCGGCCGCGCTGCGCGGCTTCACCGCCGCCGCGCAGACGCTCGGCGACCCGGCCGCCGGCCCGGGCATCCAGACCCTCCGCTTCGAGGCGCCGCTCGCGACCGAGCTCGAGACGGCGACGGCGCAGCAGGGGGCGACCACCGCCGTCCTGGCGATGATGATCGCCGGCCCCGCGGGCGTGGCGGCCGCCGTGCTGCTCCTCGCGTGCCGGCTGATCGTCGAGCGGCGTCGCGCCGGCATCCGGCTGCTCTCGGCGCGCGGAGCCTCTCACGCTCAGCTGCGGGCGCTGCTCGGAGCCGAGGGCCTGATGGTCGGCGCGCTGCCCGCCGTCATCGGCATCGGGCTGGTCGCCGCGGCCGACGCCCTGCGGGACGGGACGGGACTGCCGCCCGCGAGCGTGGTGGCGGCGGGGATGCCGGGGCTCGCGGTGGTCTTCATCCTCGCGGTGCTGGCTCCGACAGCTGCTGAACGGCGTACGCGCACCGACGTCGGGCGGGGCGCGCCCCGGCGACGGCTGATCGCCGAGGCCGTGGTCCTCATCCTGACCGTCGTCGCGGTCGTGCTGCTGTTCGTCCGCGGTCCGTCGTCGCAGCTCGACCCGCTGATCCCGGCGACCCCGCTGCTGCTGGCCCTCACCGCCTGCCTGATCACGTTGCGGCTGTATCCCCTGCCTCTGGGCGCGATTCTCGCGCGGGCCCGCAGCCGTTCGGGGTTCGTGGCCTTCCTGGGGGCCGCGCGCACACTCCGGGAACCGTCGATCGGCGTCACGCCGGTTCTCGCCCTGGTTGTCGGGATGTCGGTCGCGGTGTCATCCGGCGTGCTGCTCTCGACGCTGCAGACGGGTATCGACGAGGCTGCGGGAGCGCGCGTGGGCGCCGACGTCCGCATCTCGGGCGACACCTTCACGCGAGACGACCTCGACCGGGTGCGCGGCATCGATGGCGTCGCCGCCGCGACCGGGCTGTCGGGCTTCGAACCCGTGGAACTGCGCATCGACGGCGAGCGGCGCCCCGCCTTCGCGATCGTGGTCGAAGGCGAGCGGCTCCGCGAGGTGCAGGGGGCGATCCCCGGGCTGCTGCCCGAAGGAGTCTCGGTCGTGCCCGCGGGCGAATCGGTTCCGGTGGTGATCGGCGGCGCGACGGCCGAGCTGGTGGGCGACTCGGCAGACGTCCGGGTCGGGGATGTCGAGGTCGAGGTCGTCGGAGTCAGTCGCGGGCCGAATCCCGTGGGCGCGCGCGACAACTGGATCGTGCTCGACGAGTCGGCGGCCGCAGAGGCGGCCGGCCGCGACCCGGTCGATCGCACCGTCCTCGTGCGGTTCGACGACGCGGCGACGCCGAGCGAGGTCGTGGACCGACTGACGGAGACGCTCGGTGACGTCCGGGTCGACACGATCGAAGACCTGCGCGAGGAGGCGCGATCCGGCGTCGCCGTCGCGGGCACGCGATCCGCCCTGCTCGCCGCAACCGCTCTGGCCGCCCTGCTGTCGGCGGTCGCGATCGCCCTGACGATCATCCTGGCCTCGGGCGCACGCCAGCGCGTGGTCGCGCTCCTGCGTACCCTCGGCGCGTCATCGCGCCGCGTCGCCCCCCTTCTGCTGTGGGAGATCGCGCCGCCTGCCGTGGCGGCCGTGGTCGGGGGCACCGTGTTCGGCCTGCTGATCCCCGTCGTCGTCCTGGCGGGGGTCGATCTGCGGCCCTTCACCGGATCCACCGTGCAGCCGCTCTACACCGCGGATGCCGCCACGCTCGCCGTCACGATCGGCGGGTTCGTGGCGATCGCACTGGTGTCCACCGCCGGCGCGGTCGTCGCCGGCCGCCGCGTGGGGGCGGCATCCGCCCTGCGCCTCGTCGAGGAAGGATAGTCATCATGCCCATGGAGGATCCGAGCGCCGACATCCTGTGCGTCGACCTGGTGCGCATCTTCACGGCCCAGGGCGTCGAGGTGCAGGCGCTGCAGGGACTGAACCTGCGCATCGGGCGGGGCGAGCTCGTCGCGGTCGTCGGCGCATCCGGGTCGGGGAAGTCCACGCTCCTGTCGATCCTGTCGAGTCTGGACCGGCCGACGGCGGGGGCGGCGTGGGTGGCGGGACACGACCTGTTGACCATGAAGGAGAAGGAGCGCGTGGAGTTCCGTCGGGCGAGCGTCGGATTCGTCTGGCAGCAGACGTCGCGGAACCTGCTGCCCTACCTCACCGCGGCCGAGAACGTCGGCGCCGCGCTCGCCGTGGCCGGACGGGTCCGGGGCGCGTCGGCGCGGCGCACCCGCGTCGCCGAACTGCTGGATCTGCTCGAGGTCTCGCACTGCGCCGATCGATCGCCCGCCGCGATGTCGGGCGGCGAGCAGCAGCGGGTCGCCATCGCCGTCGGGATCGCGAACGAGCCCCGCGTGCTGCTGGCCGACGAACCCACCGGCGAACTCGACGACGTCACCAGCGCGCACGTTCTCGAGGCCATGCGCGCGGTGAACCACGAGCTCGGGGTGACGACCCTGATCGTCACGCACGACCCGGGGGTCTCCGAGCACGTGGCTCGCACCGTGCAGATGCGGGACGGGCGGACCTCGACCGAGGTCCTGCGGTCGACGCAGCGCGACGAGCACGGCACCGAGCGGCACGTGGCCGAGGAGTACGCGGTGCTCGACAGGGTGGGACGCCTGCAGCTGCCCGACGAGTTCGTCGCCACGCTCGGCTTGAGCGAGCGGGTGCGACTGGCCCTCGAACCCGATCACGTCGGCGTCTGGCCCGGGCGGGAGAACCGCGGCGGTGCTCCCGCCGCCGACGACGCAGAGGAGGACGGGCGATGACCCCGGCCATCCGTGCCGAGCGCGTCAGCCGCACCTTCCCGTCGCCTGCGGGCGAGGTCCACGCGTGCGTCGACGTCGACCTGACGGTCGCCCCCGGCGAGCTGCTGGTGGTGCGCGGAGCCTCGGGGGCGGGAAAGACCACGCTGCTCAACCTGCTCGGCGGCCTCGACCTCCCGACCGCCGGCCGGGTGTGGGTGGGTGGGGTCGAGACCACGGCGCTGGACGAAGACGCCTTGGCCCGGATGCGGCGCGAACACGTCGGATTCGTCTTCCAGTCCTTCGGGCTGCTGCCTGTGCTGACCGCGTCCGAGAATGTGGAGCTGCCGCTGCGCATCGCCCGCATCGACCCTCGGGAACGGGACGCGCGCGTGGCGGAGGCGCTGGACCTGGTCGGTCTCGGGGCGCACGCCGCGCAGCGACCGGGCGAGCTGTCGGGCGGTCAGCAGCAGCGGGTCGGCATCGCGCGGGCCGTGGTCGCCCGCCCGCGCGTGCTGCTCGCGGACGAGCCGACCGGTCAGCTCGACTCGCGGACGGCAGCCTCGATCATGGACGTCATCGAAGATCTGGTGCGCACGCAGGACCTCGCGGCCGTCGTCACCACCCACGATCCCCTGCTGGCGGCCCGCGCCGATCGCGTCATCGAGCTGCACGACGGACGCGTGACGAGCTCGAGCGGCGGCGGCACCGCGTAGGCGTCACCCGATGCGGTGCTCGTGGATCTCGGACTCCAGCGTCGCGCCGTTGAGCTCGAGGTAGATCCGCTGCTCGGTGACCGAGAGGGTCAGCGCGTTGCGCCGCTCCAGTCGCGCGGCGACGTCGTCGACGAATCCCGGGTCGAAGCTCCGCAGGACGATCTCGTCGCCGCGGTGGATGCGTTTGCCCGCCCACGGACCGCGCACCTTCTCGGGGTCGCGGTGGGTGTAGACGACGACGCGCTCGGCGAGCCTGCTGCCGTGGTGCAGCCGCTCGGCATCCGGAGCGCCGATCTCGATCCACGTGAGCAGCCGCCCCGTGAGATCGCGCACCACCACCGCGGGCTCCTCGGTCGACGAGATGCCCTCGCCGAACGCGATGCCCTCTGTGTACTCGAGCCCGTACGCGAGCACGCGCGTCACCATGTAGGCGTCCGTCTCGGACGGGTGCCTGGCGACCCGCAGGGCGAGATCGTCGTACACACCCCGGTCGACGTCCGCCAGCTGGACCGTGAAGGTGTACATCGTCGAACCGAGGGCCATAGCGATCGAGCCTACGCGGCGGTTCCGTTCACGACCGTCGCCCCGGCATCCGGCGTGCGATCAGCTTGCGCAGCTCGTCGAGCCACAGCACGGACGAGGCGACGGCGATCGCGATCGCCCAGTCGACGAGGCCGAGGGCGGTGGTGTCGAAGAACGCCTGAAGGAACGGGGTGTAGACCAGCGCGACCTGCAGCGCGACAACGACGCCCAGCGAGATCCACGACGCGCGGTTGCGCAGCAGCCTCGCCGAGAAGATGGTGGCCGCCCCGGCCCGAACGTTCAGCAGGTTGAACACCTGGAAGAACACGAAGGTCGTGAAGGCGAGCGTGAGGGTCTCGTCCGACGGTTCGGCGATGCCGCCGTCGCCGTGCAGCAGCAGCACCGCGAGTGTCCCCGCGGCCATGACGACCGCGCGGAAGACGATGCGAAGCCCCCGGGCGAGGGTGAGGAGGGGCTCGTCGACCGCGCGGGGCCGGCGCGTCATGATGTCGTCGGCGGGCCGTTCGACCGCGAGCGAGAGGGCGGGCGGGCCGTCCATCACCAGGTTCACGAGCAGGATCTGAATCGCGGTGAAGGGGGCTCCCCCCGCGATGCCGAAGATGCCGGCGGCGAGGAAGACCAGGAGGAATCCCCACGACGTCGTCAGCTGGAAGGTGAGGAAGCGCACGATGTTGTCGTAGATGCCGCGCCCCTCGCGCACCGCGCGGATGATCGTCGCGAAGTCGTCGTTGCGCAGCACCATCGCCGCGGCGCTCTTGGCCACGTCCGTGCCGGTGCGTCCCATGGCCACGCCGATGTCGGCCTGCTTGAGCGCGGGAGCGTCGTTCACCCCGTCGCCGGTCATCGCCACGATGTGACCGCCGCGCTGGAACGCTTCGACGACCCGGATCTTGTGCGCCGGCGACACGCGCGCGAGGACGCCGATGTCGCGCACCTCGCGCGTCAGCTCGGCGTCGTCGAGATCCTGGATGTCGGCGCCGGAGGCCGCCCGCCCGGTCACCCCGAGCTGCTCGGCGATCGCGGCGGCCGTGGTGATGTGGTCGCCGGTGATGACCTGCACGCCGATGCCGGCGCCGCGGGCGGCGTCGATGGCGTCCCGCGCGTCCGGCCGTGGCGGGTCGACGATGGCGATCAGCGCCAGCAGCTCCAGCGGCGGCAGGGCATCGAGCAGCGCGGCGGGGTCGGTGTCGCCCGGCACCGCGTCCAGGGTCGCGCGGGCGACCGCGAGGGTGCGCAGCCCCTTCTCCGCGTAGCCGACGGTGCGCTCGTGCAGGTCGTCGTAGGCGTCGGCCAGCCGGATGCGTGCGCCCTCGCGGCCGGCGACGGTCTCGGCGAGCTCGAAGACGACGCCGGGCGCCCCCTTCACGAACACATCGACCCGCCCGTCGTCACGCTCGTGATACGTGCCCATGAGCTTGTAGGAGGAGTCGAAAGGAAGCTCCGCCACGCGCGGACGACCTCGACGCGCAGCATCCGGATCGACGCCGAGCTTGTGGGCGAGCACGATCAGCGCACCCTCGGTCGGATCCCCCACGAGCTCGCCGTCGCGCACGGTCGCATCGGAGCACAGCGCCATCGCCTCGGCGGCGGCGCGCAGCAGCTCGGCCGGCGCGTCCGCGTCCTCGTCGGCGGCCTCGACAGCGCCGTCGGTGGCGTAGCCCTCGCCGTCGATCGTGAACTCGAGGGCGGCGACCACGAGACGTCGCGCGGTCATCTCGTTGAGGGTCAGGGTGCCGGTCTTGTCGGTGCAGATCTGCGTGGTGCTGCCGAGGGTCTCGACCGCCGACAGCCGCTTGAGGATCGCGCCGTGTCGGGCGAGGCGGGTCGCGCCGATCGCGAGGGTGAAGGCCACCACCGCTGTCACCCCCTCGGGGATGGTCGCGACCGCGAGCGATACCGAGGTCAGGATCAGGTCGACCAGCTCCGTGCCGCGAACCAGCCCGATCACGAAGACCACCGCGATCACGCCGAGGGCCAGGAGCGTCAAGACGGTCGCGAGCTGGTCGATGCGGCGCTGCAAAGGCGTCTTCTCGACGCCCGCCGAACCGATCATCTCGGCGATGCGGCCGATCTCGGTGCGCATGCCCGTGGCGGTCACGACCATCACCCCGCGGCCGCGACTGACCGTGGTCGAGCGGAAGAGGACGTTCCCGCGGTCGCCGAGCGCGGCATCGGGGGCGACCTCGACGTCGGCGTCCTTGCCCACCGGCGCCGATTCGCCGGTGAGCGCCGCCTCCTGCACCTCGAGCGCGGCCGTCTCGATGAGGCGCCCGTCGGCGGGCACGACCTCGCCCGCCTCGACGTGCACGATGTCGCCCGGCACGATCTCATCGTCGGGCAGCTCGCGGATGCGGCCGTCGCGCACGACGCGGGAGGTGGCGGTCTCGTCGTCGTCGAGCGCGGCGAGGTTCACCTCGGCCTGGCGCTCCTGCCAGACGTTGAGGATCGCGTTGGCGAGCACCACGACGAGGATCGCGATCGGCGTCTCCCACTCCCGCGCGACGACGGCGCTGACCACCGCGGCCACCAGCAGGACGATGATCATGCGGTCCTTGAACGAGCGCAGGAACTTGCGCCACAGCGGGTCGGGCACCTTCTCGTCCAGGGCGTTCGGGCCGACCTCTGCCAACCGGGCGCGGGCGCGCTCCTCGGTGAGCCCCTCGACGGTCGCGTCGAGGCCCGCGAGCGCCTGCTCCGCCGTCATCGCGTGCGCGTCGGGCGCGTCGGCGGGCATCGCGGTGGGGGTGTGGCTCATTCGAGGCTCCCGTCTGGGCCGGCTGAGTCCCACGCTAGTCAGATCGCGGGTTGCGCGGTGCGGGCGCGGCGTAGCCTGGGCGGATGGCCGACTCCCGCAACACGTACATCTCCGGCATCCCATTCGCCCTGACGCCGTCGTCGGGGTCCACATGGTCCACGGATGCCGCCTCCGCCGCCCTACGGGTCACGGCCGCCCCGCACAGCGACATCTTCGTCGACCCGACCGGCGCGGCCCAGGTCAACGCAGAGACGATGCTCAACGCCGTGACCCTCCTCGGCGAGGTGCCGGACGGCGACTTCCAGCTGCGGGCACGCGTCGAGGTGGAGTTCGCCGCGACCTTCGACGCCGGGGTGCTGCTGCTGTGGTTCGACGACCGGCACTGGGCGAAGCTGTGCTTCGAGTACTCCCCCGATCGTGAGCCGATGGTCGTCTCGGTCGTCTGCCGCGACGTCGCGGACGACGCGAACTCGTTCGTCGTCGAGGGCGGCGCGGTGTGGCTGCGGATCGCGCGCGCCGGCGGCGTGTACGCCTTCCACGCGTCGCTCGACGGCGTGACCTGGCGGTTCGTGCGCGTCTTCGCGCTCGAGGCGGACGTCGTCGCGCCCCGCCTCGGGTTCGAGGCCCAGTCCCCCACCGGCGAGGGCTGCGACGTGGCCTTCTCAGACGTGTCGTTCTCGACAGCCTCCCTCGCCGACATGCGCGACGGCTCCTGACCCCGCATCGGAACAGGGTAGAGCCATGGCGGCTCCGTGACCAACGGCAGGGGTGAGGATGCCGGGGACTGCCGTCACAGCAGGAAGCCGCGCAGCAGCGCTTCGGACCCGGCGAGGTGCTCCAGCACGGCCCGCTCAGCGGCATCCGGCCTGCCCGCGAGGATCGCCGTGACCAGCTGCTCGTGCTGAGCGTTGGAGTGCTCGATGTTCCGCGGCAGCAGCGGGAACGTGTCGAACCAGGTGTTCACGCGCGCCCGGTTCTCGGCGGCGAGCGCGACGAGCGACGGGATGCCCGCTATCTCGGCGATCGACAGATGCAGCAGGGTGTCGAGCCGGCGGTAGTCGGCCTCGTCCGCGGCCGTGGCGGCCTCGTGCCGGCGCCACAGGTCGTCTCGCGTCGCCGGGTCGAGCGTGCGCTCGGCGGCCGCGCGTGCCGCCCCCGCCTCGAGCACGCGGCGAAGACCCAGGACATCGTCGAGCTCGGCCGCATCCACGGGGGTCGGAGCGGTCTGGGGCAGCGGATCGGCGATGAACGTCCCGCCGTAACGCCCGCGGCGGCGCTCGAGGTAGCCCGCGTCGGCCAGTTCGCGGATCGCCTCTCGCACGGTGTCACGGCTCACGGCGTAGCGCAGCGCCAGCTCGCGCTCCGGCGGCAGCGACTCCCCCGGTGCGACCACCCCGAGCCGTATCGTCTGCACGAGCCGCGCGACGGTGTCTTCGAGTGCATTGCCCTCGCGCACCGGCCGGTACACCGCGCGCCTCACCTCGGGGAGCGGGCCGCCCGCGGCGCTCATCGCGGGCGGGCTCATAGCGGGGTGACGTAGGCGTTGGTGATCCCGCCGTCGACGACGAAGGCGGTCGCCGTGATGAACGAGGCGTCGTCCGACGCGAGGAACGCCACGGCTGCGGCCATCTCCTCGGGCTCGGCGAACCGTCCCATCGGCACGTGCACCAGCCGACGCTGCGCCCGCTCCGGGTCCTTGGCGAAGAGCTCCTGCAGCAGCGGCGTGTTCACCGGTCCCGGGCACAGGGCGTTGACGCGGACGCCCTGCCGGGCGAACTGCACGCCGAGCTCCCGCGTCATCGCCAGGACGCCGCCCTTGGACGCGGTGTACGAGATCTGCGACGTCGCCGAGCCGAGCAGCGCGACGAACGAGGCGGTGTTGATGATCGACCCGCGTCCAGCGGGGACCATGTGCCGCAGAGCGGCGCGCGAGCACAGGTACACGCTCTTGAGGTTGACGTCCTGCACGCGATCCCACGCGGGCAGCTCGGTCGTCTCGATGGAGTCGTCGTCGGCGGGCGAGATGCCGGCGTTGTTGAAGGCGATGTCGACGCTGCCGAGGTCGGCGGCGACCGAGTCGAAGAGCTGGTTGACGGATGCTTCGTCGGCGACGTCGACCGGACGGAACAGTCCGTCGACCTCGGTCGCCGCGCGCTCCCCCGAGGCGGGGTCCAGATCGGCGATCACCACGCGCGCACCCTCGGCGGCGAAGCGGCGGGCGGTCGCGAGGCCGATGCCCGATGCCCCACCGGTGATGATGGCGACGCGGTCCCGCAGGCGCTGGGTGAGATCGACGTTCATGGAACTTCCTCCTGGTGCTGGTGATGCTCGTGCTATGGCCGCGGAGATCAGTCCGCGGCGAAGAACACGTTCTTGGTCTCGGTGAAGTGCTCGGCGGCATCGGGGCCGAGCTCGCGCCCGAGGCCCGAGGCCTTCATCCCCCCGAACGGCGTCCAGTACCGCACCGAGGAGTGGGAGTTGACCGACAGCACTCCGCTCTTCACGCCGCGTGAGACCCGAAGGGCACGCCCCAGGTTCTGGGTCCAGATAGAACCTGCGAGGCCATAGACGGTGCTGTTGGCGAGCCGCACGGCGTCGGCCTCGTCGTCGAAGGGCATCACCGCCACGACGGGTCCGAACACCTCCTCCTGCGCGATGCGGTCGCCGGGCTCGGCGAGCACCACGGTGGGCGCGAACCAGAACCCGTCACCCTCGGGTGCGCTTCCGCGGAACGCCACGCGCGCGTCGTCGAGGAACCCGGCGACGGTGTCGCGATGGGATGCCGAGATGAGGGGTCCCATCTGCGTGTCATCGCGCGCCGGGTCACCCACCCGCCAGGCGGCGACGGCGGGCTCGAGAAGCTCGAGGAACCGGTCGTATGCCGAGCGCTCCACGAGGATGCGGCTGCGTGCGCAGCAGTCCTGGCCCGCATTGTCGAAGACCGCCCCGGGGGCTGCCGCGGCCGCCTGCTCGAGGTCTGCGTCGGCGAAGACCACATTCGCACTCTTGCCGCCCAGTTCGAGGGTCACCGGCTTCAGCATGCGGGCGCACCCCGCGGCGACGTCGACGCCGACTTCGGTCGAGCCGGTGAAGACGACCTTGCGCACGTCAGGGTGCGACACGAAACGCTGGCCGACGAGCGACCCCGATCCGGTGACGACCGTGAACAGCCCCTCCGGCAGGCCCGCCTCGAGCGCCAGCTCGCCCAGCCGCAGCGCGGTGAGCGGCGTGAGCTCGGCGGGCTTGAGGACGACGGCGTTGCCCGCAGCGAGAGCCGGAGCGAAGCCCCACGACGCGATCGTCATGGGGAAGTTCCACGGGACGATGATGCCGACCACGCCGTACGGCTCGTGGAAGGTGACATCCAGTCCCCCGGCGACGGGGATCTGCTGACCCGAGAGCCGCTCGGGTGCTCCGGCGTAGAAGTTCAGGACCTGCGCGACGTGTCCGGCCTCCCACCGGGCCGACTCGACCGGGTGACCCGAGTTGAGCACCTCGAGCTGAGCGAGTTCCTCCACGTGCGCGTCGACGACGCTCGCGAACCGCCGCAGCGCGTCGGCACGGGCGACCGGGGCGAGGTCGGCCCACCCGCGCTGCGCGGCCACCGCGCTCGCGATCGCGGCATCCACCTCGTCGAGGCTCGCCCGCGGGACGTCGCGGAACGCGCGACCGGTGGTGGGATCGACCAGGGTGAAGCTCATGTGACGGGTTCCTTCGCTCGGGCGTACGCGGCGGCCTGCGCGACCAGTCCCGCGAACAGCCTCTTGTCTTCAACGTTCTCCTCGGGGTGCCACTGCACGCCGACGAGGTAGCCCGGGCCCTCGGACTCGAACGCCTGCACGAGGCCGTCATCGGTCCGGGCCACGACCACGAGCCCTTCGCCGAGCCGGTCGACGCCCTGGTGGTGATAGCTGTGCACCGCGAACGGGCCGGCCCCCAGCATCCCCGCCAACCGGGTGTCGGGCGCGACCTCGACGATGTTGTCGGCGAACACGCCGCCGCCGATGCGGTATCGCTCCGTGCCGAGGGCTTCGGGCAGGTGCTGGTGCAGCGTGCCGCCGCGGGCGACGTTCACCAGCTGCAGTCCGCGGCAGATGGCCAGCACGGGGATGCCGCGCTCCTCGGCACCGCGGAAGAGCGCGAGCTCCCACGCGTCGCGATCCGGACGGGCGGGGTCGGTGAGCGGGTGCCGGTCCTGGCCGTACAGCTCGGGCTGGACGTCGAGTCCGCCGGTCAGGATGAGGCCGTCGAGGCCCTCGAGCACCGCAACCGCAGCGGCCTCGGGGTCGGGGTCGCCCTGCGGCGGAAGCAGCACGGCGATGCCCCCGGCAGCGGTCACCGATGCGAAGTACTGCTGCGGCAGAAAGGCCGCTCGCACATCCCAGACACCCTGCTTGGCCTGCTCGAGGTAGGTCGTCAGGCCGATGACGGGCGGGGCACTAGAGGCGTTCGAAACCACGCACCCGCTCCCAGTCCGTCACGGCCGCGTCATAGGCCTCCACCTCGATGCGCGCCTGGTTGAGGTAGTGCTCGACGACGTCGTCGCCGAACGCCTTGCGCGCGATCGCCGACTCGTCGAAGAGCTGCGCGGCCTCGCGCAGCGTCGTCGGCAGGTGGTCCACGCCGGCGGTGTAGGCATTGCCGGCGAGGGGATCCGGCAGCGGCAGTTCGTGCTCGATCCCGTGAAGACCGCCGGCGATGATCGCCGAGATCCCGAGGTAGGGATTGACGTCGCCGCCGGGAACCCGGTTCTCGACGCGGAGCGAGGGCCCGTGGCCGACGATGCGCAGCGCGCACGTGCGGTTGTCCACGCCCCACGCCACTCCCGTGGGCGCGAACGAGCCGCGCACGTACCGCTTGTAGGAGTTGATGGTCGGGGCGTACAGCAGCGTGAACTCGCGGAGGGTCGCCAGGATGCCGGCGATCCAGTGCTCCATGAACGGACTGAAGCCGTGGCGGCCCTCGCCGGCCATCACCGCCTCACCGGAGTCGGAGCGCACCGACAGGTGGATGTGGCAGCTGTTGCCCTCGCGCTGGTCGAACTTGGCCATGAACGTGATCGACTTGCCGTGGTCGCCCGCGATCGCCTTCGCGCCGTTCTTGTAGATGGTGTGCTGGTCGGCCGTCTCGCGCACCTCGGCGAAGCGGAAGGCGATCTCCTGCTGGCCGAGGTTGCACTCGCCTTTGACGCCTTCGGTGTAGAGCCCGGCGCCGTCCATCTTGAGACGGATGTCGCGCAGCAGCGGCTCGATGCGCCCCGAGGCGAGCAGGTCGTAGTCGACGTTGTAGTCGGTGGATGCCGTCAGATCGCGGTATCCCTTCCCCCACGCCTCGCGATACGTGTCGTCGAAGACGAGGAATTCGAGCTCGGTGCCGGAGTACGCGACCAGACCGCGCTCGGCCAGGCGCTCTCGCTGCCGGTCGAGGATCGCGCGGGGGGACTGCACGACGGGTCCGCCCTGCGGCCAGCCGAGGTCGGCGATCACCATGGCCGATCCCGGCATCCACGGGACCCGGCGCAGCGTCTCGAGATCGGGCATCAGCACCATGTCGCCGTAGCCGGTCTCCCAGCTCGACATCGTGTAGCCGTCGACGGTGTTCATGTCGACGTCGACCGAGAGCAGATAGTTGCAGGCTTCGGCGCCGTGGTCGCGGACCTCCTCCTGGAACAGCCGGGCCGACACCCGCTTGCCCACGAGGCGTCCCTGCGCGTCGGCGAAGGCGACGATGACGGTGTCGATCTCGCCCTCGGCGATGGCGGCGTCCAGTTGCGAGACGCTGAGGTTTCCCGGCATCCGTCGTCTCCTCACCTCACGCCGCCGAGGGGGATCCGACCGGCCGTGCGCGCGTCCACTGTAACGAGATTTCCCTCCTGAAAGGTAGACACAGCCAACCATTAGGGCCACAATCGTGCCCAGACGCGCACCCCAGCGTCGAGCGCGAGCGCACGGAGGACAGATGTCACGGTCGAGCGAGGTCAACGCGAAGGTCGCAGGAGCGACCTATACGCGTGCAGGCAAGGACTACTTCGAGAAGCGGGGGCTGACCCGCAGCGCCGGCATCTGGGGGCTGTGGGGCCTCGCTGTGGCCGCGGTCATCTCGGGCGACTTCTCGGGATGGAACTTCGGCATCGACTTCGCCGGCTTCGGCGGGATGCTGATCGCCTTCGCGATCCTCGTCGTCATGTACTACGGAATGATCTTCTCGATCGGAGAGATGGCCGCCGCCATGCCGCACACCGGCGGCGCCTACTCTTTCGCGCGGTCGGCGATGGGACCCTGGGGCGGCCTGGTCACGGGCGCCGCCGAGACCATCGAGTACGTCGCGACCACCGCCGTCATCGTCTACTTCTCGGCCTCGTACGCCGACGCGATCACGAGCGAGCTGCTCGGCGTCTCGTTGCCGGCCTGGGTGTGGTGGGCGATCCTCTACGCCGCCTTCGTGGGGCTCAACGCGGCGGGCGCGGCGATCTCGTTCAAGTTCGCGATCGTGGTCTCGGTGATCTCGATCGGGATCATCGTGGTCTTCTCGATCATGGCCCTCGCCTCGGGCGCCTTCCAGTGGGCGAACCTGTGGGACATCGCGCCCGACCCCGGCCAGACGGAGTTCCTGCCGCACGGCGTGCTGCCGATTTTGTTCGCCCTCCCGTTCGCGATGTGGTTCTTCCTGGGGATCGAAGAGCTCCCGCTCGCGGCCGAGGAGTCGCACAACCCCGTGCGCGACATCCCCCGCGCCGGATTCTGGGCGCGCGGCACCCTGATCGTGACCGGCCTGCTCGTGCTGTTCCTCAACACGGGCGTCATCGGCGCCGAAGCGACCGGCGTCGCGGGCGAACCGCTCCTGGACGGTTTCCGCGCCATCGTCGGAGACGAAGCCGCCGCCGTGCTGGCGCTGCTCGCGCTGGTCGGACTGCTCGCCTCGCTGCAGGGCATCATGTTCGCCTACGGACGCAACATGTATTCGCTCTCGCGCGCCGGCTACTACCCGCAGTTCCTGTCGCTCACCGGCAAGCGACGCACCCCATGGGTGTCGCTCCTGGTCGGCGCCGTCATCGGCTTCATCGCCCTCGCCATCCTCGACACCCTCGCGGCGTTCAACGAAGGAGCGGGCGCCGTCGCCGGTGCGATCGTGCTGAACATCGCCGTATGGGGCGCCGTGCTGGCGTACTTCCTTCAGATGGTGTCGTTCGTGATCCTGCGCAAGAAGCTTCCGGACGTCGAGCGGCCCTACCGCAGCCCGTGGGGCATCCCCGGCGCCGTCATCGCCGCCGTGATCGCCGCGCTGATCTTCGTGGGGTTCCTGCTGAACCCGACGTTCCTGCCGGCGATCATCGCGATCGTGGTGGTGTACATCATCATCCTCGCCGGCTTCGCCCTCTTCTTCCGCCACCGCCTCGTGCTCTCGCCCGAAGAGGAATACGCACTGTCGGGCGGCCGGCACGGCGACCCGCAGGAGGAGGGCTACGACGCCATGGAAGGCGAGGTCTTCGGCGACAAGCGGTAGGGGACGCCGCTGTCGGCCCTCCGCGCGACTGGGGATGCGCGGAGGGCTCTGGCGCGCTCACGGCACGGTGAACACGACCTCGGCGCCGGAGGGCACCGCGGTCGTCACGATCCGGGTGTCGAAGGTTGCCAGGCGCGCGTCGTTGGACGCCGCGAGGTGCAGCAGATAGGTATCGGTCACCTGCGAGCTCGACAGCAGCCGCTCCGTATGAACCGAACTGTCGAGGAGGCTGACCGCGTCGGGGAGGAAGACGTGGTCGGCATGCGCCGCAAGGCTCGCCAGACTCGCCAGCACCACCGGAGCCGGCTGACTGTTCGGGTACTTCGGGTTGCTCACGACGCGGATCACGCCGTTCTGCACAGTCGGGCTCGTGTGCCACCGGCCTTCCCGCTTCGAGAACCAGCGGTGCGCGCGCTCATGGTGCACGTGGAGCGGGTCGATCAGCGCGATGACCACGTTCACGTCGAGCAGATGCGCCATCAGGTGGCTTCGTCCCGCAGCTCGTTGACGTCCTTGAGGGTCGCCTTGCCCGCTGTCGCCGGTGCCGGCAGCAGGACGACGCCGTTCCGGGTGCTGTGGCGCCTGCGCTCGGTCAAGGTCGCCCGCGCAAGCTGCGAGAGGGCTTCTCCGAGGGTGAGGCCCCGCGCCGCGGCGAACTGTTTCGCCGCGGCCAGGACGTCGTCATCGATCGTGACCGTGGTTCTCATGCATCAATCATCACGCATCATGCATCGCGGCGGCAATGGCAGAGATCACGGACGTGCGCAAGCCCTCGCGCGGGGAGAGCGCCGAGGCGGATGCTGGAGCGACCGGCTCATGCGAGGCGGACCCCGAACGGAAGGATGACTGATGGTCACGCACAAGGTCGGCTACTTCGTGGGAAGCCTGTCGTCGACATCCATCAACCGCACACTGTCGAAGGCGCTCATCCGTCTCGCGCCGAAGGATCTGGAGTTCTCCGAGATTCCGATCGGCAACCTCCCCCTCTACAGCCCCGACTTCGACAGCGACTACCCGGCCGAGGCGACGGCGCTGAAAGAGGCGATCGCCGCTTCGGACGCGCTCCTCTTCCTCACGCCCGAGTACAACCGCTCCATACCGGGTGCCCTCAAGAACGCCATCGACTGGGCCTCGCGCCCGTGGGGCGAGAACTCCTTCGACCACATCCCCGCGGCCGTGATCGGCGCATCGGTCGGTCAGATCGGCACCGCCGTGGCGCAGCAGAGCCTGCGCGGCGTGCTCAGCTACTGCAACGCCCGGCAGATGACCGCGCCCGAGGCCTACATCCAGTTCTCCGACGAGGTGTTCACCCCGGAGGGCGAGGTGAAGGACGAAGGGCTCGAGACCTTCCTCCGCGAGTACATGACCGAGTTCCGCGATCACATCGAGCGCGTGCTCACGGTCCTCCCCCGAGACTGACCCGGCCCCTGGCGCGCGGCCGGCATCCGTTGCGGGCCGCGTGCCGGCTCATGAGGGAGTGACGGGCTCCACCGTCACCAAGGCGCCGTCACGAAGAGGCCGCGCCCGTGGAGGCCCGGATGACGAGTTCCGTCTGGAGCAGCCCGCCATCGACAGCAGCCGCCGGGTCGGCGGCGAGATGGGCGAGCACGTTGTCGGCCGCGCGCCGACCGGCCAGCTCCAGCTGGGAGCGGACGGTGGTGAGGGCCGGCACGACGAGTTCGCTGCCGAAGATGTCGTCGAACCCGGTGACGCTGAGATCGCGCGGCACGATGACCCCGCTCTCGGCGGCCGCCTGCATGAGCCCGATCGCGATCAGATCGTTGAAGGCCACGACGGCGCTCACCCGCGCTGCCCGGACCCGTCGGATCGCGTCGCGCCCGCCCTCGATCGTCGGAGCGACCGGCCCGATCTCGACCAGCGCGATCCCGAGCCCCTCGGCGTGCTCGAGCATGCGCTCCCACCGTCGACCGCTGATCCACGACGTCTCAGGGCCCGACACGTAGGCGATGGAGCGGTGGCCGAGCCCGCTCAAGTGCGTCATCAGCTGCCCGACGCCGTGATCCACATCGGGCAGGATGCTGTCGACGCCGGTGACCGCGCGATTGATCAGCACCATGGGCTTTCGCGCCGCGACAGCGGCGAGCGCATCGTCACCGAGCCGGGTCGTGGCGAGGATGAGGCCGTCGACGCTCGGCAGCAGCCGCTCGATCGTCTCGGCCTCGGCGACATCGGATTCCTGCGATTCGGCGACGACAAGCGTGTAGCCCGCCGCGCTGGCGGCCTGCTCGGCCCCGCGCACGATGCCGAACACGACCGGGTTGGTGATGTCGGCGACCACGAGCGCGATCGTGTGGCTGCGGCCGGTGTTGAGCGCCCGCGCCATGGGGTTCGCGCGGAAGTTCAGCCGCGCGGCGGCGTCGCGGATCCTCGCCTCGGTCTTCTGGCTGATGCGACCCGGGGTCGACAGCGCCCTCGAGACGGTGGACGGACTCACCCCGGCCAGCTCGGCGATGTCGTAGATGGTCGCGGATCCGCCGCGCTTGCGGATGCGTTCCATCACGGCGAGCGGGATGCCGTCCGGTGACGGCCCGGGCGCCGGTTCGGCGTCAGCCATGGGCTTCGAGGGTCGCCGGCTGCGACGTCAGGAGTGCGGGGGCCATGAAGTGATTCTCGCGCGCCGCGGCACGCGCGGCGAACAGCGCGGCGTCACGCGGGGCATCGACCTTCTCACCAGTCATGGACGGTGCCGTCGAGCAGCCGGTTGTAGGGCAGATATGCCTGCGCGTACGGGTACTTGCCGGCCTCGTCCACGTCGAGGTCGACACCGAGGCCGGGCTTGTCGCCGGGGTGCAGGTAGCCGTCGGTCCACGTGAAGGACTGCTGGAACACCTGGTCGGTGCGCTGTCCGTGCTGCATGTACTCCTGGATTCCGAAGTTGTGGATGGCCAGGCCCAGGTGCATGGCCGCGGCCATGCCGACCGGGGAGATGTCGGTGGGGCCGTGCATGCCCGACTTGATCTGGTACATCGCGGCGTAGTCGAGGGTCTTCTTCAGCGGGGTGATGCCGCCCATGTGGGTGACGGCGCCACGCACGTAGTCGATGAGCTGGTCGCGGATGATGTCTTTGAAGTCCCACACCGTGTTGAAGATCTCGCCGATCGCGAGCGGCGTGGTGGTGTGCTGGCGCACCAGCCGCAGCGCCTCCTGATTCTCGGCGGGCGTGCAGTCCTCGAGCCAGAACAGGTCGTAGGGCTCGAGGTCCTTCCCCAGGCGTGCAGCCTGGATGGGGGTCATGCGGTGGTGGCCGTCGTGCAGCAGCGGGATGTCGGGGCCGAACTCGTTGCGGACGGCCTCGAAGACGCCGGGCAGGTGGTTGAGGTAGGCGCGGGTGTCCCAGTCCTCCTCGATCGGCTTCGCTCCGCGCCGGGCGGGCTCGTGGTCGTAGCGGACGGTGGCGTCGCCGACATCGGCGCCCTGAGCGGCGATGCCGTAGATCGCCTTCAGGGTCGGCACACCCGTCTGCACCCGGATCGCCTTGTACCCCTGCTCCTGGTGGGCGCGGATGGAGTCGAACAGCTCGGGCAGCTCTTTGCCCGACGCGTGCCCGTAGGCCATCAGCCCGTTGCGCGACGCGCCGCCCAGCAGCTGGTACACCGGCATCCCGGCGGCCTTGCCCTTGATGTCCCACAGCGCCATGTCGACGGCCGCGCTGGCGGCCATCGTGACGGGTCCGCGTCGCCAGTAGGCGGAGCGGTAGAGGAACTGCCACGTGTCCTCGATGCGCGAAGCATCGGCGCCGATGAGCAGCGGCACGACGTGCTCGCGCAGGTAGGCGACGACGGCGAGCTCGCGCCCGTTCAGGGTGGCGTCGCCGAGCCCGACGTGACCTTCGTCGGTCGTGAGTCGCAGGGTGACGAAATTGCGATCGGGGCTGGTGACGATCACCTCGGCCTTGTCGATGATCATTGACGTGCTCCTTCGTGGGTGAGGGGGATGCTTGTGGTGACGGCCGAGAGAGCCGCGTCGATCTGCGCGACGAGGCCGGGCGATGCGGCGGAGTCGGGCGAGACGAGCGCGAGAAGTGCCGTGATGGGATCGTCCGAGGCCGCTGCGATACGCACGTCGTCGGCGCGCGCGTCCGGGGCGAGGTCACCGGCGAGCACCCAGTCGATCCACACCGCGAGCGCCGCGGCCGACCCGGCCGGCTCTCGTCCGGCGCGCACCGAGCGCTCGGCGACTGCCGCGAAGCGGAACTGCGCCTTGGTGGTCGCCTCGGCGGCGATCTGGCCGAGCCGGTGGACGATGCGCGGGTTGGCGAAGCGTTCGAGAAGCTGCGCCCGGTACGCCACGTGCTCGGTTCCCGGCGGCAGGTTCTGCACAGCCTCGGCCCAGAAGGCCTCGACCAGAGCACGGCACTCGGGGTGGGCGATGGCGTCGGCCACGGTGTGGAGCCCGCGGCGCAGTCCCGCGAAAGCGAGGATGCTGTGGGCACCGTTGAGCAGCCACAGCTTGCGGTTCTCCCAGGGCTCGATGTCGTCCACGAAGCGGGCCCCGGCGCTCTCCCAGTCGGGCCGCCCGGCGGGGAAGTCGCCCGCGAGCACCCAGTCGGCGAACGGCTCGGTGACCACGGGCGCGCGGTCGACCCACCCCGCCTCGGCGACGGCGGCCGGCGCCTCGTCGATATGAGGGGTGATCCGGTCGACGGAGGTGCTCACGAACGAGACATGGGTGCTGATCCAGGCGGCCAGTGACGCGTCGACCTGCTCGGCGAGGGCGGCGAGGCCCGCGGCGAGGAACGAGCCGTTGTCGGGGATGTTGTCGCACGACACGATCGCGATCGCACCGGCATCCGCCCGACGACGCGCGTCGAGCGCGAAGAGCAGCCGACCGAGCACGGTCTCGGGCCGCGGCGACGCGGAGCGCAGCTGCTCGAGGTCGGCGCGCACCAGCGGGTCGTCGAGGTCGAGTCCGCCGTCGGGCCGGAGGCGGTAGCCGCTCTCGGTGATGGTCAGGGTGACGATCGCGACGCGCGGGTCGGCGAGCAGGTCGGCGAGCCGGGTCACGTCGACACCGGGGACCGCCTCGACGAGGCTGGTCACGACCTCGACGCGGTCGGCCACGGGGCCGCGCTCGACGAGCGCGAACAGGCCGTCCTGCGCGGTCAGGTCTTCGGCGATGCGGGCGGAGCGACCGGTGAAGGCGGCGATGCCCCATGCACCGGCGTCCGCGGCGCGGGAGGTGTACCACGCCTGGTGAGCCCGGAAGAAGTGCCCGAGCCCGAGGTGGACGATGCGGACGGGGGGCGCCTCGACGCGGCCGGGTTCGCGCTCGGCGAGGGCCTTCCGTGTGAGCGGGGTGGCGGTGGCGATCACAGCTTGAACACCTCTCGCGGGATGGCGTCGACGAGATCGCGGGCGATCCGCCGTGCCGTCGGGAGCGTGGCGCGCCCCTCGACGACCAGGCGCGCCAGGAAGGCGGCGTCGACGCGGCGGGCGGTGTCGTGGCGGGCGGGGATCGACAGGAAGGCGCGGGTGTCGTCGATGAAGCCGCTCGATCGGTAGAGCCCCGCCGTCTCGGTGGTCGCGGCACGCCAGCGCATCATGGCGTCGGGGGCGTCGAGGAACCACCACGGCGCACCGATGAAGACGCTCGGGTAGAACCCGGCGAGCGGGGCGATCTCGCGTGAGAACGCCGTCTCATCCACGGTGAACAGCACCAGGTGGAACCCCGGCGCGGTGCCGAAGGCCTGCAGCAGCGGCCGGAGGTTCTCGGTGTACTCCGTGCGCACCGGGATGTCGTGGCCGGTGTCGGCGCCGTGCGCCCGGAGCGTCTCGGGGTGATGGTTGCGGTGCACGCCGGGGTGCACCGTCATGACGAGGCCGTCGGCGACACTCATCCGCGCCATCTGGAACAGCATGTGGCCGCGGAAGAGGCGTGCGTCCGCGGCATCCGCTCCCCCTCGGGCCACCCGTCGGAACAGCTGCTCCGCATCGGCGGCGTCCAGGTCGGTCGTGAACGGCTCGTACACCCCGTGATCCGCAGAGACGGCGCCGTGCGCGGCGAAATGCGCCCGGCGCTCCTCGAGGGCTCGCAGGTACCCGGCGAAGCTGTGGGGCTGCGCCGTGGTCGCGAGCAGTCGCTCCACCCGGTCGGCGAAATCGGCGCCGGCGGGGTCCAGATAGGCGTCGGGACGGAAGGTCGGGAGCACCCGACCGGAGAAGGTGGGGTCGTCGGCCAGGCGTCGGTGGACGGTGAGATCGTCGAGGGGGTCGTCCGTCGTGGCGAGCACCTCGATTTCGAACCGCTCGAAGAGGGCGCGGGGGCGGAACTCCGGGCGGCGAAGCGCCTCGTCGATGCGGTCGTAGATGCGATCGGCCGAGTCCGGAGCGAGCTCTTCGTCGACGCCGAAGAGGGTCTCCAGCTCGTGGGTGATCCAGTACGCGCTGGCGGTGCCGGTGAACTTGCGCCAATGCGAAGCCAGCGTCCGCCATGCCTCACGGGGGTCGGCGGGAGCCCCGGCGACCCCGAGCTCGGCGAGCGGGACTCCGAACGAGTGCAGCAGGCGGGTGACGTAATGATCACGCGAGACGAGAAGCTCGGTCGGATTCCGGAACGCCGCATCTTCGGCCAACAGCGACGGCTCGACGTGACCGTGGGGCGACAGGATCGGCGCCGTGGCGACCTCGGCGTACAGCTCCTCGGCGACCTCTCTCGCAGGACCGTCAGCGGGGAATAGGCGCGAGAGTTGCGGGCGGATCGTCTTCGACATGACTCAAGCGTGATCGAGTCCACCCGGGTCTGTCAACCGATTTCCGCTCCGAGTGACGCTTTTCACGGGGCCTAGCGGGCTCCAGACGCGATTGTTGTCAATCGGTTGCGGATCGCGATATGTTCACTACGGGTCACTGGGGATCACCGCCGTGAAGTAGAGGGGGCGTCGACCGCCGGGCTCACGACGAAGGGATAGGCAGCATGCTGCAGCCGAAAGACACCCGCACCCGCGAGCGACGCCGCCTCGACGGACTGTGGCGCTTCCGCACCGACCCCGACGGCGTCGGCCGCTCCGCGGGGTGGTTCGGGGGCCCACTGGCCGAGGCGATCACCATGCCCGTGCCGGCGAGCTACAACGACATCGTCCCCGGACGGACCCTCCACGACTACGTCGGCGAGGTGTTCTACCAGACCGAGACCGTCCTCCCCCGGACGTGGTCCGGGCAGCGCATCGTGCTGCGATTCGACGCTGCCACGCACCGCGCGACCGTGTGGGTCGGCGACCGCGAGGTCGTAGACCACGAGGGCGGCTACCTCCCGTTTGAGGCCGACATCACCGACGCCGTCACCCCGGGCGAGCCCGTCAGGATCACCGTCGCCGTCGACAACCGCCTGCGGTGGGACACCCTCCCGCCCGGGTTCGTGGTCGACACCGCGCACGGCCCCCGCCAGAAGCAGATGCACGACTTCTTCAACTACGCGGGTCTGCACCGGTCGGTGTGGCTCTCGACGACACCCGTCACCTTCGTCGACGACGTCACGGTGGTCACGCGCGTCGATGGCGACCCGGTCCGCGGCCCGGTGACCGGCATCGTCGACTACGAGGTCGCCCTCGCCGGGATCGATGCCGATGTCGCCGAGATCGAGACCGAGCTGGTCGACGAGGCAGGACGCGTGGTTTCGCGCGGGACCGGAGGCGCAGCATCCCTTCGCATCGACGACGCCACCCTGTGGACACCGGGGACGGGCGGCATGTACACCCTCGTGGTGCGCGTGCGACGCGGCGGCGAGCTCGTCGACGAGTACCCCCAGCGCGTCGGGGTCCGCACCGTGGAGGTGCGCGGCCACGAGTTCCTGATCAACGGCGAGCCGTTCTACTTCCGCGGGTTCGGGATGCACGAAGACCACCTCGTCCAGGGCAAGGGCCACTCGGACGTCGACATGGTGCACGACTTCGAGATCCTGAAGTGGATCGGGGCGAACTCGTTCCGCACGTCGCACTATCCGTACGCCGAGGAGTTCCTCGACTACGCGGACGACCACGGCATCGTGGTCATCGACGAGACCGCAGCGGTGGGCATGAACGCCACCGTCGGCAACGTCATCGGCGCGAACATCGACCGCGTCTACGGGCCCGACTATGTCTCGGACGACACCCAACGTGCGCACGCGCAGCACATCCGCGAACTCGTCGCCCGCGACAAGAACCACCCGAGCGTGGTGCTGTGGTCGATCGCGAACGAGCCCGAGTCGCACACGCCCGAGGCCGTCGAGTACTTCACGCCGCTGTTCGAGCTCACCCGCGAGCTCGATCCGACGCGGCCGGTCGGATTCGTCAATGTACAGTTCTCCCCCGCCGGTCAGTGCCTGCTCGGGGCGCTCAGCGACGTCATCATGATCAACCGCTACTTCGGGTGGTACACGCAGTCAGGCGATCTGGATGCCGCCCGCGACGCCCTGCACGCCGAGCTCGCGGAGTGGGAGAAGACCGGCAAGCCGATCCTGGTCACCGAGTTCGGGGCGGACACGATCGCCGGTCTGCACACCCTCTCCGGCGCGATGTGGTCGGAGGAGTTCCAGACCGAGCTGGTGGAGATGTACACCGAGGTCTTCGATGCGCACGACGGAGTCCAGGGAGAGCACCTGTGGAACTTCGCGGACTTCCAGACCAGCCTCGCGATCGTGAGGGCCGACGGCAATCGCAAAGGGGCCTTCACGCGCGACCGTCGGCCCAAGGCCGTCGCGCATCAGCTGCGCAAGCGTTGGACCGGCAGCACGACCCGCGCGACACCCCAGGACTGAGGCGGCGCGGTCGCTCACCCCTTGCGGGTCGCGCGGTACGCGGTCGGACTCAGGCCGTGCACGCGCGTGAACTGGCGAGAGAAGTAGAAAGGGTCCGGCATCCCCACCCGCCTGCCGATCTCGCCCACCGCGAGCGTCGTGCCGTCGAGGAGGCTTCGCGCGTGCGCCATCTTGAGGGCGATGTGGTGGGCCAGCACGCCTCCGCCGGTGGCCTCGCGGAACAGCGCGGTCAGGTGCGAGGGCGACACCCCCACCATCGCGGCCAGCTCCGCGACCTGCACCCGCCCGTCGACCCGCTGCTCGAGATAGCGCAGCGCCCGCTGAAGCGGGGTGCCCTCTTCGGGCAGCAGCCGGTCGACGGCGAGCTGGGTGAACAGCCGCCAGACCATGCCGGACGTGGCCAGCAGGGTCGCGGGCGTGGAGTCCCGGGCGAGGGAGGTGGAGATCTCGTCCAGCAGCGCGGTGATGCGGTCGAGCGCACGCAACGACAGCGTGAGACGGTCGTGCCGGATGCCGGCGGCCCCGACGAGCTCCGGGATGTCGCTGCCTCGCACATGACACCACCAGATCGTCCATGGATCGCTCTCACTCGCCCCGTAGGAGTGCCCCACCCCGCTCGGTATCACGATCGCGGTCGATGGTCCTACGCGCTGACGCTGTCCGGCGGCTTCCAGCCACCCCTCGCCGGCCACGCAGACGATCACGATCGTCTCGGCGGCACCTTCAGGGCGGTGCCTGCCGTGCGATCGCGCGCGAGGGAAGCAACCCGCGTCGGTGACGACGGCCCGACGGGTGACCGGTCGCGCGAGCGCCGCGTCCACCAGCGGGCGAGGCACGACGGTCAGCCGTTCCCGCTCGAACCCGTCGCCGCGCTCCATCCCGACATCATGGCACCCCTCACGCGGCGATGAACCAGCGGATCGTCCAGGCGCAGCATCCGATCAGCCATGGTCACCTCGCGAGCCGCCACATACGTTGGCCTGATGAACCGGGACCCCGACGCCGCGAGCCGCATCGTCCTGCCCGACGCACCGGATGATCAGCGCGCTCTGCTCGACGCGGGTGGAGTCGCCTGCTGGAGCGAAGACGTCATCATCGACACCTACGAGCCCGGAACACCGGACCCGTACCCGCTCTTTCTCGAACGGCGGGTCTACCAGGGGTCGAGCGGGCGGGTGTACCCGATGCCGATGATCGACACCGTGGCGCACGTGAAGTCCCCCCGCGCATGGAAGGCCGTGCACCTCGAGAACGCCTACGTCCGGCTGCTGCTGCTCCCCGAGATCGGCGGGCGCATCCACATCGGGTACGACAAGGTCGCCGGCTACGACTTCTTCTACCGGAACAACGTGATCAAGCCGGCGCTGGTCGGCCTGGCGGGACCGTGGATCTCGGGCGGGGTCGAGTTCAACTGGCCGCAGCACCACCGCCCGGCGACCTTCCTCCCGGTCGACTGGCGCATCGAACGCGAGGCGGACGACTCCGTCGTCGTGTGGCACACCGACCTGGATCCGCTGCAGCGGATGCGCGGCACGCACGGCGTCCGCCTTCGCGGCGGATCCTCCCTGGTCGAGGCCGACGTCGTCCTCCACAACCGGACGGACGTTGCGCAGACCTTCCTCTGGTGGGCGAACGTCGCCGCCCGCGCGCACGAGCGATACCAATCCTTCTTCCCCGACGACGTCCGGTACGTCGCCGACCACGCCCGCCGCGCGATCACCGCGTTCCCCCGCGCGGACCGGCCGTACTACGGAGTGGACTACCCGGCCCTCGTGCGCGACGTCGAACCCGACGCGGATCGACTCGACGTCTACAGCAGCATCCCGGTGCCCACCTCGTACATGATCACCGACACCAGCCACGACTTCTTCGGCGGCTACGATCACGCCGCCGAGGCGGGCTTCGTGCACTGGGCGGACCGGGCGGTCTCGCCGGGCAAGAAGCAGTGGACGTGGGGCGACGGTCCGATCGGCCACGCGTGGGACGCCCAGCTGACCGACGACGACGGACCGTACGTCGAGCTGATGGCGGGTGTCTACACCGACAACCAGCCGGACTTCAGCTGGCTCGCACCCGGCGAGACGAAGCGCTTCAGCCAGTTCTGGTACCCGATCCACCGGATCGGTCCCGCCCGCCAGGCGAGTCGGGATGCCGCGATCTCGGTGTCCGGCGCCGACGGTCTCGTGCACATCGGCGTGCTTGCGACCCGCGACGTCGACGACGCCGTCATCACGGTCTCCGACGATTCCGGCATCCTCACCACCGCCACCACGACGCTCTCGCCGGCCCGGCCGCACCTGCTCGAGGTCGACGCCGTCGCGGGCGTCGCCCGCGTCGAGGTCCGGTCGGGCGATGACGTGCTCGTCGCGTGGGAGAGACCGACCGGCGAGGCCGTGGTCCCGTGGGTCGCCACCGCGCCCGATGCTCCCGAGGAGATCGCGTCGACCGACGAGCTCTATCTCACCGCCGTGCATCTGACGCAGTACCGGCACCCGACGAGGTCTCCGATCCCCTACCTCGAAGAAGCGCTGCGGCGGGACCCTGCGGACTCGCGGTCGGCGACGGCGCTGGCGGCCGAGCGCCTGCGCCGCGGGCAGTACCTCGAGGCCGAGGAGCTCCTCGACACCACCGTCGATCGGCTGACGCGGCGCAACCTCAACCCGCGCGACGGCGAGGCGGTCTACCTCCGCGGGCTGGTGCACGAGCGGCTGGGGGACGATGTCGCCGCGGACGCCGACTTCGCGAAGGCCGCATGGAACCACGCCTGGACGGCGGCAGCGGGCCTCGCGCGAGCCCGGGTCGCGCTGCGCACGGGGCGCGCGGCCGACGCGATCGTCCACGCCCGATCCGCGGGAGGTATTCCCGAGGCCGAGCGGATCGTCGTGCTCGCCCTGCGGCGGCAGGGACACGACGGCGAAGCAGCCAGGCGGCTGGCGGAGCTCCGACGGACCGATCCGCTGGATGCCGCGACCGCCGCCCTCGCCGGGGCACTCGACGTCGTCGATCCCCGAACCCCGCTCGACGTCGCCACCGAGTTCGCCCGCGCCGGCGCATGGGACGACGCGGTGCGCACGACCGCCGGACCCGCCTTCCCCTCCCCCACGCTCGGCGCATTCGGCAATTCCGAACCGCTGCGCCATTACCTGCGCGCGGTGTGGCTCGACGCGCAGGGACTCGGAGATCAGGCACGCGAGGCGCGACGAGAGGCAAGGGAAGCCGATGCCGCGTACGCCTTCCCCGCGGGTCTCGACCAGTACGACGCGCTCCGATCGGCCGTCGACGCGGACGCCGACGACCTCCGCGCGCACACACTCCTGGGCATGTGGCTGCTGGATGCCGGGCGGATCCACGACGCGCTTCCCCACCTGACGGCCGCGACCGCGGGCGGGTCGGACGACCCGGTCACGTGGCGCAACCTCGCTCTCGCAAGCGTGGAATCGGGCGGCGACAAAGACGCCGCCGACCGGGCTTTCGCGCACGCGCTGACGCTGCGGCGCGACGCTCGCCTCGTCCTCGAGAGGGACGTCCTCGGCAGGCTTCGCGGGCTGTCACCGGTCGAGCGCCTCACGCTGCTCGAGCAGCAGCCCGATCTCCTGCTCGAGCGCGACGATCTCGCCTTGGCGTACGTCACGCTGCTCCTCGAGGTGGGCCGGATCGCGGAGGCCTGGGACATCCTCACCGCGCGCACCTTCCGCCCGTTCGAGGGCGGTGAAGGGCGGGTGATCGCGGCGTTCGACCGCGCCTCGTGCGAGATCGCGCGCGACCTCATCCGGACCGACCCGACTGCCGCGGCGAGGCTGATGGAAGACGGCATCCGAGTGCCCGCCCACCTCGGAGAAGGGCGCCACCCCGCTGCTCCGCTGGCCGAGCGCCTGGTCGTGTGGGGCGACGCGCTGCTGGCCACGGGTGACCGGGATGCCGCGACCGCGGCGTGGTGGGGCGCCTGCAGCGGCACACCGCACGCGGTGGCTCCTCGACCCCCGGTCGAAGCGGACTACTGGGTCGGCGTTGCGCACCTCCGCCTCGGCGAAGACGCGGCGGCGGAAGAGATCTGGTCCGCGCTCGAACGGCGGGCGGATGACCTGGCGCGGTCGCAGGATGCTGTCGACTACTTCGCGACCTCGCTTCCGGAGCTGCTGCTGTTCGACGTCGATACGGCGGCAGCACGCGCCGACGAGGCGGACCGGCTGCGGGCCCTCGCCGCCGAGGGTCGGCGCATCCGCACGCTCGCCGGCACGACGAAAGGCGACAGAGCATGACCGAGCGCTACCTGGGATCAGGGACGGTCGCCACCGGGACGACGGGCCTCACCGGCGCCACACCCGCGCACCTGCCCGAGCGTCTGGCCATCACGCTGTGGGACTTCTCGTGGTACACCCGCGCCGGCGACGGCGAGCCCTACGCGGATCTCGACTCCGCGTGCGCCGACGCCGCCTCACTGGGGTACAACGCGATCCGCATCTGCGCGGCGCCGCTGCTCCTCTTCGGGGCGCTCGGACTCGATGACCTCGCGGCGTCGCTGCGGATCGAGGGCCTCGGGCCAGCCCCCGACGGCGGATACTTCGGTCGGCGCACCCGGTGGTACGACGCGCCGGGAGGATACGAGCTCGATCTGCGGGAACGGCTGCTCGCGTTGTTCACGGCTGCCGCGCGGCACGGCCTGGTCGTGATCCTCGCGAGCTGGGAACTGCAGCAGTCGCCCGCTTTCGCCGCGTCGCCACGGTGGTTCGAGGCCATCGACGCCATCCCGCTCGGCGACCGCTACCGCGTCCTCTCTCACGCGTGGGAGCGGATGATCGACTGGCTGACCGACGAAGGCCACCGCGAGCGCATCGCGCTCGTCGAGCTCCACAACGAAGTCGACTTCTCGATACTCCCGGCTCTCGCCGACGGCGGAGCGCACGAGGTGCAGCGGCTGCGGGCGCGGCATCCGGACCTTCTCATCACCGCCAGCTACGGCAAGCCGCCCCACCTCGCCATGCATCAGGTGCCCGAGGGGCTCGGGGCGGCGCAGTTCCACGTGTACAGCTACGGCGTGCTCGACGCGCTGCAGCAGCGGATCGACATCCGGTCCGAGGGGACCGGGGGCTTCCCGAACGCCGCGCTCCGACGTCTGCTCCGGCCCGACGCCCCCACGTTCGAGCAGTACGGGCGCGCCGCCGGATGGAAGTACCGCGCGACCGTGGTCACCGACCAGATGATCTACGGCTACGACTGGATCGACCCGGCGGCCTGGGACGCGTGGCTCGACGAGCACTACGGCCCCTACGAGCACGTGATGCGGCGCGAGATCGAGTCGAGGGTGATCGCCGTCGCGGAGTGGGCGCGGTGGCACGGCATCCCCGCACTGGTCGGCGAGGGCTGGGTGGGGTACACCCCCCTGCACGGCACGTTCGAAGAGGGCGAGACCGGCCGAGCGCTCGCCGAGCACGGCGTGACGACCGCGCTCGAACACGGCGTATGGGGTGTCGTGCTGTCCTCGAACGCCGCACCGCACCACCCGATGTGGCAGCTGCGAGAGTGGCAGAGCGCACAGAACCGCCGGATCACAGGGAGCACGCCATCATGACCGTCGCCATCGACCCGCGCGCACGGCAGGGCGGAGCCGGACTCTCGATCGACGCCGTCTCGCTGATGCGAGACGGCCGGCGGTGGTTCCCGGTGTCTGGCGAGTACCACTTCAGCCGCGACGTGCCCGAGCGGTGGGAACACGAGCTGCGGAAGATGAAGGCGGGCGGCGTCGACCTCGTCGCGACCTACCTCATCTGGATCCTCCATGAGGAGCAGCGCGGTCGACGCAGTTGGGAGGGTCACCTCGGCATCCGGCGATTCGTCGAGACCGCCCGGCGCGCGGGCCTGGAGGTCGTCCTGCGCGTCGGCCCGTGGGCGCACGGCGAGGCCCGCAACGGCGGATTCCCCGACTGGCTTCAGGAGCTGCCGATCGCCCATCGGACGAACGACCCCGCTTATCTCGAGCACGTGCGGGACTGGTACGCCGACATCGCGTCGCAGCTGCGCGGGCTGTTCCGCGACGACGCGCACCCAGACGCCCCGATCGTGGCCGTGCAGGTCGACAACGAGCTGTACGACCAGCCCGAACATCTCGCGACGCTTCGCGACATCGCCGAAGACGCGGGCATGCACGTTCCGTTCTGGGTTGCGACCGGGTGGGGCGGCGCGCAGGTGCCGCAAGATGCGCTGATCTCGGTGTACGGCGGCTATTCCGACGGGTTCTGGGACGAATCCGACGTCGAGCTGCCGGACTTCTCGGCGGCGCACTTCACCTTCAGCGACGTCCGGGACGACCTGTCGGTCGGCGCGGATGTACGCCTCGCACCACCCACGAATGGGCGCGACGATCGGCGCTTCCCGTTCCTCACCTGCGAGCTCGGCGGCGGGATGGCCGTCGCCTACCACCGGCGGCCACGGGTGGACGCGGCCGACATCGACGCGCTCGCGCTCACCAAGCTGGGCAGCGGTTCGGCCTGGCAGGGCTACTACGTCTATCACGGCACTGTGCAACCGACGGGCACGCTCACGGGGATGCAGGAGACGCAGGATTCGGGCTATCCCAACGACCTCCCGCGCAAGGACTACGACTTCTACGCCCCGATCGGCTCGGCGGGAACCCTCCGCCCGCACTACCACCTGCTGCGCGCGCAGCATTTGTTCCTGCAGCAGTGGGGTGCGCAGCTGCTCGAGCTTCCGTGGAAGTTCCCGGATCCCGCTGAGACGGGCATGCCCGTCTCGGTTCGCGTGTCCGAAGGCAGGGGCTTCGTCTTCGGCACCAACCACCGACCGGCTGCGGCGCCATCCGACGACGTGGTGGACTTCCAGCTCGCCCTCGCGGACGGCGTGATGCTCCCGGCGGTGCCCACCGGCATCCCCGCGGGCACCGCCTTCGTATGGCCGGTCGGCCAGCCCTATGGCGACGTCCGTTCGCTCACGGGGACCGTGCAGCCCGTCACCCAGGTCGAGACGGATGCCGGGCTGGTCGCGATCTTCCGCGCGACCGACGGGGTGCCCGTCGAACTCGACATCGACAGCGGTGACGCCGCCGTCGTGGGCGCCCGAGCGCTCGGGACAGAGCACGGCGCTCGGTGGACTCTCACTGCCGCGCCCGGGCCGGAGGCGGTCATCACCGTCGGCACCACGCGCCTGGTGATCCTGGACGCGGCGTCGGGCTCGCGTGTGTGGGCGGGGTCGATCGCCGGCGAGCGGGTCGTGGCGCTGTGGGACGGCGGTCTGACGTTCGCCGACGACCACGCCACGCTCGAGCGTTGGGGCGCCGCGAGCGAGGTCCTGACGATCCCCGCTCTCGAGGGATCCGCGGGACGGGTCGGCCCCTTCCAGCGTCTGGCCCTCCCGGCGGTGGACGCCCCGGCATCCCTCGTCGTGCGTCAGGTCGCCGCCGCGACATCGCTGCCCGAGACACGCAGGGGCGGACCGGCCGACCGGTACAGCGCCCCGCGCGACGCCGAGTACGCCGCCGCGGCCGTCTTCGAGGTCGATGTGCCACTCGACGACGATTTCGCCGGGGCCCAGATCGTGTCGCTCGAGTGGGCGGGGGACGTCGCCCGCGCCTGGGTGGGTGACGAGCTGGTGTCGGATCAGTTCTGGTACGGGCGCCCGTGGGAGATCGATGCGCGGCTTCTGCCGCAGCTCACGGCCTCGCCGTTGCGGATCGAGATCCTGCCGTGGAACGGCGACGCGGACTTCTTCGTCGACCGGCGTGTGCGAGCCGACCGCGTCGCCGGGCGCGCTGACATGCTGTCGGCGACGCTGATCCGCGCGCCGCACCACCGTGTCGGGCTCGCTCCTTAGCCGCGGGAGGAGCGGTGGACGGGCCGCCTCAGATGTCGAAGACCAGCACCTTGGCCGAAGATCGGCGGATCTCCTCCGCGACGGCGAGATGCTCCGGGTGCGGCAGGTAGGCGTCCCGCGCCGCGGCATCCGGGAAGGTGATGACGAAACCGTACTCGAAACCGGATTCCAGCCCCTCAGGGCTGATGCTTTCGCCTTCTCGAAGATCGTCCACGCCGGGAACCCGATCCTGGAGAGACCGGATCGCCTCGCGAACCGCCTCCCGCGCCGAGCCGTCGGCGTGATCCGCCCAGGTGATGAGCACCACGTGCGTGACGGGCATGTGCACCTCCGCGAAGAATCGAATCGACCTCCCCACCTTACGGAGATCGCCTCAGATCCCGTCTCGCGGCACGACCACGGCAGGCAACCCGATTCAGAGCACCTGCTCGTAGTCGAGCAGATGCTCGGGGATGTCGAGATCGATGCTGGGAGGATGCTGCTCCCACTCCTCGACCTGCTCTGCGACTGCGTGGATCGTTTCGAATCTCACGCCCACATGTGAGGTGATCAGCACACTGATGGTGGATCGGCCGATCGTCTTGAACTTGACGAAGCCGGCGCCTTCGCGCGCGGCTCGGACGACCCTTCGCTTCAGTGCGGCGATGTCCTGATCGGGGCGCAGAACGAAGGTCTGGCCGTCGACGCGAACCCTGTGGATCTTCATGCCACCTCCGACCGGACGCATCATGTCGATGCACTACCAGGGTACCTAGATGGGCTAGCAAAAAGTGCAGGGCAATGACGCGCCCGGCCGATCAGGACGAAGCGCTCGGCGAGGACGTGCTGGGGTTCGCCGCCCACGAAGCCAGCAGCCGCAGGCGCTCGGCCGACGGCGAGCCAGGCTCGGCGCTGTAGATCAGCAGCACGTGACCGGGGTCGGCGGTGATCGCCAGTTCCTCGTAAACCAGCGTGAGGTCGCCGACGACAGGGTGGTGGAACCGCTTCGTGCCGGTCCCGTGGGTGCGGACGTTGTGCGCCGCCCAGAGCGCGCGGAAGCTATCGCTGCGAGTGGACAGCTCACCGACGAGGTCCTGAATGCCCTTGTCGTGCGGGTCGCGGCCGGCCTCCGCGCGGATGACCGCGACGCACATGTCCGCGAAGAGATCCCAGTCCGGGTAGAAGTCGCGGGCGGCGGGATCAAGGAACTGGAAGCGCGCGAAGTTCGGTGTCCGTCCGCCGTCCCCGATGAGCGGCGAGTAGAACGCCCTGCCGAGGTCGTTGAAGGCGACGAGGTTCTGCCGTTGGTCTCGAACCACCGCAACGGCGTCGGTGACCGCCGCGAGCGCCCACTCGAGACTGGCTCGCGGCGGCCCGGCCTTGGTCGTCCGACGGCGGTGACGCCCGGAAGAGGGGATGCCGTCGGCATTCCGGGCGAGGTCCAAGAGGTGCGCATGCTCGGCGTCGTTGAGCTGGAGGGCCCGCGACACGGCGTCGAGTACGGCTCCCGATGCCCCGGCGATGCTTCCGCGCTCCAGCTTGGCGTAGTACTCGACGCTGACGCCGGCCAGAGCCGCGACCTCACTGCGGCGCAACCCCGCCACGCGTCGGTTCGACCCGGCAGTGATGCCCGCGGCATCCGGAGACACCCGGGCACGGCGGGACATCAGGAACTCGCGGACCTCGTCTCGATTGTCCATGCGCTCAGGCTAGGCCGACACCCCGCCGAGATGGGATGCCCTGCCGGTACACCTCTCGCCAGTGACTCCCTCTCCACGCGCGTGGCGCTGAGACTGAGGAGCATGCCAGAGATCCCACCCCCGCCCGCGACGGCTGTGCGCCGCGGATTGCCCGCGCTGCTCCTGCTGCTGACGGTGTTCGGCCCGATCTCCATGGACCTGTATCTCCCGGCGCTCCCGGCGCTCACCATCGAGCTCGCGGCGACGACCTCGGTCGCCCAGTTGACGGTCACCGCGTGCCTGATCGGGCTGGCCGCCGGTCAGCTCATCGCCGGCCCCGTGTCCGACAGATTCGGCCGTCGCGGCATCCTGCTCGTGGGGATCGTGGCGTACATCGTCACCTCGGCACTGTGCGCACTGAGTCCATCGATCGAGCTGCTCATTCTGGCGCGGCTGGTCCAGGGCCTCGCCGGCGGAGTCGGCATCGTCATCGCGATCGCCGCGGGGCGGGACGTGTTCTCTGGCCGCGCCCTGACCCGCTTCTACGGCAGCCTCACCGTGATCGGCGGCTTCGCCGCCATCGTCGGCCCGCTCTTGGGCGGCCTGCTGAACACTTTCACGGACTGGCGCGGCCTCTTCGTGTTCCTCGCCGTCATCGGCGTCGCGATCCTCGTCGCGGCCCTCATCGGCTTCGGCGAGACACTGCCCTTAGGCCGGCGCACGTCGGGAGGGCTCGCGCGAACCCTCCGCGATTACCGGACCCTCATCGCCGACCGGATCTTCCTCGGCGCGGTCCTCAACCAGGGGTTCCTGTACGCGGCGCTGTTCGCCTACCTCGCCGGTTCCACCTACGTGCTGCAGGACATCTACGGGCTCTCGCCCCAGTGGTACGCCGCCGCCTTCGGGCTGAACTCGGCCGGCCACATGCTGTTCGGCTACCTCGCCGGGCGCACCGCCGAGCGCTGGAGCATCGCGGGGACCCTTGCCGTCGGGGTAGCCGTCACCGGCCTCGGCGCCCTCGGTCTGCTCATCGCCGGCCTCTCGCCGATGCCGCTCTGGGTCGTGATCGCTTCGCTGTTCGCCCTGTCCAGCGGCGTCGCCATGACCGCGCCCCCGGCCACGACGCTCGCGATGACGGACTATCCGCAGATGGCCGGCACCGCGTCCTCCCTGCTGGGCATGGTGCGGTTCGGCTTCGGTGGAATCGCCGCACCGTTCGTCGGCGTCGCCGGGGCGCTCAGCATCCTTCCCCTGGGCCTGACCACCACCGTCGCCGTACTGCTCGCCGCGGCATCCTGCCTGCTGCTCATCGGCCGCAAGGGCACGGATGCCGCGGCCGCCGCCCTTGTCTCTTCCACCCCCGGCGCAAACCCACTGAGCCCAAGGCCACACCAGGAGTCATAGGGTGAGAACCGAATCGCCGCTGATCTGGAGGAGCTTCTGTGAAACGGATCACCCTGCCGCACACCGACATCGACGCGCCGAACGTCGTCCTGGGCCTGATGCGGATCGCGGAGAAGCCCGACGACGAGATCAGGCAGCTCGTGAGCGCGGCCCGTGACGTCAGCATCGACTTCTTCGACCACGCCGACGTATACGGCGGCGCATCTGCGCGTCGTTGAAGGCCGGCCTGATCGAAGTCCTCATCGGTCCCGATGGATCCGTCCCCGGCACTGGCCGCAACCGGTTCGTGCTGGGTGCCGGGTTCCCTGTCGCCGCCGCCTTCACCGCAGCTGTCGCGGTCCTGGTGATCGCATGCCCCTGCGCCCTGGGCCTTGCCACCCCGACCGCACTCCTGGTGGGCACGGGCCGCGGCGCGCAGATGGGCATCCTCATCAAGGGCCCGGAAGTGCTCGAATCGACCCGCACCGTCGACACGATCGTGCTGGACAAGACGGGCACCGTCACCACAGGCAAGATGACCCTCCTCGACGTGATCGCCGAGCCCGGCACCGACCCCGACGAGCTGCTGCGTGTAGCAGGTGCCCTGGAGGACGCCTCCGAGCACCCGATCGCACAGGCAATTGCGAAGGCCGCCACCCAGCAGGTCGGCACCCTTCCGGCCGTGGAAGGGTTCGCCAACATCGAGGGCAAAGGCGTACAAGGTGTCGTCGACGGACGAGCCGTGCTCGTGGGCCGTGAGTCGCTGCTCGCGGATTGGGCGCTCGCCCTCAGCTCCGAGGTCGCGTTCGCCAAAGCACAGGCCGAAGACGACGGCAAGACCGTCGTCGCGGTCGCCTGGGACGGGATCGCGCGTGGCGTGCTCGTCGTGGCCGACACGTCAAGCCCACCAGCGCCGAAGCGATCACTCAGATGAAGGCCCTCGGCCTGACCCCTGTGCTGCTCACCGGCGACAACGACGCCGTCGCCCGGCGGATCGCCGCAGAAGTGCGCATCGAGCACGTCTTCGCCGAAGTCCTCCCGAAGGACAAGGTCGACGTGGTGGCGCGCCTGCAGCGCGAGGGCAAGATCGTGGCGATGGTCGGGGACGGAGTGAACGACGCTCCCGCGCTGGCCCAGGCCGACCTCGGCCTGGCGATGGGCACCGGCACCGACGTCGCGATCGAAGCATCCGACATCACCCTGGTTCGCGGCGACCTGCGCAGCGCCGTCGACGCGATACGTCTGTCCCGCAAGACGCTCGGAACGATCAAGTCGAACCTGTTCTGGGCCTTCGCCTACAACGTCGCGGCCATCCCGGTCGCCGCCCTCGGGCTGCTCAACCCGATGCTCGCCGGTGCCGCCATGGCGCTGTCCAGCGTGTTCGTCGTCGGCAACAGCCTGCGACTGCGCGGCTTCAAGAGCATCGCGAAGCAATCCGCTTAACCCATCCATCGAAAGGAACCCCCATGACCGACACCACCCGTACGGAGCTGCCCGTCGTGCAGTCCGGCAGCAGCTGTTGCAGCACCGTCCCCACGCAGGCGGTCACTAGCGTGATCGTGGAGGCTGCGCCCGCCGACCAGCTGGCTGCGTCAGCGTCCTGCTGCAGCAACATGCGCTGACACCCTCTGAGATCGTCCCGCGACAGTCTCCTGTCGCGGGACGCTTCTTTCTTGGGGCTGATCCGGACGGCGTCTTCCTGCGCGGCGCTCGGCCGAGGTTCAGGTTCGACTTCCTCGGCGCCGACGGGTCTTCGCTTCGGTCAACGACCCTCGCCCTCGGGTAGCTTCTAGCCGGCGTTGTCGGCAATGCGAGCCTGGGATTGGTGGGTCGTGCGGTTGAAATTCAGGAGCGGCGCTCATCGCACCGGCCGCACTGTGCCAGCATTCCCGCCATCCGCTCGATTGGCTCGATCCGGCTGGTGACCAACCATCTGAGTCTGGGGAGTTCCGCGGTGGGACCGACCGTTCGCGAAGCTTCCTCGGGCGATTGGGGTCCACAAGGATCGAGATCTCGCGCCCGCACAAAGAGTGCTGCACCCAGCTTCGGACCTCTGCTGGCATCAGCAACTACGACTGGTGCTTATCGCTTCTGAGCCGATACCCGGCGATAGCCAGGACAGGGTTAGTGTCGAACAACCCGACCAGTCAGCCATGAGGAGGCCCGATGACCCAGCCCGACCGGAGTAGCCCACCCGTTACCGCCACTCGGTTCGCCCTCCATCACGTCCAGCTGGCCCTACCGCCTTCCGGGGAGGAGGCATGTCGACGGTTCTATGTGGACGTCCTTGGACTGACTGAGGTACAAAAGCCTCCAGTCCTCGCGGCGCGTGGCGGGCTATGGGTGCGGGCGGACGACCTGGAGATCCACCTCGGTGTCGAGCAAGCGTTCTCTCCCCAGAAGAAAGCACATCCCGGAATCCTCGTCGCCGACATCGACGCCCTCGCCACGCGACTTGACGCACACGGGTGGCCTTTCACGTGGGATGCCGATTTCCCAGGCATGCGACGCTTCTACACCGAGGACAACAACGGGAACCGACTGGAGTTTCTTCAGCGCGAGTAGGCGAAACCACACCCTGGGCTGCACACTCGATCGTCGGCGACCCGTGGATGTACCCGCCGATCTCCGTGGTCGTCACCTAATGGGGGCGTGGTCAGGCACTAGCCGTGACCTTCTCGCGGGTCAGCTGCTTTGGCTGATCCGCGAAGGATGTTGGGCGCTCGTCGCGCACGCCTTGGAGCCAGGAGCAGACCGTGCGCTCCCGCTTCTTGCGGGCCGCCTGAACGGGATGACGTACATCGTCGGCCGCCAGGCGGATGGGTAGCGTTCACGCATATCAGACCAAAGCGGGCAAGCGGTACCTCGTTCGCTACTTCAAGCCCGACATGTCCCAGGGTGCGAAGCGCGGGTTCCTTACGAAACGAGCCGCAGAGTCATACCTCTCGCAGGTCGATATCGCGATAACGCAACAGCAGTACGTCGACCCCGGCGATGGGCGCATCACCATCGGCGAGCTCGGAGGCATTTGGTTGGAGGATCAGCGGGCTGTGCTGAAGCCGTCCTCCATGCATCCGCTCCAGTCGACGTGGCGGGTCCACGTCGAGCCACGGTGGGGAAGCGTTCGCGCCAGCGACATCCGGTACAGCAACGTACGAAGCTGGGTAACAGAACCGAGTGAGAAGCGAGGCGCGACCACCGTCATTCGTGCTTACGGCATCCTGGCCTCGATCCTCGACGTCGCGGTCCGCGACCGCCGACTCGGCGAGAATCCCATCCGCGGGATGAAGCTTCCGCGCAAGCAGCCCAAACGGCGCGTCTACCTCTCACACCGCAACGTGGAACATCTCGCCGCCGAGGCAGGGCACCCCGACCTCATCCTGTTCCTCGCCTACACCGGTCTGCGCTGGGGCGAGGCAACGGGCCTGCGCGCGCGCGATGTCGACCCGCTCCGCCGCCGGGTTCACGTGCAAGAGAACGCCGTGATGGTGAATGGCGCGGTCCACACCGGAACCCCGAAGACACACGCCAGCAGGTCGGTGCCGTACCCTGACTTCCTCGATCCCGCTATCCGCATCAACCTGCGAGGCAAGGCGCCTCACCAACTCCTCTTCGGTTCCGGCGACGAGCACCTCCGACTTCCCAACTCCCAGAACGGCTGGTTCGCCGCGGCCGTGCGCCGCGCCCAGCAGGTCGACCCCGACTTCCCGAAGGTCACCCCTCACGACCTCCGCCACACCGCCGCCAGCCTCGCGATCAGCGCAGGCGCCAATGTCAAGGCCGTGCAGCGGATGCTCGGCCATGCCAGCGCCGCAATGACCCTCGACACCTACGCCGACCTCTTCGACGACGACCTCGACTACGTCGCCGAAGCCCTGAGCCGTGCCCGCAACTCGCAGCGCATCGTCACTGTCGCAGAGCACAGCGATGCAGAGCACCGCGAAAGCGGGCCGGCCGGGTATCGCGCGCCCAGCCTCGGTCGTCGCGAACTCGGCCGCTGACGATCGGGTCGGCCCGAACGCCCGCACCATCCCTGCGGCCTCGTGAGAAAGACGTTCTTTCCCATTTCTTTCTCACTTGGCCATTACGGGTAAAGCAAAACCCCCGCGATCCCAGTGTTTACAAGGGCTCTGCGGGGGTTTCAAGTGGCGGTGACGGTGGGATTTGAACCCATACCGGATGAGGTCACAGGGATCACATGAGGTCTCAGAACCGCAGGAAATCAGCACTCGAAGTTCTCAGACGCTCCATCGAGTCACACTCGTTTCATTGCGTATGTTCCCGCTTCTGTTCCCGCCAGGACGGAGGGATCGAACTCCCGCTCTGGGACACTCTGCGGTCCAGGTTCGATGTGCGGGCTCACCAGTCCGCCCCCTCGAGGGTCCGTCATCGTCCATCAAGTTGCCATATCCGCCGCAAGCGTCACAGTGCGCTTCCGGCGCCGGCATCCGCCCGGATCAGCGTTCTGGCCGACCCCCCGCGGACGCACGCGGCAACTCCGCTGCCGCAAGAAGCCGCATCGTGTATTCCTCGTGAGGATTCAGGACGACCTGGTCGGCGGGGCCCTCCTCGATGATCCGCCCGCGATACATGACCGCGATCCGATCGCTGACGAATCTCGTGACAGCCAGGTCATGAGAGATGAACAGCATGGTAAGCCCGAGTTCGCGCTGAAGTCGCCGGAGGGTGTTGAGCACAGAGGCCTGCACCGAGACATCGAGCGCGGCGACGCTCTCGTCTGCAATGAGCACTCTCGGTTGGAGCGCCAGGGCCTTCGCGATGCCGACGCGCTGCTTCTGCCCACCTGAGAGCTGTGCCGCATACGCACTCGCATAGCGGCCCGGCAGCTCGACCATCTCGAGCAACTCCTGCACGCGGGCCCCGCGCTGCGCGGCGGGTACGAGGCGATGCACGGCAAGAAGCTCCTCGAGGGTCTGCTGGACCGATCGCATGGGGTTCAGCGCGGCGGATGGGTCCTGGAACACCATCTGCACGGTCTGCGCGTCGGCAGGCGATCGCGGATATCGCATTGAGGTGCCGTCGATGACGATCTCACCAGCGGCGGGACGCAGCAGCCCGGCAACCCCTCGCGCCACCGTGGACTTGCCCGACCCCGACGCACCGACCAGACCCAGAGTCGTGCCCGCCTCGATGGTGAGCGTGACGTCCTGCACGACGTCAGGCGTGCGACGTCGACGACGGCGTTCGTATGAGACGCACAGTCCGCGCAGCTCGACGGCGGCGCCGACGCCCGAGGTCGTCGGGGCGGCCAACTCGGCCGGTGCCCTGCCCGCGGTCACCGACGCGACGGTCGGCAGTTCTCGCGACTTGTCTGATTCGAGTGTGGGCATGGACTCGATGAGCGCGCGACTGTAGTGATCCTCAGGGTGTCGGAAGACCGCCTCGATATCGCCCTGCTCAAGGATGACGCCGTCGCGCATCACCGCCACCCGGTCGCAAAGATGCTCGATGACCGCCAGATCGTGGGAAACGAAGATGATCGACAGCGATCGATCGCGTTGGACGGAGCGGAGCAACTCGAGAATCTGCTGCTGCACCAGGACGTCGACAGCGGTCGTCGGCTCGTCGCAGAGCAGGATGTCTGGCTCGTTCGCGAGCGCCATGGCGATCAGCACGCGCTGCCGGAGGCCACCCGAGAGCTGGTGCGGCCACGAGTCTGCTTTGGTCTCCGCATCCTGGATTCCGACTTCGCGCAACAGACGCTCCGCTTCTTGGCGAGCGCGACTCTTGGACCAGCCGTGACGCTTTCTCGGCGCGAGCGTGATGAGATCCCAGACACGCATGGTCGGGTTCAACGCGGTCATCGGCTCCTGGAACACCATGCCGACCCGGTGACCATGCAGGTCGATGGATCCGTCGACCTCGAGGCCGGGGCGCAACAGCCCTGCGATGGCCCGCAGAGTCAGGCTCTTGCCGGAGCCCGATTCTCCGACGACGCCGAAGATCTCGCCCGCGCGCAGCTGCAAGGACACGTCTGTGACAAGGGTCGCGCTGTTGTCCGCGGACTGGCGACGGATTCTGAGTCGTTGCACGTCGAGCACAGTCTGAGCGTCGATCATCATTTCGCCAGCACCCCCTCTGCAGCAGTGGCGATCGCGCGCATCGAGATGCCCACCGCCAGAATCGCGAGGCCGGGCCCGAGAGCGATCCACCAGTAGATCTGGAGGAAGCTCTGTCCTTCCGCGATCATCTGGCCCCATTCGATGCTGGGCGGCTGCACCCCGAGCCCCAGGTATCCGAGTGAGCAGAGGAAGGCGAGTGCCAGGACGAAGTCGCTCGCGGCGAATGTCACGGCCTGCGGAACCGCGTTGGGGATGACGTGCCGGAACAGGACTCGTGTGCCGCTCAGGCCTCCGGCGCGTGCAGACTCGATGAACTCGTGCTTCTTGAGCTGCAGGACCACCCCGCGCACCAGACGGGCATACGTCACCCATGCCGCGATCGCCGCGCCGACGATGAACGCCTGCCAGCCCGCGCCGAGCATCAAGGTCAGCGCGACGAGCAGGATGTACTGCGGGAATGCCTGGATGATATCCGCGATGCGCATGACCGACGAATCGAGCGCACCGCCGCGGTAGCCGGCGACCGCTCCCAGCACGGTTCCTATCACGGCCGGGATGACCGTGCCCAGCGCCGCGAGCAGCAGGTCGAGTTTCGCCGCACTCAGGACGCGGAGGAGGACATCGCGTCCGAACTGGTCAGTGCCGAGCAGGTGCTCGAGCGACGGCGGCTGGAACTTCTCCGTGAGGTCATAGGCGTTCGGGTCGGGCCCCCAGAACGCCAGGCCGATCGAGGTGGCGAGCAGGATCACCAGGAACGCGCCGGCGATGATCGCGGAGAGAGGCAGGCGAATGCGCTGGCTGCGAGCGGTGGCGATGGCGGCGGTCACAGGTCAACCCTCGGATCGAGCACGACGAGAAGTACGTCGCCCAGCACATTGATGCAGAGGACCGCAAGCGCGAACACCAATGTGAGACCCTGCACCACGTTGAAATCCCTCATCCGCGCGCCCTCGACGAGAGCCAGCCCCAGGCCTGGCAGCCCGAAGGTGGCCTCGACCACGACGGCGCCAGAGAGCATGATCGACGCCATTGAGGTGAGCAACGCGACCGGAGGAATCGCCGCGTTGCGGAACTCAAAGTGCCGGGAGAGGCTCCATCCCCTAAGCCCTACGGATCGGGCAGCATCCACATAATCCATTCGACGCACACCGAGAATCGCCGAGCGCATGCTCGCGTAGAGCACAGGGGCGACAGCAAGGGCGAGTGTGAGGGCGGGGAGGAATGCGGACTGGAGTTGACCGAGCGGATCTCGGCTCCACCCGCCGACGGGGAACCAGCCGAGTACGACGGCGAACAACATCAAAAGCAGAATGCCCATCAGGAAGGAGGGAACGCCGACGCCGACCGTCGCGAGGAACTGCGTGGCGCGGTCTGTCGTCGAGCCGGGGCGCCGCGTGCTGAGCCCTGTCAGCCCCGACGCGATAAGAACGGTGATCGCGACCGCGAGCGCAACCACACTGAACGTGACCGGCGCCGCGTTCGCGATCAGATCGACGACCGGAACGCCGCTGTTGATCGTCGCCCCGAGATCACCGTGCACGAGTCGTTCGAGGTAGAGACCGAACTGGACGGGCAGAGGCTGGTCGAGTCCCAGGGCCTCTCGCACCGTTGCCACGGTCTCTTCGCTCGCTCGTGGCCCGGCGACCTGGCGAGCCGGGTCGCCGGGCACGAACTTCAACATCAGGAATACCGCGATCAGGATCACCAGCAGCACAACAAGCGCCTGGCCCGCTCGCCGCAGGATGAACAGATATCGCGTCACTGTTACCTACCCGTCGAGACGGACCGTCGACGATTCCCAGTAGCGGTACGGGGTGGCGATGAACCCGGTGACCCGATCCGAGACGGCGAAGATGCTGGGCTGGTTGTAGAGCCCGATCACGGTCGACTGTGCGAATGCGTCGTCTTGCACGGTGGCGACCGCTTCGTCTCGCACGGTGTTGTCGAACGTCGACGTGCCGATCCCGTACTGCTGCTCGATCACGGCTGTGTCTGACGCTGTCCACGGGTACCACGCGAACATGAGGAATCCGATCGGGTCGAAGGCGCTGGGCGAAATCGCGGCCACGCCCGACATGAGGCCCTGAAAATCGCCCGCGCCTGCAAGCGCGTATGAGGTTGCCTGGTCGATGGGCTTCAACACGACGGTCACGCCGATCTGTGACAGCTGCCGCTCGAGGAGACTGGCGACGTTCGAGGTGCTGGACTGCCCGCTCTCATAGCCGATCTCGACCGAAATTTCGGTGACGCCAGCCTCGGCCAGCAACTCGGTGGCCCGATCGGGATCATACGATAGGGGCTCGCTGCCGGGCACGGAATTTGGGATGTTCGTCGGGATGATACCCACCGCAGGAGTGACGTCTTCGTAAAGCGCCGACACGAGCTCGTCTCGGTCGATTCCCAGCGAGATCGCCTGCCGCACGCGGGGATCAGCCAGGGTCGGGTCGGCGGCGTTGAGCATCAGGTCCATCGCATAGGAGGGCTCGGAGGCTATCACGTTCTCGGGATCGAGCTGAGCGACGTCATCTGAGCCGATGTCCTCGATGATGTCGAGGTCACCCGCTCTGAACGCGAGCAGCTGCTGCGCGACATCGCTCGAAGTCTTGATCGTGACGTGCTCGATGAGGCCGGTGTCACCGAGGTAGCCGTGCGGGTTGGCGGAGAGCTCGAGCACCTCGGAAGGGCCGGGATTCTGCCACTCGTCGAGCACGTACGGACCCGCACCGACGGGAGCCTCAAAGTACTCGTCGGCGGACTTGCCGCCGAAGTCGGCGGGGTACAGCGTCGACGTGCACCACGAGAGCAGATCGGGCAGGAAGGTGTCGGCGAACGCCAGCTGCACCTCAACGGTCTGGTCATCGACGACTCGCTGGTCGGCGATCGACGAGTAGTACGCCCCGCTGTTCTGACCGTCGCGCCACTGCTGGATCGAGAAGGCGAGATCTTCTGCCGTCACCGCGGCACCATCGCTGAACATCGCCTCGTCGGACACGGTCAGCGAATAGGTGAGCGCCGTCTCGTCGTACTCCCAGTCGTCCACAATCGCGCCGGCAAGCCCACTGCCGTCCTCCGCCGGGCGGAGGATCTGACCGTAGAGCATCGGCATCGTCTGGATGGATGCGCCGCCGACGCACGAGTCACCGCTGATCCCATCGAGCGACTTGACCCGACCGACGGTGAGCTGCTCGGCATCGGTCGCGGTCCCTCCCCCACCAGCGCAAGAGGTCAGCAGGGCGACAGCTGCGACCGCGCCGATGATCATCACCGAACGCTTGTTCTTCATCGAACTTCCTTCTTGTCACTAGACCTATCACTCGATAGGTAAGGCCAAGCTAGCGCGGGCTTGAGCGTATCGCCAGCTTCGAAACACGATCGTAACCAGTTTGTCTATCAACTGATAGTCTCCGCGCATGACAACTGCCCATGAGACAGTCGGATCACAGCTCGTCCTGCTCTTCGAAGCAGCCGGTATTCGCGCCGCATTCGGCATTCCAGGCACGCACAACTTGGAGCTCTACCGAGGCCTGTCGCGCAGCAACATCCGAACCGTGACGACGCGACACGAGCAGAGCGCCGCATATGCCGCTGACGCGTATGCCAAGACGACGGGAGAGCCCGCGTTGGTGATCGCCACGAGCGGGCCCGCTGTGCTGAACGCCCTCGTCGGCGTAGGGACGGCGTACGCGGAGTCGCGTCCGTTGATCCTGATCGCCCCAGGTCGCCCCTCTGGCGCGGCGAAGGACGCGGGGGAACTGCACGAGCTGGGCGATGTCTACGCCGCAGGGGACGCGATGACGGCCTGGAGCCACCGGATCGTCGAAGCCGAGGAAGTGCCGGTCGTCGTCGCCGAAGCACTCAGGCGCGTGCGGGCGGGGCGCCGACGACCGGTCTTCATCGAGGTCCCGCTCGATCTTCTCGACCAGCCCGCCGCACATGCCGGTTCGCGAGCGGCTGCGCGCACCTCCACCCCGCCGCTCGATCAGGACTCACTGGCGCGCGCGGCCGCGCTCCTCGGAGCTGCCAGCAAACCCGTGATCATCGCCGGTGGAGGCGCGACTGGACTGTCTGGCCTGCGGCAGCTGGTAGAAGCCCTCGGCGCCGTCGTGGTCACCACGATGAACGGCAAGGGCGCGCTCGCAGAGACTCATCCCCTTTCGGTCGGGTCATCCATCTCTTCGCCTTCGGTGATGGATGTCGTCAACGCGAGTGACGCGGTCCTCGCGATCGGCACCGAGCTCGCCGAGTCCGACCTGGGGCCGCAGCGCGTCACCGCATCACACCTCATCCGGGTGGATATCGAGCAGAATCAGCTCGACAGGAACGCCTCCCCCGCAGTGCGATTGCGCGGCGACGCCGGCCGCGTCATCGATGCGCTCCTGCCACTGATCGAGGACGTCGGTCCCGCGCGTCGCGCGGAGGCGGGGCACCGGGTCGCGGCACTGCGCGCGGGTATCGCCGGCGAGCTCGGAGAGGATGCAGAGACCGCCCACGCGATCATCGCCGGCCTCCCAGGCGACGCGATCCTGACGGCCGATTCGTCGCAGGTTGTCTATGCCGGTCTCGCTTTCGAGGCGTTCTGCGCACGCCCTGACCAGTTCGTCTACATGTCACGGTCTGCGACGCTCGGCTACGCCCTGCCGGCCGCGATCGGGGCCGCCGTCGCCTACTCGGACCGTCCTATCGTCGCCGTCGCCGGCGACGGAGCCTTCCTCTTCTCATGCCAGGAACTGGCGACCGTCGCCGAGGAGCAGCTGGCGGTGACCGTCGTGATCGTCGACAACGGCGGATACGCCGAGATCGAAGCGCAGGAGGTCGCGCGTGGCATTCCGCCGATCGGCGTGCGGTTCACCAACCCCGACTTCGCGGCGCTCGGCCGGGCTTTCGGTATCGAGTCGGTGTTGTGCACGAGCCTCGACGACCTGACGGAGGCCGTCAGGGCCGCGACAGCCTCGCAGGCTCCTCGTCTGATCAGCTACCGCATGAACTCCTGAAGATGCCGCCGGTGGCGTCACGACCACTGGTCGAGGCGCCTCCGGACGATGTCACGGGCCTCTTCGAAGGGCTCGAGCAAGTAGGCGAGGTGGTCCTCGCGTCCGTGTCGATGACCGACATGACCGGGCCAGAATCGCCGGGCGACGTGCCGGATATGATCCATCGCACCGTCGATCAGCGTGGCCATGTACCGCTGGGTGTCGGCGTCGCGGATGGCATACTCGACACCTCCCGACACGTACACAGGCGAGGTGTGGGCGGCCACCCGCCGGGTATAGACGTCGTGGTGACGGCCGGCAGTGACGCCGCTCGCAAACGCGCGGGCGCAGATCCAGGTGTCGCGCGGCAGCGGGAGCACGAACTCTTCCTCGGCGCTTCGCCGACCGTCGAGATCCACAGATGCGAGCACGCCGTCCCTGCCGACGATCTCGAGGTGATCGAGCGTGAACACCGACGACACGTCGACGCGAACGTTCACGCGTGCGAGGTCGACCCCCGTCAGGACAGATCCCGGTCGCGCGCCCTCCACCTCCAGCACCACGAGAGGTCCGCTCGAAGCGAAGGTATCGCCGCGCTGAACGGCGGCGAGCCAGGAGAAGTAGTCCACCTCGGTGCCAGGCATCCCGCCCGCATACGTGCGCACGATGCCCAGCGGAACATCCGCCGTCATCTTGTCGGAGCCGCCGACGATCGGCACCTGGTAGCCGTCGTTGAGATAGCGGTAGTACTCCCTGACGTTGTAGTCGTCGTACGCGATCATCTCGATGGCATCGATCCGCTTCGTCGCGATGAGCGTCGCGGCCTCGCCGTTGGGTACCGGGAAGTGCGCGAGCACCGTGATCCCGCCCTGCGCCCTGGTCTCGTCCGCCCAGCGCGAGAGCGTGGTCTCGAGCCCCGTGCCGATCTCGGATTCGTCGGGACCGCCGGTCGAGATCGGCATGACGGGGGTGCGCACCCCGAGGAGGTTGACGTGCCCGAACATTCCGGTGCGGTTCTCCTGCCCCACGAACACGATCGGCGAACCGGCGCTCCCCGTGAGCGGGCCCGTCCTCACCTCCTCGGTCACGGTGAACAGCTCTCCGCCCTGTGTTCGCTGCAGGTTGACGATGTCGAGTCCCTCGCCGGCCCCCTCGAACTGCGCGCCCCGCGCCGAGACGAAGTGACCGTGAGTGTCACCCGACACATAGCCGCGATCGCGGATGCGCGAGAAGCGCTGCAGCGCAAGCTCGAGAGTCGCCTGGCCCTGGACGATCTCGAGGTCGACCCGCCGCGGATCGTACTCGAATCCCTGGGCAAGTTCGACGGTGACCGGGCCTACTGGGAGCCAGCCTTCGCATGTGCCGTCGATGTATGCATAGGACTTGTTCCCCAAGCGCACGTCGCCGCCGAGGTCGAACGCGAAGGTCGCCAGCTCGCCGTTGATGTGCGGCGGGTGGCCATGGGGTGGATAGCTCACACCGTCTTTCGACCGGAAGTGCACGCGGCACGGGATCGGCTCGCCGCTGTCAGCGTCGACGACGGTCGTTCGCACCCATGTGCGCGCTTCATTGACGATCCGAAATCCCGCGCCGGCGCCGGCGATCGCACCGTGCTCGACGAGCTCGCCCCAGTTGGCCGCCCCCACGAGGTCGCCATCGAACCGGACGGTGACGGTCGCGCTGGGTGTGCCGGTGAGCCGCACGTGGGCGACGCGCGGGCTCTCGGAATCCCACGACTGCCCCCACGCGGGCGTGACAGGCGCCTCGGCGAGCGCGGCCTCGTCGGTCACCACCCAGTAGGGGAATGACGCCGTGCCCCTGTCGACCGACACGTCGAGCTTCTCGATGTCGTGGTTCGTCGCTCCGAAGGGCAGCGTGATCAGGACGTCTCGGTTGGTCGTGCGCTCGAACGGATCCTCGTCGAGATGACCCAGCGTGACGCCCGCGACGAGGACGGTCGGCCCGAGGGAGGAGAACCGGATGCCGGCGATCGCCGCATCCGGACGCGGGTTGCGCCATGGCCAGAGGTACCACCGGTAGGGAAGCGTGTACGGCAGCTTCGTGGACGGATCGAGCACCTCCTTGGCACGACCGCCCGCATGGTCGAAGCGGCCGTGCGTGCGGTGCGGGGTCACGTGCTCGAGCTCGGGGATCGCCAGAAATGGGCTCTGCCCCCAGTCGAGAGGGATGGGTCGGTCGAACCGGTCGCGCGGGCTCGCGGCGATCTCGAAGCGCTCGCGGATCGGCAGCGACACGACGGCGCCGTCGTCGTAGACGATCTCGTAGTCGGCCGCGGTGCGACCCAGGTCGCGCCCCTCGAACAGATCGGTGTCCACAAGCGCGTGTGCGAAGATGATCCACTCCGCGGAGGCCGACACCCCGAGACGAGCCGAAGAGTCTGGCGTGACCGCGAGGAATACTCTCTCGGGATCGCCACCGGTGCCCAGCCTGAAAGGCAGTCCGAAGCGGGTCGTGGCGCCGATTTCGAGTGTGTCGGGGTCTTGAAGGAGCGATGCCGGGGCGTTCGCGAGCTCGGTGAGGTCCAGCGCCTCGTACCCTGTCATGGGTGACGGATAGTCGGTCACGGGTGTGCCGCTTCCATTGCGGCGTCGGCGGGGAGCGCGAGGGGCCACTCGCGCTCCTGGTCCTCGAGCGCATACGCGACCTCGAAGACATCAGCGTCCTGATACGACCGCCCCACCACTTGCATGCCGATGGGTACTCCGTTGCTCGCCTGCCCGATCGGCATGCTCAGTACGGGCAGCTGGCTGAGCATGTTGAACGGGTACGTCATGAACCAGGCCTCGGCCTCGATCGGAGTGACCGGCACCCCGTTGATGCTCCAGTCGGTGTAGAGCGGCGACTGGGTCGCCGGGATGGAGGGAACCGCCGTCGTCGGGCACAGGAATACCTTCGACGACTCGAGGATCGGACCGAGATCCTGGTACATCGCGACGTGCAGCTCGATCGCGCGGGCGACATCCTCGGGATCTGACTCGGTGCCGCGTCGGATCATGTCTGCGGCATAGTCCGAGAGCAGGGTGAGGTCCGCGTCAGGGATGGCGGCGACGCGTCGCGCGGCAGTGCCCTTGATGGAGTTCATGACCGCCCACGCGTCATAGGCGGCCTCGGTCCACGGCAGAGTGACCTCGACCAGTTCGCAGCCCAGCGCACGGAGTCGGTCGAGTGTGCTCACGAATGCGGCGCGCACCTCGACGTCGACGTTGAAGTAGCCGAGATCGGCGGAGTACGCGATCCGCCACCCTGCCGGATCCGACGAACGGCGCGGCAGCACGACGGTGTCGCGCAGGGTTCCGATGTCTTCCACGCTGACACCGGCGATGATCTCCTGCATCAGGGCGATGTCGGCAGCTGTGCGGGCAAGCGGGCCGTACTGCAGGTAGGAGTCGAAGCTGCCCTCGTAGGTGTTGGGATTGCGGCCGTAGGGCGGTTTGTACCCGTACACGCCGCAGCAGGACGCGGGAATACGGCTCGAGCCCCCGATGTCGGAGCCGTCGGCGATCGTCGCCATGCCCGCGGCGAGCGCGGCCGCCGCACCGCTCGACGATCCGCCGGGGCCGTAGTCCAGGTTCCACGGATTCCGGGTGACACCCCAGAGCGGGGTGTAGCAGTTGCCGGCCTCCCCGAACTCGGGCATCGTTGTGCGGCCGATCATGACGACTCCGGCGTCGATCAGGCGCTGCAGCCCGGGATGAGTCCGGTCGGCGACGTTGCCGGCAAGAAGCGCCGAGCCCATCGTGTGCACCTTGCCCGCGAGGGGAGTGCTGTCTTTGACGGCGAGCACGACTCCCTCGAGCGGTCGGGCGTCGCCTCGCTCATAACGCGCGTCCGCGTGCGCCGCCGCATCCCGCGCCTCAGCGAGCCAAAGCTCGGTGAACGCGTTGACCCGCGGGTTCGCAACCTCGACGCGCTGGATGATCGCCTCGAGCAGTTCGGTCGGGCGCAACGCGCCGGACTCGAATTGGGAGATCGCCTCTGCGGCCGACAAGTACGCGATTCCAGCTGAAGACATGGCTCTCCGATCGACAAGGGGCGTGACCAGGAGTACCCTATCAAGTGATAGGGAGGAAGTCGATGAGTCTGCACCTGGTGAAAGCGATCTCGAAGTCCGGGGAGGGGTTGGTCCCTGGTCTCAGCGACTACTCCGCCGCGTCTGAAGGTTGGACCGAAGCGGAGTACCGCACCGATGCGAGCGCGAGCAACCCCATCGTCGGCTACTGGGAAGGTCAGCCGGGCTGGGTCGCGTTCGATGCATGGCCCTACACGGAGATCTGCGTGATCATCCGCGGGCGCGTCGCCATCGAGGATGAGCATGGCGACCGCCGAGAGTTCGCGGAGGGGAGCGCGTTCGTCGTTCCGCAGGGCTTTCGCGGTCGCTGGCACACCCTCGAGCCGACCACCAAATACTTCGTCGGTGTGACGAATATTGACGAGTAGTAAAAGTCGATGACGCCCACCGCGCGCGGTCGCTACGCTCGTCAGATGGCCACGAACGACGGCGGCGCGGCGAGCGTCACGGATGCAGCGCACGAAGGATCGGAGGTCACGACCCGCGATCGCATCCTCATCGAGGCGTCGCGGTTGTTCGCCAACAAGGGGTATGTCGACACCAGCACTCGTGACATCGCGACCGCTGTCGGTATCCGTCAGCCGTCGCTCTTCTACCACTTCGCGAACAAGGCCGAGATCTTCGCCGAGCTCGTCTCCCGAGACCTCGAGCTCGCGCTCCTGCAGATCCAGTCCGTCACGGCCGATGGGGATGAGCCGATCGCTGCGCAACTCTTCGCCTACCTGCTGATGGATGCCCGCGCCATCTCGGACGTGTCGACCACGATCGTCGGCCTGTACGACGGGCATATCCTGGCGGAGCCTGAGTTCGCGACTCAGAGGTCCCTCCGCAAGCGACTTCATCGGCAGACCGAGGCACTCATCCGCGCAGGCCTCGCGACCGGCGAGTTCTCAGACGACACGAGCCCGCGATTTGTGCGGCAGACGATCACCGCGCTCACCTTGAGCGCAGCGCAGAGCAAGATCAATGGCGAGCCGCGGACGAAGCCCGCCGACATGGCGACGTTCGTCGTCCGCGCGATTCTTGCCGACCAGTCAGATCTCGCCGACGTGCGACGCCGTGGTCAGGCGCTTTGGACAAGGCTGCACAGGCACGCACGCTGATCCCCAGCGCGGGACTCGTTGGCCCGAGCAGAACCAGCGAGTCAGGCCGTCAGGGCGATGTAGATGAGCTTTCGGTTGGCGAACTCGTATGCGCCGTGGCGCCCCAGTTCGCGCCCGAATCCGGACCGCTTGCGGCCACCGAACGGCAGTTCCGGCGCCGCTTCACCGATCGTATTCACGAACACCATGCCGGCCTCCAGTTGATTCGCGACACGGATCGCCTGGTCAGCATCGACTGTAAAGACGTACGAGCCCAGTCCGTAGGGGCTGTTGTTGGCCAAGCGAATCGCATCCTCTTCGTCCGCGGCGCGGGCGACAGTCGCAACCGGACCGAAAAACTCCTCGGAGAAAGCGGCCGAGTCAGCGCCGACATCGACGAGCACTGTGGGATCGAACCAGTTGCCCTCGGTGCGACCGCCCGTCAGCCGCCGCGCACCCTCAATGAGAGCTCGGTCGACCTGTGCTTCGAGGCGCTCGCGCGCAGCCGTCGACGCGAGCGGTCCGAGTTCAGTCTCTGCCCGCGCGGGATCGCCGGGTGTCGCGCGTTGCATCGCGGCGGTGAACCGCTCGAGGAAGGCCTCGTACAGGTCATCGACGATGATGAACCGCTTCGCGGCGTTGCAGGCTTGTCCGTTGTTGTAGAGCCGCGCGCCGACGGCGTCGTCGACCACGGCGTCGAGATCATCTGTGGATAGCACGATGAAGGGATCGGATCCGCCGAGTTCGAGCACCACCTTCTTCAGGTGCTGGCCCGCGACGGCCGCCACAGCCGCGCCTGCGCGCTCCGACCCGGTCAGTGAGACGCCCTGCACCCTTTCATCAGCGATCACGTCGACGACCTGCGCGTTGCTCAGGAAAACGTTGACATATGCGCCGTCGGGCGCGCCGGCATCCCGGAATATCTCCTCGATGGCGGTCGCGGAGCTCGGGCACTGTGGAGCGTGCTTGAGAAGAATCACGTTGCCGAGCGCCAGGTTGGGGGCTGCGAAGCGCGCGACCTGGTAGATCGGAAAGTTCCAGGGCATGATCCCGAGGATGACGCCTAGGGACTCGTACCTGACGAAGGCGTCGCGGCCAGCCTCGCGCGGCTCGATCGGTTCGTCCTGAAGCATGTCCGCGGCGTTGTCGGCGTAGTACTCGTAGATCCGCGCGCTGAAGTCGACTTCGTCGAGCGCCTCGATGATCGGCTTGCCCATCTCGCGCGTGATGATCGCCGCGAGCGATTCCGCCCTCTCGCGATGCAACTCCGCGATCCTGCGAAGAAGAGCCGCACGCCCTCCGACCGACCCCGATTTCCACCAGAGCCTGTGCGCCGCACTGGCGAGCGCGAGCGCGTTCTCGATGTCCGCCCCCGTCGCCGTCGCGTAGGTGTCGCCCTGCGCGCCGCTTGTCGGGTCGACAATCGCGTAGGTCATCCGATCCCATCCTTCTGTCGCGTGGTGCGCACCAGCCTATCATTCGATAGGCTGGTGCAGGCACTCAGCTTCCGTACGCCACCTGAATCGAGGACCGACATTGCCCCAGCAGCCCGTTGGACCGATCGACAGCTCGAAGACACCGCGCTATGCGGGACCCGCTTCCTTCGCCCGGCTTCCACGACTCGAGCAGGTCGAGCACGCCGACATCGTCGTGGCCGGCGTGCCGTTCGACTCGGGCGTGTCTTATCGCCCGGGCGCCCGGTTTGGGCCGAACCACATCCGGGAGGCGTCTCGCCTGCTGCGCCCGTACAATCCGGCGCTCGACGTCTCACCGTTCGCCACGACGCAGGTCGCTGACGCCGGCGACATTGTCGCGAATCCGTTCGACATCCGCGAAGCGATCGCGGCGGTCGAGGCGGCAGCGCTGGCTCTGACCAGCACCGGCGGCCGACTCGTGACGCTCGGTGGCGATCACACGATCGCGCTTCCTTTGCTGCGAGCCGCCGCACGGCGCCACGGCCCGGTCGCCCTGCTTCACTTCGACGCTCACCTCGACACGTGGGACACCTACTTCGGCGCCGAGTACACCCACGGCACTCCGTTCCGTCGCGCGGTCGAGGAGGGAATCCTCGACACCGAAGCCATCAGTCACGTCGGCACCCGCGGACCGCTCTATGGAAAGCGAGATCTGGAGGACGACCGCCGGTTCGGATTCGGCATCGTCACAGCGGGTGACGTGTTCCGGCAGGGCGTTGATGAGGTGATCGCGAAGCTCCGCACGCGACTGGGCACGCGCCCGCTCTACGTCTCTATCGATGTCGACGTTATGGATCCGGCGTTCGCACCAGGTACCGGCACCCCTGAAGCGGGAGGACTCTCTAGCCGCGAGCTTCTGGAGATCCTGCGCGGACTTGCTGGCCTCAATCTCATCGGTGCCGATGTCGTCGAGGTCGCCCCCGCTTACGACCATGCCGAGATCACCGGTGTTGCCGCCTCACACGTCGCATACGACCTGGTTTCGCTGCTGGCCTTACGCCATGCCGAGCGGGGCGCCCAAGCTGATTGGTAGAGCGGCTTCGCGATGACCCGGTTCCGTCGTAGTCGCCCGGCACTTTGCAGTGCAAGATCGTGCCGCTCCGATCACCAGTCGTGGACGGTTCCGTCGAGGAGTCGGTTGTAGGGAAGGTAGGCCTGCGCGTAGGGGTACTTAGCCCCGGAAAATCCCGCGTGGTACCACAACCTGATCGCGCATCCCGATGTGCTGATCGAGACGGCAGACGATGGCGACGTTCTCGTTCGTGCCACGGAGCTCGTCGGCGAGGAGCGCGATCAGGCATGGGCGCGGTTCACGGCACGGAGCGAGGGTTTCCGCCAGTACGAGGCCCGGACCGCGCGAACGATCCCCGTTCTGGCGCTGACCCGCCGCGCGCGCGAGTCAGCGTGACGCCGGAATGCGCAGCCGTGTCCAATCGAGGGCGATCGTCCGGACGCGGTCTCGATCAAGGTCGTTGAGCAGCTCGTGATGCCCGCCGCGTACCAGCTCGAGAGTCTTGTCGGTGCTGGCGATCTCCTCGAAGATTCGCATGCTTCCGCCCGGATCGGTCGAGCGGTCACTTGCGCCGTGGAGGATGAGGGTTGGTGTCTGCCACCCCGAGGCGCGTCGCCACACATCTTCCGCTGTGAGGAGCGACGTGCGAGCAGTCAGGTTCGTCAGCCGGCCTTTGTAGATGAGTGGGTCGGCCGCGTACCGGTCGGCGTTCTCCGCACGCCGTGAGAGCGAGGACGCCGGCGCCGCTCGCAAGGGCGCTGGCGCGTGCGGCGCTACGGCTGCGAGTGCGGTGGCCAGCCCGTGCAACACCGGGCCCGCCGGCATCGGAAGCGCAGGGCTCATGAGCACGACACCTCTCACGTTCGTCTGATCCTCGACGACGGTGTGCGCCGTGACGAGCCCGCCGAGCGAGTGGCCGAAGAGGAACACCGGCCCGCGGGCGGCGAGGGCGCGCTTTGCCGCGAGGTGATGGCGGGCACCTTCCCGGACGTCGAGGGACCCTCGTCGCCCCGGCGACCTCCCGTGCCCCGGAAGATCGATCGCGTAGACATCGATCCCTGCGGCGAGCAGGTTCGGGATCAGCTCGTGGTACTGAGACACGAACCGCTCGGCGTACTCGCCGTAACCGTGCTGCAGCAGCACCCGTGCACGGGTCGTGGACGCCGCCCAGTGATAGCCGCGAACGGGCGCGCCGAAGCTCCATTCTGTGCAGGGCGGCGCCATTACCGTGTGGCGCTGCTCGAAGCGCGTTCGCGCTCCGACCCCCGCAGCTGCTTCCACGGCACGGAGCTCAGCTCACGGACAGCCGTGGTGAACGCCACGAGCTGTCGGCGCAGCGCCTCGATGTCGATGAGGTGGGCGACGGGTTCCGCGTTGAGAAGGTATCCGGGACCGGTGATGAAGTTCGCGGCGGGAAGGCCGGCGGCGTGCCAGAACGGGCATCCGTCCCCCGGCCACGTCAATCCGTCTGGCGACCGTCCGGTCAGATCGGGAACGAACGGACGAACCACGCGCGTCGCGGTGACCTCGGCGGCATCCAATGCCCTGCGCATGGCGACGATGACGGGTTCGTGATGTGTGGTGAAGCAGCATCCGAACTCGTAGTCCTGGTCGTCCCGGTGGCCTGACCAGCCTTCGGGTGCGACTCGCGCGCCGAGATGCTCGAGACAGAGCGCAGCCGCGATACGGGGGACCATATCGTCGCGGTGGGTGGCGAGGAAGGCCTCGACCCCCCAGGCTTCCTCGATGGCGAAGTGCCCGGTGGTGAGCAGGATCAGGATGCTGCGGTCGAGCTCCCCCCTCGGGAGGCGTGCGAGGTGCTCGGCCATCGCGATGATCGCCTCGGGGCCGTTGTCCTCGAGACCGTTCGGGCCGTCGGTATGCGACTGGACGACGATGATCTCGTCGCTGGCGCCGGGGATTAGGCCGAGGACGTTGTGGGTCTCGACCTCGTCGATCGACGCCTCGAGCGTGAGCGTCGCGGTCTCGCCGATCCGTGCCAGTAGCGCATCACCCACCTCGCGCCCGACGAACAGCGCCGGAAGACCGCGGTGCACGCCGTCGTAGAGGAGGTACGCGTCGGTCAGCTCGTCGGCCGGCAGGTCGACTGAGATGATCAGCCCGGCAGCCCCACCGGCGACGAAGCGTGCCAACTGCGCGCGCATCTCGTCCTGGCTGAGCCAAATGCGCTCGTAAGGCTCCGTCGAGTCGTAGCCCTCAGGATGCACAGGGAGCGCCGGGGCGCCCCAGTCGAGCATGTCGAACATGCCCGCGTTGTATGGCGGCAGCGTGACGCGGACAACACCGATCACTCCCGGTGCCGGCTCGCCGGACAGCGGACCGTTGATACCTTCAGGCCCAGTGGATCCCGAGTACGACACCGGGGAGATGATCCGGATGTCGGCGCCACCGGCACTGAGCGACCATTGCTCCGGCGTCCACCGTCTCATCGGCACGGCCTCGGTCGTCACGCCATCGACTCCCGCCTCGGCGAGCCGACGGGCGAGGTCGTCGATGTAGTCGGCATGCGCATCAGAGCCGGTGGCGCGCAGGCCGCGGCGGTCGAGCTGTTGTTGCCACTCGGTCAGCACCTCGAGTGTCACGAAGCCGTCGGGTGCGGTGGGGAATGCCATGCGGGTGCCTTTCGGACGTCAGCGGACGGATTTGATCGGGGCGATGAAGACGGCGCTGACCGCACAGAACGCCATCGCCCCGATGAAGACGGGGAAGAAGCCGAAGCCGAGAGCGACGAGCACGGCGCTCGCGACAGGAGCGAGAGCCTGACCTCCGGTGTTGGCGATGTTCAGGATGCCGAGGTCGCGGGCGCGGGACTCGACACTCGGCAGCACTTCGCTGGTGAGTGCTGCGTCGACGGCGTAATAGGAGCCGAACGCGATCCCGCCCAGCACCGCGAACCACAGCATGCCGGTGTGCGTGGCGGAGAACATCGGGGCGGCACCCGCGGCGACGGCGAGCAGCGAGGCGAGGATCACGGGGAGCTTGCGGCGCTGCGGCCGATCGGAGAGCGGTCCAGCGACAGCAGCGCCGATCAACGCTGTGCCGAGGAAGATGAGCGAATTGAGGCGGACGGCGGCCGCGGCATCCACTTCTGTCATTCCGACGTAATCCGTGAAGATGTAGAGCTGGAACGCGTTGATCATGAAGTATCCGAGCACCAGCAGCAACCGGCCCCAGAGCACCAGGTAGAAGTCCCGGGCGTGGCGAGGGAACCGGAAGGAAGCCGCGACCTCGCTGACCTGGATCCGCTCGCGCGCGCTGTCGGTGTTCGAGAAGTCGGGCGCGATGAGCACCGTCGCCACAGCGAGACCAACGAAGAGGACACCGGCGACCTGGAATCCCAGCGTGATGTTTTCGACGCACAGCGAGCCCACGACGGTTCCCACCGCGGTGCCCAGCAGCAGGCCGATGGGGATCAGTGCGGCGACCGTCGCCCGCCGGTGGTGAGGAACCCGGTCAGGGAGGATCGCGGCAACGGATGCTCCGGTCGCGTTGATCGCGGCGATCGACAGACACCACCAGAACTCCAGCCAGCCGAAACTGTCGGCCAACGACACCGGGATCAGGAGCAAAGCCGTCGCGACAGCACCGCCAACGATCCACGGTGAGCGGGCACCGAACCGGGTGCGGGTGTGATCCGAGAACGTGCCGAAGATGACGGCCGACACCATTGCGACGATCGCCGCAACCGCAGTCAGCAGCGCGAGCAATTGCACCTTATCGTCGGGGTTCGTCTCCGCGATACGGGCAGGGATCAGGATGGCGCTGCCCGCACTGAACGGGAGGATGTACGCCACCGTGCCCAGCATCATGGCGATGCCGACCCGGAACATGCCGGTGCGCGACCGGACGGCCGCTTCGGGTGCGTGGGTGGTGGGCGCAACGGCCACAGGGAGCTCCTCGATGACGACGCTGTACTGACAAGGCTCTTCGAGTCTCTGCAAGTGCCCTGTAGACCGATACGCACAGCACGTGCGAGTTGCCAGCGGCGATTTGTGAGATCTACAAACCCATCGGCTTTGGAGTGCGTCCGGCCTCGATCGCCCGCACGTACATCGCCGCGAGAACCGCCGCACGCTGCGCAGCGTCTCCGGTGTCGAGACCGGTGGCTTCCGCCATCCTGCGCAGCCGGTAGTCGACGGTGTTCGGATGCACGTGCAGCTCGCGCGCCGTGCGGGTGCGGTCCCATCCGTTACGGGAGGCTGCGCGCAATGTGGCTTCCCAGTCCGGATGCTGCTCCACCACCTCCAGCCGATCCCGCAACATGTCACGCGCAGGACCCGGTCGGGTGAGCTGGAACGGCAGCAGCACGTCCTCGAGGAACCAGGCACCGGCAGCGAAGTCGATGGCGAGCACCAGCTGCAGCACCTCCTCAGCGAGCGAGACGGCGTCACGCACCTCAGAGGCGGCAGCGAAGAACGCACCAGCGTGGACGGCGACCCCCAGGTGCGTCACCAGCCGCTCGACCGCTGCCCGCACTCGGTCCGCTTCGTCCGGCTCCGGTTCTGGAGTGACCGGGATGAGTGCCGTCCCGTGGGGATCGCCGATCACTGCGAGCACTTCACCGGTCGACAGCTCATCGAGGGTCCGCAGCAGCGCGTTCCCTCGGCGGGCCGAGGTGACGTGCGACACGAGGTCGGAGTCAGAAGACTCCTCGCCGATGTGGATCGCCAGTACGAGATATCGCGCAGCGATCGGCAGCCCGGAGCGTGTCGCGGCCTGCTCCAGGTCGCCACCCGCGAGAAGCGCCGAGTACACGGCATAGCGCGCGTCCCGCTCCCCGAGGCGGACACGTGACGCCTCGCGCTCGAAGCCGCGCACCACGAGCGCCATCACTCCGCGAAGGTAGTCGAACAGGGCGCCCGTGAGGATGATCAGGTCGCCGAGCTCATCAGCACGAGCGTGCGATGCCATCCGCCGCCAGATCGCCGCGGTGCCGCCGACATACGTCTCCAGCAGGTTCTCGACGGGAAATCCTTCCGCCGCGCGGACCGCCGCGGAAGCTACCAGTTCCGACGCCGCACCCTCATCCAGCACCGTCTGGCCGCTGAACACCCGTGCGAAGAGGCCGACGTTGTAGTCCATGATCCAGCGCAGCTGGGCCGCCCGCTCGGTGTCGCCCCCGACAACGGAGTCGCGCAGCTCGGCCAGTGCCGTGTCGACGAGGTCGCGACGGTGGGAGAGGACCCATTCGGTCGCCGGGACGCCTTCTATTCGCACGCTGGAGGCCGGCGGTCCTGGAATCGTCACAGTTTGAGCTTGACGTATGAGATCCAGCACCACCAGGCTGCGGGTCGACGACCTGAGACGCCCTCACGGCCGGCGCGCTGTCGACCCCCGCGTGATCAGCTCGGGAACGTCCGAGCAGTGCATCCATGACCGCGGCGCCCAGGGCGTCGAAGTCCTGGCTGACCGTGGTCAGCGGCGGGAGGAGGTGCGCGGCATCCGGCAGATCGTCGAAGCCGACGATCTGCGATACGACGCCGGCGCTTTCCTCGACTCCGGCCTGACCACCCCGACGCTGCGGAAGATGCGGGCCAGCGACCACCAACGGCACCGGTCCAAGTCGAGCTGCATCTCGCGTCTCGTCAGTCATTTTGGGTGCAGCTCGAGACAATGCTCCCGAGTTATGAACGCGAGGGGATCGCGAGAGACCGACGCCCGCGATACTGCTCCTATCAGCGGAACGCCGGAATGCCGGTGATCGTCTGACCAAGGATGAGGGTGTGCATCTCGTCCGTGCCCTCGTACGTGCGGACGCTATCGAGGTTCAATGAATGCCGCAGCGGAGAGTACTCCGTTGTCACACCATTGCCTCCGAAGATCGTGCGCGCTTCCCGGCAGACCTCGATCGCGTTTCGGACGTTGCTGAGCTTCGCCAGCGACACCTGCGCAGGTGTCAGTGCGGCCTTGTCCTTGAGCCTGCCCAGATGCAGCGCGAGCAGGGTTCCCGTCTGCACTGCGATCATCATGTCGACGAGCTTGGCCTGCGTCAGCTGGAACGAGGCGATGGGCGCATCGAATTGAGTCCGGTTCTGCGCGTAGGTGACGGCGGCTTCATAGCTGTCGCGCGCCGCTCCGATGGCACCCCAGGCGATGCCGTACCGCGCGTCGTTCAAGCACGCCAGGGCTGCCCCCAGTCCCGTCGCCTTAGGGAGCATCGCATTGTCGGGCACGCGCACGCTCTCAAGCGTGATATCGCACTGAATCGAGGTGCGCATGGACAGCTTGCGCGGAATAGGAACTGCCGAGAAGCCCTCGGTCGCAGTCGGGACAACGAACCCCCGCACGCCATCAACAGTCCTTGCCCAGATGACGGCAATCTGCGCGATGCTGGCAAGGCCAATCCACCGTTTGCTTCCGGTGAGGATCCAGTCGTCTCCATCCCGCGTTGCCGTCGTCGTCATGCTGGCGGGGTCGGAGCCTGCCGTCGGCTCGGTGAGGCCGAAACAGCCCACCAGCTCGCCACGAGCCATCGCCGGGAGGCAGGTGGTCTTCTGTTCTTCACTGCCCCATTTGTGAATCGCGTTCATCGCAAGTGAGCCCTGCACGCTCACGAGGGTCCGGATACCGGAATCGCCGGCCTCGAGCTCCAGCGCTCCCAGGCCGTACTCGACGGCGGATCGGCCCGGACAGTCGTAACCGTGGAGCGTCGTCCCGAACATCTCGGCTTCACCGAGCGCCGGGATCAATTCAGTCGGGAACGTCGCATTGGCAAACCATTCGCCGACATGTGGCCGGATCTTGTGATCGACGAGGTCACGGATGCGGGAGCGGAACTCGAGCTCGGTGGGACTGAGCTGGTCGTCGATGGAGAGGATGTCGTTGATGTTGGTATGCACAGCGGGCCTGTCGGGTGGTGGATGGGTGTCGGGTTTTCAGCGCCATCGGCTAGCTGAGGAAGTCGAGCATGAGACCTGAGACCTCACCGGGCCGCTCAGCCATGAGCGCATGACCGGCGTCGACGACGACGAGGTCGGCCCCGGGGATTCCCGCTGCCAGCTCCGCGCTGTGAGGCAGCGGGATCGTCTGATCCTGCGATCCTCCGATCACCATCGTCTTCGCGGTGATCTTGGGGAGCTGCTCGCGGATGTCGAGGCGTCGATTAAGGTGCATCTCCGCGACCGTCCCGCTGCGCACGCGAGTGGCCGCGGCCATCGCGGCGATACGTTCCGGCTCCAGCGCGGCGAGGTATATGTGCCCGTAAGACGAGAGCACCCAGTACTTGGCGAGCAGCTCGGGACTCGCAGCGTTGAGGTCGAGCCAGAGCTGGTTGCGAAGCAGCCGCTGCGGGTCTGTGCGGGCCCATCCTCCGAGCGCGATGAGACGCCTGACTTGCCTCCCCATGCGTGCCGCGAGGCTGGCAGCGATAACAGCTCCCAGAGAGTAGCCGATGAGGTCGACCTGGTCTGAATCGACGGAAGACGTGATGGCCGACTCGATTGAGTGATGAAGCTGGTCGAGCCCCACGGTCTCCGCATCGTCCGGGCGTGTGTCGACCCCGAGAAGGCGGTGGTGCGCGGACAGAAGCGGAAGCACGGGTGCGTAATTGCTCTGTGTTGTACCTCCGGTCCCGTGAATGAGAATGACGGGAGTGCTCGTGCTGTCCCAATCGCCGTGGAAGGTCACAGAGGTTTGGATCGGTGTGCCTTCGATGGTGACTGGCAGTGGGGAAGTCGTCGGCATCGCAGTCCTATCTCAGGTAGTGCCTGGCGGGGTCGAGCAGCCGCAGTCGTTCGAGCTCGTCTTTGGTGGGTGCCGGAAGTGTGTGCACCGTCGGCGCGACCTCCAGTTCCCAGCCGGTCGCGTCCCTCACCTGGTCTACGCTGACTCCCGGTTGCAGGGCGGTCAGCCGCAGTTGCTCATGGGGCTCACTACGGGTGAGGACTCCCAGCTCGGAGATCACGTGGGTGACGCCACGCCCGTTCGGCATCGCCCCGTGGATTGCGGCGGCCGCGGCGTGGGGGCTGGGCGTGGTGCGGAAGTCGAGATCCTCGACGTACGTTGTCGGAGTGTGCCGCCGCATCACGACGAACACCTCCCGCGCTCCTGCCATCACCTCGATCGCGCCACCGGATCCGGGCAGCTTCACCTTCGGATGCGACCATGGCGAACCGATGAGGGTCGAGTTCAGGCTGCCGTACTTGTCGATCTGAGCAGCGCCGAGGAAACCGACATCGATTCTGCGGCCCTGCAGGACGTAGTTGAACAGGACGGTCATGGGCATCACGCCCGCGGCGCCGGGCACGAGGATGGAGTCCGAGATGCTCAGCGGCAGATCATTCGGTCGTGCGCCGGTCACGCCCGACTCATAGACCAGCTCGACATCGGGCGCAACCGTCTGCTGCGCCAGCGAGACCGCGAGAGTCGGCAGTCCGTGCCCGGCGAACACGATCGAGCGGCCGGCGAGCAGCCGTGCGCTCGTAGCCGACAGCAGTTCGCCATTCGAGTAGTGGTGGGTGCGGGCCATGTCCGCAGCGGCAAGGATCCGCGTCATCGTCGGCCTCCATAATTCACCGGCGACGGGAACGCCTCCGTCACGTTCAACCGCCCGTCCCGAGGGTGCCCGACAAGCTCCAGGTGCGCGTCGAAGTCGCTGGTGCCTCGGATGTTCGCGTCAAGCCAGACATGCATCTCATGGGGGTTTCGGGCGAGCTCAGACCAGCGGCGCGCGAAGGCGTCGTCGCGGTCGTAGTAGCCCTGGACGGCGTGCGGGAACGCACCCCACGGGCACTCGACGACGGCCGTCACTGCGTGTGCAGGGATGATCGTTCTGTTGGGGTCCGACCTGATCACATCGTCATCGACGATTTCTTCGACGGTGACGATGACGCGGTCGGCAGCGAAGGCGGCCTCCGTCTGGATGCCGAGGATGCCCCAGGCTTGCACGTTGCCGTGTTCATCGGCCCGCTGCGCATGGATGATCGACACATCCGGGCGCAGCGCGGGGACGACGTAGATATCGCCTGATCCATAGGGGTCCGTGACGGTGCGGATCTCGGGGTTCAGTGTGGGCAGATCGCTTCCGCGGTAGCTGTTGATGGCGGCGAAGGGCAGCCTGGAGGCGCCGGCGGTGTACCTGGCGACCATGCCGCCGTGGCTGTACTCCTCCAACCGCAGGGGGGCCGGATCATCGTGTTCGACTCGTCGGCGCAGCTCGTGCAGAGATCCTGCGGAACTGTTGCCGACGAACGAAGAGATGAGGGTCGACACGCAGCCGGCGGCGATGAGTTGGTCGACAGTGACATCGCACGACATGCGAGCCAGGGTGAGGTCAGACCTGCCCTGCCGGATGATCTCGTGCGCGGCTGCTACCGGCACGAGGTGTCCGAATCCTTCGATGGCGACCAGATCGCCGTCGGAGACCAAAGCTGCGACGGCCTCGCGCAGGCTCATGCGTTTACTCATGCTGCGTCCTGTCCCGCGGCGGGTATTAGTAGAGATATCGTCTCTGCCACGCATCCCGGCTTGGCGCCGCCGTCATCGATCTCGACGGTGTGGGTGAGTACAAGTCGCTTAGACACCGAGCTCGTTTCGACGGCCCTCACGGTGATCCGGTCACGGACGGCGAGCCCCACGCGGATGGGCCGAGGGAAGCGGACCCGGTTCACCCCGTAGTTGATCACGGAGGCGAGGCCAGCGATCTGCAGTACGGTCCGGGTCATCATCGGGAGCATCGCGAGGGAGAGATAGCCGTGGACGACGGTCCCCCCGAACGGCCCCGATGCGGCGCGGGCCCCATCGGTGTGGATCCATTGGTCGTCGCCGGTCACTCTTGCGAACTCGGTGACTCTGGCCTGATCGACCAGGCACCAGTCGGCGACGCCGAGCTCGCGACCGACGAGGTCGTCGATATCGCCGTACGAGGTCTCAAGCGGGGTCACACTGCCTCCAACAGCACTGCGGTGCCTTGGCCAACGCCGACGCACATGGTCGCCAGCGATCGCTTGACGCCTTCGCGTTCCATGCGCCCGAGCAGCGTCACGACGATGCGCGCGCCGCTGGAGCCCAGGGGATGACCCAGGGCGATGGCACCGCCGTCGCGGTTGACGATGTCTAGGTCCACACCGAGCTGGCGCGAGACCGCGAGGGCCTGTGTAGCGAAGGCCTCGTTCAGTTCGACGGCTCCGAGGTTGCCGATCGACCAACCGGCCCGATCGAGAGCCTTCTGCGTAGCGGGTACCGGGCCGATGCCCATCACGGCAGGAGCGACGCCCGCGCTGGCTCCGGCGACGACGCGAGCACGCGGCGCGAGACCCCATCTGGCCACCGCGTCCTCGCTCGCGACGACGACGGCAGATGCACCGTCGTTGAGTGAACTCGAGTTGCCGGCAGTCACAACTCCCCCTGGAGCCACCACCGACCGCAGCGCACCGAGCGCGTCCATGCTGGTGTCCGCCCGAGGTCCCTCATCTGTGTCGATCAATCCGCCAGCGATCTCGACCGGAATGATCTCCTGAGCGAAAGCGCCCGACGCGATCGCCGCCGTCGCATTCTCGTGGGAACGCAGTGCGAACCTGTCTGCGTCCTCCCTGGTGATGCCGTAGACGTGCGCGACCTCCTCGGCAGTCTCCGGCATGGAGTAGATGTTCTTCGGATCTGCGGCGAGCCGGGGGTTGGTAAAGCGCCACCCGATTGAGGTGTCGGCGATCTCGCCGGGACGAGCGAAGGCGCGGGTGGGTTTGGCCATCACCCAGGGCGCGCGAGACATAGACTCCACTCCCCCTGCGATCACGATGTCGGCCTCTCCGGTTTTGATCATCTGTGCGGCGAGGTGAACGGCGGTCAGGCCGGATGCGCAGAGCCGGTTGACGGTCACGCCGGGGGTGCTTGCGGGCAGCCCGGCGAGCAGCGCCGCCATCCTCGCGACGTTGCGGTTGTCTTCGCCAGCCTGGTTCGCGTTGCCCAGGATGACCTCGTCGATGGCATCCGCCGGGATGCCTGACCGGTCAACCACGGCGCGCAGCACGTGCGCGGCCAGGTCGTCCGGTCGAACTGCCGACAGCGCGCCTCCGTACTTGCCGACGGCGGTGCGGACGCCACCGACAAGGAATGCCTCGGCCATCAGCGACCACCACCATTGATGTAGAGGGTCTGCCCAGACACGTACGACGCGTCGTCGCTGGCGAGGAATGCGATCGCCGCGGCGACCTCTTCGGGCTGACCCACGCGGCGAAGCGGGGTGCGGTCTGCGACCTGCTGCTGGTAGTCCTCGACGCTGGAGCCGACACGTTCAGCTGTCGCGGCGGTCATGGCGGTGGCGATGAAGCCCGGCGCCACCGCGTTCACGTTGATGTCGAACGGGCCGAGCTCGATGGCGAGGGTAGCGGTAAGGCCCTGAATACCCGCCTTGGCAGCGGAGTAGTTCGCCTGGCCTCGGTTGCCGAGTGCGGAACGGCTGCTGAGGTTGACGATCTTGCCGTAACGGCGGGGCACCATGTGTCTCTGCGCTTCACGGGAGCACAGGAACACGCTGCTCAGGTTGATTTCGACAACGGAGCGCCAATCGTCGACGGTCATCTTGTGCAGCAGTCCGTCGCGGGTGATGCCAGCGTTGTTGACCAGCACATCGATGTGTCCGAACGTGTTCTGGATGTTCGAGAACGCAGCGGCGACCTCGGTCTCGTTGGTGACATCGCAGCCCAGCCCGACATGTTCCGGCTGCCCGTCATGACCGCGGAGCCCGAGTGCGGTCTCGTTGGCGCGTGCCGCGTTGAGATCGAGGATCGCGACGGTGGCGCCTTCCTTCGCGAGTCGCCGCGCGGTGGCCGCGCCGATTCCCTGGGCTCCGCCGGTGACGACGGCGACGCGGTCGGTGAATCTCTGCATGTGCGGTACCCCTTGGATTGGTGTTCGATCGGCGCTCACGCGAACGCCGAAACGCCCGTGATGTCACGCCCGACGATCAACGCCTGGATGGAGTCGGTGCCTTCATACGTGTGCACGACTTCCATGTCAGTGAGATGACGCGCGATGTGGTTCTCCAACAGCAGCCCGTTGCCGCCCAGGAGATCTCGCGCCTGAGAGCAGACCCAGCGCGCCTTCTGCGCCGCGTGCATCTTCGCGAGGGATGCTGCTCCTCGCGGTGCTCGCCCAGCGTCGATGAGTTCGGTCACCCTGAGGCACAACAGCTGGATGGCCGCGATCTCGGAGAGCATGTTCGCAAGCTGATGCTGTACCAGCTGGAAGCTGGCGATCGGCTTGCCGAACTGAATGCGAGTCTTCGCATACTCCACGGCGATGTCGTACGCCGCCATGGCGTGCCCAAGCGCTTCCCAAGCGGCGTTGACACGGGTTTGGGAAAGCACGCGTGTGACGTCCTTGAAGGACGACGAATTGACCAGCCGGTTCGAGACCGGAACGGCTACGTCCCGAATCTGAATAGCCGCCTGCAGGACAGCTCGCTTTCCAACCTTGCCCTCGATAACGGTTGCCTCGTAGCCTCGCGGATACTCACCGCGCTCGTTCTTCTCGACGATGAAGCCCTTCACCTGGTCATCCCCGGTGTCCCGCGCCCAGATGATCGTGACGTCGGCAAAGCTGCCGTTGCCGATCCACTTCTTCTGGCCATTGAGGATGTAGGAATCCCCCTCGCGGCGAGCTGTCGTCTTCAGAGCGACGGAATCGGAGCCGTGGTCGGGCTCTGTCAGCCCGAACGCGCCAATCAGGTCGAGACTGGCCATGCCCGGAAGCCAGCGTTGGCGTTGCTCATCATCCCCGAGCATGTTGATGGCGCCCATGACCAGGCCGGACTGCACGGCGAGGAACGTGTTGACCGAGCCGTCTCCGCGGGCGATCTCCATAGCCAAGAGCCCTGCCGCCAACCGGCTCATACCTGGGCAACCGAATCCCTGGATCGTCGTGCCGGCGACGCCAAGTTCCCGCAACTTGGGAATCAGCTCGAAGGGGAACTCCGCCTTCTCCCACTTCTCGTTGATGATCGGCAGCACCTCCGCCTGAACGAGGGTCCGCGCCTTGTCGATGACGGCGCGCGCGGGGGCCGGAACGTCGGAGATCACGAGGAGGTAGTCCGACGGGCGCAGGTCGCGTTCGATGGAGTGAGGGGTCATGTCAGTTGCCTTCAGAAGGTGCGCGAGTGGGACAGCATCACAGGGTCGGAAAGAACGATTCCGCTCACTCCCAGCATTCCGAGGCGAACTATTGCTGTCCAATACTGATTGGGGCCATCATTGATGCCACAGTGGCATCAATGTTGTCGCACGTCGGCGATTACTCGCACGTCCCAACTGCCCAGCTGGAGCGTTTCGCCGGTGTCGATCGATTCACCGCTCAGGACATCCTGCGAGGGCTTGGGCACGCGCAAGGTTGCCGGGTCCCAGCTCCAGTTGTGGAGGAACTGGACACGTCGCCCGCTAGCATTGACAGCCGAGGAGACTCGGGCCGTGGTCGACGACGCGCCCCACTCATCCTGAACCGCGTCGGGCACAAACCACTCGAGCAGACGCCGACTGAAGGATGGATTCGGGACCGCTCCGAGGGTGCTGATACGGCCAGCGCCGTGCGGCCGGGTCGTCAGACAAGCCCAGCTCCCGAACTGCGGATGATCATAGGACGCTAGGGTGACCGCGTCGCTGGGCATCAGACCGTCCGCCCAGTGAAGAGCGGCAGCATCTGCGGGCAGCTCGAACTCTCTTGAGGCCCGCAGGGAGACGGGTTCGTCGAGAGTCGTGAACTCCTGGTAGGTCGCGCCGGTCGAAAGTAGTGCCGGCTTCAGCTCGCGGCGCGCGTTCGCTTCCTCGTTCGCGTAGCCGGTGCGCACGCCCACGAGCAGGTGGCCTCCAGCCTCCGCATACTTGTCCAACCAGGCCAGCATCGCGTCCGACGCCACGTAGAGGCCAGCCGCGACGAGTCTTGGGAACGTTCGGGCGGCTTCCTCCGGATCGATCAGAATGCGACCTCCGGAGTCGATGACTTGTCTGTCGTGTATCAGACGTACCTGCGCCCCACGTTCGAATGCTCCGCGATAAAGGGCCTCGTTGATCTCCTGATACGCCCGCTCGTTCCGCTGAATGTGCGGATGACTGGTGTTGTCAGCTCGGTAGGGCTGGTACGCGAGACCCCACTTGGAGGGCAGGGAGTACAGGAATGCGACGTCGTAGTCGGGCGTCAGGGATGCGACTTCGGGACCGGCCTTCAGCAATTCCGCCCCCAGCTGCTGCACCTCACGATAGACACGCCCCGGCTTCTGGTCGTGTGGGAGCACACCACCCCAATACGTCTCGGTGCCGTAGTGCAGCGACTGCCAGTGCCAGTACTCGACCATGGTGGCGCCACGCGAGACGAGCGACCAGGCGGCCTGACGGAGCTGGCCGTCGTAGGGGGGATAATTGTCCGCTGGACCGCCGGCGGCAGAGGCATTCGTCTCGAACACGAGGAATGGCGCCTGCTGGGCCGCGTAACCGCGGTCGCCCTTCAGCGCCACGACCCAGGGGCCTTCGGCAGTGATCCAAGACTTGCGGGCTGCATGTTCGGCGCCGATCTGAAACCCGTCCTGCATGCGGTAGTACGCGTTGACCCCCGCGACGTCCAGCGCATCGGCGACTTCGGACTCATGAAGTGCCGGACGATCGAGGGCAACGTCGGTGGTCACGAACTGCTCGGGCAGGGCGTGATCGCGCACCACATCGGCCAGCCAGGCGATGAATTCTGTCGTGAGATGCGCCTGATATCGCCGCCACGCGAGATCGTACTGGGGCTGCGCATTGCCTTGCGGATGCCACAGATCGCTCCAGTCGGAGAGGTCGTGGCTCCAGAAGACCAGCCCCCAGCGCCGATTGAGTTCCTCGACGCTCTGGTAGGTGCGCGCGAGGTCATGCCGGAAGCCCTCGACTGCGCCGTCGTTATAGATCAGGTGAAGACCCGGTTCGTTGTGCACCTGATAGCCGATGACCGCGGGATGCCCGGCGTAACGGGTTAGGATGCGTCGGGTGACCCGCTCCGCATAGAACCGGAACGTGGGACTGGTGAGATCGATCTCTTCGCGTCGCCCCCAGCCCATGCGTGTGCCGTCCGCCAGTTTGACCGCCAGTTCAGGGTGCTTGCGTGTCATCCACATCGGCAGCGCGAAAGTCGGAGTGCCGATGATGACGCCGATGCCCCGAGCGTGTGCGCCGTCGAGGACGGGAGCCATCCAATCCAGATCGAATTCGCCGTCGCTGGGCTCCCAGCGTGCCCATGTGGCTTCCCCGACACGAATCACTGTGAAGCCGGCATCTGCCATCAGGTCGAGATCCTCGTCGAGACGGGCCTCGGGCTGGTACTCGTGGTAGTACGCGGCTCCGAAGAGGACGCGTCGGGGATCCTTCAGCACAGACTGCTCCTGACGGGGGTTGCTGGATGAGTGTCCGGTCGTAGGCGTGCTCACTGCTTCACGCTCCCTGCTGCCAACCCGGACTGCCAGTAGCGCTGCAGCATAAGGAAGACCGCGATGAGCGGAATGATGCAAAGGAACGAGCCTGTGATCACTAGCGAGATCATGGATCCTGAAGATCCCCCTCCCCCGCCCGTCGTCTGGGACGACCAGGCGGCCAGGCCGACGGTTATCGGGTACAGCTCGCTGGAGTTGATCATGATCAGCGGCAAGAAGTAGTTGTTCCAGGTACCCACGAGCGTGAAGAGGAACACTGTCACAAGTCCGGGCGCAAGCAGTCGAAGTGCGATGGTGAAGAAGATGCGAGTCTCGCCCGCTCCGTCGATGCGCGCCGCCTCGATGAGACTGTCAGGCACTGCGTCGTCGGCGTACACGCGCATCAGGTACAGGCCGAACGGACTGACCAGGGAGGGGATGATCACTGCGAGAGGGGTGTCCACGATGCCCACGCGGCTGAACAGAAGGTAGGTCGGAATTGCGAGGGCCGTCGTGGGCACCATGATCGCGCCGACGACCACGGCGAACATCACGCGGGAGAATCCGAACTTGAACTTGGAGAATCCGTAACCGCCCATTGCGCACAACAGCGTGGCGCCGACGGCACTCACCCCGGAGTACACGACGGTGTTGAGGAGCCAACGGACGTAGACACCGTTCTCGTACGTCAGGGTCGCCGCGATGTTCTCGAACAGGGCACTAGCCTGGCCGAACCACAACCCGAACGTGGTGAAGAGATCGCCGGTGGTCTTGGTCGAGGCGACTACAAGCCAGAAGACGGGGAGCAGGAAGTAGGCCAGCAGCCCGACCATGACGATGAACAGGAATACGCTGGACTTCTTGCGAGGACTCCGGTGGCGGCGATCGGTGCCCGTGAGTATCGCCCTCGTCGTCGTGTTCTGCGCAGAGGATGAGAGGGTGGTCACTTTTCAGCCTTTCGCCGACCCGCCGACTGAGCGACGTACGACACGATGAAAATTACGGCGCCCAACAGGAACGAGACAGCTGCCGCGTAGTTGACGTTCTGCCCGGTGAAGGCGAGCGAATACGCGTACAGATTGGGGGTGAACGCACTGTCGATTGAGCTGGGGGCGAGATTCTGGAGGAGGTTCGGCTCGTTGAACAGCTGGAACGATCCGATCACCGAGAAGATGAGGCAGACCATGATGGCCGGCCGGAGGGCTGGCAGCTTGATGCTCCACGCGACCCGGAAAGCGCCGGCACCGTCGACAGCCGCTGCTTCGTACAACTCCGTCGGGATCGCGCGGAGCGCGGCATACATGATGATCATGTTGTAACCGGCGAACTCCCACGTCACGATGTTCGCGATGGCTCCGAGGACGTTGCCTTGCGAGAGGAAGTTCGGCGCGGGTAGGCCCACGGCTGCGGCAAGTTGGGCGAGTGGGCCGAACTGGTCTCCATAGAGATATCCCCACATCAGCGCAGCGATGACGCTCGGCACTGCATAGGGAAGGAACACGCCCAGGCGGAACACCTTCGCCAGCCGGAGCATGCCGCTGTCGAGGATCAGCGCGATGATGAGCGCGATCGCGAGCATCAGCGGGACCTGGATCAGGAAGAACACTGCGACTCGACCGATGCCTTCCAGCAGGAGCGGGTCGGTCAGTGCCTTCGCATACTGCTCGAGACCGACGAAGCTCTCGCCTCCGATGAGGCGGGTTTCGAACAGGCTCAGGTACGCGGCATACCCAAGGGGCACCACGACCATCGAGAGAAAGAGCACGAAGAAGGGCAGAACAAAGCCGAGGCCGGCGCGCCGCGCACTGCGGGTGGCAGAGCCACTCCGCCGCGTGCGCGACGCGCCGTTCGACACCGTAGGTGCGGTCAAGATGAGATCCTAGTTCTCAGTGATGGTGGGAGCGGGTCAGGTCACTTGACGGTGAAGCCCTGCTCCTCTGCGTACGCGACCAGCCGGTCCTGCCATTCGTCAAGCGATGCTGCGATGTCACCACCACCGTCGATGGCAGTGCCGACGGTCTCCTTCCAGATCGTGATGTCCATGTCGCGGAACGGCGGGAAGTCGAAGTTCGGGTTCACCGTCTCGCTAATCTCCGCGAACAGCGCGTTGACCTTCTGACCCCCGTAGAAGTCAGAGCTCGCGTCCAGGAACTCGGGGTCCTCGAGCGTCGACACCGCTGCCGGGAACAGAGATCGCTCGGTGGCCAAAGCCATCGACACGTCGGGGTCGCTGTTCAGAAATTCGGCCAGAGCTGCGGCGGCGATCGCGTTCTTCGTCCCAGAGATCACAGCGGTGGTGGAGCCACCGCGGTTGGCCGAGACCGCTTCGGATCCCTCCCAGACCGGGAACTCAGCGGCGCGCCACAGACCCGCCGTGGCCGGCGCGCTGGATTCGAGAAAGAGCGGGCCCCATGCAGCTGTGGGCCAACTCGCGTAGCGGCCGGAGTTCAGGCCCTGGTACCACTCATCGGTGTATTCGGGGTCGGTCGAGATGACGCCCTCGTCTACGAGGCCCTGCCAGAAGTCGGCGATGCGCTTGGCTTCCTCGCTATTCACGTCGAAGGACAGGGTCTCCTGGTCAGCGACGGTGTACGAGGGGTTGCCAGCCTGCCAGTTCAGGGCAGTCCAGAATCCGTCGACGTTCGGCGGGAAGTTCGTCAGGTAGACCTCGGTGTTCGCGGCGTGCAGTTCGCGTGCAGCCTCCGCGAACTCCTCCCACGTGGTCGGCACGTCGATGCCGTACTGCTCCAGGATGTCCGAACGGTAGAGCAGCCCCATCGGACCGGTGTCCTGAGGAACCGCCCACAGCTGGCCATCGGCGCCGCCGACCTGCTCGATCGTCCAGTCTACGAACTTCGAATCGAAGTCTTCGGACACGTACGGCCGGATGTCCACCAGGCTGTCGGTGATCGCGAACGTCGAGATGTAGTCGTACCCGATCTGGGCCAGGTCCGGGGCGCCGCTGCCAGCCGTCAGCGCCGTACGCAGCTTCGTGTACTGAGGCGCACCCTGGCCGGCGTTCTCCACCTTCACCTTGATGGCCGGATACTTCTGGGTGAACTGCGCGACCTCCTCCTCGATGCCGGATACCCAGGTCCAGAAGACGAGGGTCGTGTCGGTCTGGAGAGCCTCGTCGATCTCTTCCTGGCTGAGGCGGTCGGGCTCGGTCGCGGCCGGGCCGGTGTTAGAGCTGCACGCTACGAGCGAGAGTGCGAGTGCGCCGGCGACAATCGCGCCGATTGTCTTCGAGATGCGATGCATCTGTAATCTCCTTCGATCATCAGAGGTAGTTCTGCAAGGGCCGGTGGGTTCGCCACGATCAATGGCTGCGGGCAGATGGGGGTCGGAACGCGAGTTCGGTTCGCTCACGCTTCGCTTCCTTTGCTGTTTGACCTACTCTCGCTTCCGCGGCGATGTTGGTCCAATACATAGTCGGCCACGCAGTAATGCCGAGGTAGCATCAATCCGTAGCTGCTGCGAGGGAGAAAGATGGAGCTTCACCAAATCCGGGCGTTCGTGGCTGTGGCCGAGGAACTGCACTTCGGTCGTGCAGCTGCCCGACTGCACCTGGCCCAGCCGGCCCTCAGCCGCACAATTCAGAATCTGGAGCGAAGTCTCGGTGCCCCCCTCTTTGAGAGGAACACCCGGTCGGTCCGCCTCACCACAGCGGGCGAAGCGCTGCGTCCGTCGGCTGTGGACGTACTGGAAGCCGTACGGTCTGCACAGGTCTCGGTGGCGGAAGCGGCCCGCGGGGAGGTCGGCAGAGTGAGGCTGGCTTTTCCTGGAGCGTCTTCCCACATCATGGTCGGGAAACTTGCTCGCTCCGTTCGAGAGACCCACCCGGGGATCGACTTCCAGATCTTCAGCTCGAACTACGCCAGCGCCGCTCTGGACAAGCTCGCCGAGCGAACGATCGACATCGGGCTGGGCCGCTGGTGGTTCGTTCCCCCCGAGCTGGAATCGCGGGTCATTGCCGACGAGCAGCTGATCATCGCCCTTCCCACACAGCATCCTCTCGCCAATGCATTCTCGGTCTCGATGAAGGACCTGCAAAAGGAGGATTTCGTCAGCCTGGCCCGGGGCGGCGTGCTCTTCGACCATCTCATCCGCCTGGCGGCCAGCGCGGGTTTCGTTCCGACGATCGCCCAAACGGCCCCCGACACGTGGACGCAGTTGTCGTTGATCTCCGCCGGAGCCGGCTGCGGCATCACGGTGTCCTCGGTGGCAGAGAACGGAGAATTCCCAGGCATCGTGTTCAGGCCGCTCTCCGAGGACTTCGAGCCCGTGCTCCTGCGGATGGCATGGCGTGCTGATGATGCCAGTCCTGCGCTGCGGGCCGTGCTCGAGATCGCACAGCGGGAGCTGCCCACGCCGGTCTTGACTCGCACCGGAGTGCGCTGATCTCTCAGCCCACCGAACGCGGCGCCCATCGGGATCTGAGCGAGAGGTGACGTGACCAGTTCCACAAGTCGTCGTCATGCGCTCTACGAATTTTATCGGCGACGTTGGGCGAAAGTCAGTGCTCTGGGACATCCACGATTCGCGCGACCCAAGGCATGAGCGCGGGCACGAGCGCCCGCAGGTCAGGATGATCATCGTCGTCCAGCGCATCACCATCGGCCGGACTCCGTACACCGGGCGACGTAGGGGGCGATAGGCCCCGTTCGTCCGAGAGTTTCTTCGCGACGGCTTTGCAGAAGCCGCGCGAGTGAACCGAGTGCGCGCCGCCGACCCACCCGAGCCTCGCGGCCGAAGCCGTCCATCTCAAGTTGCTTCTCGACACACCAGTCGTCGTTGAAGGGTTCATGCAACATGAGGGTGCTTTGGCTGAGAGAACTCGATTATCGGCCGGCGGCTAGGAAGACGGTGGGGAGTTCGGGAATGCGTAGGCACGCCGACCGATCCTCGTCGGCCCAGCCGGAGCCCTCCTCAGGAGTGGTTTCGGCGGCCCTGAGCCGAATGGATACGCTGGTTTAAGGCACCGAT
>NZ_JAUZVE010000034.1:0-76954 GCF_031844425.1 Microbacterium sp. ARD31
GCCGACGTCATCGAGACCAACACCTTCAACGCCAACGCGATCTCGCTGTCCGACTACGGCCTCGAGGACCTCGCCTACGAGCTCAACCTCGAGTCCGCCCGGCTCGCCCGCGCAGCCGCCGACGCCGTGGCCACCGCCGACCGCCCGCGCTGGGTCGCGGGCGCCCTCGGCCCCACCACCCGTACGGCGTCGATCTCGCCCGACGTCAACGACCCGGGCGCGCGCAACGTCTCCTTCGACGAGCTGGCCGACGCCTACCTCACCGCCGCGCGCGGGCTGGTCGACGGCGGCGCCGACCTGCTGATGGTCGAGACGATCTTCGACACCCTCAACGCCAAGGCCGCGATCTTCGCGGTCGAGACCCTCTTCGAGGAGCAGGGCCGCCGGTGGCCGGTGATCATCTCGGGCACGATCACCGACGCGTCCGGCCGCACGCTCTCCGGCCAGGTGACCGAGGCCTTCTGGGACTCCGTCCGCCACGCCCGGCCGCTGGCCGTCGGGCTCAACTGCGCCCTCGGCGCCCGGGAGATGCGCCCCTACGTCGCCGAGCTGTCGCGCCTCGCCGACTCCTTCGTCTCGGTCTACCCCAACGCGGGCCTGCCGAACGCCTTCGGCGAGTACGACGAGACGCCCGAGCAGACCGCGGCGGTCCTCGCCGAGTTCGCGGAGGCCGGCTTCCTCAACATCGTGGGCGGGTGCTGTGGCACCACGCCCGACCACATCGCTGCGATCGCCGGGGCCGTCGAGGGCAAGGAGCGGCGCACGCCCGTCGAGCACGAGCCGGTCATGCGGCTCTCGGGCCTCGAGCCGCTGACCATCACCGAGGACAGCCTCTTCGTCAACGTCGGCGAGCGCACCAACATCACCGGCTCCGCCCGCTTCCGCAAGCTCATCAAGGACGGCGACTACGACACCGCCCTCAGCGTGGCCGCGCAGCAGGTCGAGGCCGGCGCGCAGGTCATCGACGTCAACATGGACGAGGGCATGATCGACGGCGTCGCCGCGATGGACCGCTTCCTCAAGCTCATCGCCGCCGAGCCCGACATCAGCCGGGTGCCGGTGATGGTGGACTCCTCGAAGTGGGAGGTCATCGAGGCCGGCCTGAAGTGCGTGCAGGGCAAGGCCATCGTCAACTCCATCTCCATGAAGGAGGGGGAGGACGCGTTCCGCGACCACGCCCGGCTGTGCCGCAAGTACGGCGCCGCCGTGGTCGTGATGGCCTTCGACGAGGACGGCCAGGCCGACAACCTCGAGCGCCGCAAGGTGATCTGCGAGCGGGCCTACCGGATCCTGGTCGACGAGGTCGGCTTCCCGCCCGAGGACATCATCTTCGACCCCAACGTCTTCGCGGTCGCGACCGGCATCGAGGAGCACGCCACCTACGGCGAGGACTTCATCGAGGCCACCCGCTGGATCAAGCAGAACCTGCCGGGCGCCAAGGTCAGCGGCGGCATCTCCAACGTGTCGTTCTCGTTCCGCGGCAACAACCCCGTCCGCGAGGCGATCCACGCCGTCTTCCTCTACCACGCGATCCGCGCCGGCCTCGACATGGGCATCGTCAACGCAGGCGCGCTCGTGGTCTACGACGAGGTCGACCCCGAGCTGCGCGAGCGCATCGAGGACGTCGTGCTCAACCGCCGGCCCGACGCCGCGGAGCGGCTGCTCGAGATCGCCGAGCGCTTCAACGTCGCCGCCGGTGCCGTCGAGGAGTCCGAGGACGAGTGGCGTGCCCTTCCGCTGCGCGAGCGCATCACCCACGCGCTGGTCAAGGGCATCGACGCCCACGTCGAGGCCGACACCGAGGCGCTCCGCGCCGAGATCGCGGAGGCCGGCGGTCGCCCGATCGAGGTGATCGAGGGGCCGCTGATGGACGGCATGAACGTGGTCGGCGACCTGTTCGGCACGGGCAAGATGTTCCTGCCGCAGGTGGTCAAGAGCGCCCGCGTGATGAAGAAGGCCGTGGCCTACCTCATCCCCTTCATCGAGGAGGAGAAGGCCAACGACCCCGAGCTGGCCAAGCAGAAGGACACCAACGGCACGATCGTGATGGCGACGGTCAAGGGCGACGTCCACGACATCGGCAAGAACATCGTCGGGGTCGTCCTGCAGTGCAACAACTACGAGGTGATCGACCTCGGCGTCATGGTCCCCGCCCAGAAGATCCTCGACGCCGCGCAGGAGCACGGCGCCGACATCATCGGCCTCTCCGGGCTGATCACCCCGTCCCTCGACGAGATGGTGAACTTCGCCTCCGAGATGCAGCGCCTCGGCCTCGACATCCCGCTGCTGATCGGCGGGGCCACCACCTCCCGGGCGCACACCGCGGTGAAGATCGACCAGAAGTACGACGGCCCGGTCGTGTGGGTCAAGGACGCCTCCCGCTCCGTGCCCACGGCCGCCGCGCTGCTCCACCCCATCCAGCGCGAGCAGCTGCTCAAGGACGTTCAGGCCGACTTCGACTCGTTGCGCACCCGTCACGCCGCCAAGCACGACCGCCCGATGATCCCCCTCGAGCAGGCGCGCGCCAACGCGACACCGGTCGACTGGAGCGACTACCACCCGCCCCGGCCCCACATGCTGCTCCAGCAGGACCACGCGGTGTCGCCGGTCACCGGCACGCAGGTGACCCAGCACGTCCGGGTGCTGCGGGACCACGACCTCGAGGTGCTGCGCAGGTACATCGACTGGCAGCCGTTCTTCAACGCGTGGGAGATGAAGGGCGCGTTCCCCGACATCCTCAACAACCCGAGCTCGGGCCCCGCCGCCCGCAAGCTCTACGACGACGCCCAGTCGATGCTCGACCGGATGGTGGCGGAGAAGTGGGTCCGCGCGCACGGCGTGGTCGGCTTCTTCCCCGCCAACGCGGTCGGCGACGACGTCGAGCTCTACCTCGACGGCGACCGCAGCACCGTGCACGCGACGCTGCACCACCTGCGGCAGCAGGGCGAGCACCGCGACGGCGTACCCAACCGGTCGCTGGCCGACTACGTCGCGCCCAAGGACACCGGGCTGCGCGACCACGTCGGCGCCTTCGCCGTGACCGCCGGCGACGGCCTGGCGGAGCGGGTGCAGGCGTTCCGCGAGGAGCTGGACGACTACAACGCGATCCTGCTGGAGTCGCTGGCCGACCGGCTGGCCGAGGCCTTCGCCGAGCGGCTGCACGAGCGGGTCCGCAAGGAGCTGTGGGGCTACGCCCCCGACGAGCAGCTCGACAACGTCGGGCTGATCAAGGAGCAGTACGACGGCATCCGGCCCGCGCCCGGCTATCCCGCGTGCCCCGAGCACACCGAGAAGCAGACGCTGTGGGAGCTCCTCGACGTCGAGGAGCACACCGGCATCCGGCTCACGGAGTCGATGGCCATGTGGCCGGGCGCCTCGGTCAGCGGGTTCTACTACTCCCACCCGCAGTCGCAGTACTTCGTCGTGGGCCGGGTCAACCGGGACCAGGTCGCCGACTACGCCGAGCGCAAGGGCTGGACCCTCGCCGAGGCCGAGCGGTGGCTCTCGCCCAACCTCGGCTACGACCCCGAGGACTGATCACCGAGGACCGAGCACCGAGCACCGACGACTCGACGCGCGTCCCCCGCGTGGGCGATGCATCCCGGCGCCCGATTGTGGGAACCTGCCACCCGGGGACGGCTGGTGCTGAGCGCTCCGCCGTCCCAGCGCCATGGCCGCGAGCAGACGGAGGAGAGTCGGATGGAGACCCCCAGGGTCTCGCTGGTGCTCGTCGACGACTCGACCGACGTGCGGACGCTCGTCCGGATGCGACTGGAGTCCTCAGGCCTCTTCGACGTGCTGGGCGAGGCGGGTGACGGCGAGGAGGCCATCGAGCTCGTGGTGCGGCACCACCCCGACGCGGTGCTGCTCGACGTGTCGATGCCGGCGATGGACGGTCTCGAGACCCTTCCGGCCATCCTGGCGGTGCGACCCGAGACCTCGGTGGTGATGTTCAGCGGCTTCGGCGGCACCGACCTCACGGCCGAGCTGGGCGAGCTGGGCGCGCTCGACTACATCGAGAAGTCGATCCCGCTCGAGCAGCTCCCCGAACGGCTGTTCCGGAGCCTGCGCGGAGGGTCGAGGGCGCCCAGGCCGTCCGCTGACGAGCAGGAGCCAGTCCCGTCGCCGGACCCCGTCACGGAGCCGCTGGACGACCTGGACGTCACCCGGGTCGAGCAGTCGATCCTCGACGAGCACGTCGAGGGCTTCCGTGCCCTGTTCGACCGGGCCGCGATCGGCATGGCCACGCTCACCATCGACGCCACCATCGTGCGCGCCAACGACGCCCTGGCCGAGCTCATGTCCTGCACGCCCAGCGACCTGGTCGGGGTCGACTACGGTCGCCTGACGGTCGGGCACGGCGACGACCTCGACCACCGGCTCGCCGGGCTGCGGTCCTCGGACGCGAGCGTCGCGACCTTCGAGCACCCGATCCCCGCGCCCCCCGGTGCGACCAGCTCGCGCACCGCCCTGGTCACCCTCGTCCCGATCCGTGACTCCGTCGGCGAGCTGCTCTACGTCTTCGCGCAGGTGCAGGACATCACCGCCCAGCGCCTCGCCGAGGACGAGCTGCACCGCAGCGAGGCGTACTTCCGGCTCCTGGTGGCGGCCGTGGAGGACTACGCGATCTTCATGCTCGACCCCGACGGAACGGTGGCCAGCTGGAACGCGGGCGCCCGGCGGATCAAGGGCTACGACGCCGCCGAGGTCGTCGGCCAGCACTTCCGCATGTTCTACCCCGAGGAGCAGCAGCTCACCGGTCACCCGGAGCGCAACCTCGGGGCTGCCCTGCGCGACGGCTCGTTCGCCGAGGACGGGTGGCGCGTCCGCAAGGACGGCACGAGGTTCTGGGCGAGCGTCGTGATCAGCGCCGTCCACGACGAGAAGGGCCGCCACATCGGCTTCGCCAAGATCACCCGCGACCAGACCGAGCAGCGGCAGCACGTCGAGGACCGGCTGGAAGCGGCCACAGAGCAGGCTCGGCTCCTCGCCGTGACGGCCCACGAGCTGCGCAACCCCACCGCCGTGATCGACGGCAGCGCGCACCTGCTGGAGACGTCCCACGAGGACATGTCGGACCACGAGCGCCACCAGTTCTTCCGGGGCATCCACTCCAGCACCGAGCGGCTGCGCCGGCTGACGGCCGACCTGACGGCCGCCTCCCAGCTCCAGGGGACGGGCATCCGGTTCGAGTCGGGGAGCGTGTCGCTGGCCGAGCTGGTCAGGAACGCCGCCGCCCGCCGCGCCAGCTCCGGACACGGCGTGCACGTCGAGGTGGACGTGCCGGAGGAGGCCGTCGTCGAGGGTGACGAGGTCCGCCTGGCACAGGTGCTCGACAACCTGCTGGACAACGCCGTGCGCCACGGCTCGCCTCCCATCTCGGTCGTCGCACGCCCGAACGACGACGAGGTCGTGGTCCGGGTGACCGACTCGGGCCGCGGGGTCCCGGCCGACCTGGTGCCCCGGCTCTTCAACAGGTACGCGACGAGCGGGACGGCGGGCGGCTCGGGACTGGGGCTCTACCTCGTCCGCGAGATCGTCCGAGGCCACGGCGGCGACGTGGTCTACGAACCCCCGACGGCGGAGGGGCCAGCCACGTTCGTCGTACGCCTGCCGGTGCGGATGCCGAATCACTGATCCCGCTCGCCGCCGTCTAGGCTGGCGACCACGATGACTGGTCAGGTGGAGACGGGCAGCGCGCTCGAGGGCGCAGTGGCATCGACCGATCCGGGAGCACCTGTCCCGCGTCCGGACGGCTTCCCCGCCGCCGTGCTGTGGGACATGGACGGCACGCTCGTCGACACCGAGCCGTACTGGATCGCCACCGAGTTCGCGATGGCCGAGAAGTACGGCGGCACGTGGTCGGAGGAGCACGCCCTCAACCTCGTCGGCAAGGCACTGCTCGACTCCGGCGAGTACATCCGGGCCCACATGGGCATCGACCGCACCCCCCACCAGATCGTCGAGGAGCTGCTCGACGGCGTGGTGGCACGCGTGGAGGCCGAGGTGCCGTGGCGGCCCGGTGCCCGGGAGCTGCTGGTCGACCTCGAGGCCCACGGCATCCCGTGCGCACTCGTCACCATGTCGTGGCAGCGCTTCGTGGCACCGATCCTCGCCCAGCTGCCCGAGCGCACCTTCGTGTCGGTGGTGACCGGCGACCGCGTCGAGCTCGGCAAGCCGCACCCCGAGCCCTACCTCACCGCGGCGGCCGAGCTCGGGCTGCGGGCCGAGGACTGCGTCGCCATCGAGGACTCGAACACCGGGGCCACGTCGGGGGAGGCGGCCGGCTGCACCGTGCTCTGCGTGCCCCACCACGTGCCGATCCTCGAGGGCGAGCGCCGGGTCTTCGTCGACACCCTCGTCGGGATCGACACCGCTCGCCTCGCCGAGCTCACCCGCCCGAAGGTGTGACACGACCGTGACCCTGACGTTGTGGCCCAGCCCACATCGTCCGGTCTAGGGTGCGTGGACGAACGCATTCCGGACGGAAGGACCCCGATGTCTTCGAGACGAACTGTGGCGACCTGGACCATGGCCGTGCTCGCGGCCGCCACCTTGGCGAGCTGCGCCGACAGCGAGCGCGACAGCGAGAGCAGCGGGGGAGGTGACGACGGGACCTTCGTCTTCGGCGCCGCCGGCGCCCCCGAGATGTTCGACCCGTTCTACGCCACCGACGGCGAGACCTTCCGCGTCACCCGTCAGATGTTCGAGGGTCTCGTCGGCATCAAGCCCGGCACCGCCGAGGTCGTGCCCGAGCTGGCGACCGAGTGGACCCCCAACGACGACGGCACCGAGTGGACCTTCCAGCTCCGCGACGACGTGACGTTCCACGACGGCGAGCCGTTCGACGCGGAGGCCGTCTGCTACAACTTCGAGCGGATGTTCGACCAGAACGAGGCCGGTCAGACCGCCGGCGAGTACTGGGGCTACGTCATGGGCGCGTTCTCCAACGACGCCGAGAACTCGCTCTACCAGGGCTGCGAGGCCACCGGTGACTACGAGGCCACGATCACGATCTCCGGCCCCACGTCCGGCTTCCCGACGATGCTCTCCCTCGAGTCCCTCTCCATGCAGTCGCCCAAGGCGCTCGAGGAGGGCGACGCCAACGGCATCGCCGCGGAGGGCGAGGGCTTCAGCTTCCCCGACTACGCCAACAACCCGGTCGGCACCGGTCCGTTCACCTTCGGCGAGTACGACGAGGCCAACGGCGAGATCTCGCTGGAGCGCAACGACGACTACTGGGGCGAGGCGGCGAAGACCAGCGAGATCGTGTTCCGCGTGATCCCCGACGAGAGCACCCGTCGCCAGGAGCTCGAGGCCGGCAGCATCAACGGCTACGACCTGCCCAACCCCGTCGACTGGGCCGGGCTCGAGGAGGACGGCAACAGCGTCGAGGTCCGCGACCCGTTCAACATCCTCTACCTCGGCCTGAACCCCGAGGCGAACCCGCAGCTGAAGGACCTCAAGGTCCGCCAGGCGCTCTACCACGCGCTCAACCGCGAGCAGCTCGTCCAGACGCAGCTGCCCGAGGGCGCCGCGGTCGCGACGCAGTTCATGCCCGACACGGTCAGCGGCTACAACACCGAGCTGCAGCCCTACGAGTACAACCCCGACGAGGCCAAGAAGCTCCTCGCCGAGGCCGGCGCGGAGGGCATGACGCTCAACTTCGCCTACCCGACCGAGGTCAGCCGGCCCTACATGCCGGACCCGGAGAAGATCTTCGAGGCCCTGCGCACCGACCTCGAGGCCGTGGGCGTCAAGGTCAACGTCAAGACCGCGTCCTGGAACGGTGGCTACCTCGACAACGTCACCGCGGGCAAGTACGACGCCTACATCCTCGGCTGGACCGGTGACTACGACTCGCCGTTCAACTTCATCGGGACGTTCTTCGGCAACCTCAAGGAGAACGACTTCGGCACCGAGGTCATGCCGTGGGGCAAGCAGCTCGCCGACGACCTCAAGGCCGCCGACGCCATCGTCGACGACGCCGAGCGGGGCGCCGCGTTCGAGGAGATCAACCAGCAGATCATGGAGGAGTACCTCCCGGGCCTGCCGATCAGCCACTCCCCGCCGGCCCTCGTGGTCGGTCCCGGCGTCGAGGGCGTGATCCCCAGCCCGCTGACCGCCGAGGAGTTCGACACGGTCACGGTGGGCGGGGAGTGACCCCCACCCGCTGACCGATCGACGTGCACGACGTCCGGGGGCCGTCCCACCGACGGCCCCCGGACCCGTGCTCACGTGTGAGGAGAACGCGTGATCCGCTTCGTCGTACGACGACTGCTGCAGATGTGCCTGGTGGTCCTCGTGCTGTCCATGCTCGTCTTCGGGTGGCTGCGCTCACTCCCGGGCGGACCGGTGTCCGCCATCCTGGGGGAGCGGCAGACGCCCGCCCGTCGGGCAGCGCTCGAGGCCGCCCTCGGGCTCGACCAGCCCCTGCCGGTGCAGTACCTCAAGTTCATGGAGCGGGCGCTGCAGGGCAACTTCGGCGTCTCGACCAAGGTGCTGCCCGGTGAGGACGCCCTCCAGATCTTCCTCGACCGACTGCCGGCCACGATCGAGCTGTCGTTCCTCGCCCTGGTCCTCGCCATCGCGCTGGGCATCCCGCTCGGCTACCTCGCCGCCCGCAGGAAGGGGTCCCCGGTCGACACCGGCGCGGTGATCTTCTCCCTCGTCGGCGTGGCGGTGCCGGTCTTCTTCACCGCGTTCCTTCTCAAGTACTTCTTCGCCGTGGAGTGGAACCTGCTCCCGGTGTCGGGGCGCCAGTCGACCGGGATCGACGCGACGCGGGTCACCGGGATGTTCGTCCTCGACGGCATCCTCACCCGCGAGTGGGACGCCTCCTGGGACGCCCTCAAGCACCTGATCCTCCCGGCCGTGGCGCTCTCCACCATCCCGTTCGCCGTGATCTTCCGGATCACCCGGGCCTCGGTCCTCGACGTGCTCGACGAGGACTACGTCCGCACCGCGGAGGCCAAGGGCCTCACGTCCCGCGTGATCCGGGCCCGTCACGTGCTGCGCAACGCGATGCTGCCCGTCGTCACCACCATCGGCCTGCAGGTCGGCGGCCTGCTCGCCGGGGCGATCCTGACCGAGACGGTCTTCTCCTACCGCGGGGTCGGCGAAGCCCTCTTCATCTCGTTCCAGCAGAAGGACTACCCGGTCCTGCAGGTGCTCATCATGGCCGCCGCCGCGATCTACGTCGTGGTCAACCTGCTGGTCGACATCACCTATGCGGTCATCGACCCACGGATCAGGACGAGGTGACCGGCGTGAGCGACCAGACCCCCGGACCCGAGCACACCCCGCGCCGGCCCACGCTCCGCGGGATGCGCAAGGAGCGCATCGACCAGCTGGCGACCGCGCGCACCACCACCCTCGACGAGGAGCCGGGTGTCTCGCTGATCCGCAGCGCCTGGCAGCGGCTGCGACGCAACCCCGTCTTCATCCTCGGCCTGGTGATCACGATCGCCTTCATCGTGCTGGCGATCATCTCGCCGTGGCTCGCTCCCTGGGACCCCACCGCACGGCCGCTGCTCGACAAGGTGCGGCCGCAGTCCAACCCGGTGCCGGGGCCGGAGGCGGGTCACCTGCTCGGCGCCGACGACCGGGGCCGGGACCTGCTGTCGCGGCTGCTCGTCGGGAGCCGGCAGACCCTCATCGTGGGCGTGTTCGCCACGCTGTTCGGCCTGGTCGGCGGGGTCACCCTCGGCACGATCGCCGGCGCCATCGGCGGCTGGGTCGACTCCCTGGTGATGCGCATCGTCGACGTCATGCTGTCGATCCCGTCGCTGCTGCTCGCCTTCACCGTCGCCTCGCTCGCCCGCGAACCCAGCCAGTGGACGCTCATCATCTCCATCGCGATCGTGCAGGTGCCGATCTTCGCGCGGCTGCTGCGCGGGTCGATGCTCGCCCAGCGCGGGAGCGACCACGTGCTCGCCGCCCGGTCGCTCGGCGTGCGCCCGCGCGCGATCGTGTTCCGGCACATGCTGCCCAACTCGCTCGGCCCGGTCATCGTCCAGGCGACGCTGTCCCTGGCCGTGGCCATCGTCGACGCGGCAGCGCTGTCGTTCCTCGGGCTCGGCAACCCCGACCAGCGACAGCCCGAGTGGGGACAGATGCTGGGACTCGCCCAGGACTACATCACCGAGGCCCCGCACCTCGCCTTCTGGCCCGCGGGGTGCATCATCGTCGTCGCGCTCGGGTTCACGCTCATGGGCGAGTCGCTGCGCGAGGCGCTCGACCCGAAGTCGAGGAGATGACCAGATGACCCAGTCCGTGCACCAGACCCGCGCGTCCGCGACGTCCGGCGAGCCGCTGCTCTCCGTGCGCGACCTCCGGGTCGCGTTCACCCGTCACGGTGAGCAGCCGTTCCGGGCGGTCGACGGCGTCAGCTTCGACGTACGACCGGGGCAGACCGTCGGCCTCGTGGGAGAGTCCGGCTGCGGCAAGTCGGTGACGTCGCTGGCGATCATGGGGCTGCTCCCCAAGCGTGGCAACACCGTGGAGGGCACGGCCGTCTTCGACGGCGAGGACCTCCTCTCGCTCTCGCCGTCGCAGATGCGCGACCGCCGCGGGGCCGAGGTCGCGATGATCTTCCAGGACCCGCTGTCCTCGCTCAACCCGGTCGTCACGATCGGGCGCCAGGTCACCGAGGTCATGGAGCGTCACCAGGGCCTGAGCCGCAAGGAGGCCATGCCGAAGGCCGCCGAGCTGCTCGACCGGGTCGGCATCCCCGACCCGAAGGCCCGGCTGGTCAACTACCCCCACCAGCTCAGCGGCGGCATGCGCCAGCGCGCGCTCATCGCGATGGCACTGGCCTGCAACCCGCGGCTGCTGATCGCCGACGAGCCGACCACCGCCCTCGACGTCACCATCCAGGCGCAGATCCTCGCGCTGCTCAAGGAGCTCGTCGTCGACACCGGCACGGCCCTGGTGATGATCACCCACGACCTGGGCGTCGTCGCCGGGCTCTGCGACGAGGTCAACGTGCTCTACGCGGGCAAGGTGGTCGAGCGGGGCGGGCGCCACGGGCTGTTCCGGCAGCCTCGCCACCCCTACACCGTGGGCCTGCTCGAGTCGATCCCGCGCCTCGACGCCCCGCGTGGCGAGAAGCTCAACCCGGTGCCCGGCTCGGTCGCCGACAACCTGCCGTGGGACTCCGCCTGTGCGTTCGCCCCGCGCTGCGCCAACCGGATCGCAGTATGCACGCAGAAGACGCCCCAGTGGGAGGGCGACCAGGTCGTCGGCTTCCGCTGCTTCAACCCCGTGAGAGGCCCGCGATGACCGAGCCGGAACAGACGCCTGCCGACTCGGACGTCCTCGTCGACGTTCGCGGCCTGGAGGTCCACTTCCCGATCAAGAGCGGACTGGTCTTCGACCGCACCGTCGGTCACGTCCGCGCCGTGGACGGCGTCGACCTCCGGATCAGGCGCGGCGAGACCTACGGGCTCGTGGGGGAGTCCGGGTGCGGGAAGTCGACCCTCGGCAAGGCGATCCTCAACCTCGAACCGCCGACGGCCGGGTCGGTCGTCTTCGACGGCACCGACATCGCCTCGCTCAAGGGCGAGGCCCTCCGACGCGAGCGCAAGCGGTTCCAGATGGTCTTCCAGGACCCGATGTCGAGCCTCGACCCGCGCCAGACGGTCGAGTCGATCCTCGTCGAGGGCATGCGCGCCCATGGGCTCGCCGACGACAAGGCTGCCACGCAGGCGCGGCTGCGCGAGCTGATGTCCGCGGTGGGGCTGCCGCCGGCAGGGCTCTCGAAGTACCCCCACGAGTTCTCCGGCGGCCAGCGCCAGCGCATCGGCATCGCCCGGGCGCTGTCGGTCGGCCCCGACCTCATCGTCGCCGACGAGCCGGTGAGCGCCCTCGACGTGTCGATCCAGGCGCAGGTGATCAACCTGCTCCAGGACCTGCAGCACGAGCTCGGGCTCACCTACCTCGTCGTCGCCCACGACCTCGCGGTGGTGCGCCACATCAGCGACCGCATCGGCGTGATGTACCTCGGCGGGCTGGTCGAGGAGTCGGGTGCCGCCGAGCTCTACGACGTACCGCTCCATCCCTACACGCGGGCCCTCATGTCGGCCGTTCCCGTCCCGGACCCCCAGGTGGAGGACTCCCGCGAGCAGATCCTGCTCACCGGCGACCTGCCGTCGCCGGCCAGCCCGCCGTCCGGGTGCCGCTTCCACACCCGATGCCCCTGGCGGCAGGAGACGCGCTGCGACACCGAGCGTCCCGAGCTCCGGGTCGTCGAGGTCGAGGGGGTCTCGTCGGGGCACCGGGTGGCGTGCCACTTCGCAGAGGAGATCGCCTCGGGTGCGATCGCCATGCACGAGGTGGCGCCCGAGCTGGTCACCCCCAGTGGCTTCAGCGGCCCGGACGACACCGAGCCGCCCCACCAGCAGCAGATCGAGATCGCCTAGGCCGACTGCGTGGGGCGACCCTCGACCAGCGGTCGTCAGTCGGTGGACTCGTCGGTCGAGGCGTCGGCGACCTGGGGCACGGGCTCGGGCAGCGGTGGGACCGTGCCACCCTTGGTCGGGCAGAACTGGTGGTAGGAGCACCAGTCGCACAGCCGCGACGGGCTCGGCCGCCAGTCGCCCGTGCGCTGGGCGAGCTGGATCGCCGCCCACAGCGCCTCGACCTTGCGCTCGGTGGCCCGCAGGTCGTCCTCGTCGGGCTCGTAGCGGACGATCTCGCCGTTGCCGAGGTAGATCAGCTGCAGCATCGACGGCACGACCCCGCGCAGGCGCCAGACCACCAGCGCGTAGAACTTCATCTGGAACAGCGCCTTGGCCTCGAAGCCCTCGCCCGGGCTGCGTCCCGTCTTGTAGTCGCTGATCCTGATGCGGCCGTCGGGGGCGATGTCGATGCGGTCGACGAAGCCGCGCAGCAGCAGCCGCGAGTCGAGCAGCGCCTCGACGTAGAGCTCGCGCTCGGCGGGCTCGAGGCGGCGCGGGTCCTCGAGGTCGAAGTAGCGGTCCAGCACCGTCCGGCACGACGCGAGCCAGGACGCGACGTCGGGCCCCTCGCCGCCGAACATCTCCGCCAGCGCCGGCTCGGCCTCGAGGAGCGCGTCCCAGGCGGGGACCAGCATGTCGGCGGCGCGGTCGGGGGTGCGGTCGAGCGCGGGCAGGTCGAAGAGGTCCTCGAGGACCTTGTGCACCACGGTGCCGCGCACGGCGTCGGGGGAGGGCTCCTCCGGGAGCCGGTCGATGGTGCGGAAGCGGTACATCAGCGGGCACGTCATGAAGTCCCCGGCGCGGCTCGGCGAGAGGGCTCCGAGCACGTCGACGCCGTCCACCGGGGTGGAGACCCGCTCCGCGGGGGACCCGGAGGCGGGGGACAGTGGTGCGGCGGGGATCGACATGACGCGGCAACCCTAGGCGAGGCGTACGACAGCCCCGTGCAGGCGGCAACCGGGTCGGGTGCCATTCGTTAGGGTCGTGTCGTGCCCGATGACACCCCTGGCCCGCCTGCTCCCGAGGGGCCGGCGTCCCGACGCGCCCCCCGCCCGCCGGGGACGCTCCGGATCGGGTCGATCGCGGGCATCGACGTGCTCATCACGAGCTCGTGGTTCATCGTCGCGCTGCTGATCTCGCTGACCTTCGCCCCGCGCATCGAGCAGGTGGAGCCCGGCCTGGGCGTCTGGAAGTACGTCGCAGGGCTGGTCTTCGCCGTCGTCCTCTACCTCTCGGTGCTGCTGCACGAGGCCTCGCACGCCGTGACCGCACAGCGGCTTGGCTACGGCGTCACCTCGATCACGCTGCACTTCCTCGGCGGCATGACCGAGATCGACGGGCAGTCGCGACGGCCTCGCCACGAGTTCTGGATCGCGGTGGTCGGCCCGCTGACCTCGATCGCGGTCGGGCTCGCCGCCGCCGGCGTGTGGTTCGTGGTCCCCGAGGGCCTGGTGCGCGAGGCCGTCTGGAGCCTGGCGGCGGCGAACCTGGTGATCGGGGTCCTCAACCTCGTGCCCGGCCTGCCGCTCGACGGCGGGCGCGTGCTCAAGGCCCTCGTGTGGGGTGCCTCCGGCAACCAGCACCGGGCCACGATCGTGGCCGGCTGGGGCGGCCGGCTGGCGGCCCTGGCCCTGCTCGCCTGGCCGGTGGTGCAGGAGCCGCTGACCGGGGTCGAGACGACCGTCCTGGACGTGGTCCTCGTCTTCATCCTCGGCCTCTTCCTCTGGACCGGCGCGACGGCCGCGATGGCCCATGCCCGGCTCCGCCAGCGACTGCCCGCCCTCGTCGCGCGCCCGCTCGCGCGTCGTACGCTCACCGTGCCCGCGGACCTGCCGCTCGCCGAGGCCGTGCGCCAGGCCCAGGAGGCGCAGGCCGGCAGCATCGTCACGGTCTCGCCCGACGGGCGCCCCCTCGGCATCGTCAGCGAGGCGGCGGTGACCGCCATGCCGGCCGAGCGCCGCCCGTGGGTGCCGGTGTCGGCGGTCGCGCGGGCGATGGAGGACGGGCTGACCCTGCCGGCGACGGTCGCGGGGGAGGAGCTCATCCTCGCGATCAGCCGGCGGCCCGCGGAGGAGTACCTCCTCGTCGAGGACGACGGGCGGATCTACGGCGTGCTCTCCACCGCCGACGTCGACCGGGCGTTCCGGGAGAACGCCGCCGGCTGAGTGAAACCCGCCCTCGGCCACTAGTCTGCGCGGCATGTCCGAGCAGTCTCCCGACGTCCCCGCCGAGGCGTGGTCCGGCGTCCACCGTGGCCCCCTGCGTGAGGGGGAGTGGGTCCGGCTGACCGACCAGAAGGGTCGCAAGCACAACTTCGAGCTGGTCGCCGGCAAGCGGTTCTTCTCCAACAAGGGACACCTCGACCACGACGACCTCATCGGCCGCGACGAGGGCTTCACGGTGACCTCGTCGGCGGGCGGTCAGTACCTCGTGTTCCGCCCTCTGCTCAACGAGTTCGTCGTCTCGATGCCGCGCGGCGCGGCGGTCGTCTACCCCAAGGACGCGGCGCAGATCGTGTCCCTGGCCGACATCTACCCGGGCGCACGGGTCGTCGAGGCGGGCGCCGGGTCCGGTGCCCTCACCTGCTCCCTGCTGCGGGCCGTGGGGCCCTGGGGCCGGGTGACGTCCTTCGAGCTGCGCGAGGAGTTCGCCGACGTCGCCCGGCGCAACGTCGACCAGTTCTTCTCGGCCCCCGAGGGCTCGACCCACCCCGCCTGGGACCTGCGCCTCGGCGACCTCAAGGACGGGCTCCCGGCGCTCGGCACCCAGGTCGACCGCATCATCCTCGACATGCTCGACCCGTGGAGCTGCGTTGACGCGGTCGCCGACGCGCTGGTCCCCGGCGGCATCGTGTGCGCCTACGTCGCGACGACCACCCAGCTCTCCCGCGTCGTCGAGACGCTGCGCGCGCACGGCGGCTTCACCGAGCCGCAGCCCTGGGAGTCGCTCGTCCGCGACTGGCACGTCGAGGGCCTCGCGGTCCGGCCCGGTCACAAGATGATCGGCCACACGGCCTTCCTCGTCACCGCCCGGCGCATGGCGCCGGGGGAGAAGCCGCCCCGCAAGACCCGCCGACCCGCGCCCGGGGCCTACGGACCCGACTACACCGGCCCCCGCCCCGCCGACGTACCTCCGCTCGAGGCGACCGACGGGCACCCCGACACCGAGCCCGCCTGAGCCCGCCTGAGCCCGCCTGGGCCCTGGAGCCCCCACCGCAGCGTTGCGAAACGGTGACCAACTCACGCGTGTAACCACTTCCGTCCCGTGCGTTCATGGGTAGTGTCGAAACAGGAGGTGCGAGATGTCCGAGCCGACACGCGAGCAACTTGCCACTCAGGTGCGCTACCTGGAGGCCGAGGTCACTGACCTGCGCCGCCGCCTCGACGACGTACCGGGGCAGGCCCGCGGCCTGGAGACCCGGCTGGCGGACGCCCAGCGGTCGCTGGCCGCCGTCTCCAGCCAGAACGAGCGCCTCGCGCAGACGCTGCGCGACGCCCGCGACCAGATCACCACGCTCAAGGAGGAGGTCGACCGGCTGGCCCAGCCGCCCGCCGGCTTCGGCACCTTCCTCGCGCGCAACGACGACGACTCCGTCGACGTGTTCACCGGCGGGCGCAAGCTACGGGTGAGCGTCAGCCCGGCCATCGACCTCGACGGGCTGGTGCGTGGCCAGGAGGTCATGCTCAACGAAGCCCTCAACGTCGTCGCCGCGCTCGACTTCGAGCAGGTCGGCGAGGTCGTGATGCTCAAGGAGATCCTGGCCGACGGCGAGCGTGCCCTGGTCATCGCGAACGCCGACGAGGAGCGCGTCGTGCGCCTCGCCGAGCCGCTGCGGGCCGAGGACGTCACCATCCGCGCCGGCGACTCGCTGCTGCTCGACACGCGGGCGGGCTACGTCTACGAGGTCGTGCCCAAGTCCGAGGTCGAGGAGCTCGTGCTCGAGGAGGTGCCCGACATCGAGTACGGCTCGATCGGCGGGCTCACCACCCAGATCGACGCGATCCGCGACGCGGTCGAGCTGCCCTACCTCCACCCGGAGCTGTTCAAGGACCACGAGCTCAAGCCGCCGAAGGGCGTGCTGCTCTACGGGCCTCCCGGCTGCGGCAAGACGCTGATCGCCAAGGCGGTCGCCAACTCGCTGGCCAAGAAGGTCGCCGAGCGCACGGGCGCGTCGGGGAAGTCGTACTTCCTCAACATCAAGGGCCCCGAGCTGCTCAACAAGTACGTCGGCGAGACCGAGCGCCACATCCGCCTGGTGTTCCAGCGGGCGCGCGAGAAGGCGTCGCTGGGCACCCCGGTGATCGTGTTCTTCGACGAGATGGACTCGCTGTTCCGCACCCGCGGCTCCGGCGTCTCCTCCGACGTGGAGAACACGATCGTCCCGCAGCTGCTGAGCGAGATCGACGGCGTCGAGGCACTGGAGAACGTCCTGGTCATCGGCGCCTCCAACCGCGAGGACATGATCGACCCGGCGATCCTGCGCCCGGGCCGCCTCGACGTGAAGATCAAGATCGAGCGGCCGGACGCCGAGTCCGCGCGCGACATCTTCTCCAAGTACCTCACCCCGACGCTGCCGCTGCACGCCGAGGACCTCGCCGAGTTCCACGGCGACCGGGAGGCGACCGTCAACGCGATGATCCGCGCCACGGTGGAGCGGATGTACACCGAGTCGGAGGAGAACCGCTTCCTCGAGGTCACCTACGCCAACGGCGACAAGGAGGTCCTGTACTTCAAGGACTTCAACTCCGGCGCGATGATCCAGAACATCGTCGACCGCGCCAAGAAGATGGCGATCAAGGACTTCCTCGACAGCGACCTCAACCCCGCGCAGCGCGGCCTGCGGGTCCAGCACATGCTCCAGGCGTGCGTCGACGAGTTCAAGGAGAACGAGGACCTGCCCAACACCACCAACCCCGACGACTGGGCGCGGATCTCGGGCAAGAAGGGTGAGCGCATCGTGTTCATCCGCACCCTCATCACCGGCAAGCAGGGCACCGAGCCGGGCCGCTCGATCGACACCGTGGCCAACACCGGCCAGTACCTGTGAGCCGGGCGTGACGCGGGAGGACGACCTCGGTCACAGCGACATCGAGGCGGCGCTGGCCACGCGTCGCGAGCTCGGCGCCCGCTACGACGCCGAGCTGGTCGAGGGCTTCGCCGAGCGCATCGAGCGTGCCGTCGACCGCCGGGTGGCGGACCAGGTCGCCCTCCAGCGCGGACGTACGGCGGCGGTGGCCGGTGCCGGCGCCCGCCAGCTCGCGCTCGGCATCGTCTCCCTGGTCGCCTTCATCCCGATCAGCATCGCGCTGGGCGTGAACGGCCAGTTCTCCGCGCTGCTCATCACCCTGGCCGGCATCGTCGCGGTCAACCTCGCCCACGCCTGGCAGTCCCGGCAACCCTGAGGCGACCCACCCCCCGGGAGGGGCGCGCCGAGGGCCACTGAGGACTAGGTTGGGCAGATGAGAACCCTTCTGATCATCGTCGTCGTCGTCATCGTCGTCATCTTCCTGCTGGGATTCCTGCGCCGCGGCCGCTGAGCCGTCCCGGCTCGATCCCTCAGTCCGCCAGCACCCGGTAGCCGTAGGTCCACGGCCGGCTGGCGGCCGGGCCCGGCAGGTAGTCCTGCTGGGTCTCCAGGACGTGCCACCCCGCTTCGGCGACCATGGCAGGGACGTCGCGGGTGAGGTGGCACCCGCCCGCGACCGCGCGCTGCACCGGCTCGAGGCGCCGCTGCCAGCGGCGTACGGACTCGTCGGGCGCCAGCCCGTGCTCCAGCACGTGGATGCGCCCGCCCTCCCGCACGACCCGACGCGCCTCGCGCAGCGCCCGCACCGGGTCGGGGATCGTGCACAGGCTGAACGTGACCAGTGCGCTGTCGTGCGAGGCGGCGGGCAGGTCGAGCCGTTGCCCGTCGAGCCCGCCGCGGACCACGGGCAGCGTGGAGCGGGCGCGGCGCCGCTCGGACAGCCGCCACCCCGCGTCCGATGGCTCGATCGCGGTGACGCCGGTGACCTCGGGCGGGTACCACCGGACGTTCAGCCCGCTGCCGAAGCCGATCTCGAGCACGCGACCGGTCAGACCGGCGCACGCGACCTCCCGCAGCTCGCCGACCTCGGTGCCGCGCAGGCTCAGGTCGGTCAGACGCGGCACGACGTGTTCGTCCCACAGCCGTAGGCTCATCGCATGAGCGTACGACGGGTGATGGGCACGGAGGTCGAGTACGGCATCTCGGTGCAGGGGCAGCCCGCGGCGAACCCGATGGTGGCGTCGTCGCAGATCGTGAACGCCTACGCCTCGTCCACGGTGAAGGCGCGACGTGCCCGGTGGGACTTCGAAGAGGAGTCGCCGCTGCGCGACGCACGCGGCTTCGACATGGCGCGCCAGGTCGCCGACCCCAGCCAGCTGACCGACGAGGACCTCGGGCTGGCCAACGTGATCCTGGGCAACGGCGCCCGGCTCTACGTCGACCACGCCCACCCGGAGTACTCCTCGCCGGAGGTGACCACGCCGCTCGACGTGGTGCGGTGGGAGAAGGCCGGGGAGCAGGTCATGCTCGACGCGTCGCGGATGGCCGCCCAGATCCCCGGCAGCGCACCGATCCTGCTCTACAAGAACAACACCGACAACAAGGGCGCCTCCTACGGCGCCCACGAGAACTACCTGATGCGCCGCTCGACGCAGTTCGCCGAGATCGTGCGGCACCTGACGCCGTTCTTCGTCTCCCGCCAGGTCGTCACCGGCGCCGGACGGGTGGGCATCGGCCAGGACGGCCGCGACCACGGCTTCCAGATCAGCCAGCGCGCGGACTACTTCGAGGTCGAGGTGGGGCTCGAGACGACGCTGAAGCGACCGATCATCAACACCCGCGACGAGCCGCACGCCGACCCGGCGGTCTACCGCCGTCTGCACGTGATCCTGGGCGACGCCAACCTCACGGAGGTCTCGATCTACCTCAAGTCCGGCACCACGTCGCTGGTGCTGGCGATGATCGAGGACGGCTTCATCGACGCCGACCTGTCCGTGGAGGGTGCCGTCCGGGCGCTGCGCGACGTCTCGCACGACCCGACGCTGCGCCACCTGATCACCCTCCGCGACGGTCGCCGGCTCACCGCGGTCCAGCTGCAGCTGGAGTACCTCGACCTCGCCCGCAAGTTCGTCGAGGACCGCGACGGCGCCGACGCCGACGAGCAGACGCTCGACGTGCTGCAGCGCTGGGAGTCGGTGCTGACCCGCCTCGAGCGCGACCCGATGGAGTGCGCGAGCGAGCTGGACTGGGTCGCCAAGCTCAAGCTCCTCAACCAGTACCGCGACCGCGACGGCCTCGACTGGGACGACGCCAAGCTCCACCTCATCGACCTGCAGTACGCCGACATCCGTCCCGACAAGGGGCTCTACCACCGCCTTGCCGCCTCCGGACGCATCGAGCGGCTGCTCGACGACGCGACGATCGAGGCGGCCATGCACGAGCCGCCGACCGACACCCGTGCGTACTTCCGTGGCCGCTGCCTCGACAAGTACGCCGACTCGGTGGCCGCGGCGTCGTGGGACTCGGTGATCTTCGACCTGCCGGGGCGCGAGTCCCTCCAGCGCGTCCCCACCATCGACCCCCTCCGGGGCACGCAGGCGCACGTCGGCGAGCTCATCGACCGCAGCGACACCGCCCAGGCGCTCGTCGCCGCCATCACCCGCTGACGACGGCCGCTGGTCGAGCAGCGAGCCCCAGCGCGCGTGTCCGAAACCGAGGCCCGCCGTGAACGGTCCTTGTGGCGTCGGCGCGAGTGGATAGGGTCATGGGTATGGCCCAGGAGCAGAAGCAGCCACGCAAGTCCTCGCAGGAGGAGACGGCGACCGAGGAGGTCGTCGAGAGCGACGTGGCCGAGCGCAAGGAGATGATCGACGAGGACGTCGACGCGATCCTCGACGAGATCGACGAGGTCCTCGAGACCAACGCCGAGGACTTCGTGAAGTCGTTCATCCAGAAGGGCGGGGAGTAGTCCGGATGGGCGACACCCGCCTGCCGGCGTCGTACATGACTCCCGGCACGTCCAGCTTCGCGGACTTCCTCGGCGCCCAGGCGCCCGAGCTGCTGCCGTCGCGCCGCGCCGTGCCGAGCGGCGACGCCGGCGACCTGGCGCCGCACGGCACCACCATCGTCGCCGCCACCTTCGAGGGCGGCGTCGTGATGGCCGGCGACCGGCGCGCCACGATGGGCAACATCATCGCCCAGCGCGACATCCAGAAGGTCTTCCCGGCCGACGAGTTCTCCGTGGTCGGCATCGCCGGCACCGCCGGGCTCGCCGTCGAGATGGTGCGCCTGTTCCAGACCGAGCTCGAGCACTACGAGAAGATCGAGGGCACCACGCTGTCGATGGACGGCAAGGCCAACCGCCTCGCCGCCCTGATCCGCGCCAACCTCGGCCTCGCGATGCAGGGCCTCGCGGTCGTCCCGCTGTTCGCCGGCTTCGACCTCGCTGCCGGCCAGGGACGCATCTTCAGCTACGACGTGACCGGCGGCCGCTACGAGGAGACCGCCTTCCACTCGGTCGGCTCGGGATCGTTGTTCGCCCGCGGCTCGCTGAAGAAGCTCTATCGCGACGACCTCGACGAGGAGGGGGCGGTGACGGCCGTCATCCAGGCGCTCTACGACGCCGCCGACGACGACTCCGCGACCGGAGGCCCCGACCTGACCCGCCGGATCTTCCCGGTCGTCCACGTCATCACGCCCGCGGGCGGTCGCCGCATGCCCGACGACGAGGTCTCCGCGATCGCCGACCGCATGATCGCCGCCCGCATGCAGCGTCCCGACGGCCCCGCCGCCGCGCTGACCTGACCTGACGTAGGAGTCACCGCCCCATGAGTATGCCGTTCTACGTCTCGCCCGAGCAGCTGATGAAGGACCGGGCCGACTTCGCGCGCAAGGGCATCGCCCGCGGGCGGTCCGTCGTCGCGATCCAGTACGCCGACGGGATCCTCTTCGTCTCGGAGAACCCGTCCCAGGCGCTGCACAAGGTGAGCGAGATCTACGACCGCATCGCCTTCGCGGCGGTCGGGCGCTACAACGAGTTCGAGAACCTCCGCATCGCCGGCGTACGCCTCGCCGACATGCGCGGCTACGCCTACGACCGCCGCGACGTCACCGGGCGCGGCCTCGCCAACGCCTACGCCCAGACCCTCGGCACGATCTTCTCCTCGGGCGGCGAGAAGCCCTACGAGGTGGAGATCTTCGTCGCCGAGATCGGCGACCGAGCCGAGGACGACCAGCTCTACCGCCTCACCTACGACGGTCAGGTCGCCGACGAGCACGGGTTCGCCGTGATGGGGGGAGCAGCCGACGTGGTCGCCGGACACCTCCGCGAGCACTACCGGCCGGGCGCCCCGCTGGAGGACGCCCTGCGGCTGGCCGTCGCGGCGCTGGGCCACAGCGAGACCGACGACCGGGTGATCCCGGCCGACGACCTCGAGGTCGCCGCCCTCGACCGCACCCGCACCCAGCCGCGCAAGTTCCTGCGACTGCGTGAGCCGCGACTCACCGAGATCCTCGGCGAGCGCGGTGCGGCCGAGCCGGCCGCGCCCCAGCCGGAGGACGCGGTGGCCGGCGCCGGCCCACGGCACGGCGCCCAGGACGACCCGGCCGACCCCACCGACCAGGTCAGCGGCAACACGCCGCCGTTGGAGAACCCGGTCACCGGCGAGCCGCCCGTCGCCCCGCCCGTCGCCCCGCCGGTGGCCCCGCCGACGCATCCGGCGGACCCGACCCCGACCGACCCGACCCCGACCGACCCGGCCGCGCCGGGCGAGGCCCCGCCACCGGCACCCCAGCCGCCGGTCGACCCCACCCGCCCCGCGACTCCGCCGACCGACCCACTCGGCTGAGCCCGGCTCAGCGCAGGTTGAGCCCGGGCCAGTCGGCCGTCGCGACGGTGGGGATGCCGCGCAGGCGCCGCTGGTAGCGCACGAGCGTCCCGAACTCGTCGAGCGCGCGCCGCAGCCGCTGGTGTGCCGCCCAGGGCAGCGGGCCGGTGGGCCGGACGTTGCCGTCGGGGCCGAACTCGTGCCACGCGTCGCCGAAGCCGATCCAGACCGGGGTCCACCCGGCCGCGTCGTCCCACTCGCCGCGCCGCTGCTCGACGAGCCGCCGCCGCAGCTGGAACTCCAGCCGCGGCCCGTCCACGACGACGGGTGCGGTGCGCACCGGCCACAGCCACAGGTCGTCGGTCATCACCCGCAGCTCGAGGTCCGCCATCACGCTCGGCTCGACCAGCACGGTCGCGACGAGGTGGCGGGGTCCCATGGAGGAACGCTCACCCGCGCACGGGCGGCCCGTCAAGGCCGGCCGGACATCGTTCGTCCGACCCCGCCGGGTGTCGTAGTCGCGGAGGTCCACGGTGGATGACCGTGGCGAGACTAGGGTGGAGGCGTGGACCGGCGGATCTTCGGCATCGAGAACGAGTACGGCGTGACGTGCACGTTCAAGGGACAGCGCCGCCTGAGCCCCGACGAGGTCGCGCGCTACCTCTTCCGCAAGGTGGTCAGCTGGGGTCGCTCGTCCAACGTGTTCCTCCGCAACGGCGCCCGCCTCTACCTCGACGTGGGCAGCCACCCGGAGTACGCCACGCCCGAGTGCGACGACATCGTCGACCTCGTCACCCACGACAAGGCCGGAGAACGCATCCTCGAGGGGCTGCTCCTCGACGCCGAGAACCGCCTCCACGAGGAGGGCATCGCCGGCGACATCTACCTGTTCAAGAACAACACCGACTCCGCCGGCAACTCCTACGGCTGCCACGAGAACTACCTCGTGGGGCGGGCCGGCGAGTTCAGCCGCCTCGCCGACATCCTCATCCCCTTCCTCGTGACCCGGCAGATCGTGGTGGGCGCGGGCAAGGTCGTGATGACCCCGCGCGGGGCGTCGTACAGCGTGAGCCAGCGCGCCGAGCACATCTGGGAGGGCGTCAGCAGCGCCACCACCCGCAGCCGGCCGATCATCAACACGCGCGACGAGCCGCACTCCGACGCGGAGCGGTTCCGGCGGCTGCACGTCATCGTCGGCGACTCCAACATGAGCGAGACGACCACGCTGCTGAAGGTGGCGTCCTGCGACCTCGTGCTGCGGATGATCGAGGAGGGCGTGGTGATGCGCGACCTCACGATGGAGAACCCGATCCGCGCGATCCGCGAGATCAGCCACGACACCACCGGGCGCCGCAAGGTCCGCCTCGCCAACGGCCGCGAGGCCAGCGCGCTGGAGATCCAGGGCGAGTACCTCGCCAAGGCACGCGACTTCGTCGACCGTCGCCAGATCTCCACGCCGACCATCGAGCGCGCGCTCGACCTGTGGGAGCGCGGGCTGAAGGCGGTGGAGTCCGACGACCTCGGGCTGGTGGACCGCGAGATCGACTGGGTCATCAAGCTCAAGCTGCTCGAGCGCTACCGCGCCAAGCACGGGCTCTCGCTCGGCGACGCGCGCATCGCGCAGCTCGACCTCGCCTACCACGACATCCACCGCGGACGCGGCCTCTACTACCTGCTGGAGAAGCGCGGCGCCGTCGCGCGCGTCACCACCGACCTCAAGATCTTCGAGGCCAAGAGCGTCCCGCCCCAGAACACCCGCGCCCGGTTGCGCGGCGAGTTCATCCGCAAGGCGCAGGAGCGGCGTCGCGACTTCACCGTCGACTGGGTGCACCTCAAGCTCAACGACCAGGCGCAGCGCACCGTGCTCTGCAAGGACCCCTTCAAGGCCTACGACGAGCGCGTGCAGCGGCTCATCGACGGGATGTGACCGACCGGCCACCCAGCCCCGACCCGGTCCGCGACGTGTCCTGCCGCCGCGGGTGGGGCCCGCTGGATAGGGTGTCCCGGCAACGCCGACCGATCGATTAGGTGAACCAGTGTCTCGTGTACGTTCCGCTGCCCTCAGCGGTGTCCTCACCCTCAGCCTGCTCGGGCTCGCCGCCTGCGGCTCCGCCTCCAGCGACACCGAGGAGGGCGGCAAGTCGCTCAGCTCCGTGACGATCGAGGGCAAGCAGGGCGAGGAGCCCAAGGTGACCTTCGACGGCCGCCTCGACGGCTCGCAGGAGGAGACCGAGGTCCTCGTCGAGGGCGACGGCGAGACGGTGGCCGACGGCGACACCGTGTCGGCCAACTGGTGGATCGGCAACGGGTTCACCGAGAAGGAGGCGCAGAGCACCTACACCAAGGACGGCGCGACCCAGTCGGTCGAGCTGTCCGACGAGGTGCTGCCGATCCTGCGCGAGGCGATGATCGGCAACCAGGTCGGTGACCGCGTGGTGCTGCTGACCTCGGCTGCGAAGGCCTACGGCGAGTCGGGCAACCCCACCATCGGCATCGGCAACAAGGACTCCGTCCTCGCGATCGTCGACATCATGGACCGCTCGGAGACGGTGCCCGTCCTCGACGGCCCGCAGGGCGAGGAGAAGAAGCCGGCGGCCTGGGCGCCCACGCTCATCGAGAAGGACGGCGTGATCACCGGCCTCGACTTCACCGACGCCCACGAGCCCACGGGCAAGCTCATCGCCACCACGCTGGTCAAGGGCGACGGCGCCAAGGTCAAGGCGGGCCAGACCCTGACGGTCGACTACCTCGGGCAGGTCTACGACGCCGAGAAGCCGTTCGACGAGTCCTACAGCGGCGAGCCCGCGGAGTTCCCGATCGGCGTCGGCCAGGTCATCAAGGGCTGGGACGAGCGCCTCGTTGGCCGCACGGTCGGCTCGCGGGTGATCCTGGAGATCCCGCCGGCCGACGGCTACGGCAAGACGGGCAACGAGCAGGCCGGGATCAAGGGCACCGACACGCTCTTCTTCGTGGTCGACATCCTCAAGGCCTCCTGACCGGCCACGACCACACGGACGACAGGGGGAGCGGAGGATGGCGCAGCCACGTGCAGAGCGGCTGATGAACCTGCACATCCTGCTGCTCGGGGCGAAGCGCTTCATCAGCAAGGACGCGATCCGCGACGCCTGCTACGCCGAGTACCCGCGCGGCGGCACCGGCGACGAGGCGTTCGAGCGTGCCTTCGAGCGCGACAAGGACGCCCTGCGCCAGATCGGTGCGGTGATCGAGGTCGGCAGCGCCGACGCCCTCTTCGACGACGAGATCGGCTACCGCATCCCCACCGAGCAGACCTCCCTGCCGGAGATCCGCTTCGAGTCCGACGAGGCGGCCGTGCTCGGCCTGGCCGCCCAGGTCTGGCAGCAGGCGACGCTCGCCAAGGCGACCGGCCGCGCGCTGGCCAAGCTGAAGGGCCAGGGCGTCGAGATCGACCCGTCCCGCCTGGAGGTGGTCGCCCCGTCGATCACGGCCGACGAGCCGGCGTTCGAGCCGCTCTGGGACGCCGTCGGCAAGCGTCGCCAGGTCAGCTTCCCCTACCAGCGCGCCGACGAGACCGAGCCGACCACGCGTCGCGTCCAGCCGTGGGGCCTGGCCCGCTCGTCGGGCCGCTGGTACGTCGTCGGCCACGACGTCGACCGCGGGGCCGAGCGGGTCTTCCGCCTCTCCCGCATCGTCGGCCCGGTCCGCGCGACGGGAAAGTCCGGCGCGTACGACGTCCCGCCCGGCACCGACGTCCGATCGGTCGCACGTCGCCTCACGCCGTCCTTCCCGACGGTGCGGGCCGAAGTGCGCGTGCGGCAGGGGACCGGCGTGGGGCTGCGCCGGCGTGCGGAGTCGGTCGCGTCCGACGCGTCCGGCTGGGACACGCTCGTGGTCGAGGGCCCGCTCCAGGAGCTGGCCGACGAGGTGCTCACCTCCGGCTCCGGCGCCGTCGTCCTGGGCCCGCAGGCGCTGCGCGACGAGGTCGTCTCAAGGCTCCGCTCGATCGTGGAGGCGCACGCGTGACCACCCAGCCGACCGACACCGCCCCCGACCAGGTGGCCCGCCTCCTGGCGCTGGTGCCGTACCTCCTCGCCCGCGGCGAGGTGCGCCTCGACGACGCGGCCGCCCACTTCGGCACCGACGCCGCGCAGATCGAGCGCGACCTGCGCCTCCTCTTCATGACCGGCCTGTCCCCGGGCCTGCCCGGCGACCTGATCGAGGTCGACCTCGACGCGCTCGAGGGCGACCGGATGATCCGGGTCGACAACGCCGACTACCTCGCCCGGCCGGTGCGGTTCTCGCCCGCCGAGGCGACGGCGCTGGTGGTCGCGCTGCGCACGATGGCCGTCTCGGCGCCCGAGGGGGCGGCCGACGTGATCGAGCGGACCCTGGCCAAGCTCGAGGAGGCGGCCGGCGCGGACGGTGAGGACCTCCTGCGCCTGCACGTGTCGCCCACCCCTCTGGAGGCGAGCGCGGTGGTCCCCGTCCTCGAGTCGGCGATCGCGCACGGCCACCAGGTCGAGATCACCTACCACGTGCCCTCACGCGACGAGGAGTCGCGCCGCACGGTCGACCCGCGCGGGCTGGCGCGGGTCGAGGACCTGCTCTACCTCGACGCGTGGTGCCACACCGCGCAGGGCGACCGCGCCTTCCGGGTGGACCGCATCGTCGCGGCACGCGAGCTCGACACGGCGGTGGCCGACAAGGGCGCACGTCCCCGCGACCTGACCGGCGGCTGGTTCACCGACGCCGAGACCACGACGGTGACGCTGCGGCTCGCGCCGCCGGCCCGGTGGGTGATCGAGTACTTCCAAGTCACCGACCAGCGCCCGGGACCGAACGGCACCATCGACGTCGACCTCGAGGTGGCCAGCGAGCCGTGGGTGCAGTCGCTGCTGTTCCGGCTCGCACCCCACGCGACGCTCCTCGCCCCCGAGTCGTACGCCGAGACGCTGCGGGCCGTTGCCCGCGAAGCGCTCCGCCTCTACGAGGATGACGGCGTAGACTCGACACGCACACCGCAGGACCGACCCCACACAACGGAGTGACCTCATGATCAACCCCCTGATCGGCATGCCACAGGGTCTGGAGTGGCTGGTGATCCTCGCGATCGTCGTGCTGGTGTTCGGTGCCGCGAAGCTCCCCGACCTGGCGCGCAGCTCGGGCCAGGCGCTGCGCATCTTCAAGACCGAGACCAAGGGCCTGCGCGACGAGGACGACGCCACGGCGACGCCCGAGCAGCGTGAGATCCAGACCCGCAACGAGGCGGGCACCGAGACGCGCAACGAGACCTCGGGCGAGGTCCTCCGCGAGCGTCGCGACGACACCACCGCCTGAGCGCGGGAGCACCCACCAGCCGTGAGGATCGCGGGTCTCGTCGGCCTGTTCAACGGCCGGCCGCACCATGCTGTCGGCCCGGACGGCCGGATGGCGCTCTCCGACCACTTCCGGGAATTCCGCGCCCGCCTGCTGCGGTGCCTGCTGGTGTTCTCGATCGCGCTCGTGGTGGCGATCTTCTTCCGCCACGCGCTCTACGACGCGGTCTACGGCCCCTACCAGGACGCGCAGGAGACCTTGGCCGAGGGCACGTCGATCGCCACCACCAGTGGTGCCGGCGCGGGCCTGCTGCTGTGGCTGACGCTGTGCGGGTTCGCCTCCGCGATCGTGACGGCGCCCTACTGGCTCTACCAGGTGTGGGCCTTCGTGCTGCCCGGGCTCTACGCCCAGGAGCGGAAGATGACCCGCGTCTTCGTCGCCGTCGCGGGGCCGCTGTTCATCACCGGGGTCGTGCTCGGCTACGTCACGCTGCCGCTGGCGCTGGAGGTGCTGATCGGGTTCAACCCCGACGGTGTGACCAACCTGATCGACTTCAACGACTACCTCCAGTTCTTCACCCGCACGCTCTTCGTCTTCGGGCTCGCGTTCAACATCCCGGTCTTCGTCGTGCTGCTGAACTTCGCCGGCGTCGTGAAGGGCTCCGCGCTCAAGGCCTACCGGCCCTGGATCGTCATCGGGACCTTCATCTTCGCCGCAGTCGCCACGCCGTCGGCCGACCCGTTCACGATGACGCTCATGGCCGTGCCGATGGTGGTGCTGTTCTTCGCGTCGGAGGCGATCGCACGGGTCAACGACCGCCGGCGGGCCGCGCGCTCGGTCAACCGCGGGCTGGGTCCGGACGAGCTCTCGCAGATCTGACGGGGCCGGTCGGCACCCTTTGGGGGTCTGACAGGGTGGACCCATGCAGGCGACGATCACCGACATCGATCCGTTCGACCTGCCCGACTGGCTCGGCACGCTCGAGGTGGTGTGGCGGGCCGACGCCGGGCTCCGCACCGGGCACCTCGTCCGAGGGCGGCTGACGGCCGACGGCGAGCCCGACCTGGCTTGTGACCTGCTGGCGGTCGACGAGGCCTACCCGGAGCCGGTCGTCGACGACGCGGCGCGGCTGCGGGTGCACCAGGCATGGCGCCACGGGCAGGTCGTGGTCGGCGACGTGGGCGGTCGGATGGTGCTGGCGGTCCCCGGCACCGGCTTCGGCCCCGAGCTGGTCCTCGAGGCACTGGCGCGCCTCGCACGTGCGGTCGGTGCGCGGGCCGAGCGCTACGCCGCGTTGCTGCGGCTCGGCACGTAGGGCACCGGGATAGGGTCGCGCTCATGCACGACCCGTCGCCGCCCTCCTCCGTGCGTGGCCGTGAGGTCGCGCTGCTGACCAACCCGACCTCGGGCAAGGGCAGGGGCGCCCGCCACCGTGACGTGGCGCTCGCCCGGCTCCGCGAGAGCGGCTTCGTCGTGCGCAACCTCCAGGGGCGCGACGCCGACGAGGCCGCCGACCTCGCCCGCGCCTGCGTGGCCGATGGGGTCGAGGCGCTGGTCGTGTGCGGTGGGGACGGGTTGGTCCACCTGGGCGCGCAGGCCGTCGCCGGCACCGGAGTGCCGCTCGGGCTGATCCCCAGCGGCACCGGCAACGACGTCGCCCGCTACCTCGGCCTGCCGCGCACCGACCCGGTCGCCGCGGCCGACCGGGTCATCGCCTCGCGGCGGCGCACCATCGACCTCGCGCGCGCCGGCGACCGCTACTTCGTGACCGTGCTGGCTGCCGGCTTCGACGCGATCGTCAACGAGCGCGCCAACGCCATGCGCTGGCCCAGGGGCCAGATGCGCTACAACGTGGCCACGCTCGCCGAGCTGCGCACCTTCCGGCCGATCCCGTACGTGCTCCAGCTCGACACCGACTCGGGGGCCGAGACGATCCAGCACGAGGCGATGCTCGTGGCGGTCGGCAACGGCCCGTCCTTCGGCGGTGGACTGCGGATCACCGAGGGGGCGCTGCTCGACGACGGTCTGCTCGACGTCGTGGTCATCACGCGGATGAGCAAGCCCAAGCTGGTGCGCTCCTACCCACGGCTGTTCACCGGGAGGATCGACGGGGTGACGGAGTACGTCCACCGGCGGGTGCGGTCGGTGACCGTGGCCGCGCCGGGCATCGTGTCGTACGCCGACGGCGAGCGCTTCGGGCCGTTGCCGCTCACCGTGGAGTGCGTGCCCGGCGCGTTGGAGGTGATCGCATGAGCGAGGAGCAGTCGCACGCCGAGCGCTACGCCGCGTTCCAGCGCGACAAGGACTACCCGATGCTGAAGGACTTCGCTGGTCTCTACGGCTTCGAGCTCGACGACTTCCAGGTGCGGGCGTGCCGGGAGATCGAGGACGGCCGCGGGGTGCTCGTCGCCGCACCGACCGGCTCCGGCAAGACCATCGTGGGCGAGTTCGCCATCCACCTCGCGCTCCAGACCGGGCGCAAGGCGTTCTACACGACGCCGATCAAGGCGCTCTCCAACCAGAAGTACCACGACCTGGTCAAGCGCTACGGCCCCGACAACGTCGGCCTGCTCACCGGCGACAACGTCGTCAACGGGGAGGCACCGGTGGTCGTGATGACCACCGAGGTGCTCCGCAACATGCTCTACGCCGGGTCGCGGACGCTCCTCGGCCTGGGCTACGTCGTGATGGACGAGGTGCACTACCTCGCCGACCGGATGCGCGGCGCGGTCTGGGAGGAGGTGATCATCCACCTGCCGGAGTCGGTGACCCTGGTGTCGCTGTCGGCGACGGTGTCCAACGCCGAGGAGTTCGGCGAGTGGCTGGCCACCGTGCGTGGCGAGACGACCACGGTGCTGGAGGAGAAGCGTCCCGTCCCGCTCTTCCAGCACGTCATGGTCGGACGCCGCCTCCTGGACCTCTTCGCCTCGTCCGACGTCGACGCCAGCGCGGGCTTCGTCAAGGAGGGCGCGCCCGTCAACGACGAGCTGACCCGCATCGCCCGGGACGACTGGGCGAGCACCCGGTTGATGCGCGACCGGCGCTCGCCACGCAAGGGCAAGCCGGGGTCCTCGAAGAACCCGCGTGCCGTCGGCAACGGTCGCCGGGTGTGGATCCCCAGCCGGGTCGAGGTGGTCGACCGGCTCGACCGCGAGGGCCTGCTGCCCGCCATCGTGTTCATCTTCAGCCGGGCGGGCTGCGACGCCGCGGTCACGCAGCTGGTGCAGGCCAACACCCGGCTCACCACGGCCGCGGAGCGCGACGAGATCTTCGCCCGGGTCGAGGAGGCGGCACGCACCCTGCCCGAGGAGGACCTGCACGTCCTCGGCTACCACGAGTTCCTCGACGGGCTCACGCGCGGCGTCGCGGCCCACCACGCCGGGCTGCTGCCGGCCTTCAAGCAGGTGGTCGAGGAGCTCTTCCAGGAAGGGCTGGTGAAGGTCGTCTTCGCCACCGAGACCCTCGCCCTCGGCATCAACATGCCTGCTCGCACCGTCGTCATCGAGAAGCTCTCGAAGTGGAACGGCGAGTCGCACGCCGACCTGACGCCGGGGGAGTACACCCAGCTGACCGGTCGTGCGGGCCGCCGCGGCCTCGACATCGAGGGTCACGGCGTCGTGCTCTACCAGCCCGGGATGAACCCGCGCGAGGTTGCCGGCCTCGCCTCGACGCGCACCTACCCGCTGCGGTCCTCGTTCCGGCCGTCGTACAACATGGCGGTCAACCTGGTCCACCAGTTCGGCCGGGCCCGCTCGCGTGAACTGCTCGAGCAGTCCTTCGCGCAGTTCCAGGCCGACAAGGCCGTCGTCGGGCTCGCCCGGCAGGTGCACAAGGCCGAGGAGGCGCTCGACGGCTACCGCGAGGCGGCGACGTGCCACCTCGGCGACTTCATGGAGTACGCCGCCCTGCGCCGGCGCATCTCCGACCTCGAGAAGGGCGCCGCGCGCGAGCGCCGCCAGGACCGTCGTGGCGAGGCCGCGGCGTCCCTCGGCAGGCTGCGCCCGGGCGACGTGATCCAGGTGCCGGCGGGCAAGTTCAGCGGGCTTGCCGTGGTCATCGACCCCGGCACGTCCGGCGACGAGCCCCGTCCCTACGTCGTCACCGCGGACCGCCAGGCGCGCCGGCTGGCGATGATGGACTTCCCGGTGCCCGTGGCGTCGATCGGGCGCCTGCGCATCCCGAAGTCGTTCAACGGCCGCAACCCCGCGCAGCGACGCGAGCTCGCCAACGCGCTGCGCTCGCGGGCGGACTCCTTCGCCACGCCCGAGCGGCGTACCCAGCAGCGCGAGTCATTCAGCGACACGCCCACCGACCGTGAGATCGGCCGCCTGCGGGCCGACCTCAAGTCGCACCCGTGCCACCAGTGCCCCGACCGCGAGGACCACGCGCGGTGGGCCGAGCGGTGGTTCAGGCTCCAGCGCGACACCGAGACGCTCAAGCGCCGCGTGGAGAACCGCACCAACACGGTGGCGCGCACCTTCGACCGGGTCTGCGACGTGCTGACCGCCCTGGGCTACCTCGAGGGCGACCGGGTCACCGAGCAGGGGGGCCACCTGCGCCGGATCTACACCGACATGGACCTCGTCGCCGCGGAGGCGATCCGCGCCGGCGTCCTCGACGAGCTCGCACCCTCCGAGCTCGCCGCGGTGCTGTCCGCGCTGGTCTTCGAGGCGCGCCGCGCTGACGACGCCTCCTCGCCGCGGCTGCCCGGCGGACGGGTGCAGCCTGCGCTGGGTGAGCTGGTGCGCCTGTGGGGCCAGCTCGACGCGCTCGAGCGCGAGCACAAGCTGGACTTCCTCCGCGAGCCCGACCTCGGCTTCGCCTGGGCCGCCTGGCGCTGGGCCGAGGGCGACGACCTCGACGACGTGCTGATGGTCACCGGCCTGTCCGCCGGCGACTTCGTGCGGTGGATGAAGCAGCTGCTCGACCTCTGCGGCCAGGTCGCGGACGCAGCCGGCGACGCGCCGCTGCGGTCCACGGCACGCGCGACTGCCGCGGCCATCAAGCGGGGCGTGGTCGCCTACAGCGTGCTGGCGGAGTAGCGCTGTGGCAGGCTCACCCGCGTGACCGACTCCGGCCAGCGCCTGCTGCTCCTCGACACCGCGTCCCTCTACTTCCGCGCGTTCTTCGGCGTCCCGGACTCGATGAAGGCGCCGGACGGCACGCCGGTCAACGCCGTGCGCGGCCTCATGGACTTCATCAGCCGCCTGGTGGGGGAGTACGACCCGACGCATTTCGCCTGCTGCTGGGACGACGACTGGCGCCCGCAGTGGCGCGTCGACCTGATCCCGTCCTACAAGGCGCACCGGGTGGTCCGCGCGATCCCCGGCCCGCGGCCCGACGTCGAGGAGGTCCCGGACCCCCTCGAGGCGCAGGTCCCGATCATCCGGGAAGTGCTCGGTGCCTACGGCATCCCGGTCGTGGGGCACGCCGAGATGGAGGCCGACGACGTCATCGGCACCCTCGCCACCGACGCCGGGCTGCCGGTGGACATCGTCACCGGCGACCGCGACCTGTTCCAGCTCGTCGACGACGACGCCGCCGTGCGGGTCCTCTACGTCGCTCGTGGCGTGAGCAGGCACGAGCGCGTCGACAACGCGTGGGTGCGTGGCAAGTACGGCGTCGACGCGCGGCAGTACGCCGACCTCGCCACGCTGCGCGGCGACGCGTCCGACGGCCTGCCGGGCGTCGCCGGCGTGGGGGACAAGACCGCTGCCACCCTGCTCAACCGGTTCGGCACGATCAGGTCGATCATCGAGGCCGCGCACGATCCCGAATCCGACATGGGCCCCGGCCCGCGCGGGAAGATCAAGGCCGCGGCCGACTACCTCGCCGTCGCGCCCCGGGTCGTCGCCGTACGCCGTGACCTCGACCTCGGGTCGCCCGACCTCACCCGCCCCCGGACGCCCGCCGACCACGCGGCGGTCGTGGCCCTGGACGAGAGGTGGGGACTCGGCTCATCTGCTGTGCGCCTCGTGGAGGCCCTGTCCGGATCGCACTAGTCTGAGCGCCGTGAGCACTTCCGAGGTCGAGTCCAAGGACCGGCAGATCCTCTCGCTGCTGGCCGCCGACGGGCGCATGTCCTTCACCGACCTCGGCAAGGCGACCGACCTGTCCACGTCGGCGGTGCACCAGCGCGTCAAGCGCCTCGAGCAGCGTGGCCTGATCAAGGGCTACGGCGCGACGGTCGACCACGACCAGCTCGGCCGGCCGCTGACCGCGTTCATCTCCATCACGCCGATCGACCCTTCCCAGCCCGACGACTACCCGGAGCGGCTGGTCGACATCCCGGAGATCGAGTCGTGCTGGTCGGTGGCGGGCGAGGAGTCCTACATCCTCAAGATCCGGGTGGCCACGCCGCTCGCCCTCGAGGAGCTCCTGGCCCGGATTCGCGGCGCGGCCAGCGTGTCGACCCGCACCACGATCGTGCTCTCGACGCCCTACGAGAACCGCCCGATCGCCTGAGCGCCGTCCCGCTGACATGGCCGACCGCCGCACCACGATCCTCGACGCTGCCCTGGAGATCGTCGGCACCCAGGGCATGCGGGGGCTCACCCACCGCGCGGTCGACGCCGCTGCGGCGCTCCCGCCCGGCTCGACGTCGAACCACTTCCGGACCCGGGAGGCGCTCGTCCTCGGGATCGTCGAGCGCTTCATCGCCCGCGAGCGCGCCATGGCGACCGGGCCGCGCGACGACGTCGACTCGACGCCCGACGGCGTGGCCACGGCGCTGGGCCGCTTCGTCGAGCGCGCCGTCGGGCCGGACCGGGCCGTCACCCTGGCGCGGTACGCCATCCTGGTGGAGACCGCGCAGAACCCGTCGTTGCGGGAGGGGATGGCCGTGGGCGCCGACGTGGTGGACACCTGGGCCCTCGACCTGGTCACCCGCTCCGGGTCGTCCGACCCGGAGCGCGACCTCGGGATCCTCGCCAACTACGTCACCGGGCTCGTCCTGCACGAGCTGGCGTTGCCGTCGGCCGACCTCGACGCACCCGCCCGGATCCGGGGCGTGATCGACACCTTGGGCTGGACCCTTGACGGCGGTGCACTACAGGCGTAGTTTCCGGTCATGGACGACCTCGTGCTCCTCGACGCGGCACTCGGGGTCGTCGCGGACCGGGGGCTGAACGGGCTGACGCACGAGGCGGTCGACGCGGCGGCCGGGGTTCCGCCCGGCGCCACCGAGGTGTCGTACCCGACACGCGGGGCGCTGGTCGAGGCCGTGACGCGACGCTGCATCGAGCGGGAGCTCACGATGGTGAGCGGGCCGCAGGACGGGGTCGACCCGTCGCCGGCAGGTCTCGCCGCTGCCCTCGGCGACTTCGTCCGGCGTGCCCTCGACGCCGACCGCGTCGTCACCCTCGCCCGCTACCAGCTGCAGGCCGAGGCGGCCCGCACGCCGTCGCTGCGTGCCGCCTACGCCGTCGGCGCGGGCACGGTCGACACGTGGGTCCTCGACCTCGTCCGCCGGGCCGGGTCGCCCGCGCCGGAGCGCGACCTCGGCATCGTGGCGAACTACGTGACCGGCCTGGTCTTCCACGAGCTCGCCCTGCCCACGCCGGACCTCGACCCAGCGGACCGGGTCCGGGAGCTCCTCGACGCGCTCGGCTGGCCCGCCGCATGAGCGGGTCGACAGCGCTCGCCGAGCTCACCCGCACCCACCGGGACGGGTTCGTCGACACGCTCGAGGGACTCGCCCCGGAGGAGTGGGACGTACCGTCGCTGTGCGCGGGGTGGCGGGTCGTCGACGTCGCCGCCCACCTCGCGTGGGCACCCGTCCTGGGCGCCGCCTCCGGCGCGGCGACGCTGGCGCGCCACGGCTTCTCGGTGAACCGCATGATCGCGCGCTCCGCCGTCGGGTGGTCCGCGCGCGGTCGCGACGCGATCCTCGACCAGTTGCGCGCCAACGTCCGGAGCGGGGCGACTCCGGTCGGGATGCCTCCGGTCGCCGCACTGGCCGACGCGGTGGTCCACGGGCTCGACGTACGCCGTCCGCTCGGCCTGCCCGGCCAGGTCCCCGCCGCGGCCCTCGCGCCGCTCGCCGAGTTCACCCTCGGCACGCCGTGGCCGATGAACGTGGTCGTCGGCGGGAGCGCGCGACGCCGCGTCGCCGGCGTACGGCTCGTCGCCACCGATGCCGACTGGACCCACGGCACCGGGCCCGAGGTCCGCGCCACCGCCGAGGACCTGCTGCTCCTCCTCTACGGCCGCCGCGTGGAGGCGGGCAGGCTCTCCGGACCGGGCGCGGCCACCCTCCTCGCCCGCCTCTGACCTCGCCGAGGTGATCTCTCGCCCGCCCTCCGTTGTGTTGGTTTCCCCGCTCGAGCGGGGAAACCCACGCCTGCCGCGCGTTGCAACGCGTGGCAGGAGTCAGATTCCCGCGGCAAGTCCGAGGACCGTGGCGCGCGCTGCCAGTGCGGCACGGATGCGGTGTGCGAGCGCGACCGGTCGCGCGAGGTCGGCCCACGTGATGCGGATGCACACCCAGCCGGTGTCGGTGCAGATCTGCTCCTCCCGACGCTTCTCGCGCATGAGGTAGTCGGCGAGCGACTCGCCCGGCAAGCGGTGCTGCTCGTACTTGATGCGCCCATCGAACTCCAGGAACACCCCGAGTGACCGCCACAGGAAGTCGACGATGCCGAGCAGGTTGCCCGAGTCATCGCGCACCTCCACCTGCGGCTCGGGGCGGGGGATCCGCTGCGCAAAGAAGAAGTGCCACGTGCGGGCCTCCGCGACGTTCGTCAGCCGGGCGTCGGCGCGGGCCAGGATGAGCCTGGTGTTCAAGTTCCCCGGCCAGTGCCGCGCCAGGCCGGCTGCCTCGTGCAGCCCGGACGAGGTGGTCAGACCCAGGTGCAGGACGCCGCACGCGGCGACGAGGCCCGCCTCGGCGCCGTACGTCGCCGCCACCTCGATCGCGGCCAGTGCCGGATGGACGACAGGGACGCCCGCCTTCACCAGCCACCAGCGACTGCCGAGCGCCGCTCGGTGGTGGACCACGCCGGCCTCACGCCGGCCGGCACATCCGTCCGTCCGGTCGATGTGCACCTCGTCGAGCCCGACACCCCAGAGCGGGACCTCGAACTCGGCGAGCGCGCACTGGTGGGACAGGACCGACGTGTGATGAGCCGTGCGCAGCACGGCGCGTGACCGAGCCCGGAGCATGCCGACGGCGTCGAGGTCCTTCGACAGGTCCGAAGACAGGTAGGCGCCGTGCCGCAGCTTGATCAGTGCGCCGGCTCGCACCTGCGTGCTGATGTCGCGGTCAGTCCACCCCTCGGCGATGAGGTCGCGGCGGAGCCAGATGTCGTCGAGCGTGACCGGAAACAGCATGCCCATGGAGTTCCCGGCCGGGACCGGGTGCGAAACGGCGACTCGATGACCTGTGGATCACGGCTACCTGCCGCGGCGTACTGGCACCTGCCGGGCGTTGCAACGGGCGGCAGGTGCCGGTTTCCCCGCTCGAGCGGGGAAACCGACACAGAGCCGGCCGTGAGGTGGAGTGCGGAAGCTCAGTAGGCCTGGAGGGCGGCGGTGCGGCGGGAGGCCTCGGCCATCTCGGCGGCCTTGAGGGAGGCCTCGTCGAGGCGGCCGTGCTCCTCCCACCACTGCTGGCCGGCCTCGGGGAGGGTGTGGATCGGGTCGTAGTACTCGTAGTGGCGCGAGAGGGCCTCGGCGTCGTCGGCCTCGATCGAGGTGCGGTAGTTCTTCGTCCAGTACGAGATGCCGTGCTCGGTGTCGTAGTCGGCGTTCTGGTGGACCCAGCGCTTGCCGACGAACGGCACGTCGCACACGATGCGCGGCGTCGCGAAGCCGGGGAGGTAGCCCATGATGTGGTGCTGCAGGCGCTGCGCGTCGGCCAGCGAGACCCGCCAGTGCTCCGAGAACGGGATCATGTCGCACATGTAGAAGTAGTAGGGCATGATCTGCGCCCCGTCGAGCAGGCGGAAGCACAGGTCGAGCAGCGCGTCGGGGGCGGCGTTGACGCCGTTGAGCAGCACTCCCTGGTTGCGTACGTCGCGCAGGCCGGCGTCGAGCATCGCCCGCGAGGCCTCGGCCACGATCGGCGTGACGGAGTTCGCGTGGTTGGCGTGGGTGTGCATGGCCAGCGAGACGCCTCGCGAGCGGGCCACGGCGGCGACGCGGGCGACGCCCTCGACCACGTCGGGCTGGAGCCAGTGCTGGGGGAGTCCGATGAGGGCCTTGGTGGCGAGCCGGATGTCGCGGATGTTCTCCACCTCGAGCACCGACATGAGGAACGCCTCGAGGCGCGGCCAGGGCATGTTGGCCACGTCGCCGCCGGAGACGACCACGTCGCGCACCGACGGGGTGCGGCGCAGGTAGTCGAGCATGTCGCCGAGGCGGTCGTTGGGCTTGCCGGCGAACTTCAGCTTGTCGATGACCGGCGTGGAGTTGCCGACGAGGTCCATGCGGGTGCAGTGGCCGCAGTACTGCGGGCAGGTCGGGAGCAGCTCGGCGAGCACCTTGGTGGGGTAGCGGTGGGTGAGCCCCTCGGTGGCCCACATGTCGTGCTCGTGCAGCGAGTCGCGGGCGGCGTGCGGGTGCGAGGGCCAGTCCGTGCGGCGGTCGCTGAAGACCGGGACCATGTAGTGGCGCACCGGGTCGGCGTAGAACGCCTCGGTCATCGAGCCCGCGCCGGCCGGCTCGAAGGTCGGGACCATCGTGTTCATCATCTGCGGGGGCACGAGCATCGACATCGTGGCCCGCTCGGCCTGGTCGCGCTCGAGGTCGGCGTAGAAGCGCTCGTCGAGGAGGTCGCCCATGAGCTCGCGCAGCTGCTTGACGTTCTTGATGCAGTGGGCGCGCTGCCACTGCACGGAGGCCCACTCCTCCGCGGTCACGCCGGCCCAGCCGGGGAACCGCGTCCAGTCGGGCTCGACGAGCTCGACCCGCTGGTAGGGGTAGGGCTGTCCGGTCTCGAGTGCCAGTCCGAGGGGGGAGGCGGTCTCGATGCTCATGCGTTTCTCCTTGGAGCTTGCCCCGGGGTCGACCCGGGGTGAGGCCTGACGGCGCGCCGGTTGTGTGGGCGGCGCCACATCTGGAAGAGTACGTGGAGAACGTGCGGCGAGTCCAATGCCACGCCGCAAGATTTACGGCTCTCGCCCGAGAACCTAGAAGGATGACCTGCATGACACCCCCCTCGGACATCCAGACCGGACGCCGCGCCGGCGATCCGACAGGCCTGCACCGCGTCCTCGACGAGGCCGTCGTGCTGCCCCAGGCGGCCCAGCGCCTCGACACCCGTGCCGAGCTCTGGCCCGACGAGGTGCGCGTGCGCGTCGAGCGCCTCAACCTCGACGCCGCGTCCTTCCGCCAGCTCGAGCGCAAGCACCAGCACGACGGCGACGCCGTCCGCGCCGAGGTGCTCGACATCGTCGCCACCCGCGGCAAGATGCAGAACCCCGAGACCGGCTCCGGCGGCATGCTGGTCGGCACCGTCGAGGAGGTCGGCCCGGAGTCACCCCTCGGCCTGCGCGTCGGCGACCGGGTCGCCACCCTCGTCAGCCTCACCCTGACCCCGCTGGTCGTCGAGGACGGCCTGGCGCAGTGGGACGGCCGCTCCGAGCAGGTGCCGTGCGACGGCTACGCCGTGCTCTTCGGCCGCTCGATCGCCGCCGTCGTCCCCGACGACCTCGACCCGGCGCTCTCGCTCAGCGTGATGGACGTCTGCGGCGCACCCGCCCTCACCGCCCGCGTCGTGGGCGAGTACGCCGCCCGCGGCACCCGGCCGACCGTCGCGGTGATCGGCGGCGCCGGGAAGTCCGGCTCGCTCAGCCTCGCCGCCGCCCGTCAGGCAGGCGCGGCGCGCACGATCGGCGTCGTCCCGCACGAGGCCGAGCGCGACCTCCTCACCGGAGCCGGCCTCGCGGACGTCGTCGCGGTCGCGGACGCCCGCGACCCCATCGCCCTGCGCGACGCCGTGACCGCCGCCGGCGGCCCGGCCGACGTCACCGTCGTCTGCGTCGACGTCCCCGGCTGCGAGGGCGGCGCCGTCCTCGCCACCGCCGATGGGGGCACGGTCATCTTCTTCTCCATGGCCACCAGCTTCAGCGCCGCCGCGCTGGGCGCCGAGGGGCTCGCCGCCGACGTCCGGATGCTCGTCGGCAACGGCTACGTCCCCGGCCACGCCGCCTACGCGATGGGGCTGCTGCGCGCCGACGCCGGCGTGCGCGGTCTGTTCGAGCGGAGGCTCTGATGGCACGACCCACCAGCCGGCTCGGCCTCGACCGCGCCGACGTACGCCGCGCGCGCACGCTCGCACGCCAGGTCGGCAAGCCGATCGTGGACCTCGCCCAGCGCCACACCACCGTCAGCGTCGAGCGGGCCACGCTGCGCCTGGCCGGCCTGGCGGGCGCCGACCCCGACGGCACGCCGTGGGTGAACCGGCTCGCCGACGCCGTGCGTGCCGACGTCGGGCTCGAGCACGGCGTCAGCCTGCCGGTCTGGGACGCGCTCCTGCGCGGCGAGGGCGACGACCTGCTGACGCTCGCCCAGAAGGCCGCCGCCGGCTCGGTGACCTTCCGCGTGCCCGAGGGCCGGGACGCCACCCGCGCGACCGCGGCGTCGCGCAAGGCCGTCGGCGCCGGCATCGAGCAGATCGATCGCCAGCGCGTCGCACGCGAGAAGATGATCGCCCGCGTCGGGGACGCGCCGAGCAAGCCATGGATCTACCTCATCGTCGCGACCGGCGACATCCACGAGGACATCCCGCAGGCGCAGGCTGCGGCCCGCGAGGGCGCCGACGTGATCGCGGTGATCCGCTCCACCGGCCAGTCCCTGCTCGACTTCGTCCCCGAGGGTGCCACGCGCGAGGGCTTCGCCGGCACCTACGCCACGCAGGAGAACTTCCGCCTGATGCGCGCCGCCCTCGACGAGACGTCGAAGGAGCTCGGCCGCTACGTCCGGCTGACCAACTACGCCTCCGGCCTCTGCATGCCCGAGATCGCCGCGCTGGCCGGCCTCGAGCGGCTCGACATGATGCTGAACGACTCGATGTACGGCATCCTCTTCCGCGACATCAACCCGGTCCGCACCTTCGTGGACCAGCGGTTCAGCCGCCAGGTTCACGCCCGGGCGGGCATCATCATCAACACCGGCGAGGACAACTACCTCACCACCGCCGACGCGATCGACGCCGCGCACACGGTCACCACGAGCCAGCTGCTGAACGAGTACTTCGCCAAGGAGGCCGGGCTCGAGGACTGGCAGCTCGGCCTGGGCCACGCCTTCGAGATCGACCCCGGCGTCCCGGACTCGTTCCGCCTCGAGCTCGCCCACGCGATGCTGGCGCGCGAGCTGTTCCCCGATGCGCCCCTGAAGTGGATGCCCCCGACCCGCCACATGACCGGCGACATCTTCAAGGGCTACCTCCTCGACGGCTTCTTCAACCTCGTCGGCGCCCTCACCGGGCAGGGGATCCTGCTGGTGGGCATGATGACGGAGGCCGTCGTGACGCCGTGGCTGTCCGACCGCGACCTGGCCCTGCAGAACGTCCGCTACGTCATGAACGCCGCCGGCAACCTGCACGAGGACTTCAACCCCGCCCCCGACGGCTTCATCGCGAACCGGGCCCGTGAGGTGCTCGGGGAGTCGATCTCCCTCCTCGAGGAGATCAAGGCCGACCGCAGCGTGCCGGGCGAGCCGCCGCTGCTCTCCGCGATCGCCGACGGCACCTTCGGGCTGATGAAGCGTCCGGCTGACAAGGGCAAGGGACTCGACGGCGTGGCCCGCAAGGCGGACGGCTACTACAACCCCGCGACCGAGATCCTGGAGGCGAAGTGATGGGTTTCGAGGCTCGCTGCGCTCGCACCTCAACCATCGAGCGCGAGGCTCGCTGCGCTCGCACCTCAACCGACGAGAGGGGTCAGCGATGAGCCTGATCCGCCCCTACGGCGACACCACCGGCGACGGCATGGTGCAGCTGTCGTTCACCTTGCCCATCGAGCACTCCAAGGTCGCCGAGGGCGCCGCGGTGCAGCTCGCGAACAAGATGGGCATGGACCCGGCGCTGGTGGTCCACGCCAAGCCGATGGGGGAGGGCTTCACCTTCTTCGTCGTCTACGGTCGCGTGCACCACCTCGTCGACCCCAGCACCGTCGAGGTCGTCGAGCGCGACTTCCCGCTGCTCACGCCCAAGGAGGCCAACGCCGCGATCAAGCGGTCGCTGCGCCGCCGCCTGGTCGTCGTGGGCGGCTGCATCGGCACCGACGCCCACACGGTCGGCATCGACGCGATCCTCAACATCAAGGGCTTCGCCGGCGAGAAGGGCCTGGAATACTACCGCGAGCTCAAGGTGGTCAACCTCGGCGCCCAGGTCTCGGTGCCGCAGCTCGTCGAGGCGGCCCGCGAGGAGAAGGCCGATGCGGTCCTGGTGTCGCAGGTCGTCACCCAGCGCGACGCCCACCTCCTCAACACGCGCGAGATGTCGGCGGCCTTCCGGGAGGCCTATCCGGCCGCGAAGCGGCCGCTGCTGGTCGTCGGCGGTCCCCGCTTCGACGAGACGATGGCCGACGAGCTCGGGGTCGACCGCGTCTTCAGCCGCGGTACGACGCCCGGCGAGGTCGCCTCGTTCATCGTGCACCGGCTCGCCCCGACCAAGGAGAAGGCCTCATGAGCGACAGCCGCGTCGGCACCGTGGTGACCCACCGCCGCTACGTCCCGTACTCGCACGCCCACTACGCCGGCAACCTCGTGGACGGGGCCTACAGCCTGGGCCTGTTCGGTGACGTGGCCACCGAGATGTGCATCCTGCTCGACGGCGACGAGGGGCTCTTCGCGTCCTACTCCGACGTCCAGTTCCGGGCGCCGGTGCGCGCCGGCGACGTCCTCGAGATCACCGCCACGCTCGTCCGCGAGGGCACCCGCAGCCGCGTCATGGACTTCGCCGTCCTCGTCGTCGGCCGCGGAGCCCCCACCGCCGAGGCGCCCGGCGCGGCCGAGGTCCTCGACCCGCCGGTGGTGGCCACGACGGCCACGGGGACGGTCGTCGTACCCCCCAAGTAGGGCACGCCTACGACAGGCCCTCGGCGTGTCGTCGCCGACACGCCGGACGTGGGCAAAGTTTGTCCGACGACTTTCAACCGGATGCCGGCGCGTTGACCTGCATGAACGCGCGTCCATGCAGGTCAGGGCCGTGTTGACAGCGTGGTCGTCGAGAGGGAGGGTTCCGGGGTCCGCCTGTGCAGCCCGCGGGTGGCGCCTTCGGCAGTGGGGAGTTCGACGTGTGGGACGCGGAGCCAGCGATGCCCACCCTCGCACGATCCGTCGACGGTGCCCCGCGGTGGCTGGATGCGGGAGGGACCTCGGGGCGTTAGACAACTTCGTGCGACCGTCAGCCAGACGATCGCGTGTCGGTCCGAAGCCCCCTCGTCCCTCCCGCACCGCTGCAGGCCTGCCCCGTGGTGGGCAGCCGTCAGCACGTCGTGAACAGCCGTGAGCAGCCGTCGGCTACGGTCTGTGCGTGCCGCTGCGCTGCCTCCTCGCCCTGGTCGGCGGACTCGTCCTGGCAGCGGGCTTCGAGCCGATCGGCCTCGCCTGGCTGATGCCGCCGGCGGTCGCGGCGCTGGTGCTCTCCGTCCGCGGGCTGCGCCCGGGCCGGGCCTGGCTGCCGAGCCTGCTCTTCGGGATCACGTTCACCTATGCCGTCATGGTGTGGATGCGCTCGGTGGGCACCGACGCGTGGCTCGCGATGTGCGCGATGGAGTCGGCGTTCTTCGTGCCCCTCGGGGTGGGCCTGTCGTGGAGCCTGCGCCTGCGCGCGTGGCCGGTCTGGACGTCGCTGTGGTGGGTCGGCATCGAGACGTGGCGCAGCGGCTTCCCGTTCTCCGGCATGCCGTTCGGGCGCCTGGCCTACGCCACCGCCGACACCCCCTGGGGCGACGCGCTCCCGTGGATCGGGATGACCGGCGTCAGCCTCCTGGTGGCCCTCACCGGCACCACGCTCGCGTGGCTGCTGGTCTCCCTGCCCGACGCCCGGCGCCAGCCCCCGCGTCGGGCGTACGTCGCCGTGGCCGCGCTGGCCGTCGTCACCCTCGCGCCGGCGCTCGTGCCGTACCCCCTCGAGCGCAGCGGCACCGCCACGGTCGCGGCCGTGCAGGGTGACGTCCCCGGCACCGGGCTCAACGTCCCCGCCGTCCACCGCGAGGTGACCGCCAACCACGTGCGGCTGACGGAAGACCTCGCCGCCGCGGTCGAGGCGGGGGAGCGGCCGCGACCCGACTTCGTGGTCTGGCCGGAGAACTCGACCGCCGTCGACCCGTTCCTCGACGCCGGGGTCCACGCCGGCATCGTCGCCGCCTCCGACGCGATCGACGTGCCGATCCTCGTCGGCGGCACCAACGGCGACCCCCTCGACGACACGCTGGTCCTCAACCAGGGGATCGTCTTCGAGCCGGGCCTCGGCGGGGCCGACCGCTACACCAAGCGCCACCCGGTGCCGTACGGCGAGTACATCCCCTTCCGCGGCAGCAGCTGGATGCCGTCGACCTACGGGCGCCTCACCGAGGTCCCGCGCGACATGGTCCGCGGCACCAGCCTCGAGCCGCTGCGCATCGGCGACGTGCGGGTGGCCGACGCGATCTGCTTCGACGTCGCCTACGACGAGGGCATCGCCGGCCAGGTGGCCCGCGGCGCCGAGCTCGTCACCGTCCAGACCAGCAATGCGATGTTCAGCCGCACCAGCCAGCTCGACCAGCAGTTCGAGATCAGCCGGCTGCGCGCGCTGGAGACCGGTCGCTGGGTGGTCGTGGCGGCGATCAACGGCATCTCCGGCGTCGTGGGGCCCGACGGGACCGTCGTGGCGTCGGTCCCCGCCCGGGGCCAGGAGGTGCTGGTCGAGGAGGTCGCGCTGAGCACGACGCTCACCCCCGCGGTGCGCGCGGGCGTCTGGCCCGCCAGGTTCACCCTGGTGTTCCTCGTCTGTCACACGGTGTGGGCGTTCGTGGCCTATCGTCGTCGGCGACGTGGCGAGCGCCCGTCCCGCCAGCCGTCCCAGGAAACCGTGGAACGAGGTAGCACCGCGTGAGTTTCGAAGGCCTCGGCCGTGTCGTCATGGTCGTGCCGACCTACAACGAGTCCGAGAACATCGAGTGGATCGTCGGCCGGCTCCGGGCGGCACAACCCGGTGTCGACGTCCTGGTCGTCGACGACAACAGCCCCGACGGCACCGGTGCGATCGCCGACCGGCTCGCGGCTGCCGACGACGCCGTCAGCGTCGTGCACCGCACGGAGAAAGCGGGCCTCGGAGCGGCCTACCTGCACGGCTTCGACGTGGCGCTGAAGGCCGGGTACGACGTCATCGGCGAGATGGACGCCGACGGATCGCACCAGCCCGAGCAGCTGCAGCGGCTGCTCGACGCCCTGCACACCGCCGACCTCGTCATCGGCTCGCGCTACGTGCCCGGCGGTTCGGTGGCGAACTGGCCCGTCCAGCGGCTCGCTCTCTCACGCGGCGGCAACCTCTACGTCCGCCTCCTGCTCGGCATCAAGGTGAAGGACGCGACAGCCGGCTACCGGCTCTTCCGGCGCACCACGCTGGAGAAGATCGACCTTGGCACGGTGAGGTCTACTGGGTACGTGTTCCAGACCGACCTCGCCTACCGCACCCTCACCCAGGGTCTGCGGCTCACCGAGGTGCCCATCCAGTTCGTCGAGCGCGAGCGCGGTGACTCCAAGATGAGCGGCCAGGTCGCGCGCGAGTCACTGCAGCTGATCACCCGCTGGGGGCTCGCGGAGCGTCGCGCCCAGCTGCGTCGCCGCCGGGTCGGGCCGTGACCCACCCCGCTGCACCGCGCCGCAGCCCGGCCCGCAGGCGGGGGTGGCTGCGCCCGCTGCTGGCCGTCGCCTTCGTGGTCGTGCCGCTCGCGGAGATCTGGGCGATCCTCCAGGTCGGCCAGCTCGTGGGCCCGTGGTGGACCATCGTGCTGCTCGTGCTCGACAGCATGCTCGGGGCGTGGCTGATCAAGCGCGAGGGCGGTCGCGCCTGGCGGGCGCTGCGGGAGGCGCTCCAGGGCGGGCGGATGCCCGCGCGCGAGATCGCCGACGGGGCGCTGATCCTCATCGGCGGCACGCTGATGCTCAGCCCCGGGTTCCTCCTCGACGCGGTCGGGATCCTGCTGGTCCTGCCGTTCACCCGACCGGTCGCCCGGCGGCTGCTCACGACCGTCGTGGAGCGCCGGCTCGTCGTCGTACCCGCTGCGGGCAGGTTCGGGCCGATGCCCGGAAATGGACGACGCCCCGGACCGGGCGAGGGGCCCGTGGTCCAGGGCGACGTGGTCGAGTAGTCGACCGGCTGGTGCGCGAGGAGGGGTCAGCTGACCCGCTTCTTCTTGTTCGCGCGGTGCAGGTGCGCGGGGCCGATCTCGCCGCCGCGGAGCAGCTCGAGGCGCTCCTTGAGGATGTCCTCGAGCTCCTTCTCGGAACGACGCTCCAAGAGCATGTCCCAGTGCGTGCGAGCCGGCTTCTCGACCTTCTCCTCGGGCTGGATGCCCGCCGTGCTCAGCGCCTCGGCTCCGCAGCGCGGGCACTCCCAGACGGCCGGGATGTCGGCCTCGACCGACATCGTGACCTCGAAGTCGTGCCCCTGCTTGCATCGATATCCGACCTGCTGACGGGCGGCGAACTCGATGCCGCGCTCGTCCTCAAAGCTCTGGCCGCCGAGCCTCGCGCCACGCAGTGTGCGCTCCGCCACAGTGCCCACCTCCAATGGGTTGCTGACACCCGTTCGTGTTTGTGTACCGGGTCAAGGGTGAGACGGACCAGAACCGGGTTCGTGACGCCGCTCGTGACGACGTGGTCCATCCCCTGTGATCCTTCAACGGTAGCGGGAGCGCCCACATTCCGCGGATTCGATGGCTGCGGACCCACGCTCAGGCGAGACCAACTTCACCCCCAGGGGTGCAGCTCGCCGAGGTCACGGCCGGATCCTTGGCTCGAGGCGCTCAGATCACGGCCGGTACGTCGTTGCCCGCCTCGCGGATGCCGCGAGCGGTGTCGACGCGCCACAGGAGCAGCCCACCGACCACGAAGAAGATGATCAGCGCGAAGATCGCTGGTCGGTAGGAGTCGGTGAACGTGTAGACGAGGCCGAACACGAGGGTGCCGAACCACGAGGTGCCGCGCTCCATGGCGTGGTAGAAGCTGAAGAACTCTGCTTCCTTCCCGCGCGGGATCAGCAGGGAGAAGTACGACCTCGCGAGGGCCTGCGTCCCGCCGAGCACCAGACCGATGGCGACACCCAGCACCAGCAGCGGGATGAGCGACTCCTCGGGGATCACCAGCCCCGCGGTGACGATGCCCATCCAGATGACCAGGCCACCGAGGATGGTGTTCTTCGCGCCCCGCCTCGCCGCGATGCGACCGAAGAGCAGCGCGCCGCCGACCGCGACGAACTGGACGAGCAGGTAGACGCCCAGCATGGTGCCCTGCGGGAATCCGAGCTCCTCGACGCCGTATACCGACGCCTGGCTGATGACGGTCTGGATGCCGTCGTTGAAGAAGAGGTAGGCGAGCAGGAACGTCAGGGCCACGGGGTAGTTGCGCAGCTCCTTGAGCGTGATCCACAGCTGTCCGAAGCTGCGCTGCACCACCCCGCCCTCGACGTGCTCCACGTCGGCGGGCGGGTGGTTGCGGAGACCGCGGAAGGGGATGAACGTGAACGCGGCCCACCACACCGCGGCGGACAGGAGCGAGATCCGCACCGCCATGCCCTCGGTCAGGCCGAAGGTGTCGTGGAAGCTGACGAGGACGAAGTTCAGGGCCAGAAGCAGCCCGCCGCCGGCGTAGCCGTAGGCCCAGCCGCGCGAGGAGACCCGGTCGCGGTCGGACTCCGAGGAGATGATCGGCAGGATCGAGTCGTTGACCACCGCGGACGCGGCAAAGCAGAGGTTGGCCAGGACGAACGTGGTGGCGCCGAGCTGCCAGTTGTCGCCGGTCATGAAGAACAGCAGCCCCGCGAAGAACGCGCCGGCCCAGGCGAAGCCCGCCAGCAGGTCCTTCTTGCGGGAGGTGCGGTCGGCCACCGCACCCAGCAGCGGCAGCACCAGCGCGGAGATCAGCGTCGAGAAGGTGATGACGTACGCCGGCAGGGCGCCCGGGGCGACCGACAGGCCGAGGACCGACACACGGTCGTCGACCGCGGCCTCCTCCGCGATGGCGATCAGGTAGGGGCCGAAGAGGACGCCGGACACGGTCGTGGCGAAGGCGCTGTTGGCCCAGTCGTAGAAGTACCAGGCGCGCTGCTCCTTGGCCCGCGCCAGCGGCGTCAGGTCGGCGATCCCACTCACCTCGGTCATGCCTCATCCTCCACGTGGCCGTTCCACTGCCCGCGGGCGCGGAGCACGTCCCTGAGTATGTCCGTGCGATCGGTCATGATGCCGTCGACACCACGGTCCAGGAGGACGTTCATCTCAATTGGGTCGTCGATCGTCCAGACGTGCACCTGCACGCCCGCCGCGTGCGCCCGTCGTACGAGCCCGCGCGTGGTCACCGGGAGCCGGCCGTGGCGGTGGGGGACCTGCAGCGCGACGGGGTGCCCCCGCGTCAGCAGCCGGGCCAGCCTGCCGCTGGGCGCGAGGAGGAAGGCGGCCACCTCGAGCGGGCCTGCCGAGGTCGCGACGCGTCCGCGCGTGCGCCGGCGGAACGCCCGCATCCGTCGTCCGGAGAACGACCCGACCAGGACCCGGTCCCACGCCCCACGCTCCTCGATGAAGTCGGCGAGCGCCTCCACCGCGCCGTCCGACTTGAGATCGATGTTGAACCGGGCGCCGGGGAAGGCGTCGAACAGCGCGCCCAGGGTCGGCACCCGCTCCGCACCGCCGATGAGCGCCTGCTGGACCTCCTCCCAGGTGCTGTCGGCGATGCTCCCGGTCCGGTCGGTGACCCGGTCCAGGACGGTGTCGTGGAACGCCAGCAGCACGCCGTCGCTCGTGACGTGCACGTCGGTCTCGAGGTAGGTGTAGCCGAGGTCCACTGCGTGCGCGAACGCCACCAGCGTGTTCTCCAGGCCCTCGATCTCGGGGTGGTAGGCGCCGCCGCGGTGGGCGAAGGCGAGCGGACGGGGCGCGTCGAGGTAGCCCGTCGTGGAGGGGCCGGGTGTGTTCACGGGGAAAGTATGGGGGCGCGGAGTACCGTCGGGGGATGGAGAGCATGACGTGTCCCCGGTGCGGCGCCGAGATGCAGGAGCGGAACCTCGGCGAGGCCACCGTCGCCCAGTGCCCCGACGGCCACGGCGTGTTCCTGTCCCGTGCCGACCTGGGCCTGCTGATCGAGGCCGAGAACGACTGGCACCGCAACGCCGGGCAGCACACCGCACCGATGCCGCGCATCACCGCCGACATGACCGCGCCGCCCTCCATGGGCAAGGTCTCGCGAGCCTGGGTGGAGACGCTGTTCAACTAGCTCGCTCCGCCACCGCTGGTTGAGGTGCGAGCGCAGCGAGCCTCGAAACCGCATCACCCGCGCGCGGGGCCCGGAGATCGTGGTTTCGAGGCTCGTCGCTGGCGCTCCTCGCACCTCAACCAACGGCGGTGGGGTTGGTGGTTGAGGTGCGAGCGCAGCGAGCCTCGAAACCACGTCACCCGCGCGACGGTGTCGAGGCTCGTCGCTGGCGCTCCTCGCACCTCAACCAGCGGTGATGGCCGTGGGTTTCGCCCTCACCCGGTGGGGGAGCGGGCTAGATGTCCCTGAAGGTCTCGATGTTGGCGCCCAGCTCGTTGAGGCGCTCGGCGAGGTCCTCGTAGCCGCGGTGGATGACGTACGTCGAGCGGAGCACGCTGCGGCCCTTGGAGGCCAGCATCGCGATCAGCAGGACGACTGCCGGGCGGAGGGCGGGCGGGCAGACGATCTCGGCACCGGAGAAGTGGGTCGGGCCCTCGACGAGCACGCGGTGCGGGTCGAGCAGCTTGACCTGGGCACCGAGCTTGTTGAGCTCGGTGAGGTAGATCGCCCGGTTCTCGTAGACCCAGTCGTGGAGGAGGGTCTGGCCGTCCGCGACCGCAGCGATGACGGCGAAGAAGGGCAGGTTGTCGATGTTGAGGCCCGGGAACGGCATCGGGTGGATCTTGTCGAGGGGCGCCCGGAGGTCGGAGGGGTGCGTGGTGATGTCGACCAGCCGGGTCTCGCCGTTGTTGGCGACGTACTCCTCGGACCGGTCGTACTGGAAGCCCATCTCCTCCAGCGTCGCGAGCTCGATCTCGAGGAACTCGATCGGCACCCGGCGGATGGTGATCGAGGAGCGGGTCACGATCGCCGCGGCGAGCAGCGACATCGCCTCGATCGGGTCCTCGGAGGGGGCGTAGTCGACGTCGACGTCGATCGAGGACTTGCCCGTCACCTTCAGCGTCGTGGTGCCGATGCCCTCGACCCCGACGCCGAGCTTGCGGAGGAAGAAGCAGAGGTCCTGGACCATGTAGTTGGACGAGGCGTTGCGGATGACCGTGGTGCCCGGGTGCAGCCCGGCGGCCATGAGGGCGTTCTCGGTGACGGTGTCGCCCCGCTCGGTGAGCACGATCGGCCGGCCCGGCTCGATCGCCCGGTTGACGCTGGCGTGGTAGGCGCCGTCGGTGGCCTTCACCTCGAGGCCGAAGGGACGCAGCGCCGACATGTGCGGCTCGACGGTGCGCTCGCCGAGGTTGCAGCCGCCGGCGTAGGGGAGCTCGAACTGGTCGACGCGGTGCAGCAGGGGACCGAGGAACATGATCACCGACCGGGTGCGGCGGGCCGCGCCCTCGTCGATGTCGGCCAGGTTGAGCTCGGCGGGCGGGATGATCTCGAGGTCGTTGTCGTCGCCGACCCACCGGGTGGCCACGCCGAGCGAGTTCAGCACCTCGAGGAGCCGGTTGACCTCCTCGATGCGTGCGACCTTGCGCAGCGTCGTACGTCCCTTGTTGAGCAGCGACGCGCACAGCAGCGCGACGCCGGCGTTCTTGCTGGTCTTGACGTCGATCGACCCGGAGAGCGTGGTGGGGCCGTCGACGCGCAGGTGCGTGGGGCCCGCGCCCAGGGCGACGATCTCGGAGTCGAGCGCCGCACCGATGCGGGCGAGCATCTCCAGCGAGAGGTTCTGGTGGCCCTTCTCGATGCGGTTGATCGCGCTCTGGCTCGTGCCGAGCAACTCCGCGAGCTGGTGCTGGGTGAGACCGCGGTGCTTGCGCGCGTCGCGGATCAGGTTGCCGATGCGGCCCTTGTAGTCAGCCATGCCGACCACGGTATCTCAAATATGAGATAAAGCCATTCGGCCGCGCCGGGTCGGTCCACTCGCCCCTGAGGGGGAGGGGGCCTGTGCCGCGCGTGGCAGTATCCCGACCATGCGCGCAACCACCATCCACGCCCCCGGTGACATCCGCTTCGAGGAGGTCCCCGACCCGACGATCGAGGAGCCCACGGACGCGATCGTGAAGGTGGTCGCCGGCTGCATCTGCGGGTCCGACCTCTGGCCCTACCGCGGGGCCAACGACGTCACGGCCGGGGACACCATCGGCCACGAGTGCGTGGGCGTGGTCGAGGAGGTGGGTGCGGACGTCAGGGACTTCGCGCCCGGCGACTTCGTGATCGTGCCGTTCTGCCACAGCGACAACACCTGCGCCCACTGCCGCGCCGGGGTGCAGTCGGCGTGCGAGCACGGCGGCTTCACCCAGAGCGGACAGGGCGAGTACGCCCGGGTGACCCAGGCCGACGGCAGCCTGGTGAAGACCGAGTCGATGCCCGACGAGTCGCAGATCCCGTCGCTGCTGACGCTCTCCGACGTGCTCCCGACAGGTTGGCACGCCGCGGTCGCCGCGGGTGTGCGGCCGGGCGGCACCGCGGTCGTCATCGGGGACGGTGCCGTCGGGCTCTGCGGCGTGCTGGCCGCCGCGCAGCTCGGGGCCGAGCGGGTGGTGGCGATGTCGCGCCACGAGCCCCGCCAGGAGATCGCGCGCGCCTTCGGCGCCACCGACATCGTCCCAGAGCGCGGCAAGGAGGGCAGCGCCCGCATCGCCGACCTGACGAACGGCGTCGGGGCCGACGCGGTCCTGGAGTGCGTCGGCACCGACGAGTCGATGAAGACGGCGTTCTCCGTCGCGCGGCCCGGCTCGACGGTTGGGTTCGTCGGGGTCCCGCACGGCGTGGAGCTGCCGGTGCGACGGATGTTCCAGAAGAACGTCGGCCTCGCGGGCGGCATGGCCCCGGTCCGCCGCTACCTCCCCGACCTGCTCGAGCGGGTGCTCGCGGGCACCATCGACCCGGGGCGCGTCTTCGACCTCACCCTCCCGATGTCGGAGTCACCCGAGGGCTACCGCGCCATGGACGAGCGCCGCGCGATCAAGGTCCTGCTCCAGCCGTGACGAGCCCCGAGGGCACCGACGGCCCGCTGGTCCTGGGTCCGCTGCTGAGGTACGTCGACGAGACCTCCGCGGCGGTGTGGGTGGAGACCCGCGGCGCCGCGAGCGTCACCGTCGCCCGCGGGGGCGCCTCCGCGACTGCCCGGACCTTCGCGGTGCACGGCCACCACTACGCGCTGGTCGAGCTCGCCGGCCTCGAGCCCGGCAGCAGCGAGCCCTACACGGTCGAGGTGGACGGGGCGCAGGTCTGGCCGGAGCCGGACTCGCCGTTCCCCGCCCCCGTCATCGCGACGCTCAAGCGCGGGCGCCCGCTCCGCCTCGCGTTCGGCTCGTGCCGCACGTCGGTGACCCACGACGAGGCCGGCAACCGGATGCACGGGGTCGACGCGCTGCGGGCCTGGGCGCTGCGGATGGCCGACCAGGTCGAGCCGGCCGAGAGCGCGGATCCCGACGACCCCGACCTCGCGCCGCAGCTGCCCGACCTCCTGCTCTTCCTCGGCGACCAGGTCTACGCCGACGAGACCACCGACGAGATGCGGGCCTTCATCGAGGCCCGTCGCGACATCGACCAGCCGCCGTGGACCGAGCTCCAGGACTACGAGGAGTACGCCCACCTCTACAGCCTGGCGTGGTCCGACCGTGCCAACCGGTGGCTGCTGTCGACCGTGCCGAGCGCGATGGTCTTCGACGACCACGACATCCGCGACGACTGGAACACCTCGCTCGACTGGCGCCGGGAGATGGAGGCCACGTCGTGGTGGCACGGGCGCATCGTGGCCGGCCTGTCGTCGTACTGGGTCCACCAGCACCTCGGCAACCTCTCACCCGCGCAGCGGGCCGCGGACGAGCTGTGGCAGCAGGTGCTGGCGCACGAGGGCGACGCGGAGCACGACCTCGGGCCGGTCATCGACGCCTTCGCCGAGCGCGTCGACCAGGAGCCGCAGACCTACCGGTGGAGCTATGTCCGCGACTTCGACACCCAGGCGCGTCTCGTCGTGGTGGACTCGCGCGCCGCGCGCGACCTCCGGCCCGAGTCGCGGGCCATGCTCGACCCCGACGAGGCGAGGTGGCTCGACGAGCAGCTGCGCGGCGACGTCGACCACCTGCTGGTGGCCACGTCGCTGCCCTTCCTGCTCGCGCGCGGGCTGCACCACCTCGAGGCGTTCAGCGAGGCTCTCGCCCAGGGCGCCTGGGGCGGCCCCGGCTCGCGCGCCGGGGAGAAGCTGCGCCAGACCGTCGACCTCGAGCACTGGGGCGCGTTCCAGAAGAGCTTCCAGGAGGTCGCCCGTCAGGTCATCGAGGTGGCAGCGGGGGAGCGGGGGCGCGCACCGTCGACCGTCACGTTCCTCTCCGGCGACGTGCACCACAGCTACGTGAGCGAGGCGTGGCCCACCGACGGCCGCGCGGTGCAGTCCACGCTCCTGCAAGCGGTTTGCTCACCGATCCGCAACCCGCTCTCGCGCAACATGCGCTTCGCGACGGCCGTGCTGTCGTACGGCGTCGCGGGCCCGGTGGGACGGCTCGCCTCCCGCTCGGCGCGAGTGCCCGACGGGCCCCTGACCTGGCGCTACGCCGAGGGGCCGTGGTTCGACAACAACCTCGCCTGCCTGCAGGTGTCGGGACGGAGCCTGCGGATGTGGTGGGTCACCGGCAAGGTGGTCGACGACGACGCCCGGCCGCGCCTGGCCAAGGTGGCCGCCTACGAGTTGGACGAGCAGGGCAACCCGCCGCCGCGCGAGGGCGCGGTCGCGAAGCTCCGGCGTCGCGTCAGACGGCGCTGAGCGACCGGTCGCGCCCGTGGGCGCAGTCGCAGGTGTCCGAGCACGGGAGGTAGGTGTGCTTCCCGTGGCCGCACCCGGCGCACGGAAGGTCGTGCGAGAGATGGACCGAGCTGGTCTCGACGGTGTCCCACATGGTCTGCCCCCATGGCATGTTGCTGGCGTTGCGCGGTGTCCTACCTGTGACGTCGAGACTCGCACCGCATGACGCGGCGCAGGCGCGAATGCGGACGAAGTGCCTGATATTGGGGCACGAATGACCCGAACGGGCCATCGCCCCCTGGTCCGTCGACACCGCATCGGGCTGTCGCACCGGTGTCCTACGATCGCAGCATGGGTGCGGGTCACGGTCACGGTCACGGACACGCCGGGGCGCGCCACCGGTGGCGGCTCGCGGTCGCGTTCGGGCTGGTCTCCGCCTTCCTGCTCGTCGAGCTCGCCGCCGGCCTCTGGTCCGGCTCGCTCGCCCTGCTCTCCGACGCCGGTCACATGGCCGCCGATGTCGTGGCGCTCGGCGCCGCCCTGGCGGCCACCCGCATCGCCACCCGGCCGGACACGACCGGGCGCCGGACCTACGGCTCCTACCGCGCGGAGGTGTTCGCCTCCGGCTTCACCGTCCTCGTGATGCTCGGCACCGCCTTCTACGTCGCCCTCGAGGCCGTACGCCGCGCGGGACGCGACGTCGAGCCCGCCACCACCCCGATGCTGGTCGTCGGCGCCCTGGGCCTGCTCGTCAACCTGGTGGCGCTCGCGCTGCTGCGCGGCGGCGCGACCGAGAGCCTGGCCGTCAAGGGTGCCTACCTCGAGGTCGTCGCCGACAGCCTCGGCTCGGTGGGCGTGATGGCGGCCGCGGCGCTCGTCCTGGTCACCGGCCAGGGCTGGTGGGACACCGTGGTGGCGGTGGCCATCGCGCTCTTCGTCGCGGTCCGTGCGGTCGTGCTGGGCCGCGAGGTGCTCACCGTGCTGGGCCAGCACGCGCCGTCGGGGGTCGACCCCGACGTGGTCGCCGCCGAGCTCGAGGCGATGAGGGGAGTCACGGGCGTCCACGACCTGCACCTGTGGACCCTCACCTCGGGCATGCACGTCGCGACCGCGCACCTGGTGGCCGACTCGTCGAGCGACCGGGAGGCAGTGCTCGACGCGGCGCGGACGCTGCTGCGCGAGCGCCACGGCATCGACCACGCCACGGTGCAGGTCGAGACCGACGCCGCCGCGTGTGCCGAGCTGTCCTGGTGACGTCCGCATGAGGACCGCATGAGGGCGCACGAGCTCTCCCCGGTCCAGGCGCGGCGCATCGCCGTACGCGCACAGCTGCTCGACGCCGAGCGTCCTGACGACGTCCTCGAGGTGCTGCGGCACCTGGGCCACCTCCAGGTCGACCTCACCCGGGTCGTCGCGGAGCACGCCGACCTCGCGCTCTGGACGCGGATCGGGGCGCGTTACGACCCCGAGGACCTTGCCGGGCTGGTGGGCGACGGCGCCGTGGTCGAGCATCGCGGGATGCTCGTGCCGAGCGAGGACGTCGCGCTGTTCCAGGCGGACATGGACGCCTGGCCGGGCGAGCCGCCGCTCAAGGAGTGGCAGGAGGAGCTCCGCGACTGGGTCCGGGCCAACGACGCAGCGCGCCGCGAGGTCCTCGCGCTGCTGCGCAGCGAGGGCCCGACCGCCGCCCGTGACCTCCCCGACCGCTGCGAGGTCCCCTGGCGGTCGTCGGGGTGGACCAACAACAAGAACGTGATGCGGCTCCTGGAGTGCATGGAGGCGCGGGGCGAGGTCGCCGTCGCCTCCCGCGAGGGACGCGAGCGCCGCTGGGACCTCGCCGAACGGGTCCACCCCGGGGACCCGGCGGTGCCGGGGGAGGAGGCGCACCGCACGCTGGCCCGCCGGCGGCTGCGCGCGCTGGGCCTGGCTCGTCCTCGCGCCCTCGAGGCCTGGCACGAGCCCTACGACGTACGGGACACGGGAGAGCCGGCGCGGGTCGAGGGGGTCCGCGGCCTCTGGCGGGTCGACCCGGAGCTGCTCGACGACCGGTTCGAGGGGCGCACCGCGATCCTCTCGCCGCTCGACCGGCTGGTCTTCGACCGCAAGCGGATGGCCGACTTGTTCGACTTCGACTACCAGCTGGAGATGTACAAGCCCGCCGACCAGAGGATCTGGGGCTACTGGGCGATGCCGGTGCTCGACGGCGACGAGCTGGTCGGCAAGGTCGACGCCACCGCCGAGCGGGACGGTGGCGTGCTCGTCGTCGACGCCGTCCACGAGGACGGCGACTGGTCGCCGAGCCGCCGCGCCCGGGTCGACGCGGAGCTGCACTCCCTGGCCGAGTGGCTGGGGCTGGAGCTCGTCCGCAGCTGACGGGCGTGCCGGCCGCGGACCCTCAGAGCTCGAGCCCGAGCGCCTCCGCCAGGCCCTCGGGGTCGGCGACCGAGATGGTGGCTCCGGGGTGGGTGATCGTCGCCGTCGGGTCGATGGAGGGCACCGGCTCGTGGAACGTGACACACAACGCCCGATCGCCGTTGGTCGTGAAGGAGATCCCGCGGTCCTCCAGCGACAGGTGCGGCGGACCGGCCGTCTTGAGCCAGGCGAAGCCGCCGGTGATCTCCGCCGAGGCGACGTTGTCGACCGGGGTGACCAGGCGCCACGGACCGTAGGCGATGTAGAGCCACTGCGGGCCCACCTCGACGGTGGCGGTGGCGGGCGTGATCCCGAACGCACGCCCTGCCGCCGCGTAGGACGGCGCGAAGGCGAAGTCGAACGCACGGACGTCCTCGACGGTTCCCGACCCACCCGGTTCGGCGACGAGACGTCGCAGGGCGCGGGTGGCGGGGAGCCGGTAGGGCTGGAGCAGCGCCGAGGAGCGGCCGGGCACCCGCAGCACCGCGCGGGTGCTGCCGCCGGGGGCGGGCAGGACGAAGTGGTCCATGGCCGCGCCGCCGAAGCGTCCGCCCACCGTCCACGACCACGACCTCAGCTCAGGGTCGAGGTCGGTGACGGTGAACGCCACCGGGACTCCGGCGGGTCCGTGGACCGTGCCGGTGGTGCCCGGGGCGAGGACGTCGTCGGAGGACTCCACGCCCTGGATCAGGTGCGCCCAGGTGCGCCAGGTGTCCGGCTGGGTGAACCGACGCCAGACGTCGTCGGGGTGGGCGGGTCCGTGTGCGTCGACGAGCATGCCGAAGGCTTACAGGTCGACGGTGTCGTTGTCCCCGAGATCGGGGCGACCGTCGCCGATCAGTCCCTTCGCGACCTGGATGGCCGCCTTCACCTTGCCCGGGGACTCCCAGTACTCCGCGGTGCGCCCGTCGACGCGCAGCAGCACGTTGGACGGGTCGTCGGCGTCGCCGGTCATGAACGCTCCAGCCGAGGCGTCCCAGAGCTCGCGCAGCTTGGCGCGGTCCTCGCTCACGGTCGCCGTGCCGGTGAGCGACACCCACCCGGAGTCGCTGGAGTACGCCACGTTCACCCGCGGGTCGGCCTGGATGGCGTGCACCTTGTCGGTGTTCCGCTCGGTGAGGAACCAGACGGTGCCGGGGTCCTCGAAGTCCTGGGTGCCCATCGGCGTCGACACGAGCGTGCCCTCGAGGGAGACGTAGGTGAGGACGGCGATGCGGGTGTCCTTCATGATCTCGGCAACGGTCCCGAGCTGGTCGTCGTGAGTCGTCATGCGTCCAGCCTGTCAGGCCCACCCTGACCGTCGCTCCATCCCCATGGGCGGACGGATGGGCGGTCACCTGCGCCGTCACGTCCGCGACCCGCCACGCGTCGGACTGGCAGGATGGCCCGCAGCCGCGTGGGCGCACCACCAGCACAGGGGAGAGAGCACGCATGACCACTGCACATCCGGCCGACGCGCACGACCTGATCCGGGTCGAGGGGGCGCGGGAGAACAACCTCAGGGACGTCTCGGTCGACCTGCCCAAGCGCCGGCTCACCGTGTTCACCGGGGTCTCGGGCTCGGGGAAGAGCTCGCTGGTGTTCGCGACGATCGCCGCCGAGTCGCAGCGGATGATCAACGAGACCTACAGCGCGTTCGTGCAGGGATTCATGCCCTCTCTGGCGCGCCCCGACGTCGACCACCTCGAAGGGCTGACGACCGCGATCATCGTCGACCAGGAGCGGATGGGCGCGAACCCACGGTCCACGGTCGGCACCGCGACCGACGCCAACGCGATGCTGCGGATCCTCTACAGCCGGCTCGGCGACCCCTACGTCGGTCCGCCTACGGCGTACTCCTTCAACGTCCCGACGCGGAAGGCGAGCGGGATGATGACCACCGAGAAGGGTGGTCGCACCGAGCGCCGGATCGCCAAGCAGGAGGTCTACCTCGGCGGCATGTGCCCGCGCTGCGAGGGCATGGGCAAGGTCAACGACATCGACCTCACCGCGCTCTACGACGACGCGAAGTCGCTCTCCGAGGGTGCCCTCACGGTGCCGGGCTACTCGATGGACGGGTGGTACGGCCGGCTCTTCGAGGGGATGGGCCTGCCGATGGACAAGCCGATCAGGTCGTTCACCAAGAAGCAGCTCGAGACGATGCTGTGGTCGGAGCCGACCAAGATCAAGGTCGAGGGGGTCAACCTCACCTTCAACGGGATCATCCCGCAGATCCAGAAGTCGATGCTCTCCAAGGACCCCGAGGCGATGCAGCCGCACGTACGCCGCTTCGTCGAGCGTGCCGTGACCTTCCAGACGTGTCCCGACTGTGAGGGCACGCGGCTCACCCCCGAGGCGCGGAGCTCGAAGATCCAGGGCCGGTCGATCGCCGACCTGTGCGAGATGCAGATCAGCGACCTCGCCGAGTGGGTGCGTGACCTCGACGAGCCGTCCGTCGCGCCGCTGCTGAAGGGCCTGCAGCACTTGCTCGACTCCTTCTCCGAGATCGGGCTGGGCTACCTCTCGCTCGACCGGCCGGCCGGCACCCTCTCGGGCGGGGAGGCGCAACGCACGAAGATGATCCGGCACCTCGGCTCGTCGCTGACCGACGTCACCTACGTCTTCGACGAGCCCACGATCGGCCTGCACCCGCACGACATCGAGCGGATGAACCAGCTCCTCCTGCAGCTGCGCGACAAGGGCAACACGGTCCTCGTCGTGGAGCACAAGCCCGAGACCATCGCCATCGCCGACCACGTCGTCGACCTCGGTCCCGGTGCGGGCTCCAGCGGCGGCACGATCTGCTTCGAGGGCGACATCGACGGCCTGCGGGCCAGCGACACGATCACCGGCAAGCACCTCGACGACCGCGCGCGGCTCAAGGACTCGGTCCGCACGGCCACCGGCACCATCGAGGTCCGCGGCGCCAGCACCCACAACCTGCGCGACGTCGACGTCGACGTGCCCCTGGGCGTGCTCACGGTCGTCACGGGCGTCGCCGGGTCCGGCAAGAGCTCGCTGATCCACGGGTCGCTGGCGGGCCACGACGACGTCATCGTCATCGACCAGGGGGCGATCAAGGGCTCGCGACGCAGCAACCCGGCGACGTACACCGGGCTGCTCGAGCCGATCCGCAAGGCGTTCGCGAAGGCCAACGGGGTCAAGCCCGCCCTCTTCAGTGCCAACTCCGAGGGCGCGTGCGAGACCTGCAACGGTGCCGGGGTGATCTTCACCGAGCTCGGCCCGATGGCCACGGTCGAGTCGCCGTGCGAGGAGTGCGAGGGGCGTCGCTTCAAGGCCGAGGTGCTTCAGCACACGCTGGGCGGTAAGGACATCGCCGAGGTCCACGAGATGTCGGTCGTCGACGCGCGCGACCTCTTCGGTGACGGCGAGGCGAGGATCCCGGCCGCGGTGAAGATCCTGGACCGCCTCGTCGACGTCGGGCTCGGCTACCTCTCGCTCGGCCAGCCGCTCACCACCCTCTCCGGCGGCGAGCGCCAGCGCCTCAAGCTGGCCACGCAGATGGGGGAGAAGGGGGACGTCTACATCCTCGACGAGCCGACGACCGGTCTGCACCTCGCCGACGTGGAGAACCTCCTCGGCCTCCTCGACCGCCTGGTCGACGGGGGCAAGTCGGTCATCGTGATCGAGCACCACCAGGCCGTGATGGCCCACGCCGACTGGATCATCGACCTCGGGCCCGGTGCCGGGCACGACGGCGGGCTCGTGGTGTTCGAGGGCCCGCCCGCCGACCTGGTCGCCGCGAAGGAGCCGACCCTGACGGGCAAGCACCTCGCCGACTACGTGGGCGCCTGATGCTGCTCCTCCACGGCCTCGGCGCCACGGGCGGGGTCTGGCGCGACTGGGACGGGGTCGCGCCCGACCTGCCGGGCCACGGGACGGCGCCGTGGGACCCGCCGTACTCCTTCACCCGGCACGCCGAGGCGGTCCTGCCCCTCCTCGGCGACGATCCGGTCACCGTCGTGGGTCACTCGATGGGTGGCGTCGTCGCGCTCGCGCTGGCAGCGCTGGCGCCCGGTCGCGTACGACGCGTCGTGGGGCTGGGCATCAAGGTGGACTGGCCGGCTGAGGACGCGGCGCGGGCGGCTGCGCTGGCCGACCGGCCGGTGGCGACGTACGACACGCGCGCGGAGGCGGCCGACCGGTTCCTGAAGGTCTCCGGGCTCGCCGGCCTGGTCGGCCCGGACGACCCGGTCGTCGACGCCGGGGTCGTCGTCGAGGGGAGCGGCTGGCGACTGGCCCAGGACCCGCGCACCTTCGGGGTCGGCGTGCCCGACATGGCCGGACTGCTCGCGGCGGCCGGGTGCCCGGTGGTCCTGGCCCGCGGGGAGCACGACCCGATGGTCAGCCACGAACAGCTCGCCGCACTGGTCGACGACCCGGTCACGCTGCCCGGCCTGGGCCACAACGCGCACGTCGAGGACCCGCCAGCCGTGCTGGCCCTCGCCCGCTGACCACGATCACGCCTGGCAGACCGGGCACCAGAACAGGCGCCGCGCGGCGAGGAGCGCGTCCTGGACGGGCGTCCCGCAGATCCGGCACGGCAGGCCGGCGCGGCCGTACACGTAGTACGCGTCGACCCGCCGGGCGCGTCCCGCGGGACGCTCACGGTCCTCGGGCCGCGTGGTGACGATGCGTCCGGCGCGCACGCCGGCCCGCAGGAGACCGACCAGGTCGTCCCACAGTGCGTGCAGCACTGCGGCGTCGTGGAGGCGCCCGTGCCGGAACGGGTCCAGGCGCCGGCGGTGGAGGACCTCGGCCCGGTAGACGTTCCCGACACCCGCGACGACGGACTGGTCCATCAGCAGGGTCGCGATGGGGGCGCGGCTCCGGAGCACCCGCGCCACGAAGGCGTCCCGGTCGGGACGCCGGCGCAGCGGGTCCGGGCCGAGCCGGGCGAGCACCGAGCGGCGCTCGGCGTCGGTGAGGACCTCGCAGGCCGTGGGACCGCGCAGCTCGAACCAGTGGTGGTCGCCCACCAGGCGCAGCCGCAGCGCGCCCCGGGCCTCGGGTGCGGGCAGGAGACCGTCGCGGAACTTCCCGTAGAGGCCGAGGTGGACGTGCAGCCAGAGGTCGTCGTAGCGGTGGAACAGGTGCTTGCCCCAGGCGTCGGTCGCAGCCAGGACGCGGCCGTCGAGCAGCCGCGCACCGTCCTCGAACCGACCCTGCGGGCTGTCCGCCGACACCTGCTGCCCGCCCAGGAGCCGGGCGTGGCGCCGCGCGAGGCGGTGGATGGTGTGTCCCTCTGGCACGGACCCGATCGTCGCGGACGGGACGGTCGTCCGGGCACACCCCTCGGGTGCCAGACTCGTGCCATGAGCCGCACCAGCCTCCGCGACACCGTCGACTCCCGGGCCGTGGTCCTCGACGGGGGCCTGGCCACGCTGCTCGAGCGGCACGGTCACGACCTGTCGAGCCACCTGTGGTCGGCGCGGCTGCTGCGGGACGACCCCGCGGCGGTGGAGCGCGCCCACCGGGAGTTCTTCGAGGCCGGCGCAGAGGTCGCGACCACCGCTTCCTACCAGGTCTCCTTCGAGGGGTTCGGCGCGGAGGGCGTGGACCGCGGCGAGGTCGAGCGACTGCTGCGCCGCAGCGTGGCGCTGGCCGCCGCGGCGCGCGACGCGGTCGCACGCGACGGCTGGGTCGCCGCGTCGGTCGGACCCTACGGCGCGGTCCTGGCGGACGGCTCCGAGTACCGCGGCGACTACGACCTCGACGTCGCCGGGCTGCGGGCGTTCCACCGCCCCCGCCTCGACGTGCTCGCGTCCACGGTGGGCGCGGGAGCCGACGTGCTCGCGGTGGAGACCGTGCCCTGCCTCGCCGAGGTCGAGGCCGTGCTGGCGGAGCTCGACGGCTCGGGCGTGCCGGCGTGGCTGTCGCTCTCCGCAGCGGACGGACGGACCCGGGCCGGCGAGCCGCTCGAGGAGGCGTTCGCGATGGCAGCGGACGTGGCCGAGGTCCTCGCCGTGGGCGTCAACTGCACGACGCCCGCTGACGCGGGGGCCGCCGTGCCGCTCGCCGGCACGCACGGTCCGGCCGTCGTCTACCCCAACTCCGGCCAGGGCTGGGACGCCGAGGCGCGGGCGTGGACGGGGACCTCCGCCTTCGACCCGGCCGACGTCGGGGCGTGGGTGGCCGACGGCGCCCGGCTGGTCGGCGGCTGCTGCCGCGTCGGACCGGAGGACATCGCCGCGCTCCGGGCCACGCTCGTGCCGTGACCCAGCGCAGCGTGCCGCCCCGGTCGGCGCGCCTGCCCGGACTGTGGTCGACGCCGATCACCACGGGGGCCGGGGGGAGGGGTGGGGCCTTGTGAGCGAGCCTGCGATGGCCTATACGTGGAGCGTGGAGGCAGACCAGGCCGTCGGGTCCGTGCCGATCCTCGAGGCCATGGGCATCCGCGTCGTCGAGGTCCGCCCCGGCTTCGCCGCTGCCGAGCTCCCGCCCGAGCCCAACGTGAACCACTTCGGCGTGACCTACGCGGGCTCGCTCTTCAGCGTCGCCGAGATGCTCGGCGGCCTGCTCGCCCTGACCACCTTCGACTTCGAGGGCGAGCTCGCCGGGTTCGTGCCGCTCGTGAAGGAGTCGACCATCAGGTTCCGACGTCCCGCGCTCGGCGTCGTACGCGCCGAGGCGACGCTGGCCCCGCCGGAGGCCGCGCGGGTCCGCGAGGACGCCCTGGCCACCGGCAGGGGCGAGTTCGTGCTCGAGGCGACCCTCACCGACGCCGCCGGCGAGGTGGTCGCCTCGACCCTCGGGACCTACCAGGTACGACGACTCGGCTGAGCCCGACGTCCTCCTGCTTGGCACCGCGGGCGCCTGCGGGTGGAACCGTTTGCACCCGCTGCAGGCGGGCGGCGTCACGCGTTTCACGCTGAGCGTTGACATCGCGGTGTGACGCCGATCATAGTGTGTCGCGAGAACGGTGGAATCGGTTCCACCGCAGTACACCTCCCAGGAGCGTCCAGCGATGCGCAAGCCCACGATCCGACGGGGAGCGGCGCTCGGCGTCGCCACGGCCCTCGTCGCCACCATGACGGCCGCCTGTGGCGGCGACGACGAGTCCGGCTCCGCCCAGGCCGAGCTCGGCCAGGACGACGTCCTGACGATCACCACGTTCAGCGACTTCGGCTACGACAAGCTGATCGAGGAGTGGAACGCCGACCCCGACCGGCCGTTCACCGTGAAGATGACCAAGATCGCCGACTGGGACCCGTGGAAGCAGACGCTGACCCAGGACCTCCAGGCCGGCCACGGGCTCACCGACGTGGTCGCGATCGAGGGCGACGCGATGCCGCAGTTCCTCGCCGAGGGCGCCTCCGACCAGTTCGCCGACCTCTCCGACTCCTCGCTCGACGACCGATGGGTCGAGTACGCCTACCAGGCTGGCCAGACCGCTGACGGCAAGCAGATCGGCTACCCGACCGATGCCGGGCCGGAGGCGTTCTGCTACCGCGCCGACCTCTTCGAGAAGGCCGGCCTGCCGTCGGACCGCGAGGAGGTCGAGTCGATCTTCGAGAGCTGGGACTCCTACTTCGCGGCCGGAGAGAAGCTCGTCGAGGAGCTCCCGGACACCAAGTGGTACGACTCGAGCGGCTCGATCGCGCAGGCGATGCTGAACCAGGCCGAGTTCCCGTTCCAGACCGCCGACAACACCGTGGACGTGGAGAACGACGAGCTCGCCCTCGTGTGGGACACCGTCACCCGCTACGCCCCGACGCTCTCCCCGCGCGTCGTGCAGTGGAAGGAGGACTGGACCGCCAACTTCACCAACGACGGCTTCGCCACGATGCCGTGCCCGGGCTGGATGTTCTCCAACATCAAGTCCAACGCCCCCGAGGTCGAGGGCTGGGACATCGTGAACGCCTTCCCCGGCGGTGGCGGCAACTGGGGCGGCTCCTACCTCGCCGTTCCGGCGATGTCGGAGCACCAGGAGGAGGCCAAGGAGCTGGCCAACTGGCTGACCGACACGGAGCAGGAGCTCGCCGCGTTCGAGGCGGCGGGCAACTATCCCGCCAACGTCGCGGCGCAGCAGGAGCTGGCGTCCCAGAACGCCACGGACCCCTACTTCAACGACGCCCCGACCGCGGTGATCCTCGCCGACCGTGCCGCTGCGGTGGAGCCCGGACACCCCTACAAGGGTGACAAGTACTCCGACATCCTCGGCCTCTTCCAGACCGCGATCCAGCGCGTCGACGAGGGTGCCTCGCCGGACGAGTCGTGGGAGACGTTCACCCAGGCCGTCGAGAGCCTGTCCTGACCGCACGGACGTGACCACCACCATCGCCCCCGCCGGGGAGGACTGCACCACCTCCCCGGCCGGGGTCACCCACCCGACCCCCACGAGCGGAGGCGCGCGATGACCACCGTCCACGCCCCGGGCCCTCCCGGCACCAGGGAACGGCCCGGTACGACGCCCCCGCCGCTGACGTGGCGCCAGAAGCTCTCCCGGTGGGACACCCGCTTCTCGCCGGTCCTCTACGTCGTCCCGTTCTTCGCGGTGTTCGGCCTTGTCGGTGTCTACCCGATGGTCTACTCGGCCTACCTCTCGTTCTTCTCGTGGCCACGGTTCGGCCCTGAGCACGGCCCCTGGGTCGGCCTGGCCAACTACGTGCACGTGATCGGCGACCCGGTGTTCCACAAGGCCTTCTGGAACACCGTCGGCATCTTCCTGCTGTCCTCGGTGCCGCAGGTGGTGATCGCCACCGTCATCGCGGCGATGCTCGACACGCCGCTGCGCGGGCGCACCTGGTGGCGGATGAGCGTGCTGCTGCCCTTCGTGGTCGCGCCGGCCGCGACTGCCCTGATCTTCGGAAGCCTCTTCGCCGACCAGTCCGGCCTCGTCAACGAGGCTCTACGGGCCGTCGGGCTGCCGGCGGTCAGCTGGCACTCCGACCGGCTGGCGAGCTGGACGGCCATCGCCTCGATGGTCAACTACCGGTGGACCGGCTACAACACCCTGATCATCCTGGCCGCGCTCCAGGCGATCCCACGACAGCTCTACGAGGCGGCCGCGATCGACGGCGCCCGCCCGCTCCAGCAGTTCTTCCACGTCACGCTGCCGTCGATCAGGCCGACCATGCTCTTCGTCATCATCACCTCGACGATCGGCGGGATGCAGATCTTCACCGAGCCACGCCTCTTCGACACCAACCTGCAGTTCCAGGGCGGGGCCGACTACCAGTACCAGACCCTGACGATGTACGTCTTCAACACCTCGAACAGCGGCACCGACCCCTACCCGCGGGCCGCGGCCGCGACCTGGATCATCGTCGTGATCATCGTCGGCATCGCCGCGCTCAACTACCTCATCACCCGTCGACTGCAGGGGAGGGGGGAGCGGTGAGCCGGCGTCCCGGGTTCCTCGTCTACGGCCTGCTGTCCGCGTTCGTGGTGGGCTCGGCCTTCCCGCTCTACTGGTCCTTCATCATCGGGTCGGTCACCAAGGAGCGCGCCATCCAGAGCCCGCCTCCGCTCTACCCCGGCGGACACTTCCTGGAGAACGCGCGACGGGTCTTCGACCAGATCGACTTCTGGTCCGCGCTCGCCAACTCCGTCGTCATCTCCAGCGTCTCCGCGGCCTCCGTCGTGTTCTTCTCGACGCTGGCTGGCTACTCCTTCGCCAAGCTGCGGTTCCCGGGAAGCAACGTCGCCATGGGGTTCGTCGTCGCCACCATGGCGGTGCCGACCCAGCTCGCGTTCGTGCCGCTGCTCAAGCAGTTCAGCAACCTCGGCCTCACCGGGACCCGCACCGCAGTGGTGCTGCCCTTCCTCGTGACCGCGTTCGGCGTGTTCTTCATGCGGCAGTACCTCCTCGACGCGATCCCCGACGAGCTGATCGAGGCCGCCCGGATGGACGGCTGCTCGCAGATCCGCACCTTCTGGACCGTCGCCGTCCCCGCCGCCCGACCCGCGATGGCGATCCTGGCGCTCTTCACCTTCATGCAGACGTGGACGGAGTTCATGTGGCCGCTGCTGATCCTGCAGGGGAGCGACGTCCAGACGCTGCAGACCGCGCTCGACCAGCTCAAGATCGCGCCGGCCGGGGGCATCTCCGACGTCGCGCTGCTCCAGGCGGGGACGCTGCTGGCGACGATCCCGCTCCTCGTCCTGTTCATCGCGACCGGCCGCCAGCTCGTGGCCGGCATCATGCAAGGAGCCGTCAAGGGATGACGACCCGAGAGTTCCCGCCCGACTTCCTCTGGGGCGCCGCCGCGGCGTCGTACCAGATCGAGGGCGCCGTCGACGCCGACGGACGGGGCCCGTCGATCTGGGACACCTTCGTCCGGGTGCCCGGCGCGATCCTGAACGGCGACGACGCCGACGTGGCGTGCGAGCACTACGAGCGGATGCCGCAGGACGTCGCGCTGATGGAGCGGCTCGGCCTCGGGTCCTACCGCTTCTCCACGGCGTGGCCACGGGTGTGCCCCGACGGGAAGCGGGTGAACCCCGCCGGTCTCGACTTCTACAGCCGGCTCACCGACGAGCTGCTCGCCGCCGGCATCACGCCGTTCCTCACGCTCTACCACTGGGACCTGCCGCAGGCCCTCGAGGACGAGGGCGGGTGGACCAACCGCGACACGGCCCACCGCTTCCTCGACTACGCGATGGTCGTGCACGACGCGCTGGGCGACCGCGTCGACAGCTGGACGACCCACAACGAGCCGTGGTGCTCGGCGTTCATGGGCTACACCAGCGGGGGTCACGCCCCGGGTCGACAGGAGGGCGTCGCCGGCGTGGTCGCAGCCCACCACCTGCTCCTCGGTCACGGGCTGTTCGTGGAGGAGTTCCGGCGCCGCGGCGGCACGCCCGACCGGGGCAAGAGCGTCGGCATCACGCTCAACCCGACGGTGGCGGACCCCTTCGACCCCACCCGCGAGGCCGACGTCGACGCCGCCCGGCGCCTCGACGGCTTCCACAACCGGGTGTTCCTCGACCCGCTCCTCCGGGGCGCGTACGCCGACGACCTGGCGCGCGACACCGAGGGGATGCTCTTCGACGGCCGGCCCTGGCAGGACGTCGTGCACGACGGCGACCTGGCGCTGATCAGCCAGCCGCTCGACTTCCTGGGCGTGAACTTCTACCACGGCGACGTCCCGGCGGCCCTGCGCTACGACGCGGCGCCGGGGGAGCTGCTCGGCAGCCGGATCGAGCACTCTCCACGCCCGCGCGAGTCGCCGTACCCGGGGGGCGGCTTCGTCTTCCCCCGCACCGGCCGTCCCACGACCGACCGCGACTGGGAGATCGACCCCGACGCGTTCCGTCGCCTGCTCGTCCGGCTCCGGGACGACTACGACGCCCCGCCCATCTACATCACCGAGAACGGCGCCATGGCCGACGACGTCGTCGAGGACGGCGCGATCCACGACGTCGGACGCCAGCACTACATCGAGCAGCACCTGCACGCGGTGCTCGACGCGATCGACGAGGGCGTCGACGTGCGCGGCTACTTCGTGTGGTCGCTGATGGACAACTTCGAGTGGAGCTACGGCTACGCGCACCGCTTCGGCATCGTGCACGTCGACTACGACACCCAGGTCCGCACGCCGAAGGACAGCGCGCTGTGGTTCGCGGAGGTGGCCGCCCGGAACGCGCTCCAGTAGTAGCGTGAACCCGATGAACGAGCACGCGTCCACGCTCGGCGAGGTCGCCCGGCTGGCAGGGGTCAGCAAGGCCACCGCCTCGCGAGCGATCAACGGCAGGTCGAAGGTCAGCGCGAAGGCACAGACCGCCGTCCTCGACGCCGTGCGCCAGCTGGGCTACACGCCCAACGGCACCGCGCGCTCGCTGGTGACCCGTCGCACCGGCTCGGTCGCGGTGATCCTCCCGGAGTCCGACGAGCGGATCTTCTCCGACCCGTTCTTCGCACGCATGCTGCACCTGGTCTCGCGCGCCCTGCGCGAGCACGACCTCCAGCTGGTGCTGCTCCTGGCCGAGCCGGGGGAGGAGGAGGAACGGCTGCTGAAGTACCTCCGCGGCCGCTCCGTCGACGGCGCGATCGTCGCCTCCCACCACCGCGACGACCGGCTTGCCGAGCACCTGTCGGACCTGGGCCTGCCGTGCGTGTTCATCGGCCGTCCGTGGCTCGGCGCCGAGCGGGTGTCGTACGTCGACAGCGACAACACGGCCGCCGCGCGACAGGCCGTGCAGGTCCTCCTCGACGCCGGCCGGCGCCGGATCGCGACCATCGCCGGGTCGCGCGACATGCGCGCGGGCCACGACAGGCTCGAGGGATGGCGCCACGAGCTGGCCGCGGCGGAGCTCGACGCCGACCTCGTGGCCTACGGCGACTTCACCGAGGAGGGCGGGGCCGAGGCCTGCGCGGCCCTCCTCGACACGGCCGAGGACATCGACGGCATCTTCGCCGCGTCCGACCTGATGGCCAAAGGCGCGATGCGCGAGCTGGCGAGCCGGGGGATCCGGGTGCCCGAGGACGTCTCGATCGTGGGCTACGACGACCTGGGGGTCGCCGAGCGCACCCGCCCGCCGCTCACCACGCTGCACAACCCCATCGGTCCGATGGTCACCGAGGCGGTGCGGCTGCTCCTGGAGGCGATCGCCGAGGGCGGGCGCGGCGTGCCCCGCCGCGTGGTCTTCGTGCCGGAGCTCGTGCGCCGGGCGTCGGTCTAGGCCCCGGCAGGGAGGCGCCGTGCCCGCACCCGTCCCGCCCGACCACGGGCTCGAGCCGATCGAACGGGCCTCCGTCGACGAACTGCGGGCCCTGCAGCTCGAGCGCCTGCAGTGGTCCGTGCGGCACGCCTACGACAACGTCGCGCACTACACCGCGGCGCTCGACGAGGCCGGCGTCCACCCCGACGACCTCACCGAGCTGGCCGACCTCGCGCGGCTGCCCTTCACGACGAAGGAGTCGCTGCGCCAGAACTACCCGTTCGGCATGTTCGCGGTACCACGCACCGACGTCGTACGCGTGCACGCCTCGAGCGGCACGACCGGCAAGCCGACCGTCGTCGGCTACACGCGCGGGGACCTCGACGTGTGGGCCACCGTCGTCGCGCGCAGCATCCGGGCGGCCGGCGGCCGTCCCGGCGACATCCTGCACAACGCCTACGGCTACGGCCTGTTCACCGGCGGCCTCGGGGCGCACGCCGGCGCCGAGAGGCTCGGCTGCACCGTCGTCCCGGTCTCCGGCGGCATGACCGAGCGGCAGGTCCAGCTGATCGCCGACTTCCGCCCCGACGTGATCATGGTGACGCCGTCCTACATGCTCAACATCGTCGACGAGATGGAGCGCCAGGGCCTCGATCCGCGGGCCAGCTCGCTGCGCGTCGGCATCTTCGGCGCCGAGCCGTGGACCAACGAGATGCGCACCGCCGTGGAGGAGCGCCTCGACATGCACGCCGTCGACATCTACGGACTGTCGGAGATCATCGGACCGGGCGTCGCCCAGGAGTGCGTGGAGACCAAGGACGGGCTGCACCTCTGGGAGGACCACTTCTACCCGGAGGTCATCGACCCGGTCACCGGCGAGGTGCTGCCCGACGGCGAGGAGGGCGAGCTCGTGCTGACCTCGCTGACCAAGGAGGCCATGCCGGTCCTGCGCTACCGCACGCGCGACCTGACGCGGCTGCTCCCGGGGACGATGCGGCCGATGCGGCGCATCGAGAAGATCACCGGCCGCACCGACGACATGATCATCCTGCGCGGCGTGAACCTGTTCCCGACGCAGATCGAGGAGCTCGTCCTCGGCGTCCCCGAGCTCACGCCGCACTTCCAGTGCGTGCGCGGACGGGCGGGCAACATGGACACGCTGACCGTGCGCATCGAGCGACGCGAGGACGTCGCCGTCGACGCGGGCGAGGCGGCCGGTCGCCACGTCGCCGAGCTGGTCAAGCGCGTCATCGGCGTCACCGTCGGCGTCGAGGTCGTCGGACCGTTCGAGATCGAGCGCTCCGTCGGCAAGATGCGACGCATCGTGGACCAGCGGCCGAAGGGCTAGGACGTCGTGCCGGCCCGCTTCGTCCTGCACGACCACCGTCGCCCCAGCCCGCACTTCGACCTGCGCCTCGAGGAGGACGGCGTGCTCAGGAGCTGGGCGGTGCCCAAGGGGCTCCCGACCGACCGGCACCACGACCGGTTGGCGATCGCCGTCGACGACCACGAGCTCGACCACGTCGACTACGAGGACGAGCACAAGTCGATCGCCGACACCGGCACGTGGGAGGCGGAGGACCGCGACGAGAGGCGCCTGGTGCTCGTGCTGCACGGACGGACCGGCTCGCGCCGGTACGCGCTGATCCACACCGGCGGGACGCAGTGGCTGCTGCACCTCACCCGGGACCAGTCCGTCAACAAGGGTTGACTTTCCGGACGGCGTCAATCATGGTTGACGCATGAGGACTGCCGTCGACGCCGACGAGCCGGGGGAGCAGAGCCCCCTCGAGGAGCTCATGCGCATCGCCCGGGCCAAGCACGAGCTCGCAGCCGCCGAGGCGGTCGCCGTGCGCCGCGCGCGGATCCACGGCTTCAGCTGGGCCGAGATCGGCACCATGCTCGGCGTCTCCAAGCAGGCGATGCACAAGAAGTACGGGAAGTTCGCCTGACGCGTTATGTCACGTCGGCGCGTGCGCCGACGATCTCGCGGGGCGCCGCCAGGAGAACGTGGAAGATCCGAGCCACTCGGTGACCCGGGTGTTCCACGTTGTCGTCGTGGTCCCCGGATATCCGGGGACTTCTCGCCGTCGTGCAGCACGCCCCGCTCTCCGCGCGCTCAGCCATATCGCCGATAACTGACATTATGTCAGATAGCGAAGACGAGCCCGGCCAGTCCTCCCCTCACAGCACCAGCGACTTCAGCTCGGAGAGCGAGCCGATGCGGTGGGTCGCGGCTGAGAAGTCCTGGGACGCGGTGAACGCGTGGTGGACGACGACGCAGTCGATGCCGGCTGCCACGGCTGACGCCAGCCCGCGCGCCGAGTCCTCGACCACGACGGCCTCCTCGGGCGCTGCCGCGAACCGGCGCAGCGCCGTGGCGTACGGCTCCGGGTGCGGCTTGCTGTGCTCGTAGTCCTCCCGGACGAGCACGAAGTCCATGAACGGCACGATCTGCCTGCCGGCGTGGATCAGCTCGAAGTCCGCCCGCTTGGCGGTCGTCACGATCGCCATCCGCACGTACGGCGCGAGCTCGGCCAGCGCGTCGACCACGCCGTCGATCTCGATCGGCTCGGTGCGCAGGAGCTCCTGGTAGTAGGCGTCCCTGGCGACCCGCAGCCGGTCGATGGTCGTCTCGTCGACACCGGCCGCACGCGCCTGCGTCCAGGTGCCCGCACCGCGAGCCATGTCGCGGAGGTAGCGCGCCTCGTCGAGCTCGACCCCGACCTCGGCCAGCGCGCGACGCCCCGCTGCGAAGTACCACTGCTCGGTGTCCACCAGGACGCCGTCGTGGTCGAGCAGGACGTAGGACTTCACCGGGCACAAGGCTACCGACGGGGTCGGCGGCCCTTGCGGCGCGCCCTACGTTGGAGCCATGGCCTCCACACCGACGTACACGCTCAACGACGGCACCACGGTCCCCGCGATCGGCTTCGGCACCTATCCCCTGCGCGGCGAGGACGGCACCGCCGCGATCGTGCACGCCCTGGAGGCCGGCTACCGGCTCGTGGACACGGCCGTGAACTACGAGAACGAGGCGGAGGTGGGCGAGGCGCTGCGACGCTCCGGGCTGCCCCGCGACGAGGTGCTCGTCGCCAGCAAGATCCCGGGACGCCACCACGCGTACGACGACGCCATCGCCTCGGTCCGCTCCTCCCTCGAGCGCCTCGGCGTCGAGCGCACCGACCTGCACCTCATCCACTGGCCCAACCCGAGCCAGGGCAGGTACGTCGAGGCTTGGCGGGCGCTGGTCCAGCTGCAGAAGGACGGGTTGGTCCGCTCCATCGGGGTCTCCAACTTCACCGAGGAGCACCTGACCCGGATCATCGACGACACCGGCGTCGTGCCGGCCGTGAACCAGGTCGAGCTGCATCCCCGCTTCCCGCAGGAGCAGATGCGCGAGGTCCACGAGCGCCTCGGCATCCGCACCGAGGCGTGGAGCCCGATGGGCAAGCGACGCGCCCCGCTCGACGAGGACGCGGTGACGTCCGCGGCGCGCGCCCACGACGTCTCCCCCGGCCAGGTCATCCTGCGCTGGCACGTGCAGCTCGGCTCGCTCCCGATCCCCAAGTCCGCCGACCCGCAGCGCCAGGCACAGAACCTCGACGTGTTCGGCTTCGAGCTCGACGACGACGAGGTCGCGGCGATCTCGGGGCTCGCCGAGGAGGACGGCCGGCTGTTCGGCGGCGACCCCGACACCCACGAGGAGATGTGAACGGACGCTGGCTATCCTCGGCGCCATGCTGAAGCGCCTGGCCACCGTGGCCGCCTGCCTGTCCGTGCTCACCCTCGCCGCGTGCGGGAACGAGAGCGACGGTGACGCCCCCGACACCGCCCAGGACCCGGCCGCGTCCTCGTCGGAGTCCCCGTCGGAGTCCCCGTCGGAGTCGTCGAGCGAGGCACCCAGCGGCGAGACCACCACCTGCGAGTACCCCGAGGACGGCCAGGAGCCGGCGCGCGACGTCGACGCGCCGGCTGCCGAGGCGCCCGCCGAGGGCACGGTCACCGCGACGATGACCACCAACTTCGGCGACATCACGCTCACGATGGACCGGGCCGACGCCCCGTGCACGATCAACTCGTTCGTCTCGCTGTCGGAGCAGGGCTTCTACGACGACACCCCGTGCCCCCGGATCGGCGACCAGGAGGGCTTCGGCATCCTCCAGTGCGGCGACCCCACCGGCACCGGCTCCGGCGGCGCGGGCTACACCGTCGCCGACGAGCTCACCGGCGACGAGTCCTACGCCGCGGGCACCATCGCGATGGCGAACACCGGCGCGCCGGACACCAACGGATCCCAGTTCTTCCTCGTGTTCCGCGACTCGCAGTTCCCGCCGAGCTACACGACGTTCGGCACGATCGACGAGGCCGGCCTCGAGGTCATCGACGCCATCGCCAAGGAGGGCAACGACGGCGCGCACCCCGCCGGCGGCGGAGCGCCGAACAAGCCAGTGACCATCGAGAAGGTCACGATCGGCTGACCTGGTCGTAGTCGATCGCCGCGCCCAGCTGCACGGTCCGCGCGACGGTGCACAGCCGGTCACGGGACATCTCCATCGCGCCCTGCACCCGCTCGCGGGCTGCGTCGCCCTCCGGGCCCTCCGGGAACCGGACGTCGAAGGTGACGCGCAGGTCGACCAGGTGGTTGCCCTCCTCGTCGCGGATCTTGCGGCCCTCGGCGTGCACGGCGTACGTCGTGCTGGCGACGCGCTTGTGGGTGATCGCCTCGACATCGAGCGCGCTGCACCCCGCGATGGCGGCGAGGAGGAGCTCGACCGGCGTGAAGTCGGGGTCCGCTCCCCCGGTGCCGAAGAACGTCTCGCCGCCGCGCGCATTGGTGGCCTTGAAGCGGGCGTGCCCGATCCGGGTGAGCTCGACGCTGCGGAGGTCGGACGCGGTGGGAGCAGCGGGACGGTGCTGGTCAGTCATGGCCGACACCCTGCCAGAGGGGGGTCGGGCAGGGTGCCGGCGCCGCGTGCCGGCCGCGGGAGGGCGGCGGCGTGCGGCAGGTCCGACGTGGGGGCGTCGGACGAGGGGTCGCGCTGGGTCAGCGGGTGACGCGACGCGCGGCGCGACGGGCGCGGCGCTCCTCACGGCGGGCGATCTCCACGGTGCGCAGGAGGGCGGTGTCCTCGGTCGCGTGAGCCCGGGCGTCGACGAGGCTGAAGGCGACGTGCAGCTGCGTGGTCATGGAGATGTGTCCTTTCGAGGGGGGACCCTCACGTGATGAGCGATGGAACTTCTTCACGTCGTTGTGTAAGAAGTAGCCGCTCCTTTGCGGCTCTTACATTCTACGGTCGGAGAATCTCCGCCCCCGCATCCCCGAAGGGGTGATCTCGGACACCAACGCGAGGTCGTCCGGGCTAGGGTCGAGAGGTGGTGAGCGAGCGCGTGCGGCGGCCGGGACCGTCCCTGCGCACCCGGGTGGTCGAGCACGGCGACGGCGGCGAGAGCGCGCGTGAGGACCGCCTCGTCACCGAGGAGCCGCTCGAGATCCGCGTGCGCGCCGGCGGGCTCGACGCACGGCGGGCCTGGGTCACCATGCGCACCCCCGGCCACGACTTCGAGCTCGCCGCCGGCTGGCTCGTCAACGAGGCGCTCGCGACGCCCGACACCCTCGCCCAGGTCGCCTACTGCACCGACGCGGACCTCGCGCCCGAGCAGGAGTTCAACGTCGTCACCGTCTCGCTGACCGGCGGCGCGGAGCTTCCCCACCGTCACGTCGCCGCCTCGGCCGGTTCGTCGGCGTGCGGCGTCTGCGGCAAGGACAGCGTGGCGGAGGCGCTCTCGGTGCGCGCCGCTGCGCCGTGGCCGGGACCGCGGCCCGACCCCGACGTCGTACGACGCCTGCCAGAGGCGTTGCGCGCGCGCCAGACGCTCTTCGACCGGACCGGCGGGGTCCACGCGGCCGGCCTGGCGGACGCCGACGGGACCCTCCTCGTCGTGCGTGAGGACGTCGGGCGCCACAACGCCGTCGACAAGGTCGTCGGCGCCCGCGTGCTGGCCGGGGAGTCGCCGGCCGCCGCGTGCCTGGTGCTCAGCGGGCGGGTCGGCTTCGAGCTGGTGCAGAAGGCCGCCGCCAGCGGTGTCGGCGCGATCGTGGCGGTGGGGGCACCGACCACCCTGGCCGCGGGCCTCGCCCGCGAGGCCGGCATCGACCTGTGGGGCTTCACCTCAGCGGGCCGCACGGTGCACTACACCTGACCCCTGACCCACACCGCGGCGTGGGTGCCCGGCGCTGTCGGTGCGGGCGCATAGGTTCGTCGTGTGCGCATCCTCCACACCTCCGACTGGCACCTGGGGAGATCCTTCCACCGGGAGGGACTGCTCGGGCACCAGGCGTCATTCGTCGACCACCTCCTGGAGGTGGTCGAGGCCGAGGGTGTCGACGTCGTCGTGGTCGCGGGCGACGTCTACGACCGCGCCCTCCCCCACGTCGACGCCGTCGCGCTCGCCGACGAGGCCTTCGCCCGGCTCGCCGCCTCGCGCGCCCGCGTGGTCGTGAGCAGCGGCAACCACGACAGCGCCCAGCGCCTGGGCTTCGGCTCCCGGCTGATGGACGCCGCCGGCGTCTTCGTGCGCACCGACGCGTCCACCGTCGGCACCCCCGTCATGCTCGGCGACGAGCACGGCGACGTGGCGATCCACGCGCTCCCGTACCTCGACCCCTCCGCGCTTCTCGAGCCCTGGGGCCTCCGGCACCGCAGCCACGAGGCCGCGCTCGGCGAGGCGATGGCCCGGGTGCGCCGCGACCTCGCGGGGCGCCCCGCGTCGACGCGCTCGGTCGTCCTCGCGCACGCCTTCGTCGCCGGCGCCACCCCGAGCGAGTCCGAGCGCGACATCAGCGTCGGCGGCGTCTCGCGCGTCTCGACGAGCACCTTCGACGGCATCCACTACACCGCGCTCGGCCACCTCCACGGCCCGCACGTCCTCGCCGACGGACTGCGCTACTCCGGCTCGCCCCTGGCGTACTCCTTCTCGGAGGCCGACCAGGCCAAGGGCTCGTGGCTCGTCGAGCTCGACGCCCGCGGCCTCTCCACCGCCCGTTGGGTCGACGCGCCCGTCCCCCGGCGGCTCTCGCGCATCAGCGGCAGCCTCCTCGACCTGCTCGCCGACCCGGCCCTCGCCGACCACGAGGGAGACTGGGTCCAGGCGACGGTGACCGACGTGCCCCGCCCCGCCCGCGCGATGGAGCAGCTGCGCCGGCGCTTCCCGCACACCCTGGTGCTCCAGTTCCCTGCCGCACCGGCCGAGGCCCATGCGCCGGCTGCGCCCGCGGCGGGGCGCAGCGACCACGGCATCACGGTCGACTTCCTCGATCAGGTCCGCGGCGTGCCGGCGACGGCCGCCGAGTCCGACCTGCTCCTCGAAGCGGTCGACGCCTGCTGCCACGACCCCGACCAGGACGTCCTCGTGGGAGCGTCCGCACCGCCGCAGGCCGGTGGTGGATGAGGCTCCACCACCTCGAGGTCACCGGCTTCGGCCCGTTCGCCGACCGGGTGCGGATCGACTTCGACGCGCTCTCCGAGGCCGGGCTGTTCCTCCTCAGCGGCCCCACCGGTGCCGGCAAGTCGAGCGTGCTCGACGCGGTGTGCTTCGCGCTCTACGGCGACGTGCCGGGCGACCGCGCGAGCGCCAAGCGGCTCCGGTCCGACCACGCCGGCGACGACGTGACGCCGCGCGTCGTCCTGGAGGCGACCCTGTCCGGCCGCCGGTTCCGCATCGACCGGTCACCGGCGTGGACCCGGCCCAAGAAGCGCGGCACCGGTACGACGACCGAGCAGGCCCGCGTCGTCATCTCCGAGCGCCGCCCCTCCCCCGACGGTGCCGACCTGTGGCACCCGCTCAGCACGCGCCTCGACGAGACCGGTCACCTGGTGACGCGGCTCGTCGGCATGACGCTGCCCCAGTTCTGCCAGGTCGCGCTGCTCCCCCAGGGACGGTTCCAGGCCTTCCTGCGCGCCCGCTCGGAAGAGCGGCACGCCCTCCTGCAGCAGGTGTTCCAGACCGAGCGCTTCGACCGGGTCGAGCGCTGGCTCCGGGACCGTCGGGTCGAGCTGCGCCGCCAGGCGGATGCCCACCAGCGGTCGGTCGCCGACCTGGTCAGCCGGGTCAGCGAGGTCGGCGCGGTCGTCCCTCCCGACGACTGGCCCGAGCAGCCCGAGGCGCTCACCAGCTGGGTCCAGGGCCTCGCGGTGGCGACAGCCCGGGCCGCCGCCGACCAGGCCGTCCG
>NZ_JAUZVE010000035.1:0-76488 GCF_031844425.1 Microbacterium sp. ARD31
ACCTCGTGCACGCCGACCTGCTCGTGCTGCTCTCCGACGTCGACGGGCTCTACGACGGCCCGCCGAGCCGGGAGGGCTCCCGCCTGGTCCCGGTGGTGCGTTCCGAGGACGACCTCGCGGCGGTGACCATCGGCTCGGCCGGTGCTGCCGGCGTCGGGACGGGCGGGATGACCACCAAGGTCGACGCCGCCCGGATCGCGACCGGCGCCGGCATCGACGTGGTCCTCACCTCGGCCGACCAGGCAGCCGCTGCGCTCGCCGGGGCCGACGTCGGCACCCTCTTCGAGGCCACGGGCAAGCGGCGCCCGACCCGGCTGCTCTGGCTGGCGCACGCCACCTCGGGGCAGGGCACGCTGACCCTCGACGCCGGCGCCGTGCGCGCGGTCGTCGAGCGGCGCGCCTCGCTCCTGGCCGCCGGCATCACCGCCGTCGACGGGAGCTTCGTCGCCGGCGACGCGGTCGACGTCCTGGACCCCAGCGGCTCGCCCGTCGCACGGGGCCTGGTCAACTTCGACGCCGACGAGCTCCCGGCGCTCCTCGGCCGCTCCACCCGGGAGCTCAAGGCGGCGCTCGGGGCGGCGTACGAGCGCGAGGTCATCCACCGCGACGACCTCGTCCTGCTCGACTAGTCCCACCGGCCCCCTGCCGCTCCCGCCCCCACTAACGGTTCATCACGGTATGCAGGCGAACCCGCACTTCCCGGCGTCAGGTGATCGTGGGAAGTGCCTGTTCGTCGACATACCGTGATGAACCATCAGCGGGCCAGCGCCGGAACCTTCGCGCGAGGGTGTCGCGGCGCTAGCGTCGCTCCATGGAGGAGGAGCGGGAGCCGCTGCGCCGCACACCCGAGGAGGTGGCGGAGGACGAGCGGTTCTTCCGGTGGTACGGCGCGTGGGACTCGCTCGACCCAGACGGGGTCGTCGAGCTGATGGCCGGCTTCGACCGGCCGTGGTGGATCGTCGGCGGCTGGTCGATCGAGGCGTTCACCGGCCGGCCGCGCGAGCACGAGGACGTCGACGTCTCGATCCTGGGGTGCGACCTCGGCGCGTTCCGCGAGCACGTCGGCGACGAGTGGAACCTCTGGAGCAACCACGGCGGGACCCTGCGCCCGTTCGACGACCGGTTCCCCGAGGTGCTCGACGTCGGCAGCCAGGTCTGGATCCGGCGCAGCGCCGCCGAGCCGTGGGTGATCGACATGGTGCCCACTCCCGACCGCGACGGGCTCTGGACCAGCAAGCGGGACCCCGACCACGTCGCACCTCTGGACGAGGTCACCTGGGTCGCGGACTCCGGGGTCCGCTACCAGCGCCCGGAGGTCACGCTGCTCTACAAGGCCCTGCCGGCGCGACCCAAGGACGACCGCGACCTCGCCGTCACCTGGCCGCTGCTGGACCCGTCGGCACGGGCCTGGCTGCGCGAGGCGGTGAGCCGGCTGTACCCCGGCCACGCCTGGCTGGACGGCACGATGGCGGAGTGACTCCGGTCGCCCCGTAGGCTTGGCAGGTCATGAGCGAGCGCATCGTCTACCTCGACCACGCCGCGACCACGCCGATGCTGCCGGTCGCGGTCGAGGCGATGACCCGCCAGCTCACCGGGGTCGGCAACGCGAGCTCGCTGCATGCCTCGGGTCGCGGTGCGCGCAGGGTCGTGGAGGAGTCGCGCGAGACCATCGCGGGCGTCATCGGGGCCCGCCCAGGCGACGTCGTGTTCACCTCCGGCGGCACCGAGTCCGACAACCTCGCGATCAAGGGCATCTTCTGGTCCCGGCGCGCCGAGGACCCGCGTCGTACCCGCATCCTGTCCACCGCGATCGAGCACCACGCCGTCCTCGACCCGCTGCACTGGCTCTCGGAGAGCGACGGTGCCGAGGTCGAGCTGCTGCCCGTCTCGTCGCAGGGCGTCCTCGACGTCGATGCGCTCCGCGAGTCGGTGGCCCGCGACCCTGCCTCGGTGGCCCTCGTCTCGGTGATGTGGGCCAACAACGAGGTCGGCTCGCTCCAGCCGATCGACGAGGTGGTGGCGATCGCCGCCGAGCACGCGATCCCCGTCCACACCGACGCGGTGCAGGCGGTGGGGCAGGTGCCCGTGGACTTCGCCGCGTGCGGCGTCGACGCGTTGACCTTCACCGGCCACAAGGTCGGCGGCCCGTACGGCGTCGGCGCGCTGGTGGTGCGCCGCGACCTCGCGGTGAGCGCGCTCGTGCACGGAGGCGGGCAGGAGCGCGACATCCGCAGCGGCACGCTCGACGTGCCCGCGATCGCGGGTCTCGCGGCGGCCGTGGAGGCGTCGGTCAAGGCCCAGCACGAGCACGCGGTGCGGGTCGCGACCCTGCGCGACGACCTGGTCCGCCGGGTGGTCGAGGTCGTCCCCGACGCCCACCTGCACGGGACCCCGTGCGGCCCGCTGCGGCTGCCCGGCAACGCGCACATCGGCTTCCCGGGCTGCGAGGGGGACTCCCTGCTGATGCTCCTCGACGCCCGCGGCATCGAGTGCTCCACCGGGTCGGCGTGCTCGGCGGGCGTGCCGCAGCCCTCGCACGTGCTGCTGGCGATGGGCTGCGACGACGACCAGGCCCGCCACTCGCTGCGGTTCACCCTCGGGCACTCGACGACCCCGGCCGACGTCGACGCCCTCGTCGAGGCGATCGGGCCCGTGGTCGAGCGCGCCCGGGCCGCCAAGGTGCGTTGATGAGGGTCGTCGCCGCGATGTCGGGCGGCGTGGACTCCGCCGTCGCCGCGGCCCGCGCCGTCGAGGCCGGTCACGAGGTGACCGGCGTCCACCTCGCCCTCAGCCGCAACCCGGCGTCGTACCGCTCTGGCGCTCGGGGCTGCTGCACCATCGAGGACAGCAACGACGCGCGCCGCGCCGCCGACGTGATCGGCATCCCGTTCTACGTCTGGGACCTCTCCGACCGCTTCCACGAGGACGTCGTGGAGGACTTCATGGACGAGTACGCCGCCGGCCGCACGCCGAACCCCTGCCTGCGGTGCAACGAGAAGATCAAGTTCGCCGCCGTGCTGGACCGGGCGCTCGCGCTCGGGTTCGACGCTGTCGCGACCGGCCACTACGCGCAGCTGCGCACCGGCGCCGACGGGCTCATCGAGATGCACCGGGCCGCCGACCACGGCAAGGACCAGTCCTACGTCCTCGGCGTGCTCGACCAGGAGCAGCTGCGGCACTCCCTCTTCCCGCTCGGCGACACCGACAAGCCGGCCGTACGGCGCGAGGCGCAGGCCCGCGGCCTGCTGGTCGCCGACAAGCCGGACTCCCACGACATCTGCTTCGTCGCCGACGGCGACAACGCCGGCTGGCTCCGGGAGAAGCTCGGCGACCGCGCCCCCAACCACGGCGGCGACATCGTCGACGTGACGACGGGGGAGACGGTCGGCAGCCACGACGGCACCTACGGCTTCACCATCGGCCAGCGACGCGGGCTCCGGCTGGGCGTCCCGGCGGCCGACGGGAAGCCGCGGTTCGTGCTCGACATCGAGCCGGTCAGCGGCACGGTCACCGTCGGACCCCGCGAGCGGCTGGCCGTCGGGCACGTCTCGGGCATCCGGCCGCGCTGGTGCGGCACCGTCCCGGAGCGGGTGGACGGGACCGTCCAGCTCCGGGCGCACGGTGCCGAGCACCGGGCGACCGTGGTGGTCGAGGGCGACCGTGTCGAGATCGAGCTCCACGAGCCCGCCCAGGGCATCGCGCCCGGTCAGGCGGCCGTGATCTACGACGGCACCCGTGTCGTGGGGTCGGCCACGATCGACGCGACCCGTCCCGTCGAGGTCGTCACTGCATGAGCACCCTCGCCCACCGGGCCGGAGCGCTGCTCGGCTCCCGGCACACGACGTACGTCGTCGCGCTGGTGACCCCGGAGGGTCCGGAGGTGGACGCGGTCGGGGCCGGCGTCCACGACGACGTGGAGCTCGGGTCGGTCTCCAAGGGCGTCACCGGACTGCTGTGGCGCGACGCGGTGGCGCGCGGGGAGGTCGCCGAGGCGGCTGTCCTGGGCGACCACCTGCCCGTCACCGGTCCGATCGGCGCCATCGCGCTGGCCGACCTGGCCACGCACTCCTCCGGCCTCCCGCGACTGGCGCCGGGCGGGCAGGTGCTGCGCCGCACCTGGGAGCTGTGGCGGGATGGCCGCAACCCCTACCGCGAGGACCTTCCCGCGCTGCTGGCCGGGCTCGACCGGGTCACGGTCCGCCGGCGCGGACGGCCCAGCTACTCCAACCTCGGCTTCCAGCTGCTCGGGCACGCCGTCGCCGCCGCCGCGCGCACGACGTACGCCGACCTGGTTGCGCAGCGCCTCGCGGCGCCTCTCGGACTGGTCGACACCTACGTGCCGGTGTCGGCGGGGGACCTGCGGCCGGGTGCGGTCGCGCCGCGCAACCGCGCCGGCCGCGTCGTGGAGCCGTGGGCCAACGGGGCGATCGCCCCGGCCGGCGGCGTCCGGTCGTCGGCGGTCGACCTCGCCGTCCTGCTCCGCGCGCTGCTCGACCGGACGGTGCCGGGCGCCGACGCGCTGGACCCGCGCACCTCCTTCGTCGGGAAGCAGCGCATCGGCGCGGGCTGGCTCACCGGCGACCTGCTGCGTCGCGAGGTGACCTGGCACAACGGCGGGACCGGCGGCTTCCGCTCCTTCGTCGGCATCGACCGGGTGCACGGCGTCGGCGTGGCAGTGGTCAGCGCCTCGACCCGCTCCGTCGACGGCGCGGCCGCGCGGCTGCTGGCCGAGGCGGGGGACCGATGAGCACCGCGACCGGTGTCGGGTCCCTGCCGGGCACCGACTTCGCCGAGGCGACGCGCCTGGTGCTGGGGGAGCTCCCCGACCTGCCGCACGTGCCGGAGCTGCCCGCGCGCGGCGTCACCGCCGGCATGACCGGCCGTGGGCTGGCCGTCGTCGAGGGCCTGGCGGCCGACCTGCAGCCGGCCGGCTGGCGCCTCACCGATGCCAGCGGGGTCGACCACCGGCGCGCCCGCTCGTTGCTCGCCCAGGACCTCGACACCGTCGAGGAGCTCGCGCAGGGCTGGACCGGGGCGTTCAAGACCCAGGTCGCCGGCCCGTGGACGCTCGCCGCGACGGTCGAGAAGCCGCGCGGCGACAAGGTGCTCAGCGACCACGGTGCCCGGCGCGAGCTCGCCCAGGCGTTGGCCGAGGGCCTGGCCGCCCACGTGGCCGACCTACGGCGGCGCCTCGCCGGGGTGGACCGGCTCGTGGTGCAGGTCGACGAGCCTGCGCTCGCGGCCGTCGTGGCCGGCCGGGTGCCGACCGCCAGCGGCTATGGCCGGCACCGCCGCGTCGACCTCCCCGAGGCCTCGGCGCACCTCGAGTGGGTCCTCGGCGCGATCAGCGACGCCGGGGCCGAGCCCTGGGTGCACTCGTGCGCGCCGCAGACGCCGTGGTCGATCGTCGCGGGCGCTGGGGCGGCCGGGCTGTCGGCCGACCTGTCGATGCTCGGCCCGGAGGACCTCGACACCTTCGCCGAGGCGCTCGAGGGCGGGCGCACGACCGCGCTGGGCGTCGTACCGTCCCTCGAGCCGGAGGGCGGGGCGTCCGACGCCCGGCTCACCGAGCGGGTGCAGCGCTGGTTCGACATGCTCGGGCTCGACCTCGAGGCGCTCGGCGGTGCGGCCGTCGTGACGCCGGCGTGCGGGCTGGCCGGTGCCACGACCGGCTGGGCGGCCCGCGCGGTGCGGCTCTCGGCGACCGTCGCGCGGAACCTCTGACCGGCCGAGGCCGCCATGGGCGTCCGCGGGTGGCACGCCGGCGGCAGCCGCTGGGTCAGGTCCCCGGGCAGCGGGTCCGGTCGAGCACGTCGAGGACCGACTCGAGGGCCACCTCGTGCCAGCGCGCGGACGCGGTGAGCATGTAGTGGCCGAGCGGACCCATGTCGCGCAGGTCGGCGCCGTCGGCGACCGAGCGCGCCCGCTCGACGTATCGGGCGGTCTCACCGAAGGACGTGATGCGGTCGCGCCGCCCGTGTGCGGCGTGCAGCACCCGACCGGCCAGGGGCTCGACGGGGTCGTGGGCCGACCACCACGGGGCCAGCCCCACGACCCCGACCACCGACGGGTCGTCGGCGACGTGGACCGCGACACGCGCCCCCATGGAGTGGCCGAGGAGCACCACGGGCACGTCGCCGTGCGCGGCACGGACCCGGCCGAGGGCCCACCGGGCGTCGTCGAGGCGCTCGCCGCCGTTCCACCCGCGCTCGCGGTAGCGGACCAGCCAGACGCCGACGCCGGCCTCGTGCGCCTGTCGCGCGATGCTGCGCTGCAGCCACAGCGCGCGTCGCCACGAGGCGCTCCGGCCGTCGACCGCCTGGCTCGAGCGTGGCCTGCCGCCGTGCAGGACGAGGGCGACCGCGCGGGCCCGGCCCGGGGCGTCGTACGTCGTCAGGAGCGGGTCACTCACGCGTCTCCTTCGGAGCCGGGACGGTCACGGATGGGTGGGGGAGCGCGGAGGGAGGACCTCCGTCACCGGAGATCCTCCCTCGCAGGCGGTTGAGGTGGTGCCTCAGTGCACGGCCACGCCCTCAGGGGCGTCGTCGGTCGCGAGCTCGTCGTGGTGGACGTCGAGGAAGATCCACACGATGACCGAGGCCGCCAGCATCATGATCGAGCCGACCAGGAAGGCGCTCGTGGCACCATCGGCGAAGCCGACGATCCCGGCGATCGGACCGAGCTGGTCCGGGGTGAGCTGGCCCTGGGCCGCGGCGCCCAGCTGGGGGGCGACCTCCTCGGTCCGCGACTGCGAGAAGTGCAGCGCGACCGTGCTGAGCGTGGCCAGGCCCAGCGCGCCGCCGACCTGCTGCATCGTGTTGAGCACGCCCGACCCGATGCCGGAGTCCTGCGCGCGCAGGCGGTGCACCGCGACCAGCGTGAGCGGGACGAAGTTGAGCCCCATGCCGAAGGCCATCAGCACGATGAACGGCAGGACGTGGGTCCAGTAGTTCACGCCGTCGCCGAGGTGGCCGCCGCCGGCCACGGCGTCGAGGATCCCGGTGGGGCTGTCGGGCACGTCGAGCCGGCTGAAGCCGAACAGCGCGATGGCGGAGAGGATCGTGCCGATGCCGGACAGGAAGCGGGGGTCGACCGTGCTGACGAGCTTGGACGCCGCGGTCGCCGAGATGATCATCGCGATCGAGAACGGCAGGAACGCGAAGCCGGTGTGGAGCGGGGAGTAGCCCACCACGAGCTGGATGAACAGCGACAGGAAGAAGAACATCGCGAACATCGCCGCGGGGACGATCATCATGACCGCGAAGGCGGCCGCGCGGTTGCGGCTGGCGAAGATCCGGAACGGCAGCAGCGGGTGCTGGACCCGGGTCTCGACGACGATGAACAGCGCGAGGAGGGCCACGCCGAGGGCGAGGCTGAGGACGGTGCTGGTGGCGCCCCAGCCGTACTCCTCCTGGCCGGCGCGGCTCAGGCCGAACACGATGGCGAGCAGGCCGGCCGTGCCGGTGATCGCACCGGGGATGTCGAGCTCGCCCTCGTGGCGCTCGGACTCGTCGAAGAAGCGCGGCGCGAAGAACGCGGCGCCGAGGCCGATCGGGACGACGATGAGGAAGGTGTAGCGCCAGCCCTCGATGCCGAGCGGGGAGTCGAGGCCGGTGAGCCAGCCGCCCAGGATCAGGCCGACGGCGGCACCGACGCCGGCCATCGCGGCGTACACGGCGAAGGCGCGGTTGCGCTCCTTGCCCGCCGGGAAGGTGGTGGCGATCAGGGCGAGCGCGGCAGGCGAGGCCAGCGCGGCACCGAGGCCCTGGAAGGCGCGGGCGCCGAGCAGCATGGCCTCGTTCTGGGCGAAGCCGCCCACGAGCGAGGCGACGGCGAAGAGCAGCACGCCGACCATGAAGATGAGGCGTCGGCCCATCAGGTCGGCCAGCCGGCCGCCGAGGAGCAGGAAGCCGCCGAAGGTCAGGGCGTAGCCGGTGACGATCCACTGCAGGTTGGCCTGCTCGATAGACAGGTCGTTGCCGATGAACGGCAGGGCGATGTTGGCGATGGTGCTGTCGAGCACCACCATCAGCTGCGCCAGGGAGATGAGCACGAGGGCCCAGCGCAGGCGCTTGTGCTGCTCGGGGGTCACCTCGTCGGCAACCGGAGCCAGGTCGGTCATGTGATTCCTCAGGGTTCGTGGGTCGGGTCGAGTGAAGCGGAAGGGTCTGACAATGGGCCGCAGCGGGCGGCCGGGAGGATCACCTCGTCGAGGATCCGGCCGATCAGCTCGGGCGTGACGACGTCGCCGAGCAGGAACGCACGGTGGAGCACGATCCCGGCCAGCGACGGTGCGAGGATGGTGAGGTCGACGTCGGGGTGGACCTCGCCGCGCTCGCGGGCGCGTTCGTAGATCGTGCGTGAGGCGGCGACCTTGGGACCGATGAAGTCGCGGCGGTAGACCTCGGCGAACTCCGGGTCGCGCCCCATGGCGGTCACCACGGCGGCGAGGACCGCCTGGGCCCTCGGATCGTCGATGCCGCCGCTGCCGCAGTAGGCGGCGAGGAGGTCTCCGCGCAGCGTGCCGGTGTCGGGCACGGTCGTCGCCGTCGCGTGGTGGTAGGTGACGGCCGCGACGACGAGCTCGGGCTTGCCCCGCCACCGCCGGTAGAGGGTGGCCTTGGAGGCCTTCGCCCGGGTGGCGACCGCGTCCATGGTGAGCAGGTCGTAGCCCACCTCGGCGAGCACCTCGAGGGTGGCGCCGAGGATCTCCTGCTCGCGCTCGCCCTCCACGCGGGGGCGGGTGCCGGCTTCGATGGGCGTCATGGGTCCTCTCCGGGATCGAGGTGGGCGGGAGAATGAAACGAAACGGTTCCGTTTCGTCACGAGCGTAGCCCGGGCAGATGGATGGAACAAATGCGTTTCATCCGGTCCAGACCACTGCCCTCCCGGGCAGCACGGCGAGGGCGTACGCCAGGTGTCGGAGGTGGGCGGCAGACTGTGCTCCATGAGTCCCGCCGACGAGCCCCAGGTCGCCAGCGCCACGCCCGAGGCGCGCGAGCGCCACCAGGAGCTCAGCGAGCAGGTGGAGGACGCGCGGTGGCGCTACTACGTCCTCGACGACCCGACGCTCTCCGACGCCGACTTCGACGTCCGGCTGCGCGAGCTCGAGGGGCTCGAGGAGAGCTATCCCGAGCTGCGCACGCCCGACTCGCCGACCCAGAAGGTCGGCGGCGCGGTGTCGACCGAGTTCACCGCCGTCGACCACCTCCAGCGGATGGAGAGCCTCGACAACGCCTTCTCCTACGACGAGCTCGAGGGGTGGTACTCCCGCCTCCAGCGCGAGGGCCTGTCCGCTCCCGACCTGCTGTGCGAGCTCAAGGTCGACGGCCTCGCGATCAACCTGCTCTACGAGGACGGTCGCCTGGTCCGCGCGCTGACCCGGGGCGACGGTCGCACCGGTGAGGACGTGACCCCCAACGTCAAGACCATCCACTCGGTGCCCCATCGCCTCACCGGCACCGACGAGTTCCCGGTGCCTTCGCTGCTCGAGGTCCGGGGCGAGGTGTTCCTCCCCGTCGAGGCGTTCGAGCGGCTCAACGTGTCGATGACCGAGGCGGGTCGACCGGCCTTCGCCAACCCGCGCAACGCCGCGGCCGGCTCGTTGCGCCAGAAGGACCCGCGCGTGACCGCGAGCCGTGCGCTCGGCATGGTCTGCCACGGCATCGGCGAGCGGCGCGGCTTCGAGCCGGTCGCCCAGTCCCACGCCTACGAGGCGCTCTCGGCGTGGGGTCTGCCGACGTCCGACCAGGTGCGAGTGGTGCCCACGCTCAAGGACGTCGAGGCCTACATCGAGAACGCCGGCGAGCACCGCCACTCGATCGTCCCCTACGAGATCGACGGCGTCGTGGTGAAGGTCGACGAGGTCTCCCTCCAGCGGCGGATGGGCTCGACGTCGCGGGCCCCCCGGTGGGCCATCGCCTTCAAGTACCCGCCCGAGGAGGTCAACGCCAAGCTGCTCGACATCCGGGTCAACGTCGGCCGCACCGGCCGGGCCACCCCCTACGGCGTGATGGAGCCGACCAAGGTGGCCGGCTCGACCGTCGAGAACGCCACCCTCCACAACCGCTACGAGGTGGAGCGCAAGGACGTGCGCCCCGGCGACACCGTCGTGCTGCGCAAGGCCGGCGACGTGATCCCCGAGATCGTCGGGCCGGTGCTCGGCCTGCGCCCCGAGGGCCTCGAGAAGTGGGTCATGCCGGAGGACTGCCCGTCCTGCGGCACCCGGCTGGCGGAGCAGAAGGAGGGCGACAAGGACCTGCGCTGCCCCAACCACCAGCACTGCCCGGCCCAGGTCCGCGAGCGGGTGTTCCACGTGGCCGGCCGCGGCGCCTTCGACATCGAGGGCCTCGGCTACGAAGCGGCCTCAGCGCTCATCGACGCCGGCGTGATCACCGACGAGGGCGACCTGTTCTCGCTGACCCGTGACCAGCTGGTCAGGGCGCCGCTGTTCACCCGGGCGCCGAAGAAGGGGGAGGAGGGCCCGCAGCTGTCCGCCAACGGCGAGCGCCTCGCCGCCAACCTCGACAAGGCCAAGCAGGTCCCGCTGTGGCGGGTGCTGGTCGCGCTGTCCATCCGCCACGTCGGCCCGACGGCCGCCCGCGCGCTGGCCCAGGAGTTCGAGTCGATGGCCGCGATCCGCGCCGCCACCGAGGAGGAGCTCGCCGCGGCGGAGGGGGTGGGACCCACGATCGCCGAGGCCGTGATCGCCTGGTTCGAGGTCGACTGGCACCGCGCGATCGTCGACGCGTGGGAGGCCGACGGGGTGTCGATGGCCGATGAGCGCGACGCGTCGGTCGCGCGCACGCTCGAGGGGCTCACCATCGTCGCGACCGGCTCGTTGGAGCACTACACCCGCGACTCGGTGAAGGAGGCGATCATCAGTCGCGGCGGCAAGGCGGCCGGCTCGGTCTCCAAGAACACCGACTACGTCGTGGTCGGCGAGAACGCCGGCTCCAAGGCCGACAAGGCCGAGCAGCTCGGCCTGCGGATCCTCGACGAGGCGCAGTTCACCACGCTCCTGGAGGAGGGGCCCGACGGGTTGGCGACCTAGCCGGAAGGGTGGCGCGCGGAGGTTTGAGCGACGCAGGATGCGGTAGGAGACCCCGAACGACTAATCCCTGGGAGTCAGCATGCGTCTCGTCCGATCACTCGTCCCCGCGCTCGTTGCCGCTGCGGGCATCGCCGCCCCGGTGGCCGTCGCGCCCCTGGCCCACGCGGCCGCCCCCACGTGCGCCGGGCTGAAGGCCACGATCGTGGGCAACAACAAGGCCAACACGATCAACGGCACCCCGCAGCGCGACGTCATCGTCGCCCGCGGCGGCAACGACACGATCCGCGGCGGCGGTGGCAACGACGTGGTCTGCGGTGGTGACGGTGCCGACGTCATCGTCGGCGGCGAGGGCAACGACCGGCTCTACGGCGAGGCCGACCTGGTCAGGCTCGACCAGTTCGGCCGCACGGTGATGAAGGGCGACACCATCTCCGGCGGGCTCGGCGACGACACGATCGACCTCGGCTTCGACTTCCGGCAGGCCAGCGAGGGCACGACCCGCATCCTCGACGGGGTGTCGTACGCCGACGCCCCGGCGCCGGTCGTGGTGGACTTCCGCGCCGCGGCGACCGTGACGATCACCGCCAACGGCAGCGACACCGTCACCGGATACAGCCGTGGCATCCGCGTCGCCGGCTCCGAGCTCGGCGACACCATCAAGGGCACCAACGGCGACGACGCGATCTACGCCCGTGGTGGTGACGACACCGTCTTCGGACGCGGCGGTGACGACACCATCGTCGCCGACACCAGCAGCACCCTCGGCAACGACCGGCTCTACGGCGAGGCCGGCGACGACTCCCTCAGCGGCACCTCCGGCTCCGACACCCTCGTCGGGGGGACGGGCGAGGACGCCCTGACCTCGACCTCCGAGCTGCACCAGGTGATGCGCGGCGGCGGCGGCGTCGACACCGTGACCTTCCCGCTGCCGGTGGACTCCGGCTTCGTCGCCAAGGGCTACGGCGGCCAGGACAAGCTGCGCCTGCTACCCAGCTCCAACCCGGCGCTCAAGCCGACGGTGCGCATCGACCAGATGAAGAAGACCACGATCCGCGACCTCCAGCCCTACACGCTCGAGGGCAAGATCTCCGGCTTCAGCGACGTCGTCCTCCCCGCCCGCACCCTGTCGATCTTCAAGGGCAGCAACGACTCGGAGGTCGTCACCGCCAACCCCGACTACCGCGTGGAGATCTACGGCCGCGGCGGCGCGGACGTGATGACCGGCTCCCGCCAGCCCGACCGCCTCGACGGCGGCAAGGGCTTCGACATCGCCCGCGGCCGTGGCGGCAACGACACCTGCAAGGCGGCCGAGAAGCGCTCCAGCTGCTGACCCGAGGCGCGCACGGCTGCCGCGCGTCCACTTCCGCGCACCTGCCCGGCGCGGGACGATGCCCCCATGTCCCGCACCGGCAGGCTGCTCGTGCTCGCGGTGGCGTGGGCGCTTCCGGCCGGCTGGCTGCTGCTGGCGCTGACGGCCGGGCCCTCCGACGGCACCAGCCTGGCGTCGTCCCTGCTGCCGGACGGGACGCGGAGGGTCGAGTCGCTCACGGTGGCCCGCACGTTCGGCTCCACGCCGCTGCTGCCCGGCGACGAGGTGCAGGCGGTCGACGGTCGCGCGGTCGAGGACTGGCTGGCCGGCGGTGGCGCGCCCGGACGTGAGGTGGGCGACGTCGTCCGCTACGAGGTACGCCGCTCGGGCGGGGCGCTGGACCGGATCCAGCAGGTCGAGGTGACCCTGGTCGACTACCCGGTCGCCGCAGCACTGCGGTCGGGGTGGCGGGCCGTGCTCGCCGCCCTCGCCCTCCTCGTCGCGGGGTCCGCGGCGTTCTGGGCGCGCCCCCGGGCCGGGTCGACGCGTGCCTTCCTCGTCGCAGCGGCGCTGCTCCCCGCGATGCTGACCTCGACGCCGTTCGGCGTGGGTGCGGTCGACCTGGTGGGTTCGCGCGGCGTGTGGCCCGAGGCAGTCGGCGAGGTCATGGCCGCCCTCGGCCTGGTCGCGGTGGTCGTCGCCGTGCTCGCCCTGGTCCGCCTGCCGGGACCGCAGCGGCGGTGGGTGCCGGTGCTCGCGCTCGTCGCCCCGCTCGTCGGGTACGCCGCCTGGCTCGGGCTCGCCCTCGACGACGCCGCCTCCCGCGCGGCCCGCCTCGACGTGCTCACCACGGTCGCGGTGCCGGCGCTGTGGGCGATCGTCCCGGCGCTCGTCGGCGCGGCCGCCCTCGCCCACGCTCGTGCCGAGCAGCGCGAGGAGGTCCTGGCCACGCGCCTGGTGCTGCTCGGGGTCGGTGCCGGCCTCGGCACGTGGGTCTTCCTCGGCCAGCTGCCGGTGTGGCTGACGGGGGCGGCGCCCCTGCAGTGGGACGTCCTCGGGGCCCTGGCCCTCGGCGTGCCGCTCGCCTGCGTGGCCGTCGCGGCCGCACGGTTCCACCTCGACGAGATCGAGCCGCGCGTGCGCCGCGGCCTGGTCCAGGCGCTGGTGCTGGTCGTGGTGGGCGCGGCCTTCGTCGCGCTGGTGCGCGCCGTGGACGCCGCCGCGGACATCTCGGTGGGCTCGATGCTCACCGGCGGGCTGCTCGCGCTGCTCCTGCTCCCGGCCGCCGTGGCCGTGCAGCGCCTGGTCCGTCGGCTCGTCTACGGCGACCGCGTGTTCCCCGACCGCGTGGTGTCCGACCTGCGCCGGCTGGACCCGGTGACCGCGCCGGAGGACGTGCTGCGCGAGGCGCTCGAGCTGCTGGCGCGGCGCCTGCACCTCTCCTTCGCCGCAGTGGACGTCTTCGCGACGGGCACCTCCGAGTCCTTCGCCACCTCCATCGGGACGTCGTACGGCACGCCGTCGACCATCGACCTGGCGGTGGGCGGCACCACCCTCGGTCGGCTCCGGGTCGAGGTCGACGTCGGCCGCGACCCGTTCGGGCCGGCGGATCGGCGGCTGCTCGAGGACGTCGGCAGCCAGGTGGGCGCGCTCGTCCAGGCGATGACGGCCAACCGCGAGCTGCAGATGTCGCGCCAGCGGCTGGTCGCGGCCCGCGAGGAGGAGCGCCGGAGGCTGCGCCGGGACCTCCACGACGGGCTGGGCCCCTCGCTGGCGACCCTGGCGATGCGGCTCGAAGCCGCCTCCGACCTCATCCACGAGGACCCGGCGGAGGCCGCGGACCTCGTCGCGCGCCTGTCGGACCAGGCGCGCGAGGACATCGCCGAGGTACGACGCCTCGTGGAGGGGCTGCGGCCACCGGCGCTCGACCAGCTCGGCCTGGTCTCGGCGCTGCGGCACCGCGCGGCGGAGCACGCCTCGGGAGGCGGGGGAGTGCGGGTGCCGTGGACCGTCGAGGCGGACGACGACCTCGAGCCGCTGCCGGCCGCGGTGGAGGTGGCGGCGTACCGGATCGTGGTCGAGGCGGTGAACAACGTGCAGCGGCACAGCGCGGCCGACCGCTGCGCCGTGGTGCTGGCCCGCGAAGGCGGCGACCTGCGCGTCGAGGTCGCCGACACGGGCTCGGGTCTGGCACCGGACCGGCGCGCGGGTGTAGGCCTGTCCTCGATGCGTGAGCGGGCAGAGGAGCTCGGCGGCTCGTTCGAGGCGTCGGCGCGGCTGGGAGGTGGCACCGTCGTACGGGTCCGGCTCCCGCTGGGCGACGGGCCGGGCGCTGCAGGGGAACGGTAGGAGGGGCGAGCGATGGACACGCACCGGGTGCTGGTCGCCGACGACCACGAGGAGTTCCGCCGCGGCCTGGAGGCGCTGCTGGCGGCCGCGCCGGGGCTGGAGGTCGTCGGCACGGCGGGCGACGGCGCGATGGCGGTCGCCCTCGCGCTGGACCTGCAGCCCGACGTGGTCCTGATGGACCTCCACATGCCCCGCGTCAACGGGATCGACGCGACGGCCCGGATCGTGCAGTCGTCGCCGCACATCGGCGTGGTCGTGCTGACGATGATGGAGGACGAGGAGTCGGTCTTCGCGGCCGTGCGCGCGGGCGCCCGGGGCTACCTGCTGAAGGGCGCGCGCCGCGGCGAGATCACCCGCGCGGTGCACGCCGTCGGGGCGGGCGAGGTGATCTTCGGCCCCGGCATCGCCGACCGGGTGATGGCCTACTTCGCCGGTGCGCGGAGCCGTCCCACGGCCGACGCCTTCCCCGACCTGACCGACCGCGAGCGGGTGGTGCTGGGGCTGATCGCCGAGGGCAAGGAGAACGGCGAGATCGCGCGGCAGCTGGGGCTGTCGGTCAAGACCGTGCGCAACCACGCGAGCAACATCTTCGCCAAGCTGCAGGTGGCCCACCGGGCGCAGGCGATCGTGAAGGCCCGTGAGGCGGGACTGGGCTGAGCCCGCCCATCAGGAGCCGTCGCGGCAGCCGCCCTGGAGGCGCAGGTCGTCGACGGCGTCGCGGCCGACTGCGAGCGCCTGCTGGGTGTCGGGGATGACGACGTCCGCCTCGCCGACCCGCTCGAAGGTGCCCCGGACGATGCACGCCGCGGTGCGGCGCGGCTCGATCGTGGTCAGTGACTGGACCAGCCGGTAGACCTGGCCCGGGGTCATGTCGGTCTCGAGTCCCGCGAGGGCGGAGAGGGTCACGCTCTCCAGGAATCCCTCCTCGTCCTCGGCCGCCTTCAGTCGCTGGAGCGCCGCGAGCAGGAGCCGCTGGTGGTTGGCGACGCGTTCGAAGTCGCTGCCGCCGGGCAGGGAGGTGCGGGTGCGGGCGTAGAGGAGCGCCTCCTCGGCGTCGAAGGTGTTCGTTCCGCGCCGGACGACGACGCCGCCCTCCTCCGTCGTGAACCGCTCCAGCGGGGAGTCGACCTCGACGTCGCCGAGCGTGCCCATCATCGACAGGAACCCGTCGAAGCCGGTCACCAGCACGACGTCGGGCTCGATGTCGGTGAGCAGGGCGACCTGCCGCGCCACCTCCTCGGGGCCGTGGTCGCGCAGCGCCGTGTTGAGGCGGGCGGGCCCGCCCGGGAGGTCGACGTAGAGGTCGCGGGGGAGGCCGATCGCGACCGCCCGCCCGGTGGCCGGCTCGACCCCGACGAGCTGGATCGCGTCGGTCAGTCCCGTGGTCACGTCCGCTCCGCCGGACGCCTCCGAGCCGAGGGCGAGCACCCACAGCGAGTCCTCGCCGGCGTCGACGGCCTTGGCGGTGCCGATGGTCGTCAGGCTGATCGTCGTCGGGTGCACCGAGCCCGTGGGCACCGCCAGCGCGACCCCGGCCAGCAGGGCGAGGCGGAGCGCGGTGCGTCGCAGCCACCTCACGTCCCGTCCTCCGACCCGTTGCCCGGCCCGGTCTCCGCACCGACCGCGACCCCGTCGTCGAAGTCGAGGTCGTAGCCGAAGATCCGCCACCGCTCGCCGTCGGCCTCGAGCAGGATCCGGCCGGCGAGCACCAGCGGCCGGGTCGACCCGTCCTCCATGGTCGCCTCGAAGGAGAAGCGCACCGCGGCGCTGCCGGCGTACACCGTGCGTCTCTGGGTGAGGAAGCTGAGCCGCGCGTCGAGCTCGGTGGCGCGCATCGCGGTGGCGTCGCCGGAGCTGGCGGCGGTGAGCATGTCGATCTGCCCGGCGGCCTCGCGGGCGGCCCGGCTGGTGAAGGCCCCGAAGGACTGGACGAAGTCCTCGCGCGGGAAGGTGCCGAGGAACGCCTCGACGACGTAGTCCGAGAGCACGTCGCCCACCTCGCCCTCGAGCTCGGTGAGCGCCTGCTCGTCGAGGCGGTCGGCGCCCCACACCGTCTGCACCCGCAGCGCGGCGTTCTCGGCCCGGGGCGACCGGTCGTCGTCCGGCTCGGGGCCCGTCGAGCACGCCGCGGCCAGGGGCGCGACGAGGGTCAGGGTCACCGCCGCGGCCACGAGCGTCGCGCGGCCGCGGTGGCGTCGAGGCTGTCCCATGCCGTTCATCATGGCCGAAGGCGTCCCGCGATGTCTCAGCTCGCGGGGACCGTGTTGACGATGGAGAGGTCGAAGTCCGCGACGTTGTCGTGGGCCGGGTGCCGCCGGCCGACCGGTCCCCGGGCGAACTCCGCCACCAGCGTCCCGGTCACCGTGCGGGTGAACTCCGCGGTCGCGTCGCCCAGCGGGCGCTCGCAGCGGTCGACCATCGCGCACCCCCACCGCAGCGTGCCCGCGTTGAAGACGCCCGCCCCGGACGGGGAGGTGTAGTAGACGGACTGCGTGGTCGTGGTGACGCCCCGGCAGGAGTACGGCGAGTGGCTGAGGACCTGCAGCGGGCGGGGGAGCCGGCCGTCGGGGTAGACCCGGTCCGCCTCGGGTCCGACCAGCCCGTGCACGTGGTCCCCGCGGCGGACGCCCGTCCCGCGGAAGCCCCACCAGCCCGGGCTCGCCACGACGTAGTCGGTGTCGACGGGGTAGCACTCGTACTGCATGCCCAGCAGGTCGTGCTCGGGCCGCGGGACGGGCGGGTCGCGGAACAGCCCGGTGGTGTCGACCGAGCCCTGCGCGCGCAGCGGGTCGAGGTGGGCGGAGTGGCGGTAGCCCACCACCACGCGCGCCGGGTCCTCGAGGCCCGGCTCCAGCCGGATCCGCCAGTACATCGTGTTCGCGCCGAGGAAGGCGAGGTTGGTGCCGGCGTCGCGGGCGTCGAGCACGGCGTCACGCATCGCGTTCGTCCAGTACTCGTCGTGACCCATCGACACGTAGCCCCGGGCACCCCTCAGCGCGCGCGGGCGCGTGTCGAGGTCGAGGTTGGTGAAGTACGACAGCGGCACGCCCGTCCTCTCGGCGCGGACGACGATCGGGAGGGCGGCCGTGCGGTAGTCGTTGGCGCCGGTCGCCCCGTTGTAGGGCCGGTCGAAGCTGACGGCCCGGCTGGGCTGGTCGCCGTTCGCGCCGGCGTACAGGCTGTAGCCGCCCCACTCGTTGTAGGCCTGCCACGTGGTGACCGGTGCGACCAGCGCGACGGTCCCCTTCGCGGACGGTGAGGTGACGACGTAGGGCACCTGCGTCTCGAACCCGGTGTCGGTGCGCACCCGGAGGACGTGGAAGCCCGGCACCCAGGTCGAGGTGTCGATGGTCAGGTCGCGCTTCCAGGGCGCGACCACGGTGCGTCGCTCGTACGACGCGTAGCGCGGCGGCGGCTGCTGCCTGCCCAGGCGGAAGCCGGACTCCCACACGAAGGCGCCCGTGCCGCCGGGGTAGGAGCCGATCCGGTAGGCCGAGACGTCGTAGCCGCCCTCGGTGGTCGACACCTTCAGACCGACGCGGGTGCCGGGCACGCCGCCGGCCAGGGTGGTGTAGGCGGCGACCTCGCCGTGCAGGGCCGGCTTGCTGATCCGCCAGTCCTCCGAGCCGCGCTGCTCGGGGACCGGTGCCTCCTCGCGCGCCTGGGCGGAGGAGGCCCGCGGCGCGGGCTGGGCCACCGCCTGTCCCGCGTCGCGGGCCGGCAGGCGTGACGCCGACCCGCACCCCACCAGGATCGGCGCCAGCGCCAGCCCCATCATCACTGTCCGTGCCCTCATCGAGATCGCCTCGCCCTGTCACCCGGTCGGTGGCGACGGACCCTCCGACGCCGTGGGACCGACGATTCGCCGGAGGCGCTTCCCGGCGCATGGGGCGCGGATCCCGGCGTCCCGGGACGATCGGGACGGCCGTCCCGACCGGGAGTGGGGGACCTACTCCTGTGGGCGCACCTTGAGGAACCACACGACGGCGAACGCGAGGGGGACGAACACGAGGGCGAGCGCGTACTCGCCCTCGCCCACCCCCTGTCCCACGCCCAGCAGGCACCACAGCAGGGCGAGCAGCACGATGACGGCCCGGATCGGCCCGCCGAACCACCGCAGCATCCCGAGCCACCATCGTCGGGCGAGGGGCTGGGGCTCGACCGGCTCGGGCGCCGTCTCGGGCTGTTGCGGGAGGTGGAGCCCGTCGGTGACGAGCTCGTCGAGCCGGCGCTGGTGGCGGTCGCCGCCCGACCACGCCCCGGGCACCAGCGTGAAGCCCCATCCGTCCTGGAGGACCAGGCGGCGACCGCCGTTGTCCCAGCGGTAGTAGCCAGCGACGTCGCTCATCGAGAACTGGTACTGCGCCTGCCGGTCGCCGAAGGTGACCATGTCGTCGGTGATGCCGAGCACCGAGTCGTCCGCTGGCCAGTTGCTGCTGCGGGCGCCCTTGGTCCGCGCCCTGACGACGGGCTGCTGGATCACCTCGAGCCGGCTGTGCGGCGCCGTGGCGGGTGGTGCGCCGACGATGAGGCTGTCGCGGAGGTCGGCCAGCGCGGGCTTGAGCTGGTCGCCGTCGACGGCGTCGTGCTCGGCGAGCAGATCGTCGAGCTGCTGGACGGGCCGGCCCCAGAGATGCTCGCCAGCAGCGCGATGGGCGAGGAAACCGATGTTGTACGGGTCGGTGTAGATCTGCCGCCCCGACGCCTTGATGTCGGCCAGCGCGTCGGGGTCCGGTCCGTGCTCCGCCAGGTTGCCCACCAGGTCGAGGACGTTGCCGAGGAGCGATGGCGCCGTCGCCGGGCTGACGTCGGCGCCGGCCACGATCACTGCAGAGCCGTTGTCGACGGCCTCGTAGACCGAGTACGGCGCGTAGGAGGTGCCGTCCTGGTCACGCAGCTTGCGGCGCAGGGCGTCCTCGACCACCGGGGCGACCAGGGTGTTGCCCGGGGCGCGCGAGATCACGCCGGACAGGACCAGGCCCGCCGGCTCGGCGTACACCGAGCGCGGCTTCTCGACGGGTGTGGTGTCGCGGACCTCGCGGATGCGGCCGCCGGGGGCCAGCCCCAGGGACAGCCCGGCCGGGGGCGGGCCGTCGAGGGCCAGGACGCCGTTGCCGGCGGGGAAGGCCCACCCGGCGACCTCGCGCAGCAGGTCGGGCGTGGCCCGGCCGAGGGCCGCGTCGTCGTACGCCGCCAGACCGGGGCCGCGTGCGCCGTAGCGTTGACCGAGCGCCCGGTGCACGGGACCTCCACGCGTGGCCGCCTCGGCCGCCAGCACCCGGCGCTCGCGGTCGAGCTCGTCGAGCTCGGGCGTCACGAGCCGACGCGTGATCTCGGCCAGCGTCGTGACCACCTGGTCGGCCGGACCGTGCACCACGAAGGAGGTGTAGAGCATCGACACGGAGCCGTTGACGGCGAGGGACCCGCGCGCCAGCCCGTGGAGCGAGAGGTGTTCCAGCAGGTGCAGCCATCCCGTCGTGGCCATGTCCTCGTCGGCGATACCGGCGCGGAAGATCAGCGACGCCGACAGCGTCGGACGCCCTGAGCCCACCCAGAACGTCGGGACGCCGTCCACCTCGGTCGTGCTGACCAGACCCATCACTAACCCCCGTCGCCGATGTTGCTCGGAGAGTAGTGGTGTGACGCCGTCGACGGGCGCCAAAACCCCGGTCCGGTGACTGCAGCGGTCGACACTAGGATTGCCCGCATGCCTGAGATCTCCCGCGACGAGGTGGCCCACCTGGCCATGCTCGCCCGCATCGACCTCTCCGACGCCGAGCTCGACCACCTGGCGCCGCAGCTGAGCGTCATCCTCGAGTCGGTCGCGTCCATCAACGGCGTCGCCGGTGACGACGTGCCGCCCACCTCCCACGCGCTGCCGCTCACCAACGTGTTCCGCGAGGACGTCGTGGTGCCCGGGCTGACGGCCGAGGAGGCGCTGTCCGGCGCCCCGGCCGTGGAGGACCAGCGCTTCTCGGTCCCGCGGATCCTGGGCGAGGAGGCCTGATGAGCACCGTGCACGACACCGCGGCCGACCTGGCCGCCGCGCTGGCCGACGGCGCGACCACCAGCGTCGAGCTGACCCAGCTGCACCTCGACCGGATCGCCGAGGTCGACGCTCGCGTCCACGCGTTCCTCCACGTCGACGGTGACGGCGCCCTCGCCGACGCGGCCGAGTCCGACGCCCGCCGCGCCCGCGGGGAGGCACGCGGCCCGCTCGACGGCGTACCGATCGCGGTCAAGGACGTGCTGACCACCCGCGGCCTGCCGACCACCTGCGGCTCCAGGATCCTCGAGGGCTGGGTCCCGCCCTACGACGCGACCGTGGTCTCCCGGCTGCGCGAGGCCGGGCTGCCGATCCTCGGCAAGACCAACATGGACGAGTTCGCGATGGGCTCCTCCACCGAGCACTCCGCCTACGGCCCCACCCGCAACCCGTGGGACCTCGACCGGATCCCCGGCGGCTCCGGTGGTGGCTCCGCGGCCGCCGTCGCCGCGTTCGAGGCTCCGCTCGCGATCGGCACCGACACCGGCGGCTCGATCCGCCAGCCCGGTGCCGTCACCGGCACCGTCGGCGTGAAGCCGACCTACGGCGGGGTGTCGCGCTACGGCCTCGTGGCGCTGGCCAACAGCCTCGACCAGGCCGGTCCGGTCACCCGCACCGTCCTCGACGCCGCGATGCTCCACGACGTGATCGGCGGGCACGACCCGCGCGACTCCACCTCGATCGACCAGGCGTGGCCCTCCTTCACCGAGGCGGCGCGGGCGGGCGCGACCGGCGACCTCAGCGGCGTCCGGATCGGCGTCATCACCGAGATGCAGGGCAAGGGCTGGCAGCCCGGCGTCATGCAGCGCTTCACCGAGTCGGTCGACACGATGGTCGCCGCCGGCGCCGAGGTCGTCGAGGTGTCGTGCCCCTCCTTCGTGCACGCCCTCGCGGCCTACTACCTGATCCTCCCGGCCGAGGCGTCCAGCAATCTCGCCAAGTTCGACGCGATGCGCTACGGCCTCCGCGTCGTGCCTGAGGGCGACCCGAGCGCGGAGGAGGTCATGCGCGCGACCCGCGACGCCGGCTTCGGCGACGAGGTGAAGCGTCGCATCATCCTCGGCACGTACGCCCTCTCCAGCGGCTACTACGACGCCTACTACGGCCAGGCCCAGAAGGTCCGCACGCTCATCAGCCGCGACTTCGACGCCGCCTTCGCGCAGGTCGACGTGCTCGTCTCGCCGACGGCGCCGACGACGGCGTTCCGCCTGGGGGAGAAGCTCGACGACCCGATGGCGATGTACCTCAACGACCTCGCCACCATCCCGGCCAACCTCGCCGGCGTCCCGGGCATCTCGGTGCCCAACGGCCTCGCCGACGAGGACGGCCTGCCCGTCGGGCTGCAGATCCTGGCGCCGGCCCTCGCCGACGACCGCGTCTACCGCGTCGGCGCCGCCGCCGAGGCGCTGCTCACGCAGGCGTGGGGCGGCCCGCTGCTCGACAAGGCCGCCGGCCTGGAAGGAGTCTCGCGATGACCGCGACCACGACCGAGCTCATGGCGTTCGACGACGTCCTGGCGTCGTACGACCCGGCGCTGGGCCTGGAGGTCCACGTCGAGCTCAACACCGCCTCGAAGATGTTCTGCGGGTGCCCGGCCGTGTTCGGCGGCGAGCCCAACGCGGGCGTGTGCCCGACCTGCCTCGGCCTTCCCGGCGCGATGCCCGTGGTCAACGGCAAGGCCGTCGAGTCGGCCATCCGCATCGGGCTCGCGCTCAACTGCGAGATCGCCGAGTGGTGCCGCTTCGCCCGGAAGAACTACTTCTACCCGGACATGCCGAAGAACTTCCAGACCTCGCAGTACGACGAGCCCATCTGCTTCGACGGCTGGATGGACGTCGACGTGGACGGCGAGACCTACCGCGTCGAGATCGAGCGCGCCCACATGGAGGAGGACACCGGCAAGTCGCTGCACGTCGGCGGCTCCACCGGCCGGATCCACGGCGCCGACTACTCCCTGGTCGACTACAACCGGGCCGGCATCCCGCTCATCGAGATCGTCACCCGCCCGATCCTCGGCGCGGGGGAGAAGGCCCCGGAGGTCGCCCGGGCCTACGTCGCCCAGCTCCGTGAGCTGATCGTCGCGCTCGGCGTGTCCGAGGCCCGCATGGACCAGGGCAACCTGCGCGCCGACGTGAACCTCTCCCTGTCACCCAAGGGCAGCGGCGTCCTCGGCACCCGCACCGAGACCAAGAACGTCAACTCGTTCCGGTCGGTCGAGCGGGCCGTGCGCTTCGAGATGCAGCGGCACGCGGCCATCCTCAGCAGCGGCGGCTCGATCCTGCAGGAGACCCGTCACTGGCACGAGGACACCGGCATCACGACCAGCGGACGGGAGAAGTCCGACGCGGAGGACTACCGCTACTTCCCCGAGCCCGACCTGGTGCCCGTCGCCCCGAGCCGGGAGTGGGTCGAGGAGCTGCGCGGCACGCTGCCGGAGAACCCGACGGTGCGCCGCTCGCGGCTGCAGGCCGAGTGGGGCTTCAGCGACCTCGAGATGCGCGACACCGTCGGCGCGGGGGCCCTCGGGCTGGTCGAGGAGACCATCGCCGCGGGCGCGGCACCGCAGGCTGCCCGCAAGTGGTGGCTCGGCGAGCTCGCCCGCCGCAGCAACGAGGACGGGGTCGACCTCGTCGACCTGCCCATCACGCCGACCGACGTGGCCCGGATCCAGGCGCTCGTCGACGCCAGGACGGTCAACGACAAGCTCGCGCGGCAGGTCATCGAGGGCGTCCTCGCCGGCGAGGGCAGCCCGGACGAGGTCGTCGAGAAGCGCGGGCTGGCCGTGGTCTCCGACGACGGTGCCCTCGGTGCCGCTGTCGACAACGCGATCGCCGCCAACCCCGACGTCGCCGACAAGATCCGTGACGGCAAGGTCGCCGCGGCCGGCGCCCTCATCGGCGCGGTGATGAAGGAGATGCGCGGCCAGGCCGACGCCGGGCGGGTTCGCGAGCTGATCCTGGAGAAGCTCGCCTGACCCCTCCCAGCCGTCCCCCAGGGGTGGAGCGACCGAGAAATTCGCCGGTCTAGACAACTTGTTATGGTCGAGGCGAATCACATTGGTCACATCACCAACCAACGCTCGCACCACACGGGGGAACGGACGGCGGCTGCCGTCCGTGGGGCCCTCGGCGAGCGGGAAGGAAGTCATGCACCATCGCATTCGACCCATCCGATCGGCCGCGGTCGCCCTGTCGACCGTGGCGCTGGGAGCCGGCGTGCTCGCCGCGCCCCCGGCGTCCGCGGAGCCGACGCCTGCCCTCCGCGCCGCCAAGGCCGCGGCCGCCACCGACAGCACGCCCTCGACGATCGCGGCACAGTGGCTCGCGGGCGAGCTCAGCAACGGCCTGATGATGGGCACCTCCGGGCCGGACTTCGGCCTCACGATCGACACGGGCATCGCGCTCTCCACCGTCGCCGACCAGGGCGGGATGGTCACCGCGATCAACAACTCCCTCGAGCCGCGCATCGCGGAGTACGTCGGGGATGGGACCAAGGAGAGCTACGCCGGTCCGCTCGCCAAGGCGGCGGCGTTCGCCCGCGTCGCCCAGAAGGCGCCGACCAGCTACGGCGGGATCAACCTGATCGCACGCCTCGAGGAGCGCACCGCCGACGTGCCGGCCGACCCGGTGGCGAAGCCGCAGGAGGCCGCGATCGCCGGTCGCGTGTTCGACAAGTCGGAGTTCGGCAACCACGCCAACGTCATCGGCCAGTCCTACGCCGTGCGCGCGCTGGCGCAGGCGGGCTCCACCGAGGCGGGCGCGGCGCGCGACTTCCTGCTCAAGCAGCAGTGCGCCTCGGGCTACTTCCGCGGCAGCTTCGACAAGGCGGACCAGCCCAACCAGGCGTGCGCCGAGGGTGCCGCCGGAAGCCAGGCCGACCCCGACGCCACCGCGATGGCGGTGATCAACCTGATCGAGTCGGGCGACAAGAGCGCGGCCGTCACCGGCGCGCTGGCCAAGGCGGGCACCTGGCTGGCCGACCGTCAGCGTGGCAGCGGTGCGATCCGCGCCGCGGCGCCGGTCAGCAAGATCAACACCAACTCCACCGCGATCGGTGGCTACGCCCTCGGCTTGCTGCAGAACCGCGACGCGTCCCGCAAGGCAGCGCTGTGGGTGCGCAAGAACCAGCCCGTCGACAAGTACAAGTGCCGTACGGCGCTGACCAAGGACACCGGTGCCGTCGCCTACCGCAAGGACCGGGCGAAGGACGCCACCGTGACCGGCATCCCCGCCGACGCGCGTGACGAGTGGCGTCGGGCGACCTCGCAGGCGATCCTCGGCCTCCAGTTCGCCCCGGCGAGCAAGGACGAGCTGAAGATCGTGTCCGTGCGCAGGCAGGCCCGTGCCGGCGAGCGCGTGCAGTTCCGGGTCTTCGGCCTGGCGCCGAGCGAGAGCGCCTGCCTGCAGGTCAAGGGTGACTTCGTGCGCGTCAAGGGCAAGAAGTCGGGCGAGAAGATCGTGCGCAAGCTGCAGCTGCCCGCGGGCAACCAGCGTCGCGTCGCCCTGGTGAAGACCTCCGACGACGAGGCCCGCACCTCGCTCCGGGTCCGCAACTGACCCATCGGCACCACCCGCACAGCACCACGCTCCGGCCCGGCGTCCCGCGACGCCGGGCCGAAGTGCGTCCGGCGCCGGGCCGGGGTTACGCTTCGCAGGCCGCACCCGCCCGGGTCGGCACCACACACGCCCGAGCTGGGGAAAGCCGGTCCGAAACCGGCGCTGACCCGCAACCGTGGGCACGGGAGCGATCCCGTGCGAGCCGGAACACCCGCCTCGACGCGTCTTGATCACCATCGCTGTCGAGGAATGCAGCGGGTCGACGGTCCCACCGGCGCCCTCTGTCGCGGCGAGGGAAGGGACCATGAAGCTCCTCTCCGGACTGGCCGCCGTCGCGCTGGCCGCCACCACGCTCACCCTGCCGTCGTCGGCCTCGGCCGCCACCACGGACCCGACCCAGCGCGCGGACGACTGGATCGCCGCTGAGCTGACGGACGGCCTGGCCGTCGGCCAGTACGGCGCCGACGTCGGGCTCTCGGTCGATGCCGGCCTCGCCCTCGACGCCACCGGCCGCGCCGACACGGCGGCCGCGATCGGCGACGCCATCGGCTCCAGGCTCGTCACCTCGGACGACGTCCCCTACGGCTACGTCTCGTCCGACGAGGGCGGGCAGGTCGGCCACTACGCCAACGCGACGGCCAAGGCCGCGGCGTTCACCCAGCGCATCGGGCGCGACGCGGCGACGGCGTACCCCGCGGTCGACCTGGTCGACCAGCTCGAGACCCTCACCGACGACGCCACCGGCGTGATCGCCGACGACAGCTCGTTCGGGAACTACGCGAACACCATCGGCCAGGCCTTCGCCGCCGAGGCCCTCACCGTCGCCGGCTCCGCCGAGGCCGGTGCAGCCACCGCGGCGCTGCTGGACCAGCAGTGCCCTGCGGGCTACTTCCGCTTCGACCTCGCCGCCACGGCGTGCGACGCCGACGAGGCCGCGCCGAGCCCCGACACGACCAGCCTGGCGGTGCTGTCCCTGGTCGAGTCCGGCGACACCAGCGCAGCGGTCACGACCGCGATCGCGGACGCGACCGCCTGGCTCGAGTCGGTCCAGCGACCCGACGGCTCCCTCGAGGGCGACGCGTCGGCGCCGGGCAGCAACGCCAACAGCACCGGGCTCGCCGCCTGGGCGCTCGGCAGCACCGGCCACGACGCCGCGGCCACCAAGGCCGCCGCCTGGGTCCGCAGCCTCCAGGTGGCCGACGCCGGCGCGTGCGCCAGCCAGGCGCCCACGGGTGCGATCGCCTACAACCCGGCCGACCTGACCGAGGCACGCTCCGCCGGCATCGCCGCCAACCCCACCGTCCGGGACAAGTGGCGCCGTAGCTCCTTCCAGGCCGCTCCGGCCCTGCTGTGGACGCCGGCCGCCGCGACGACCCTCGCGATCTCCACCCCCGCGACCGCCGTCGAGAAGACCAGCGTCACCGCCACGGTCCGCGGCCTCGCTGCCGGCGAGCAGGCCTGCGTGAGCCTCGGTACGGACGTTCGCCGGGTCGTGGGGACCGGGTCCGACCTCACGGTCACCTTCACGCTCCCCGCCGGCGCCGCCGCCCGCACCTTCACCGTGGCCACGCTCGACGGCACGGCCACCTCGACCACCAGCGCCACGGCAGTCCCGCCGGTCGTCACCCCGCCCGCTCCCGCGCCGAGCGTCGGCGAGCTGTCGGCCGCCAAGGTGGTCAAGGTGCGCAAGAACCGGTTCAAGGTGACCGTCGCCTGTGACGCGACCGTCGCCTGTGCGGGCACCCTCACCGTCCGCACCGCCGGCAAGGTGAAGGTCCCCGGGATGGTGCGCAAGAAGCTCGTCACGGTCTCCGAGCGCACCTACACCGTCGCCCCCGGCGGCGAGAAGCGCCTGGTCCTCAAGCTGACGAAGACCGCGCGGGTGCTCGTGGCCGACGGTCCGCTGAAGGTCCGCGCGGTGCAGAAGGCCAAGGGCGCGCAGCGCTCGGTCACGACGTTCCGGCTCAAGGCCGCCAAGGGCTGATCGGTCGATGAGCTCCTCCTGGACGCGCTCCCTCGCCCGCGCCGCGGCAATCGCCGTGGTGGGCGGGGGACCGGTCCTGCTCGCCCCGACGGCGTACGTCGCTGCGGCCGGGGCGGCCACGTGCACCTCGGCCGGGGGAGTGAGCGTCGTCGTCGACTACCGCGAGCTCGGGGGGAGCACCGTCACCGCGTGCGCTCCCGACGGCGGGGGGAAGAGCGCCGCGGCGATCTTCGCCTCGGTCGGGGTCTCGATCACCTACGCCCAGCGCTCGCCCGGCTTCGTGTGCCGGGTCAACGGCGTACCCACCACCGACCCGTGCGTGAACACGTCCCCCGCCGACGCCTACTGGGGGCTGTGGTGGTCCGACGGCACGACCGGCTCGTGGACCTTCGCGTCGACCGGCGTGGGCGGCCAGACCGTGCCGGCCGGCGGCAGCGTGGGCTGGTCGTGGCAGCAGGACCGCGCGAGCGGCTCGACCGTTCCGCCGTCCGTCTCCCCGCCCGTGGCACCGCCCAGCCCGACGCAGACGCCGACGACCTCGTCGCCGACCCCGTCTCCGACGGCCACCCCGACCCAAGGCTCGGGTGGCTCAGGTGGCTCGGGTGGCTCGGGTGGGTCCGGCGGCAAGGGAGGCAAGGGCGGCAAGGGAGGCGGCAGCTCGCCGTCGGCCACGCCGAGCCCGACCACCTCGGGCACGCCCTCGGCCTCCCCGTCCGGGACGCCGAGCACCCCCTCAGAGGCGCCCCTGGACCCTGAGTCTCCCAGCGACTCACCATCGAGCAAGCCGTCCGGGAAGCCGACCGCGGACACTGAGTCTCCCAGCGACTCACCGTCGAGCGAGCCGTCCGAGGACCCCACCGTTGGAGCTGAGTCTCCCAGCGACTCAGCGTCCAGCGCGGCGCCCGAGGCGGGGGAGCCGTCCCCCGACGAGCCGGCCCGGATCCCGGCCGCCGTGACCTGGGGCGTCGTCGGCGCGCTGGCCGTGGCCATCGCCGCGAGCGCGCTGGTCGCCCGCCGGCGACGGGGGTCCGGCACGCCGTGACCGGACCGGCGCCGTCCCTGTGGGGACTGCCGCGTGACCTGCACCCGATCGCCTGGTGGACCTGGGCGGTCGGGCTGGCCACGGCAGCCTCGCTGACCACCAACCCGCTGCTGCTGCTCATCGTGATGGGCTCGGCCACGGTCGTGGTGATGGCACGGCGCTCGGGGCACCCGTTCGGGCGGTCGTTCCGGCTCTACGCGCTGCTCGCCGCCGTGACGGTCGTCGCGCGCGTCGTCTTCCGCATCCTTTTCGGCGGGCAGGAGGTCGGGAACGTCCTGCTCGACCTGCCCGAGGTGCCCCTCCCGGACTGGGCTGCCGGGATCCGGCTGCTCGGCCCCGTCACGAGCGAGGCGCTCCTCGCCGGGTTGTACGACGGTCTCCGGCTCGCGGCGATCATCCTGTGCGTCGGCGCCGCGAACTCCCTCGCCAACCCCAAGCGGCTGCTGGCCTCCGTGCCGCCGGCGCTCTACGAGATCGGCACGGCGCTGGTCGTCGCGGTCACGATCTTCCCGCAGCTCGCCGACAGCGCCCGGCGGGTCAGGTCGGCCCAGGCCCTGCGCGGCGGCACCACCACGGGTGTCGGCCGGCTCCGCCGCTTCCTCGTCCCGGTCCTCGAGGACGCGCTGGAGCGCTCCCTCGCGCTGGCAGCGGGCATGGACACCCGTGGCTACGGCCGGTCGGGCGGCGCCACCCGGCGCGAGCGCCGGGTCACCGGCGGGCTGCTCCTCCTGGCGCTCACGGGCATCTGCGTCGGCACCTACGCATGGCTGGACCCCACGGCACCACGGGTCCTGGCCCTGCCGATGCTGGCCGCGGGCGTCGTCGTCGCGGTCCTCGGGCTGGCGAGCGCGGGCCGCCGCGTCCAGCGCACCCGCTACCGGCCCGACCCGTGGCGCTCGCCCGAGCTGCTCACCGTGGCGACAGGAGTCGCGGTCGCGGTCCTCGGCTGGTGGCTCTCCCACAGCCAGGTGCCGGTGGCCTACCCCGGCGTCGACGTGACGCCGTACCTCTCCCCGCTCGCGCTCCTCGTGGGCCTCGTGGGCCTCGTCCCGGCGGTCGCCACGCCGCTGCCGTCGACCGCGCTCGCGCTCGAGGTGGCGGCATGATCGAGCTGCGCGGCATCGGCTTCCGCTACGACGAGCACGACGTGCTCCGCGACGTGGACCTCACCCTCGAGGAGGGCGAGCTGGTCCTGGTGTCCGGTCGCACCGGCGCCGGGAAGTCGACGCTGCTGGGCGTGGTCACCGGGCTGGTGCCGCGCTTCACCGGCGGCGTCCTGACCGGCGACGTCCTGCTCGACGGCGTGAGCATCGTCGAGCAGCCGCCGCGCGAGCGTGCCCACCTCGTGGGGTACGTCGGCCAGGACCCGCTGGCCGGCTTCGTGGCCGACACGGTGGAGGAGGAGCTCGCCTACGGCATGGAGCAGCTCGGGATCGCGCCCGGGACGATGCGCCGCCGGGTGGAGGAGACCCTCGACCTGCTCGGCATCGCGGACCTCCGCGCGCGCGACCTGCGCACCCTGTCCGGGGGCCAGCAGCAGCGCGTCGCGATCGGCGCGGTCCTCACCACGCACCCCCGGGTCCTCGTCCTCGACGAGCCGACGTCGGCGCTCGACCCCACGGCGGCCGAGGACGTGCTCGCCACGATCACCCGGCTCGTCCACGACCTCGGCCTCACGGTGCTGCTCGCCGAGCACCGGCTCGAGCGCGTCGTCCCGTTCGCGGACCGGATCTGCCTCGTCACCGGAGACGGCGGGATCCGGGTCGACCGCCCCGAGGTCGTGCTGGCCGACTCGCCGGTCGCGCCGCCGCTGGTCGAGCTCGGCCGGCTGGCCGGCTGGCAGCCGCTGCCGCTGACCGTGCGTGACGCCCGCCGCCACGTCCGCTCGCTCCCGGAGCTGGCCGTCCCGCGACCGGCGCCCGACGGCGAGCACCCGGACGTCCTCACCGGGCGGGGGATCACCGTGGTCCACGGCTCGACCGTCGCCGTCCGGGAGGTCGACCTGGCCCTCGGGGCCGGCCGCGTCACCGTGCTCATGGGTCGCAACGGCTCGGGCAAGTCGAGCCTGATCTGGGCGCTCCAGGGCTCGGGTCGACGCCGCGGCGGCACGATCGACGTCGCCGGCGGCGACCCCGCCGCGCTGTCGCCGGCGCAGCGGCGTACGCACGTCGGGCTGGTGCCGCAGACCGCGGCCGACCTGCTCTACCTCGAGACCGTCGCCGAGGAGTGTGCGGCGGCGGACGCCGGGGCCGACACCGAGCCGGGCACGTGCCGCGGCCTGCTGGACCGCCTCGCGCCGGGCATCGAGGACACCCGGCACCCGCGCGACCTGTCCGAGGGCCAGCGGCTGGCGCTGGCGCTGGCCATCGTCCTCACCGCCCGCCCGTCGGTCGTCCTGCTCGACGAACCCACCAGGGGGCTCGACTACGCCGGCAAGGCCGAGCTGGCCCGCATCGTCGGCGACCTCGCCGCAGACGGGCGCGCGGTCCTGCTGGCCACCCACGACGTCGAGTTCGCCGCCCACGTGGCCGACGAGGTCGTGGTGATGGCCGAGGGCGAGGTCGTCTCCAGCGGGCCGCCGCGGCGCGTGCTCGCGGAGTCGCCGTCGTTCGCCCCGCAGGTCACCAAGGTCCTCGGACCGCCGTGGCTCGTCGTCGAGGAAGTCGCCGCGGCGCTCGGCGAGGACGCCCGATGAGCGGACCGGTGGCGCTGCCGATCGGCCGCCGCACGGCCCTCGTGCTCGCGCTCGCGTCGCTCGCCGGACTGATGATGCTGTGCTGGCCGCTGCTGCTCGACGCGCAGCCGGGCCAGCGCGTGGAGCCCCCGTTCGTGTTCCTCGCGCTGCTCCCGCTCGTCATGGTCGTCGTGCTCGCCGAGATGGGTGAGGGCGGCATGGACTCCCGGGTGCTCGCCGTCCTCGGCGTGCTGTCGGCGATCAACGCGGTCCTGCGGGGGCTGGGCGCCGGCACGGCCGGCATCGAGCTGGTGTTCTTCCTGCTCGTCCTCGGCGGTCGGGTGTTCGGCGCCGGGTTCGGCTTCGCCCTCGGGTGCACGTCGCTGTTCGCCTCCGCGCTCCTGACGGCCGGGGTCGGGCCGTGGCTGCCCTTCCAGATGATCTGCTCGGCCTGGGTCGGGATGGGCGCCGGTCTGCTGCCGCGTGGCATCGGCGGGCGCGCCGAGATCGCGATGCTGGCCGGCTACGCGGTGGTGGCGTCGTACCTCTACGGCCTGCTGATGAACCTCAGCTCGTGGCCGTTCACCCTCGGCATCGTGGTGCCCGGGCGCGAGGGCTCGCTGGCGTACGTCGCCGGGGCACCGGTGCTGGAGAACGCGCACCGCTTCCTGGTCTACTCGCTGCTCACCTCGACCGGCGGCTGGGACACCGGCCGTGCGATCACCACGGCCGTCGCCGTCGTCGTGCTCGGGCCGGCGATCCTCACCACGCTGCGCCGCGCCGCCCGCCGCGCCGTCGTACAGCCCGGGACGGTCGCGGCCGAGCGGTGAGCGGCCTCAGGGCCGGACGACGAGGATCCGGTCGTCCGCGGGCGTCGGCTCACCACGGCCGTCGCGGTTCGACGTGGTCACCCACACCGTCCCGTCGGGCGCGGCGGCCACGCTCCGCAGCCGCCCGTGCTCCTCGGTGAAGAAGGCCTTCGGGTCGCGGGCGGTGCCGTCGGGCGAGACGTCGATGCGCCACAGGCGCTGCCCGCGCAGGCCGGCCATCCAGAGGTGGCCGTCTGCCCACGCGAGACCGCTCGGCGAGGCCTGCTCGACCGGCCACACCAGCTGGGGGTCGACGAAGTCGGCGCCGCCGCCGGCACCCTCGACGACGGGCCAGCCGTAGTTGCCGCCCTTCTCGATCAGGTTGAGCTCGTCCCACGTCGAGTCGCCGAACTCGGAGGCCCACAACCGGTCCTCGTCGTCCCAGGCGAGGCCCTGCACGTTGCGGTGCCCGAGCGACCAGACGAGTGACCCGGGGTCCGGGTTGCCGGGGGCGGGGTCGCCGTCGGCGGTCATCCGCAGGATCTTGCCGGCGAGGCTGTCGCGGTCCTGGGCCAAGGTGGGATCGCCGGTCTCCCCGGTGGTGACGTACAGGAAGCCGTCGGGGCCGAACGCCAGCCGACCGCCGTCGTGGATGAACCCGCGGGGGATGCCGTCCAGGACCACGGTCGGCTCGCCGAGCTCGTCGCCGTCGAGCTCGACCCGCACCACGCGGTTGTCGCTGCTCGTGGTGAGGTAGAAGAACAGCGTCCGGTCGCGGTCGAAGTCCGGGGACACGGCGACGCCGAGCAGCCCGGCCTCACCCTCGGGCACGGCGCCGCTGATCTCGCCGACCGGCACCGGGTCGCCGTCGGCAGGCACCCGCAGGACGCGACCCGACATCCGCTCGGTGACGACCGCGTCCCCGTCGGGGAGGAAGGCCACGCCCCACGGCACCTCGAGCTGCTCGACGAGGGCGCCCTCGACCACCGGGGCGGCGTTCGCGCTGCCGCCGCTCGAGGGGGTGGCCTCCCCGCTCGGCGTGGGCTGGCTCGGCAGGTCGGTGGGCTGCGTCGTGCTCGGCACCGGGTCGTCGGTGTCGCTCGAGCACCCGGCCACCGCCGCCAGCGCCAGCGCCAGGGCTCCCGCCATCAGCCGCGACCTGCCGCGCCCGTGCCTCGCCGTCCGGTTCAGGTGGCCCCGATTCATGTCGCCAGTGTGCCGGGTGCCGCCGAATGCTCCGAGGGGTGCTCGCCGGGAGCCGAGCCCGACCGTGTCGCCCCGATGGAGGCGGCGACCACGCACGCGATGGCCAGCCACTGCACGGGGGCGAGGGTCTCGTGGAGCACGACGATCGCGGCGAGCGCCGCCGCGGCGGGTTCGAGGCTCATCAGGATCCCGAACACGGCCGGCCGCAGGCTGCGCAGCGCGACCAGCTCGCAGCTGTAGGGGATCACCGAGCTCAGCAGCCCCACCAGGGCGCCGATGAGGAGGATCCGTCCGTCCCACAGGCTGGTGCCGGCGGCGAGGAGCGCGGGCAGCGTCATCCCGGCGGCCGCGACCAGGCTGGCCACCGCCAGCCCGTCGAAGCCCGCCCAGCGGCGACCGGTGCTCGCGCTGAGCAGGATGTACGCCGCCCAGGCGGCGCCGGCGAGCAGGGCGTACGCCACGCCGAGCACGTCGAGGTCGGCCCGCTCGAAGCCGAGCAGCACCACCCCGAGGCCGGCCAGCAGCACCCAGACCACGTCGCGGGCATGGCGCGAGCCGAGGACGGCGAGCGTCAGCGGGCCGATGAACTCGATGGTGACGGCGATGCCGAGCGGGATGCGCGAGAAGGACTGGTAGATCGCCCAGTTCATCGTGGCCAGGCTGAGGCCGAACCCGACGACGACCAGCCAGTCGCGTCGCGAGCGGCCCGCGAACCGGGGCCGGGCGACCGCGGCCAGGACCAGCGCGCTGGTGACGAGCCGGAGCCACACCATGGCGGTCGGTGAGATCTCGCCGAACAGCCCCTTGGCGATGGCGGCCCCGAGCTGGACCGACAGGATCCCGACGAGCACCAGCCCGACCGGTCCGAGCAGGGAGCGGCTCGGTCGACTCGTCACCCGGCCAGCCTAGGCAGTGGCCTCCTCGACACCGTCGTCGGTCTCACCGAGGCTGGCCAGCGCCCGCCGCGCGTGGCGGGCCTCGGCCGCGAAGTAGTCCAGGCCCCAGTCCGCCACGAGGGAGGGGAACCGGAACGGCTCACCCGGTCGGTCGGCCCCGCGGAGCGCCTCGCGCACCTCGCCGAGGTCGTCGCTTGCCGCGTCGAGCTCGGCGAGGTAGTCGTGCAGCATCTGGCGGGTGCGGCCGGGCTCGGCGGCGTGACCGATCAGCAGGCGGAGCAGCACGGTGTGCTTGAGCACCGGGAACCCGGCCGGCGTGCCGTCCATCCACGCGCGCAGCGCTGCCTGGCCCTCGTCGGTGATGGCGTACGACGTCACCTCGCGCCCACCCTCGTGCCGGACATCGGCGCGGACCAGGCCGTGGTCGGTGAGCCGGCGCAGCTCGGTGTAGATCTGGCTCATCGCGGGGGAGACCCAGTAGAAGCGCAGCGTGATGTCGGCGCGCTGCTTGATCTCGTACCCCGTCAGCTCGTCGCCGAACGTGAGGAGGCCGAGGATCGCGTAACCGGTCACCGGGATGTCTTGACTCATCGCCGTACCAGAGTAGTGTTCCTAATTGGAATAGTCACGTAGGCCGTGACGATGCAGTGGACACCGAGCAGGGGAGACTCAGTGGCACACGACCATGCGATCGAGGCGATCGACCTCGTCAAGGAGTTCGGCGGGACGAGGGCCGTCGACGGCGTCAGCTTCGCGGTGCCACGGGGGTCGGTGCTCGGCCTGCTGGGCCCCAACGGCGCCGGCAAGACGACCACCGTGCGGATGATGACGACCCTGACCCGCCCGACCAGCGGGACGGCGCGGGTCGCCGGGCACGACGTCCTGGAGGACCCCGCCGCCGTGCGCCGCTCGATGGGGCTGACCGGCCAGTCGGCCACCGTCGACGAGCTGCTCACCGGCCGCGAGAACCTCTGGCTCATCGGCAGCCTCTACGGCCTCGACCGCCGCACCATCGACCGGGTGGCCGGCGAGCTGCTCGAGCGCTTCTCGCTCACCGACGCCGCCAACCGCGTGGTGAAGACGTACTCCGGCGGCATGCGCCGTCGCCTCGACCTCGCGGTGAGCCTGGTGGCCACGCCGCCGGTGCTCTTCCTCGACGAGCCCACGACCGGGCTCGACCCGCGCAGCCGCGTCGAGCTCTGGGACGTCCTGCGCGACCTGGTCGAGGACGGCACGACGCTCCTGCTGACGACGCAGTACCTCGAGGAGGCCGACCAGCTCGCCGACGACATCGTCGTCATCGACCGCGGCACCGTGATCGCCCAGGGCACGCCGCTGCAGCTCAAGGACTCCTCGGGCAAGGCCGCGCTCGTCGTCACCGTCTCGCGCCCCGACGACCTGCCGGCCGCGGTCGAGCGGGTGCGAGGAGCCGGCCTCGAGGTGCACGTCGAGGAGTCGGCGCGGCGGATCACCGCCCCGGCCGACGGCCTCTCCGACGTGACCCGGATCGCCGCGCTCTTCGACGGCAGCGGCATCGAGATCGACGACCTCGGCCTCCAGCGGCCCAGCCTCGACGACGTGTTCCTCCACCTCACCGGGCACCGGGCCGAGGACGTGGCCCTCGACCCCGACGACCCCGGTGCAGGTCCCGGTGCCGGCGCCGACCCGACCCCCTCGCCCGCGGAGGTGCGCGCATGAGCCACACGACCTACGGCGCGATCGAGCGCCCCGAGATCCGGCACACCTCGCTGTGGCACCAGTCGGTGACGATCTTCCGGCGCAACCTCATCCACATCAAGCGGATGCCCGAGATGCTGCTCGACGTCACCATCCAGCCGGTGATGTTCGTCCTGCTGTTCGCCTACGTCTTCGGTGGCGCCATCGCGGTCTCGGCCCCCACCGGCTACCGGGAGTGGCTGCTCGGCGGGATCATGGGCCAGACGATCGCGTTCGCCTCGTTCATCGTGGCGATCGGGCTCACCGCCGACATCGACAAGGGCATCGTCGACCGGTTCCGGTCGCTGCCGATCAACCCGGCCGCGATCCTGGTGGGGCGCAGCATGTCGAGCATCACCCACTCGTTCATCGGCATCATCGTGATGTCGCTGACCGGCCTGGTGGTCGGCTGGCGCATCCGCGGCTCCGTCCTCGACGCGCTGGCGGCGTACGGCCTCCTGCTGCTGTGGGGCTTCGCGATGATCTGGGTCGGCATCCTGGTCGGCTCGGCGATGCGCTCGGTCGAGGCGGTGAACGGCGTCATGTTCACCACGATGTTCCCGCTGACGTTCCTCTCCAACGCGTTCGCGCCGTCGGAGAAGATGGGCACGGTGCTCCGGGCCATCGCCGAGTGGAACCCGATCTCGGCGCTCGTGCAGGCCGTCCGCGAGCTGTGGGGCAACACCGGTCCGGCCCCAGCCGACGCGCACCTCCCGATGCAGCACCCCGTGCTGTTCACCGTGCTGTGGACCGTGGCGATCACCGCCGTCGTCGCGCCGCTCGCGCTCAAGGTCTTCCGCAACCGCACCCTCCAGTGACCACCCGCTGGTCGAACACACTCGAAGGAGCTCTCATGTCGCGCACGCTGCTCATGGTCGGGACCCGCAAGGGGATGTGGCTGGGGACCTCCGACGAGGCCCGCACGTCCTGGGAGTGGACCGGCCCGCACTTCCCGATGGAGGAGGTCTACTCCGTCATGATCGACACCCGCGGGGACTCCCCGCGGCTGCTCGCCGGTGCGTCGTCGAGCTGGCTCGGCCCGCAGGTGTGGCGCTCGGACGACCTCGGCGCCAGCTGGGACGAGACGCCCAACGGGGCGGCCCGCTTCCCCGAGGACACCGGCGCCACCCTTGCCCGGGTGTGGCAGCTCCAGCCGGGCTTCGAGGACGACGTGGTGTGGGCCGGCACGGAGCCCGGGGCGGTCTTCCGCTCCACCGACCGCGGCGAGACCTTCGAGCTGGTCCGCGGCCTCTGGGACCACCCCCACCGGCCCGAGTGGAACGAGGGCTTCGGTGGCCAGGCGTTCCACACCATCCTCCCGGACCCGCGCGACGGCGACCGCGTCCTCGCCGCCCTGTCGACCGGTGGGGTCTACGCCACCACCGACGGCGGGAAGTCGTGGGACCCGTCCAACACGGGCGTCAAGGCGGAGTTCTTCCCCGGCGAGCGCAACTACCCCGAGTTCGGCCAGTGCGTGCACAAGGTCGCCCGCGACTCGGTCGACCCCGACCGGCTCTACCTCCAGAACCACGGCGGCGTCTACCGCTCCGACGACGGGGGTGCGAGCTGGCAGGACATCGCGCCGGGCCTGCCCACCGAGTTCGGGTTCGCCATGGTCGCCCACCCGCACCGCGCCGACACGGCGTACAACTTCCCGATCACCGGCGCCGAGGCGCGGTGGCCGGTCGACGGCAAGGCACGGGTCTACCGCACCACCGACGCCGGCGCGTCGTGGGAGCCGCTCGGCGAGGGCGCGCTGCCCGACGGCTACTTCACGGCGGTGATGCGCGACGCGATGTGCGTCGACGACCACGAGCCGGCGGGCCTCTACTTCGGCGGGCGCAACGGCGGCGTGTGGGCCTCGCCGGACGAGGGCGGGACGTGGCAGGAGATCCACAAGGACCTGCCCGACGTGCTCGTCGTCCGCGCCGCTCGGCTCCCCTGACGCGTCCGCACGAGGTCTAGGCTCGCCGACATGGCCGACTTCTCGCTCTCGCGCAGCACCCGCATCGAGGCGCCGCCCGCCAGCGTCCACGCCCTCCTCGACGACTTCCGGGAGTGGCAGAAGTGGTCGCCGTGGGAGGGGCTCGACCCCGACCTGAGCCGCGAGTACACCGGACCCGACCACGGGGTCGGCTCGCGCTACCGCTGGTCGGGCAACAAGTTGGCCGGCGAGGGGCAGATGGAGATCACGGAGTCCACCCCGGCCTCCGTCGTGGTCGACCTGCAGTTCCTCAAGCCGTTCAAGGCCACCAACGTGACGTCGTTCAGCCTCGTGCCGTCCGGCGGTGCCACGGACGTGACCTGGACGATGACCGGCCGGCGCAGCGCCGTGATGTCGCTGATGGGCCGACTGTTCTTCGACAAGGCCATCGGCGGCGACTTCGACAAGGGCCTGGCCGCCCTCAAGCGGGAGGCCGAGCGCGCCTGAACCGCGGCGCTGAGACACGCGGTCGGGCGCGAGCGAGGGGCCACTAGCCTGACGGCATGAGCCACAGAGCCGACGCACCCGACCTGAAGCCCCGGAGCCGCGCCGTCACCGACGGCCTCGAGGCGACCGCTGCGCGAGGGATGCTCCGGGCAGTGGGCATGGGCGACGAGGACTGGGAGAAGCCCCAGATCGGCGTCGCGTCGAGCTGGAACGAGATCACCCCCTGCAACCTCAGCCTCGACCGGCTCGCGAAGGCCGTGAAGAACGGCGTGCACGCGGCCGGTGGGTACCCGCTGGAGTTCGGCACCATCTCGGTCTCCGACGGCATCTCGATGGGCCACGAGGGCATGCACTTCTCGCTGGTCAGCCGTGAGGTCATCGCCGACTCGGTCGAGACGGTGATGATGGCCGAGCGCCTCGACGGCTCGGTGCTGCTCGCCGGCTGCGACAAGTCGCTGCCCGGCATGCTGATGGCCGCCGCGCGGCTCGACCTGGCGAGCGTCTTCCTCTACGCCGGCACGATCATGCCCGGCCAGGTCGACGGCCGCGACGTCACGATCATCGACGCCTTCGAGGCGGTCGGGGCCTGCCTCGCCGGCAAGATCACCCGCGAGGAGGTCGACAAGGTGGAGCGGGCGATCTGTCCCGGCGAGGGCGCCTGCGGTGGGGCTTACACCGCCAACACCATGGCCAGCGTCGCAGAGGCGCTCGGCATGTCCCTGCCCGGCAGCTCGAGCCCGCCGGCCGTCGACCGGCGACGCGACGGGTTCGCCCACAAGTCCGGCGAGGCCGTGGTCGAGATGCTGCGTCAGGGCATCACCGCGCGCCAGGTCATGACCCGCCCCGCCTTCGAGAACGCCATCGCGATGGCGATGGCCCTCGGCGGCTCGACGAACGCCGTGCTGCACCTCCTGGCCATCGCCCGCGAGGCCGAGGTCGACCTGACCCTCGACGACTTCACCCGGATCGGCCGCAAGGTCCCGCACCTCGCCGACATGAAGCCGTTCGGCCGCTTCGTGTGGACCGACTTCGACCGCGTCGGCGGCATCCCCGTCCTGCTGCGAGCGCTGCTCGACGCCGGCCACCTGCACGGCGACGTGCTCACCTGCACCGGCAAGACCATGGCCGAGAACCTCGAGGCCCTCGACCCCAAGCCCCTCGACGGCGAGATCCTGCGCCAGCTCGACAGGCCCATCCACGCGACCGGCGGACTGACGATCCTCAAGGGCTCGCTCGCCCCGGACGGTGCAGTGGTCAAGAGCGCAGGCTTCGACGACACCACCTTCACCGGCACCGCGCGCGTGTTCGACGGCGAGCGCAAGGCGCTCGACGCGCTGGCCGAGGGCACGATCACGGCCGGCGACGTCGTCGTCATCCGCTACGAGGGCCCCAAGGGTGGCCCGGGCATGCGCGAGATGCTCGCCATCACCGGCGCGATCAAGGGAGCGGGCCTGGGCAAGGACGTCCTGCTGATCACCGACGGTCGCTTCTCCGGCGGCACGACCGGCCTCTGCGTCGGCCACATCGCGCCGGAGGCCAGCGACGGCGGGCCGATCGCCTTCCTCCGCGACGGCGACCGGATCACCCTCGACGTCGCCAACATGACGCTCGACGTGCACGTCGACGAGGACGAGCTCGCCCGGCGCTTCGAGGGCTGGGAGCCGCTCCCGCCGAAGTACACCCGCGGCGTGCTCGGCAAGTACCGCAAGGTCGTGCAGTCCGCCGCCCACGGAGCGGTCTGCTACTGACGATCCTCCACGGGCCGACGCCCGATAGGTTGCGCACGTGACGACGACCTCAGCCCAGCTCGACGCCGCCGACCCGCTCGCCCACTTCCGCGAGCGCTTCGTCGGTGCCGCGAGCGACCTTGTCTACTTCGACGGGAACTCGCTCGGTCGCCCGGTCGCGGCCGTGGCCGAGCGCCTCGCGTCGTTCGTGCAGGAGGACTGGGGCGGACGGCTGATCCGCGGCTGGGACGAGCAGTGGATGGACCTCCCGACGACCCTCGGCGACGACCTCGGCCGGATCTGCCTGGGTGCCGCGCCCGGCCAGACCACGATCGGCGACTCGACGACGGTCTGGCTCTACAAGCTGATGCGCGCGGCGGTCGACGCCGCCGTACGACGCGACCCCCACCGCACCGAGATCGTCATCGACACCGACAACTTCCCGACGGACCGCTACGTCGCCGAGGGCATCGCCGCGGAGCGCGGGCTGACGCTCCGGTGGATCGAGGTCGACACGTCCGAGGGCGTCACCGCCGACCAGCTCGCGGCCGCAGTCGGCGACCGCACGGCCCTCGTCGTGCTCAACCACGTGGCCTACCGCTCCGCCTGGCTCGCCGATGCGCCCGGCCTCACCCGGATCGCCCACGAGGCGGGTGCCCTCGTCCTGTGGGACCTGTGCCACTCCGCCGGCTCGGTGCCCGTCCACCTCGACGCGTGGGACGTCGACCTCGCCGTCGGGTGCACCTACAAGTACCTCAACGGAGGCCCCGGGTCGCCGGCCTTCGGCTATGTCAACGCCCGCCTCCAGGGCGAGCTCACCCAGCCGATCCAGGGGTGGATGGGTCACGCCGACCCGTTCCTGATGGGCCCGGGCTACACCCCGGCGACGGGCATCCGCCGCTTCATCTCCGGCACCCCACCGATCCTCGGGATGATCGCGATGCAGAGCATGCTCGAGCTGGTGGAGGAGGCCGGCATCGAGGCGATCCGGGCGAAGTCCGTCGCCCTCACGTCGTACGCCGTCGAGCTCGCCGACGCGACCCTGCCCGAGGTGTCCGTCGCGTCGCCGCGCGACCCCGCCCAGCGTGGTGGCCACGTCACGCTCCACCACGACCGGATGCGCGAGGTCACCGCGCGCCTGTGGGAGCGCGACGTCATCCCCGACTACCGCGACCCCGGTGGCCTGCGCATCGGCCTCTCGCCGCTGTCGACGTCGTTCGACGAGGTCGAGCGCGGAATGGCTGCGGTGGCGACGGCCCTGGCCGGCTGACTGCGTCCGGTCAGGAGCCCAGCTCCTCGTCGAGCCCGGCGAGGTAGGCCTCCCCGAGCCGCACCTGCTCCGTTCGCTCCTCCGGCGTGAGTGCAGCCCATGCCTCCTCCTGCGCCCGCATCCCGCGAGCGGAGATCTCGGCGAAGTCCGGGTCGGTGGCGAGGTCGCGCACGTCTCGACGCCCCGCCAGGACCTCACGGACCATCGCGCCCAGGGGCAGGTCGGCGTGGTCGTCGGCCACGGCACGCAGGCTCCGCCGCATCAACTCCGCAGCAGCCCGGTCGCCGGTGAAGGCGACCAGCGGGTCCTCGCTCACGGGGTGCTCTGCAGGTCGGTGAGCAGCCGGCGCGCGACCACGACGAGGTCCTCGTCCAGGAGCTCGGGGCTGGACATCGCGAGGAGGGCGTCGTTGATCTGGGTCTCGCGACCGGGCTGCCGCCCGAGGTCGTCGCGCAGGTCGACCGCGTCGGCCCACTCGGTGGCCTCGGCTGCGTCGATCCCGCCGTCGACCAGCTGAGTCAGCACAGCGACGACGTGCCGGACCTCGAGGTCGACGAGCTCCTCCTCGTCCCAGGCGAACCCGGCCAGCCGCGCCTGGGACTCGCGAGCCGGGACGCGGTGCTCGACGAGGTCCTCGAGGACCTGGAGGCGCGAGGTGTCGTTGGGCAGCTTGGACACGGCCGTCTCCTCCGCGCCTCCCGGAGCTTCTTCTCGAACCGCTTGAGGTTGCATGCCTGCCTGGCGTCGAGCGCCTCGCGGCCGATGCGCTGAGCCCGACCCAAACCCGCGCCCGTAGGCTGGCGCGGGTGAGCTCATCGCCCGGTCCCCGCACCAACGCGCACGGCCAGCGCCTCGGGCGCCCTGTCGACTGGTCCCCGGCCACGTCGCCGGCGAAGGACTCGGTGCTCCACGGCAAGGGGGTCCGGCTCGAGCCGATCGGTCCCGAGCACGTCGACGACCTGTACGCCGCGGTCTGCGGCTCGGACGACGACCCGCTGTGGACCTACCTCTTCTGGGAGCGGCCCCGCGACCGGGACGAGATGGCCGCGATCGTCGAGCACGGCGCGGCCGACCCGGGCCAGGTGATGTACGCGATCGTCCCCGTCGAGACCGGCCGCGCCGCCGGCTTCTGCTCGCTCATGCGCATCGACCCGGCCATGGGCTCGATCGAGGTGGGCGGCATCGCCTTCGGGCGCCAGCTCCAGCGCAGCCGGGCCGCCACGGAGGCGATGGCGCTGCTCCTGCGCCACGTCTTCGACGACCTCGGCTTCAGGCGCTACGAGTGGAAGTGCGACAGCCTCAACGCGCCCTCTCGCCGGGCCGCCATCCGGCTCGGCTTCATCTGGGAGGGCCGCTTCCGCAACGCGGTCGTCTACAAGGGCCGCAACCGCGACACCGACTGGTTCTCGATCACGGACCTCGAGTGGCCGCGGGTGCGCGCGGCGCTCGACGACTGGCTCGACGACCGCAACTTCGACGCCATGGGTCGCCAGCGCGTACGCCTGGCAGCCCGACCGCCCGAGCAGCAGGCCGAGCAGGTGCGCTGACATGGACCAGCGGGTCAGCTTCATCACGCTCGTGGTGACCGACATGGACGCCACGCGGCGCTTCTACGTCGACGGCCTGGGGTGGGAGCCGGAGCTCCACGAGCCCGGCGAGGTGCTGATGTTCCGGGTCGCCGAGAAGGTCGTGCTCAGCCTGTGGGCCGAGGCGTTCTTCGTCGAGGAGGTCGGGCAGCGCCCCGCTCGCGGGGGCGTGCCGCCGATCACGCTCGCCCACAACGTCGCCACCCCTCAGGGTGTCGACACCGTCCTCGAGCAGGCGGCCGCGGCCGGGGCGAAGGAGGTCTCGGAGGCGGTCCGGCGCGACTGGGGCGGCTACACCGGCTACTTCGCCGACCCCGACGGGTTCCGCTGGGAAGTCGCCCACAACCCGGGGGAGATCGGGCAGTCTGTGCTCCCGTGAGCGACCACCTCGAGCCGACCCCAGTCCCGGGCTGGGACGAGTACTTCCTCGGCATCGCCGCCGCCGTCTCAGCGCGCGCCAAGTGCACCCGTCGTCGGGTCGGGGCCGTGCTGACGATCGACCACCGCATCATCGCCACCGGCTACAACGGTGCCGCGCCGGGGGAGGAGGACTGCCTCCAGGGCGCGTGCCCGCGCGGCCTCCTCGGGTACGACGCCGTGCCCGGTCTCGGCGACTACGACCGGCCCGGGACCCCCGGGTTCTGCATCGCCATCCACGCCGAGGTCAACGCGCTGCTCTTCGCGACGCGCGACACCAAGGGGGCGACCGCCTACATCACCGACCCGCCGTGCCCGGGATGCCGCAAGGCCCTGGCCGCCGCCGGTGTCGTCCGTGCGGTCTGGCCCCACGGCGAGCACGACCGCGAGGGCCTCACCGCCTGGGCCACCCAGGTGGCCGAGTAGCGAGGCACGAGCGTGACGGGACGCTGGTCAGCCGTCCGTCGGCCGTGAGTCTCCAGGAGACTCAGCGCCCAGCCGGCGTCGCTCCTCCGCCTTCCGCCGCCGCCTGACCTCGCCCCGGGCGACGAAGAACGCGATGAGCACGGGGACGAGGAGCTTGCGCACCGGCTCCGTCCACGCGGGCAGGCTCGGCAGGTCGGGCCACGGGATCGCCGGCAGGGAGATGTCCGGCCACGGGATCGAGGGCAGGTCGGGCCAGGGGATCGACGGCAGGGAGATGTCCGGCCACGGGACGTCGAGGGTCGGCCACGGCACCATCGAGAGCAGCCAGACCAGCAGGACCGGTAGGCCGACGCCTGCGGCCGCCAGCGCCGTCTGTCGCGCGGTGTGGAGGTGCGGGTGCCGGCCGATCCACTCCGCCCGCAGCGCGGCCCTCGACCCCGGCTCGGGCTCGAGGTCGGTGCCGCCGAGGCCGGCGTGCGCCTCGGCCTCGGAGCCGTGGAGGGTGATCCGGCGGGCCGGGCCCACCATGGCGAGCTTCAGGCGCAGGGCGACGTCCTCGCCCTCCGGCGACAGGACGATCGTCTCGTCGGAGGTCTTCTTCCTCCCGACCTCCGCGCCGTCGCGGGTCCACACCACCTCGCGGGTCAGCGCACCGTGCTCGACGGCGGCGACGTGCTCGTGCCCGTCGTGCACGAGGTGCCATCGTTCGGTGTCCCCCATGCGTGCAATACTAGAGCACGCGCTCCATTAATAGGAAGTGGTGCATGGCCCGCACGGTCGACCCCGAGAGGCACCTGGCCCGGCGCCTCGCGATCATCGACGCCGCGCTCACCCGGTTCGCCGCCGACGGCTACGAGCGCACCACCACGGCCGCCATCTGCCGGGAGGCCGGGATCGGCTCGGGCACGTTCTTCCACTACTTCCCGACCAAGCAGTCGCTGCTGCTGGCGATCCTCGAGCTCGGCACGTCGGAGACCGCGGACTGGTTCGCCGCGCAGGACCTGGCCGCGTCGCCGCGCTCCGTCGTCGACGCCTATGTCAGGCACGCCGTGGCGGAGCTCGCCGACCCGCGGGTCGCCGGCTTCGTGCGGGCCGTGGGCGCCGTGATGGCGGAGCCCGAGGTCGCGGCCGCGCTCGCGCACGACGCTCGCACCCTCCAGGAGGGGCTCGAGCCGTGGGTGGCCCGCGCGCAGCAGGACGGAGCGGTCCGTACGGACCTGACGGCGCGCGATCTCACGGCGTGGCTGCTGCTGGTGGTCGACGGCTTCCTCGGCCGGCTCGCGACCGACGACGACTTCACCGCGGCCGACCAGGCGCCCGTCCTCGAGGACGCGGTGGCGCGCCTGCTGGCGCCGTGATCAGCGCGGCTTGACCCAGATCAGCTCGTCGGACTCCCACTTCGCCAGCGCGACCGGCACCAGCAGCGCGATCGCGTCAGCGGTGGAGAGGGCCCTCAGGTCGCCGGCATGGGCCTCGCCGTGGTCCTGGCCGACTCGGTTGTTGTGCTCGTCGATCCGCGAGTCGCGGGCGCTGGGCGTGCCCCGCTCCTGCGCGTGGGCGATCGTCGCGGCGGCCGGCCGGCCGAAGCGCGCGGTGAGCAGCGCCTGCCACATGAAGTGACGCATCGCGTTCGTGCGACCGGGAACACCGCGTCCCTGCGCGGCCGCGGCCCGCAGCGCGGCCTCGGAGATCCGCAGCACGTCGAAGGCGCCGGACGGACCGAGCCCGGCCTTGAGTCCCGCGGTGTAGAGGCGTGGCACCCCGGTCGCGGCGTGGATGGCCTGGTCGAGGAATCCCATGGACACACAGTGACAGACTCGGTGCATGAGCCCGTCGCTGCGCTTCCCGCGCCCGCTCCGTCCCGGCGACCGCATCGCGGTGACGTCGCCGTCGGCCGGGGTAGCGGGCGAGGCAGCGACGCGGATCGAGTTCTGCGTCGACTGGCTGCGCAACCGCGGGTATGACGTCGTGGTGGGGGAGTGCATGGACGGCACCGGGCTGACCTCCGCCCCCGCTCGGCAGCGCGCCGACGAGTTGACCCGGATGCTGGCCGACCCCGACGTGCACTGCGTCCTGCCGCCCTGGGGAGGGGAGACGGCCATCGACATGGTCGACCTCCTCGACTGGGACGCCCTGGCCGGGGCGGAGCCGACGTGGCTCGTCGGCTTCTCCGACCTCTCGACCCTCCTCGTTCCCGTCACCACCCGGCTGGGCTGGGGGACGCTGCACGGGGACAACCTCGCGGACACGCCGTACGCCGTGCCCGACGGGCTGCTCCACTGGCTCGACCTCGCCAGCGGGCCGGGACCGTTCACGCAGCGCGACTCCGGCGTCGTCACCGACTGGTGGCGGTTCGAGGAGGACCCTCGCGCCACCGAGTGGAAGGTCGTGGGACCCGGCAGCTGGGAGCTGCATGGCGGAGGCAGCCTCGACGTGACCGGGCGCCTGGTCGGCGGCTGCGTGGAGACGATCGCCAACCTCGCCGGTACGCCGTACGGCGACGTGCGCGCGTGGTCGGCGGCTCTCGACGAGCCGACCATCGTCTACGTCGAGGCGTGCGAGGAGCACGCGGTCAACATCTGCCGCTACCTCCACGCGCTGCGGCTCGCGGGCTGGTTCGACCGGGCGGCGGCCGTCCTGGTCGGGCGCACCAACGCTCCCGACCACCCCGACCTCACGCAGCGCGAGGCGGTGCTCGACGCGCTGGGCCGGCTCGACCTGCCGATCGTGTGGGACCTCGAGATCGGGCACGTGCCTCCGCACCTCCCGCTGGTCAACGGAGCGCTGGCCCGGGTCGTCGTCGACGGCGAGACCCGGGAGATCACGCAGACGCTGGGGTGACGTCGCGAGCGACGACGAGGGGTGGTCGCTGTCGGCGGACCGTGGCAGGGTCGAGCGCATGACCGACCCCCAGCAGAAGCTCACCTCCCAGCAGGTCCGCGAGGCCGACGGGCTCGACGACTGGCGCCTCCTGCTCACCGGCATCCGCGCACGGTTCCGCACCGGTGACTTCGCCACCGGGCTGGCGCTTGTCGACCGGATCGGCGCGGCCGCGGAGGAGGCCGACCACCACCCCGACATCTCGCTGACCTATCCCGAGGTGATCGTGACCCTGTCCAGCCACGACGTCGGCGGCATCACCGTGCGCGACCTCGACCTGGCCCGGACGATCAGCGCCTTCGCGGCCGAGGCGGGGATCGCCGCCGACGTCGCAGGGCTCACCCAGCTCGAGCCGGGCCTCGACACGACGGCGGGGGAGCGCCTGTCGGAGTTCTACGCCGCCCTGCTCGGCGGGAAGGTCGCCGACCACGGCGATCCGGTCGACCCGAGCGGCCAGGTGCCGGGCCTGTGGTTCCAGGAGCCGACCGAGCCGAGCGAGGACGACCCAGCGCTCCCGGACCAGGACCACGAGCAGCGGTGGCACTTCGACGTGTGGGTCCCCGAGGACGAGGGCGAGCGCCGGGTGCAGGCGGCCATCGACGCGGGCGGCCGCCTGGTCAGCGACCGGTTCGCGCCGTCGTACTGGGTGCTCGAGGACGCCGACGGCAACCGGCACTGCGTCTGCACTCGAGCCGGGCGGCCCTGAGGCCGCGCACGCTCGCGATGCCACATCGCGAGACCGACGTTCCAGATGCTGGGACGCCTGTCACACTTGCTTGACGCCGGTGGGTCCCGGCGACGACGGTTGTCACATGCGCACCGAGATTCTTGTACGCACGCGACGCGTGAGCTGAGGTCCCTCAGACCTTCGCACGCGCGTCACCCCTCGTCGCCCACCGGGCCGAGGGGCTTTTTTATGGGCTCACAGCTGTTGGGCAGGCACCGAACAACCAGGAAGAAGATCCATGAGCGAGCACGACGGACAGGTCACCGGAGCGCAGAGCCTCGTGACGTCCCTCGAGGCAGCCGGCGTCACCGACATCTTCGGCATCCCCGGCGGCGCGATCCTCCCGGCGTACGACCCCCTGATGGACTCCACCCGCATCCGTCACGTCCTCGTGCGCCACGAGCAGGGCGCCGGCCACGCGGCCCAGGGGTACGCCTCGGCGACCGGCCGCGTCGGCGTGTGCATGGCGACCTCCGGGCCCGGCGCGACCAACCTCGTCACGCCGCTCGCCGACGCCCACATGGACTCGGTGCCGCTGGTCGCGGTGACCGGTCAGGTCGGCGCCTCGATGATCGGCACCGACGCCTTCCAGGAGGCCGACATCCGCGGCATCACGATGCCGATCACCAAGCACAACTTCCTGGTCACCGACCCCGCCGACATCCCGAGCACGATCGCCGAGGCCTTCCACATCGCCTCCACCGGCCGTCCCGGCCCGGTGCTCGTCGACGTGGCCAAGTCGGCGCTCCAGGCGCAGACCACGTTCGCGTGGCCCGACGAGCTGCACCTGCCCGGCTATCGGCCGGTGACCACGCCGCACGCCAAGCAGATCCGGGAGGCCGTCCGCCTCATCCGCGACGCCAGGCGTCCCGTGCTCTACGTCGGTGGCGGGGTCATCCGGGCCAACGCCTCCCGCGAGCTCGCCCAGCTGGCGGCGCTGACCGGCATCCCCGTCGTCACCACCTTGATGGCCCGCGGCGCCTTCCCCGACAGCCACCCGCAGCACCTCGGCATGCCCGGCATGCACGGCACCGTGGCGGCCGTCGCGGGCCTGCAGAAGAGCGACCTGATCATCAGCCTCGGCGCCCGCTTCGACGACCGCGTCACCGGCAACCTCGACTCCTTCGCGCCCAACGCCCTCGTCATCCACGCCGACATCGACCCGGCGGAGATCGGCAAGAACCGCCACGCCGACGTGCCGATCGTCGGCGACTGCAAGGAGGTCATCGCGCAGCTGGTGGCGCTCCTCCAGGCCGAGGGCGCCGACGGCGACTACGAGTCGTGGGTGGCGTTCCTCGCCGGCGTGAAGCAGAAGTACCCCCTCGGGTACGACGCCCCTGCCGACGGCTCGCTCGCCCCCCAGTACGTCCTCGAGCGGCTCGGCCAGATCGCCGGTCCCGACTCCATCTACGTCGCGGGCGTCGGGCAGCACCAGATGTGGGCCGCACACTTCGTCGGCTACGAGAACCCCAAGACGTGGATCAACTCCGGCGGTCTCGGCACGATGGGCTTCTCGGTCCCCGCGGCCATGGGCGCCAAGGTCGGCATGCCCGACACCACGGTCTGGGCCATCGACGGCGACGGCTGCTTCCAGATGACCAACCAGGAGCTCGCGACCTGCGCGATCAACGACATCCCGATCAAGGTCGCGATCATCAACAACGAGTCGCTCGGCATGGTGCGCCAGTGGCAGACGTTGTTCTACAACGAGCGCTACTCCAACACCGACCTGCACTCCAAGCGGATCCCCGACTTCGTCAAGCTCGCCGACGCCTACGGCTGCATCGGCCTGGCGTGCGAGACGCCCGACGACGTCGACGCCACGATCGAGAAGGCGATGTCGATCGACGACCAGCCGGTCGTCGTCGACTTCCGGGTCCACCGCGACGCCATGGTGTGGCCGATGGTCGCCGCCGGCACCAGCAACGACGAGATCAAGTACGCGCGCGACCTCGCGCCCCAGTTCGACGAGGACGACATCTGACCATGAGCAAGCACACTCTTTCGGTCCTGGTGGAGAACAAGCCCGGCGTCCTGGCCCGGATCGCCGGCCTGTTCTCCCGTCGCGGCTTCAACATCGACAGCCTCGCAGTGGGCCCCACCGAGCACCCCGAGGTCTCGCGGATGACCATCGTGGTCAACGTCGAGGAGTCCCCGCTCGAGCAGGTCACCAAGCAGCTCAACAAGCTCGTCGAGGTGATCAAGATCGTCGAGCTCGACGGTCCGGGGTCGGTCAACCGCGAGCTGCTGCTGGTCAAGGTCCGCGCCGACGCCGCCACGCGGGGCGCGGTGCTCGACGCCGTCCAGCTGTTCCGGGCCAAGGTCGTCGACGTCTCGCCCGAGGCGGTGACCGTCCAGGCGGTCGGCAACGCCGACAAGCTCGCCGACCTGCTCCGGGTGCTCGAGCCTTTCGGCATCCGCGAGCTCGTCCAGTCCGGCATGGTCGCGATCGGTCGCGGCTCGCGCTCCATCAGCGAGCGGACCCACCGCCCCGTCGCCGTACCCGCCCCTGTGTCCGCAATCGCCAACTGACCCGATCTCGACACGCCGCTCGTTCCTCGCGGCTACTCGATCAACGAGTGACACCCAACCCATGAAGGAGAGCCCCCTGTGGCTGAGATGTTCTACGACGACGACGCCGACCTGAGCCTGATCCAGGGCAAGAACGTCGCGGTGATCGGCTACGGCAGCCAGGGCCACGCCCACGCGCTGTCCCTGCGCGACTCCGGCGTCGACGTCCGGATCGGGCTGCAGCCCGGCTCGAAGAGCCGCGACAAGGCCGAGGCCGAGGGCCTGCGCGTCCTCACCCCGCGCGAGGCCGCGGAGGAGTCCGACCTCATCGTGATCCTGGCGCCCGACCAGCACCAGCGGAAGCTCTACGCCGAGGAGATCGCGCCGGCGCTGACGCCCGGCGACACCCTGGTCTTCGGCCACGGCTTCAACATCCGCTTCGGCTACATCACCCCGCCCGAGGGCGTCGACGTGTTCATGGTCGCGCCGAAGGGCCCCGGCCACCTCGTGCGCCGCGAGTACGTCGATGGCCGCGGCGTGCCGGTCCTCGTGGCCGTGGAGAAGGACGAGTCGGGCAAGGCGTGGGACCTCGCGCTGTCCTACGCCAAGGCCATCGGCGGTCTGCGTGCCGGCGGCATCAAGACCACCTTCACCGAGGAGACCGAGACCGACCTGTTCGGCGAGCAGGCCGTGCTCTGCGGCGGCGCCTCGCAGCTGGTGATGTACGGCTTCGAGGTCCTCACCGAGGCCGGCTACCAGCCCGAGGTGGCCTACTTCGAGTGCCTGCACGAGCTCAAGCTCATCGTCGACCTGATGTACGAGGGCGGCATCGCCAAGCAGCGCTGGTCGGTCTCCGACACGGCCGAGTTCGGTGACTACGTCTCCGGTCCGCGGGTGATCACGCCCGAGGTGAAGAAGAACATGCAGGACGTGCTCGCCGACATCAAGAACGGCGCGTTCGCCGAGCGCTTCATCACCGACATGGACAACGGCTCCCCGGAGTTCACCGAGTTCCGCAAGAAGGCCGAGTCGCACCCGATCGAGCAGACCGGCCGCGAGCTGCGCAAGCTCATGGCGTGGGTCAAGTCGCACGACACCGACTACGTCGAGGGCACCTCCGCCCGCTGAGCCGGCCGCACCACACGCCGTACGGCGCGTCGGACAGGACAAAGCTCCTGACCGGCGCGCCGTACGCGCTTGCATCGGTCCGTGATCGTGACCTTGTCCTGTCCGACAGGCCGTGCAGCGCCCACCCGGGCGAGCGGGGCGGTGCTGGCCCCGGGTGCCCAGGTGCGCGACGATGCGGTCATGAGTCACACAGCGCCCCCGGCCTCGGGCCTCGAGCAGACCCGCAGGCTCGGCGTCGAGACCACCGGCATCGAGATCATCGAGGAGTCCGAGCGCACCGCCCGGCCCCGGGACCTGTTCTGGCCGTGGTTCGCGGCCAACGTCTCGGTCTTCGGCATCAGCTACGGCTCGTTCGTCCTCGGCTTCGGAATCTCCTTCCGGCAGGCCCTCGTCGTGTCGGTCGTCGGGATCGTCATCTCCTTCGCGCTGTGCGGGATCATCGCGATCGCGGGCAAGCGCGGCTCGGCGCCCACGATGGTGCTCAGCCGGGCGGCGTTCGGCGTCAACGGCCAGAAGGTGCCCGGCGTGATCTCGTGGCTGGTCTCCATCGGCTGGGAGACGTTCCTGGCGATCCTCGCGGTGCTCGCCACGGCCACCATCTTCGACCAGCTCGGCTGGGCGGCGGGCACGACGACGAAGGTGGTCGCCACGCTCGTCGTCGCGGCGCTCATCGTGTCCGCGAGCGTCGCCGGCTATCACGTCATCATGCGGATGCAGTCGGTCCTGACCTGGATCACCGGCATCGCGACGATCGTCTACGTCGGCCTCACCCTCGACGAGATCGACTGGTCGTCGGTCAGCGCCGTCCCCGACGGGAGCGCCCAGCAGATGATCGGTGCGCTGGTGATGGTCATGACGGGCTTCGGCCTCGGCTGGATCAACATCGCCGCCGACTGGTCCCGCTACCAGCACCGTGACGCGAAGGGATCGGCCATCGTCGGCTGGAACACCTTCGGCGGAGCGGTCGCGCCGGTCCTGCTCGTCGTCTTCGGGCTCCTGCTCGCCGGCTCGTCGCAGCCGCTGTCGGCGGGCATCGTCGCCGACCCGATCGGCACGCTCGGCACGTTGCTGCCGACCTGGTTCCTGGTGCCGTTCCTGCTCGCCGCGATCCTCGCCCTGGTGAGCGGCGCCGTGCTCGGGATCTACTCCTCGGGCCTCACGCTGCTCTCGCTCGGCGTCCGCATCCCGCGTCCGGCCGCGGCAGGCGTCGACGGGTTGATCCTCACGCTCGGCACGATCTGGGTCGTCTTCTTCGCCGAGGACTTCCTCGGCCCGTTCCAGAGCTTCCTGATCACCCTCGGTGTGCCCCTCGCCGCGTGGGCGGGGATCATGATCGCCGACATCGCGCTCCGCAAGCGGGACTACGACGACGAGGCCCTCTTCGACCCGACCGGCCGCTACGGCTCGCTCGACCTGGTCTCCCTCGGCACGATGGTCGTGGCGTCCGTCCTCGGCTGGGGCCTGGTGGTCAACAACTTCGCCGCCGACGCCGCGTGGAACAACTGGCAGGGCTTCCTCATCGAGCCCCTCGGCCTCGGGTCCTACGTCGACGACCCGCTCGGCGCCTACTGGGACGGCCCGTGGGCCTACGCCAACCTCGGCGTCCTCCTCGCCCTGGTGCTGGGCTTCGCGGTGACCTACCTCGCGCGACGCTCGACGGTCCGCCGCCAGGAGGAGGTCGGCACGTCCGACACGCGCGCCTCTGCGCGGTGAGTCTCCCGGAGACTCACCACACAGGGACGGGGGAACACCCGGGTCGGGGCCGGTGTTGGGCCGGACGTGTTGATCGAGATCTGGTCCGACGTCGTGTGTCCCTGGTGCTACATCGGCAAGCGCCGCATCGAGAGCGCGCTGGCCGGGCTCGGCCACGCCGACGAGGTGGAGGTGCACTGGCGCTCCTTCCAGCTCGACCCCGGCGCGCCGACCGAGCCGACCGAGAGCACCGCGTCCATGCTCGCCCGCAAGTACGGCCAGTCGCCCGACGGTGCGCAGCAGATGCAGGAGCGCGTCGAGGCCGTCGCGGCGGAGGAGGGGCTGGTCTACCGGCTGTCCGAGACGCTGCACCTCAACACCGTCGACGCGCACCGAGTGATCCACCTCGCCCACGAGCAGGGTGGCAACGGGCTGCAGGGCCGCGTCAAGGAGGCGCTGCTGGCGGCGTACTTCACCCATGCCCGCAACCTCGCCGACCACGCAGTGCTGCGCGAGGTGGCCGTGGACGCGGGGCTCGACGCGGCGCGGGTGGACGAGGTCCTCGGCTCGCGCGAGTTCGAGAAGGAGGTCTGGGCCGACATGGAGCAGGCCCAGGCCTACGGCGCCACGGGCGTGCCGTTCTTCGTCATCGACCAGAAGTACGGCGTCTCAGGAGCGCAGCCGACCGAGGTCTTCACGCAGGTGCTCGAGCGAGCCTGGTCGGAGGCACACCCGAAGATCGAGGTCCTGGCGAGCGGCGACGGCGCGGAGGCTTGCGGCCCGGACGGCTGCTCCATCTGAGGCACCCGTGGGGCGGAGAGGTCACCGCGCCTTCTCCCCGCGAGCTGCCTTCTCGGCCGTGGTCTGCACGCGCGTGGCGCGGGTCTCGGGGCGCTTGGCCAGCACGATCCACGTCAGGATCAGCTTCTGCGCCGACGGCGACCACGACTCCCAGTGCTCGCGCGACCCCGGATGGCGGTCGAACGCCTCGGCGAGGTCGTCGGGGACCACGCAGTCCTCGACGTCGTCCATCAGGGTCCACATGCCCGTCTCCCGGGCGACGGCCACCGCCGCCGCGCCGGCCGGCTCCATCAGCCCGGCCGCCTCGAGGCGGGCGACCCGGCCCTTGTTGATGCGCGTCCACATGCTGCTGCGGCGGCGCGGGGCGAACCACTGCATCGCGCGGTGGTCGTCGACGGGCCGCACGGTCGCATCGACCCAGCCGTAGCGCAGCGCCTCCAGCACCGCCTCCTCGTAGGAGAACGGCCGCTCGGCGGCCTTGCGGGGGCTCACCAGCCAGACGCCCTGGGGCTGGGCGTGATGGTCGCGCAGCCAGGCGCTCCACTCCTCGACGGTGACCGGTTCGAGCCGCTCCGCGTCGTCCATCGCGCCCATGGCCGCATCCTAGGAGCGGCCACCGACACCCGGGGCGTGCTGAACTCTGGGACGGTTCCCACCGGGCAGGGGCCCGCGGGTAGGGTGGGCGGAGCACAGCGTCGTGCAGTCCCGCACCCACCCTTGAACCACCACGAGGACCCCGCTGTGAGCACACCTGCCAAGCCTGTCGTACTCATCGCCGAAGAGCTGAGCCCCGCCACGATCGAGGCGCTCGGCCCGGACTTCGAGATCCGCACCTGCAACGGCGCCGACCGCGCCGAGCTGCTGCCCGCGATCGCCGACGTCGACGCGATCCTGGTCCGCTCCGCGACCAAGGTCGACGCCGAGGCCCTCGCGGCCGCCGACCGCCTCAAGGTCGTCGCCCGCGCCGGTGTCGGCCTGGACAACGTCGACGTCAAGGCCGCTACCCAGGCCGGCGTCATGGTCGTGAACGCCCCGACCTCCAACATCGTCAGCGCGGCCGAGCTCGCGGTCGCCCTCATGCTGGCCGCCGCCCGCCACATCAGCCCGGCCCACGCGGCGCTGCGCAACGGCGAGTGGAAGCGCTCGAAGTACACCGGCATCGAGCTCTACGAGAAGACCGTCGGCATCGTCGGCCTCGGCCGCATCGGCGTCCTCGTCGCGCAGCGGCTGAGCGCGTTCGGCATGAAGGTCATCGCCTACGACCCGTACGTCCAGGCGGGCCGCGCCGCCCAGATGGGCGTGCGGCTGGTGGACCTCGACACGCTGCTGGGCGAGTCCGACTTCATGAGCGTGCACCTCCCCAAGACGCCGGAGACCGTCGGGCTGATCGGCGCCGACCAGCTCGCCCGCGCCAAGCAGAGCCTGGTGCTGGTCAACGCCGCGCGCGGCGGCATCGTCGACGAGGCCGCCCTCTTCGACGCGCTCAAGACCGGCCAGATCGCCGCCGCCGGCCTCGACGTGTTCGCCAGCGAGCCGTGCACCGACAGCCCGCTCTTCGAGCTGGAGAACGTCGTCGCCACCCCGCACCTCGGCGCCTCCACCGACGAGGCGCAGGAGAAGGCCGGCATCGCGGTGGCCCGCTCGGTGCGCCTCGCCCTGAGCGGCGAGCTCGTCCCCGACGCGGTCAACGTCCAGGGCGGCGTGATCGCCGAGGACGTCCGCCCCGGCATCCCGCTGACCGAGAAGCTCGGCCGGGTGTTCACCGCCCTCGCCGGCGAGGTCGCCCAGCAGATCGACGTCGAGGTGCGCGGCGAGATCACCGAGTTCGACGTCAAGGTCCTCGAGCTGGCCGCGCTCAAGGGCGTCTTCGCCGACATCGTCGAGGAGCAGGTCTCCTACGTGAACGCGCCGCTCCTCGCCGCCGAGCGGGGCACCGAGGTGCGCCTGGTGACCGAGGCCGAGAGCCCGGACCACCGCAACCTCATCACCATCCGCGGGACCCTCGCCGACGGCACGCAGGTGTCGGTCAGCGGCACCCTCGTCGGCATCGCGCAGAAGGAGCGACTGGTCGAGGTCAACGGCTTCGACGTCGACCTCGAGCCCACCACCCACCTGGCGTTCCTCACCTACGAGGACCGACCGGGCATGGTCGGCACGGTGGGCGGGATCCTCGGCGACGCCGCGGTCAACATCGCCGGCATGCAGGTCTCCCGCCAGGACAAGGGCGGCGCGGCCCTGGTCGCGCTCAGCGTCGACTCGGCGATCCCGGGCAGCACCCTCGCCGAGATCGAGGAGGCCATCAAGGCCGACTCGGTGCGCGCGGTCGACCTGTCCTGACGCGCGGCTGAACGCCGCACCTCGCGTCGAGCCCGTCCCCGCCCCGGCGGGGGCGGGCTCGTCCCGTACGGGGGCGCGTCAGGCGACGAGGACGCGGCTCGGTCGGCCCGGACGAGGTCCACCGTGCGCCGCGACGACTTCCCATGCAGCGGCGAGGCGACGGGTGGCCGCCACCAGCTGGTCGGGGTCGGCCGTCCACGGGATGCGGACGAAGCGGTCCAGCCCGCCCTCGACCGCGAACACCGGCCCGGGCGCCACCACGACGCCGTGCCGGGCGGCCTCCTCGGTGAGTGCCGTCCCCAGCGGCGCGGGCAGCTCGCACCACAGCGCGAGCCCACCGTCCGGCACCCGGAAATCCCAGTCGGGGAGGTGCTCGCCGACGGCACCGACCAGCGCGTCGCGGCCGGCGAGCAGGCGTGCGCGGTGGACCGGCAGCACCTCGTCGGCGCGCTCCATCAGGTCGGCGAGGACGAGCTGCTCGAAGACCGGGGCACCGAGGTCCAGGCCGATCCGGGCCTGAAGCAGCCGATCCATGTCGGCCATCGGGGCGCGCACCCAGCCGAGCCGCAGGCCACCCCAGTAGGACTTGCTCGCGCTGCCGATGGTGATCGTGTCGGGGGAGTGGAAGGCGAGCGGCCGCGGCATCTCCTCCGCGAGGCCCGGTCGCAGCGCCAGCGCCTGGTGGGCCTCGTCGGCGACGGCGACGGTCCGCGTGCGGGCCAGGGCCGCGGCCAGCTCCTCGCGCTCCGCGTCGGACATCAGGTGTCCGGTCGGGTTCTGGAAGTCGGGGATGAGGTACGCCAGCCGCGGGGAGGTCTGCCGCAGCGTCGCGGCGAGTGCTTCGAGGTCCCAGCCGTCGGGGTCGACGGTCGCCGGCACCAGCCGCGCCCCGGCGTGCCGCACGGCCTGGGTGGCGTTGGGGTAGGTCGGCGACTCGACCACCACCCGCTCGCCGGGGGCGGTGAACGCCTGCGCCACGATCGACGCTGCGGCCAGCGCGCCGGCCGTCACCATGACCTGCTCCGGTGCGGTGGGCACCCCGCGGGCGTCGTACGCCGCCGCGATGCGCGCCTGCAGCGCCGGGACCCCGAGCGGGAAGTAGCCCGGGCCGCCGAGGTAGGCGGGCAGCTCCTCGGTCGCGCGCTGGTAGGCCTCGACCAGCCCGGGGGGCGCGGAGTGGGCGGCACAGTTCAGGTCGATGACGTCGTCGCCACCGAGCCCCGGCATCAGCGCCCGGTCGTGGGCGCGACGACGCCCGCCCGGCACGCGGGTGAAGGTGCCCGACCCGCGCCGGGCCTCGGCGTACCCGCTCTCGCGGAGCACGTCGTAGGCGCGCGTGACGGTGGCCCGGGAGACGTCGAGCGCCGCGGTGAGCTCGCGCTCGCTGGGCAGGCGGACGTCGAGACCGATGCGGCCGTCGCCGATGAGCACCCGCAGGCTCTCGGCCAGGCCCAGGTAGGCGGGGGAGCGCGGGAAGTCGCCCACGAGAGTGGCCACGCGCTGGGCGCTGACGAGGCGGGTCATGCAGGCCACTGTCCCATGATTGGCCATGTACGACAAGGCCAATTGAGGCCAGACTGGAATCCATGAGCAGAGCCGTCTCCACCGGAAGCACCGCCCCCCGCGGGGTCCTCGTCGACCTCGGCCCGCTCGCCCAGCTGCGCGCGGGCCGGCTCGCCCGTCGCCTGCCGCAGCTCTACGTCGGGCTGTTCCTGTACGGCGTCTCGCTGGCGCTCATGGTCCGCGGGGCCCTGGGCCTCGCGCCGTGGGACGTGCTCCACTCCGGCTTCATCCGCCACGTCCCGATGACGCTGGGGCAGGCGGTCGTGCTGTTCAGCTTCGTCGTGCTCGTCCTGTGGATCCCGCTGCGGGAGATGCCCGGCCTCGGCACCATCAGCAACGCGGTCGTCGTCGGGCTCTCCGCCGACGCCACGCTCGCCGTGGTGGACCAGCCGGACGCCCTGTGGGCGCGCATCGCCCTGATGGTCGGCGGCGTCGCGCTCTGCGGGCTCGCCAGCGCTCTCTACATCGGCGCGCAGCTCGGCCGCGGGCCGCGGGACGGCCTGATGACCGGCCTGGCGCGGCGCACGGGGCTCTCGCTGCGCCTGGTGCGCACCGGGCTCGAGGTCGCCGTCGTGGTGATCGGCCTGCTGCTCGGGGGTGTGCTCGGCCTCGGCACGGTCGTCTACGCGCTGGCGATCGGCCCGCTGACGCAGCTGATGCTGCCGTGGTTCACCGTGGACGTGCTGGCGCCGGACGCCGAGTAGCCCGCCGGGTGGCGCGCGGGCAGCGCTCAGCGCCGCGTGGCAATGACCGCGGAGGCGTCGGTCGCCACCATGACCTCGACGGCGGTGAACCGCTCGTCGGTGAGCCACTGCTCCCGCAGCGTGTCGACGCGGCCGTAGGTGATCGGCGGCCACGACTCGCAGGGGGCGAAGTCGTCGAGCACCACGATCCCGCCCGGCTCGACGAGGTCGATGACCTGGTCGACGCCGACCTCCGACGGGCTGCCGGAGTCGAGGAAGAGCAGCGAGAAGGGGCCGTGCTCGCGCAGCACGCTCCAGTCCGCCGCGAGGACCTCGACCTTCGCGTCGTCCTCGAAGATCCGCTGCGCCGCACCGGCCAGGGACTCGTCGAGCTCGGCGGTGAGGATCCGCGCCCCGTTGCGCACGCCGCTGCGCAGCCACGCCGTACCGACGCCGCAGCCGGTGCCGAACTCCGCCATCGTGCCGCCCCTCGTGGCGGCGAGGGTGGCGAGCAGGCGGCCGGTCTCGTTGCGGCAGAACGCGACGTAGCCGGCCTGGCGGCACACGTCGAAGGCGCGCGAGACGATGTCGGGAAGATCGGGGGGAGCAGACATGAGGTCGCCGAGTCTGTCACCAGTCCCGCGCAGGTCTCAGGGGGCGGTCCGACATCTCACGATCTGACACGTTTCGCAAACCGGGTGCGGACGGCCCGCGGACGGTCGTACAGTCGTCCCACCATGCGGAGCGTCTTCGTACTTATCGACTGCCGCGGCGAGGCCTGACAGAGAGGCCACCTCGTCGCGGTGTTCGGCGTTGACGAGGTTCCGCCGCCCGGCCTTTCGCCCAGAGATCCATCTCTGAGTTCGAAGCCGTCGCCTCCGTGGCGGGTCCACGCAGTCCTTGCGCGATCCGCACGCTCGTCGGCCGGCAGCCGGGCCCGGGCGATCCCCGTACCCCTGCTCCCTCACCCGCTGCGGTGTCGGTGGCTTCGGACAGCACACCCGATGACCCACCGACCAGGCACCGCACACAGGAGTGAGACCGATGTACGACATGTATCCCGACTCGTGGGGTCCCGCCGCCCACGACCCCGACAACGCCCGCAGCGCCGAGAACACCGCGGTCGCCGTCCAGACCGCGCTTGACCTGCGAGACGGCAGCGGCCAGCGTCCGGACGACAACTAGCCTTCGCCGCATGCCCGACACCCAGCAGCCCGCGTCCGCACCGGCCACGTCGTCGGTCCACGGGAGCCAGGCCCTCGCCGTCATCCCCGGCGACGGGATCGGCCCCGAGGTGACCGCCGAGGCGCTCAAGGTCCTCGAGGTCGCCTCCCCGGTGAAGTTCGAGTCGACGCGCTACGACCTCGGCGCCGAGCGCTACCTCGCGACCGGCGAGGTGCTGCCCGACTCGGTGCTCGTGGAGATCCGCGGGCACGACGCGATCCTGCTCGGCGCTGTCGGCGGCAAGCCCAACGACCCGAACCTCCCGCCCGGGATCCTCGAGCGCGGCCTGCTGCTGCGACTGCGCTTCGAGCTCGACCACTACGTGAACCTGCGTCCCTCGCGCCTGTTCCCCGGCTCCACCTCACCCCTGGCGGAGCACGTGCTGGAGAAGGGCGAGGTCGACTTCGTCGTGGTCCGGGAGGGCACCGAGGGCCCCTACACCGGCAACGGTGGCGCCCTGCGCGTCGGCACCCCGGCCGAGGTGGCCACCGAGGTCTCCGTGAACACCGCGTACGGCGTCGAGCGCGTCGTCCGCGACGCCTTCGCCCGGGCGCAGAAGCGGCCGCGCAAGAGGCTGACGCTGGTCCACAAGACCAACGTGCTGGTCAACGCCGGCTCGCTCTGGTGGCGGCTCTTCGAGGACGTCGGCGCTGAGTTCCCGGACGTCACGACCGACTACATGCACATCGACGCGGCCATGATCTTCATGTCCACCGACCCCGCCCGCTTCGACGTGATCGTCACCGACAACCTCTTCGGCGACATCATCACCGACCTCGCCGCCGCCATCACCGGCGGCATCGGGCTGGCCGCCTCCGGCAACGTCAACCCCGACCGGACGGCCCCCTCGATGTTCGAGCCGGTGCACGGCTCGGCCCCCGACATCGCCGGTCAGCAGAAGGCCGACCCGACCGCCGCCATCCTGTCCGGCGCGCTGCTGCTCGACCACCTCGGCCACGCCGACGCCGCGGCCGCGATCGAGGCTGCGGTGCTGGCCGACCTCGCCGAGCGGGCGCCCGGCACGAGCCGTCGTACGAGCGAGGTCGGCGACGCCATCGCCTCCCGCCTCTGAGCCCGACCTGAGTAGGTTGACCCCATGCAGATCAGCACCACCGCCAACCCCACGCCCGTCGACGACGCCCGGCTCGCCGAGATCCTCGCGAACCCCGGCTTCGGGACGTACTTCACCGACCACATGCTCACGGTCGAGTGGACGCCGGAGGAGGGCTGGCACGACGCCCGCATCACGCCGTACGGCCCGCTGACGCTCGACCCCGCGACGGCGGTGCTGCACTACGCCCAGGAGACCTTCGAGGGCATGAAGGCCTACCGCCACGAGGACGGCTCGATCTGGACGTTCCGGCCCGAGCAGAACGCCGCGCGCATGGTGCGCTCCTCGCAGCGCCTCGCCTTCCCCGAGCTGCCGGTCGACGACTTCGTCGCGTGCGTCGACGCGCTGGTGGAGGCCGACCAGCGCTGGGTCCCGGACAACGCCGGCGTTGGTGGCGGGGAGAAGTCGCTCTACCTGCGACCGTTCATGTTCGCCTCCGAGACGTTCCTCGGCGTGCGCCCGGCCCAGCACGTGACCTTCATGGTCATCGCGTCGCCCGCCGGTGCGTACTTCAAGGGTGGCATCAAGCCGGTCAACCTCTGGCTGTCCGAGACCTTCACCCGCGCGGGCCGTGGCGGCATGGGTGCGGCCAAGACCGGCGGCAACTACGCCGCCTCGCTGGCGGCGCAGCGCGAGGCGATCGAGAAGGGCTGCGACCAGGTCGTGTTCCTCGACGACCAGGAGTTCCGCTACATCGAGGAGCTCGGCGGGATGAACCTCTTCTTCGTCCACCGCGACGGGCGGATCGTCACGCCGGAGACCGGGACGATCCTCGAGGGCATCACCCGCGCCTCGATCATCGAGCTCGCCGGCAAGCTCGGCCACGCGGTCGAGGAGCGGAAGTTCTCCATCGACGAGTGGCGCGACGGCGTCGCGTCGGGCGACATCACCGAGGTCTTCGCCTGCGGCACTGCGGCCGTGGTGACCCCTGTCGGCGAGCTGCGCAGCCCCTCGGGCGTGACGGCCGCGCCCGCCAGCACCGAGCTCACCATGCAGATCCGTGAGGCCCTCGTCGGCATGCAGTTCGGCCGCAGCGAGGACACCTTCGGCTGGATGCACCAGGTCTGCTGACGTCCCTTGGTGGTTGAGGTGCGAGCGACGCGAGCCTCGAAACCCCATGGGCCGCCCCGCTAGCCTCGAGTGGTGAGCGCGGCGCCTGACCAGATCGACCCCACCCAGTCCACCTGCGTCGGGTCGGCGGCCTACGAGGCGCAGAGCTCGCGCTCCCTGCGCGACTTCATGAGCACCGAGTCGGCCTCCGCCGGGCTGCTCGTGCTGGCGTCCGTGGTCGCCCTGGTGTGGGCGAACTCGCCGTGGTCGCAGTCCTACGTCGACCTGTGGCACACCGAGATGTCGATCAGGTTCGGCGACGGCGGGCTCACGATGGACCTGCACCACTGGATCAACGACGGCCTGATGGTCGTGTTCTTCTTCGTGATCGGCCTCGAGGTCCGCAAGGAGTTCGCGATCGGCGAGCTCACCGACCGCAGCCGGGCGGTCGTCCCGCTCGTCGCGGGCATCGCCGGGATGCTCGTGCCCGCCGCGATCTTCCTCGCGCTCAACCCCTCCGGTGAGCAGGCGGCCGGCTGGGGTGCGGTGATCGGCACCGACACCGCGTTCCTCCTCGGCGTGATGGCGCTCGTCGGCCCGTCGGTGTCCACGCAGCTGCGGATCTTCCTGCTCACCCTCACGGTCATCGACGACATCGTCGCGGTCAGCGTGATCGGCATCGTCTACTCCGACGACCTGTCGATGGGGTCCTTGGCGGTCGCGGCCGGCTGCCTCGTCGTCCTCGCGGTCCTCGACCGCACGGGGGTCTGGCAGGCGGCGCCGTATGTCCTCGTCGTCCTCGTCCTCTGGGTCGCGACGCTCGAGTCGGGCGTGCACGCCTCGATCGCCGGCATGCTGAGCGGCCTGCTCGTCCCCGCGCTCGACCCGCGCCGGTCCGACGTCGAGGAGGCGGCGCGACGGTTCCGGGCGTTCCGGCAGTCGCCGATGCCCGGCGTCCAGCGCGCGGCCCGACGCTCGCTCACCCGGGCGATCTCGGTCAACGAGCGGCTGCAGGAGGCGTTGCACGCGCCCACCAGCCACGTCGTCGTACCCGTCTTCGCGCTGGCGAACGCCGGCGTCGACCTCCGCGACGGCGTCCTGGGCGACGCCCTGGCCTCGACGTTGATGTGGGGCATCGTGCTCGGCCTGGTCGTCGGCAAGGCGGTCGGCATCTTCGCTGGGTCGTGGGCGAGCGTCCGGCTGGGCTGGGGACGCCTCCCGCAGGGGGTGGGGCTCGGCCACACGCTCGCCGGCGGCGCCCTGTCGGGCATCGGGTTCACCGTGTCCCTGCTCATCATCAGCCTGGCCTTCGAGTCCACCCGGCTGCAGGACCAGGCGCGCGTCGGCGTGCTGCTCGCCGCGGTCCTGGCCAGCCTCGCCGGGTGGGCCGCGTTCCGCTTCTCCGCCCGGGTGCTCGGGCAGGACGACGCCGCGCTGCCACGCACGCTGAGCCGCCCCGTGGACCCGGCGCGCGACCACGTCCTGGGCCCGGTCGACGCACCCCTCACGCTCGTGGAGTACCTCGACTACGAGTGCCCCTTCTGTGCCCGCGTGAGTGGGGTCGGCGACGAGCTGCGCGAGCACTTCGGCGACCGGCTGCGCTACGTCACCCGCCACCTGCCGCTCCCGGTCCACCCGCACGCGGAGCTCGCCGCCCTCGCGGCCGAGGCCGCCGCCCGCCAGGGCCGCTTCTGGGAGATGCACGGCGTGCTCTTCGCGCACCAGGACGAGCTCGAGCTCGAGGACCTCGTCGGGTACGCCGCCGAGGTCGGCCTCGACGTCGAGCAGTTCATGCGCGACCTCGACGACGAGGACCTCGCCCGCCACGTGGAGCACGACGTCGCCTCGGCCGAGGCGAGCGGCGTGCGCGGCACGCCGACGTTCTTCATCGGCGACACCCGGCACGTCGGCCCGTACGACGCACGCAGCCTGATCTCCGCGCTGGAGGCGACGCAGCCGGCCGAGCCTCCCCTTGGTCGTTGAGGTGCGAGCGCAGCCCCGCATCGGTGGTTGAGGTGCGAGCGCAGCGAGCCTCGAAACCACGTCCCGCCGGGGCCAGGACCGCCACACGTGTCCGACTTCTGGCCCCTGAACCCGCAACCTGGGGGCCGGAACCGCCGCACGTGTCCGACTTCTCGCCCTCGGCCGATCGGCTGACCCGGTCCGGCCTCCGGGCCGATCCGCACGCGACGCGGAACCCCGAGGCTCGTGGTCATGACGACGACCGCGCTCCGACCTGCCGCCCCGCCCCGCACCCGACGGGACTGGTGGATCCCGGCGAGCCTGCTCGCGCTGACCTTCGTCCCCGTCGCGGCCGGCGCCGCCCGGCTCGTCGACCTGTCCTCGGGCCGCACGGAGGAGAATGCCCGCTTCTTCGACCTGCCGGCTCCGATCATCGTCCACATCGTCGGCGCGACCACCTTCTGCGTGCTCGGCGCCTTCCAGTTCATGCCGTCGTTCCGGCGGCGCCGTCCGGGGTGGCACCGCTGGAGCGGACGGGTGCTCGTCCCGGCGGGGCTGGCCGCCGCGCTCAGCGGCATGTGGATGGCGGCGTTCGCCGAGCTGCCCGCCCACGACAACACCGCGCTCATGTGGATCCGGCTGCTCTTCGGCTCGCTCATGCTGGCCGGACTGGTGCTCGGTCTGATGGCGATCCGGCGCCGGGACGTGCGCACGCACCAGCGCTGGATGGCGAGGGCGTACGCCGTCGGGCAGGGCGCCGGCACGCAAGCCCTGGTCCTCGGGCCGATGGTGCTCGTCGTCGACCAGCCCGGCGGCACCCTCAAGGCGAGCGGGATGGCGTTCGCGTGGGTGCTCAACCTCGCCGTGGCGGAGTGGCTGGTGCGCCGCAGCCAGTCGCGTCAGTCGAGGCGCCGGGTCTGATAGGCCCACAGCGCCAGCTCCACCCGGTTCCGGGCGCCCAGCTTGCCCATCAGGGCACCCAGGTGGGTCTTCACGGTGCTCAGCGAGATGTAGAGCTCGGCCGCCACCTCGTGGTTGGTGAGACCGCGGGCGACGGCGAGCAGCACCTGCTCCTCCCGCCCCGTCAACGGCGAGGTGGGCTGCGACGGGGCGTCGCGATCGGCGTACGTCCGGAGCAGGCGCGTGGTGACCGACGGCGCGATGAGCGACCCGCCGTCGGCGGCCGCGCGCACGGCGTGGGTGAGGAGCTCGGGCCCGCAGTCCTTGAGCAGGAACCCCCGCGCGCCCGCCAGCAGGGCGCCGTAGACGTACTCGTCGAGGTCGAAGGTCGTCACGACCACGACCGCCATGGGGTCCGGCACGTCCGGTCCGGCCAGGGCGCGGGTGGCCTCGATGCCGTTGAGCCGCGGCATCCGGATGTCGAGCAGGCAGACGTCGGGCCGGAGGGCGCGCGCCTGGTCGACGGCGTCCTGTCCGTCGACGGCGGTGGCGACCACCTCGATGCCCTCCCGGGCGCCGAGGATCATGGCCAGGCCGGTGCGGACGATCTCCTGGTCGTCGGCGACGAGCACGCGCAGGCTCACCGGCGCTCCTCCGCCGGCAGGGTCGCCGTCACGCACCAGCCGCCCGGTGCCGGCCCAGCGACCAAAGTGCCGCCCAGGAGCGTGGCCCGCTCGGTCATGCCGACGATGCCGAAGCCCTGTCCGGACCGCGTGAGCGCACGACCGTCGTCGCTCACGACGAGCCGGACGTCGTCGTGCTGCCGGTCCACGTGGACGCTGACCGTCGTCGCGCCCTCGGCATGACGACGCGCGTTGGCGACCGCCTCCTGCGCGATCCGCTGCACGGCGGCGGCGACGGTGGGGGAGAGGTCGTCGAGCCCGTCGGCGACGTGCACCTCGACGCGTGGCCCGGCGCCGCCCGGTGTGGCGATGCCGGCGAGGTCGTTGAGCGGACGGTCGGCGACGTCGTCGTCGGTGCGCAGCATCCGCACCACCTTCCGCGTCTCGGCGAGCGTGCGGGTGGCCTCCTCGTCGATCCGGCGCAGCGCGTCGCGCGCCGCCTCCGGCTTCGCGTCGGCGACCGCGAGGCCGGCTTGGGCGCTGATCGCGATCGCGGTGAGGTGGTGGGCGACGGTGTCGTGGAGGTCGCGCGCCAGTCGCTCCCGCTCCTGCTGGCGTACGACGTCGAGCTGGCGCGTGCGCAGCATCGACCGGGAGCGAAGCGCGGCACCGACCGCCGCGGCCGCCACCACGACGGCCGCTCCGCCGATCCGGTCGCCCGCCGCGAGCGGCTGGGTGGCGAGCGACGTCCCGGCGACCAGGAGGAACAGGCCGAGGCCGACCGCGGCGTCGCGTCCTCGGGCCCAGCGGGTGAGGGAGAACGGGATGAGCAGCCCCACCACGGCGGTGTTGAGGTCGTCGGGCTCGCGATCCCCGCTCGTCCAGGCGAGGATCATCAGCGGCACCGTGACGGCCGCGAAGACCGCGGACATCCGCAGCGGGCGCGTCCGTCGTACGAGCACGGTCGGCAGCCACACCAGGAACGTCGCCAGTGACAGCCAGCGCCCGTCCATGTCGGTGCGCAGCAGGGCCTCCGCCACGCCGAGCACCGCGAGGAGCGCCACGAACGCGTGGTCCCACCGGGTCGCCGGTCGCGCGTCCGGCGGCGCGGGCAGGCGCCACAGCGACCGGGCCAGGGTGAGCATGCGCACACCGTAGTGCTCGGCGCGGGCCGTCCGGATCGGCCGGACGGCCGAGGGGACACGTGTCCGCGACGTCGCCCTCCGGGGCGTCGCGTCAGGGCGACGTCCCGGACACGTGTGGTCCCGCTGGCGCGGCCTCACGCCTCCGACGGCGTACGCCGGTGCGGAACAGCTCGATGCCGAAGGCGATGACGGTGCCGGTGACGATCAGGCCCAGGTCGCGCGTCGTCCCGGCCGAGGCGCCCTCGATGGCCACGAAGGAGGCGCAGGTCCCCTGGGCGAGGAGGGCCTCCTGCTGCCGCGCGGAGAAGCTGATCGTCCCGGAGGCGAGCGCCTCGACGGGGAAGTAGAGGTCGGTGGCCTCCGCGCCCTCCTCGAGCCGCCCCCGGTCGAGCGAGCGGGGGAGCGCGCTCCGGCACGTCCACGCCGGTGCGCTGCCGAAGTTGGAGTCGGGCGCGGGGAAGGTCGCGCCTCCCTGGAGGACGTGGTCGCCCAGGTCGAGCGAGGTGACCCCGCGGGCGACCTCGAGCTTCGCGTCGTAGCCGGCCTCGAGACCGGCCTCCTCCGAGACGACCACGAACACCCCGACGGTGCCGTCGTCGTCCTCGGTGTCTCGCGCGTAGGCGTCCCCGGTGAGCTGGGCCGTGCTGAGCACCGTGGGCAGTCCGGCCACCGCCGGCAGGGTGACGTAGCAGCCCTCGAGCACCGATCGCCCGCTGGTCCAGTCGGCCCGGAAGCGCAGGGTCAGGGGAGTGAGGACCTCGCCCCACCTCGGGACGTCGACCTCCACGAACACCGCGTGCGCAGCCTTTGTGGCGGTGAGCTCCAGGTCCGCGTCGACCGGGTCCGTCGGCACACCGGTCGCGAAGGGGGCGAAGCCGTTGCCGGTCCAGGCACGCAACCCGTCCAGCACCTCGCCCACGTCCGCGTCCGCGGGCAGCCCGTCCGGGATGGCGAACCGCACGGTCGCGGAGCGGGCGAGGTCACGGCGGTTGTCGATCCAGAACTCCGCGGTGGGCGCGAGCGTGAGCCGGACGTCCACGGGCTCGCCACACTCGTCCACCTCGGCCGCCATCGACAGGGTGAGCCCGGCGTCGAAGGCCCGCTGCTCCGTCGGCTCCTCGATCCCCTCGACGACGACGCCGATGCCGCGCTGCTCGGGTGGGGGCCGGACGTCGACGCTGATCAGCGCCGCAGCACCGACCCCGCCGAGCAGGGTGACGCACAGGCCGAGGCCGATCCCCCGCGGGGAGATCCCACCGGGCGGGGTGGTCCACAGCATCTCCGCCAGCAGGCCGAGCGCCCCGAGCGCCAGCGCGGCGACGATCACCCACGTCACGGTCAGGACGATCGGGTGGGGCGCGGCGGCATCATCGCGGCACCACGCGGAACGTCGTACCGCCGACGAGACGACACCGCACGGTCTTCGACACCGACCAGATGAGGAGCGGCTTGAGCGAGCCGCACAGCTGCCTGAGCCTGACGCAGGCCAGCTCGGTGTACGACGACTTGTAGGGGATCGGCTCGCCACCCGGGCACCGGGAGGCCGAGCTGGTCCGGTCGAGTGGCACCACCGTCGTGTTGCCCGACGGGTCGACGACCTCGATGTAGGCGGGCCGCCGGGAGGTCGCGGTCAGCGCGAGGTCGACGTCGCCCTCGCAGTCGTCGAGGGAGCAGACCCGTTGGGTGTCGTCGAGAGGTCGCTTGTCCTCGTCGAGCAGCCTGACGGAGCGGACGCCGGTGCCGCTGTCCTCGAGGTTCACGCCGACGTACCACCCCTGTGCCGACTCGAGCACCAGCGACGCCTCGACGTCCGGCGACGTCGGGTCGAGCACGATCGTGTCCGTGACGACCACGTCCGCGATGCGCGGTCCGCTGAAGCGGACCTGCACCTCGCGGACGGTCGGGCCCTTGGAGCCCGGGAGGCGCCATCCGACGACCCGCGCGAGGTCGCGCACCCGCGTCCTGCCGCGGCCGTTGCGGATCGCTGCCGAGTCCGCGCCCTTCGGCCAGTTGAGGAGCAGGTCAACGTTGCGCGTCGAGGTGCTGTAGGTGTCGTGCGTCGTGCGGCTCTGGATCGTCACGGACGGGCCGGCGTCGGGAGCGGGGGGCCGTACGCCGTCCGGGCAGCCGTTGTAGGGGGCGGGGGCGGGCACCCCGGCGAGGTCCGGGCACGCGTCCGCTGCGTCCGCGACGCCGTCGGCGTCCGCGTCGGGGCAGCCGTCCGCGCTCACGCGTCCCGGCGAACCCTGTCCCTCGCAGTTGTCCTGGTGGTCGGCCACGCCGTCCCCGTCGGAGTCGGCGGGGGCGAAGCGCAGCCGGACCCGGGACGGCCCGCCCGGGGTGCCGGCGTCCTGGCACGTCTCGGGGCCCCCGGCACAGCGGCCGCCGACCTGGACGAAGTAGACCCGGTCGCCGGTCACGGCGACGCCTGCCGCGGCCTCGTCGCCCGCGCCGGGCACCCCGTCGACGCAGGAGACCGTGGTCGCTGCGTCCGCCAGCGAGGTGCTGCCCCAGCCCGAGTCCGCCGCGGAGCGGACCACGAGCACCGAGTCGTAGCCGGCGGTCTCGGCGACGACGTCGATGCGACCGCTCACCCCCGGGTCGAAGCGCACCCAGCCGGTGCGACCGGCGTACACCGGGCCGGAGGGAGTCAGGCACCCGTGGAGGCCGCCGGCAGAGCCGGCTTCGGCAGCCTGGAGCGTGAACGCGCTGGTGTCGAACGACCCCGAGACGAGCTCGCGCGCAGCGCCGCCGTGCGGGACCTCGGCCCCGCTCCCCGACACGTCGTTCAGGGTGACCGCGCCGAAGGTGTCGTAGTCGGTGCCGGAGACCGCGGACGCCTGGACGACCGCCAGCGACTGGACGATCGCCACCGTGAGCGCGACCGGGACCACCCGCCCCCAGAGCCTCGTCCGCATGGTCATCACCCCGCTGGAGGCGCCTTCGCGACCCGGCACCTCGTGACCATCCAGAGTAAAGAAGTTCCCCCGGCGGAGCACCCGGCTTTCGCAGGTGGCCTAGACCGTCCGCGTGGGGGTCGCCGAACGCGCCCCGCCGCGTGTCGCCGGGATCGGACCGATGACGCGCGTCGCCCGTATCCTCGTGGGGTGACGACGTACCCGCGCCCCGAGGCGCCGCCGGCCGGGCTGACCGTGGGCGGGTACACCCTGCGCGCCCGCCTCGGCGAGGGCGGCATGGGCGTGGTCCACCTCGGCCAGAAGCCTGGGGAGCGGCCGGTCGCGATCAAGGTGCTGCGTCCGCATGTGGTCGGCGACGACGAGGCGCGGCGCCGGCTGGCGCGCGAGGTGAGCTCGCTGAGCCGGATCCGCAGCCGCCGGATCGCCGAGATCGTGGACTCCGACCCGTGGGGCGACATCCCCTTCGTCGCGACCCGCTACGTCCCCGGCCTCTCGCTGCACGACCACGTGCAGGAGGAGGGGCCGCTGTCCGGCGAGGACCTGTTGTGGTTCGCCGACTGCCTGGCCGAGGCGCTCGAGGCGGTGCACTCCGTCGGGGTGCTGCACCGCGACGTGAAGCCGTCCAACGTCATCATGGAGGGCCGCACGCCGATCCTCATCGACTTCGGCCTGGCCCGCGTCGCCGAGGACTCCCGCATCACCATGAACGGCTGGCTGCTCGGCACGCCCGGCTACCTCGCCCCCGAGATCCTCTACGGCGACGACGCGACGGTCGCCTCCGACGTGCATGCCTGGGCGGCCACCGTGGCGTACGCCGGGACCGGCCGCGCCCCGTTCGGCCGCGGGCCGTCGGTGGCGATCATGGACCGTGTCCGCCGCGGCGAGCACGACCTGACCGGTCTCGACCCCGAGGTGCTCGAGCTGGTCGAGGAGGCGCTCGCCCCGGCTGCCGAGGACCGGCCCACCCTGGACGAGGTGCGCGACTGGCTCGAAGACCTCGCCGGGGGCGAGCCGCGCGAGCCGCGGCGCCACCCTCACCCGGTCACACTGCCCTACGCCGCCGCTGCCCATCAGGGCTCGCCGACCGAGGTCGACACCCCTCCCGCCGAGCCGGTGCACTGGTCGTCCGACTGGGACTCGCCCGTGCCGGGCTTCCGCGACGACCGCGACCCGGCGCACGACGCGTACACCGTCCCCCAGCGCCAGACCCGCGTCCTGCCCGACGGCAGCACTGAGTACGTCTCGGCCGAGTACGGCCCGGCAGCCCGTGAGCGCGTGCCCGCCGGTGAGCGCCTCCGGCGCTCGCTGCTGCTGCTCGCCGGAGCGGGCGTGGTCACCGGCGCCATCGCTTTCGCACCGTGGGTCGCGCTCGCCGTGATCGCGGTGACCGTCTGGGTCCTCCGCACCGGCTCGATCGCCGCCGGCTCCTCGGCCGCTCGCCGCAACCGCCGCGGCGCCCGGTGGTACGACGGCATCCAGGTGGTGCTGGCCGCCCCCTGGCACGTCGTGGCCGGGCTCGGCGGGACCGTGCTCCTGCTGTTCTGGAGCCTCGGCATCGCCGTGGCCGTCGCCCTGGTGTGCTTCGCCGCGTCGCTGTCGATGACGACGTCACTGACCGTGATCGGCGCGGCCTTCGCGCTCGGCACCTGGTGGGGGCCCGGGTCCGAGCGCCTGCAGTCGCCGGTCCACCGCGTCGTCGACCCGCTCGCCCGTCACGGCGTGCCGTGGCTGCTCGTCACCCTGCTCGTCGCCGCGCTCGCCTCGGGCCTGGGCGCCGGGGTCGCGGCCCAGGGCACCGACTGGACGCCCGACGACTCGGCGCCCTTCTCCGACGTGAGCCTGCCCGGCTGGCTCTGAGCCGCGCCGGCTCAGGCGGGCGCCAGCGTCGCCCGCATCGCCGCGATGTGGGCGGGCGTCGACCCGCAGCAGCCGCCGACCAGGTCGATGCCGAGGCCGGCGAGCCGCTGCGCGTGCGCGGCCAGGTCGGCGGGAGTGGCGTCGTACTCGAAGTGGTCGCCCACCACCTGGGGCAGGCCGGCGTTGGACTGCGCCACCAGGAGCACGTCGCCGGTGCGCGCCTCGACCATCTCGGCGGCGATGAGCTCCATCTCAGCAGGACCGCGGCCGCAGTTCGCGCCCACGGCGTCGACGCCCGCGGCGGCGAGGTGCGCCACCGCGTCAGCGGGACGGACGCCCATCATCGTGCGCACGTTGGTGTCGAAGCTCATCGTCACCACGACCGGGAGGTCCGGCGCGACGTCGCGGGCGGCGGCCAGCGCGGCGTCGGCCTCGGCGAGGTCGCTGAGCGTCTCCACGAGCACCAGGTCGATGCCGCCCTCGACCAGCCCGGCGAGCTGCTCGGCGAAGATCGCCTGCGCCTCCTCGGGGGTCATCGTGCCGAGCGGGGCCAGCAGCTCGCCGGTGGGGCCGAGGTCGCCGGCCACCAGCAGCCCGTGCGGCTCGGCCACCGAGCGGGCGACCCGGGCGGCGTTGCGGTTCACCTCGGCGAGCCGGTCGCCCAGCCCGTGCATGTCGAGCCGTGGCCGGGTGCCACCGAAGGTGTTGGTCGTCAGGATCCGCGATCCCGCGTCGGCGTACGCCGTGTGTGCCGCGCGGACCGCATCCTGGTTCTCCAGGTTCCAGAGCTCGCCGGGCGCGCCGTCCTCGAGGCCGCTGTCCTGCAGCAGCGTGCCCATGCCACCGTCGAGGAGCACCGGCCGGTCGGCGCCGAGCAGCGCCGCGAGCCGGTTCACCGGGCCAGCCCGTCGAGGTAGCCGGCGACCCGCTCGGCGGGCCAGTCGGCCTCCAGCTCGGCCACGACGCGGTCGAGCACGTCGGCGGGGGCGCCGTCGGCCGCGGTCCACGGCGAGCGGTCCCACCCGGCGAGGTAGTCGTCCGCGCCGGTGTCGCCGAGCCGCATGGCCGCCTCGTCGATCGCCTCTTGGAAGCGCGCCGCCAGCGTGGCCTTCACCGTCTCCTCGCCCGACCGGGCCGTGACCATCGACGGCAGCTCGCGCCACCGCGTCACCTGGTAGTCCGTCATGTCCGGAGCCTAGGTCGGCCGTCCCGGTGCCGGGGAGGACGTCCGCCGGGTGAACGCCCCGGGCTGTGACGTGGTTCGCCGTTCAGGTCGCCGGAACGGGGTACGTAGCGTGCTCAGGAACGACACGAGCACCGACACGAGGAGGACCCTCATGGCCGAGCAGCCGGACATCGACACCGAGATCGGGACCGACCCCGCCGTCGACGTCACCGGGGACGCGACCGACAACGAGAGCTACCACGGCTACAGCGTCGACGACGAGACGCAGCCGCAGGGCGAGGGCGACAGCCTGGTCGACGACCGCGGGCTGGCCGAGCCGCTCGACGAGGGCTACTCGCCGCCGGAGAAGTGGTCGGCGGCGCAGGGTTACGGCAACACCCCGCTCGAGGAGAGCCAGGGCGAGTCGCTCGAGCAGCGCACCGACCAGGAGGTCCCGGAGCCCGACCCCTACGAGGTCGCGCAGGAGGAGGCCGAGCGCGGCGACCTCGCGCCGCTGGTCGCCGAGGACAGCACCGACGGGGAGGCCGTGCAGGCCGACGTCGAGGGCCAGGGCGGTGAGCGCGCCGGGCGCCTCGTCGCCGAGGATGAGGGCGTGCGCACCGACACCGAGAAGGACCTCGTCGCCACCGACGTCGGGATCGACGGCGCGGGCGCCGGCGCCGAGGAGGCCGCGGTGCACGTCGAGGAGGACCCGCTCGCGGAGGACCCGCTGCTCCTGGACTCCGAGGTCGTCGACGAGGAGCCCGACGGCACCAGGTGAGCCCCACGTGAGCCCCGCGTGAGCCGGCCGCCGGCGCCGGGTCAGAGGACCGAGAAGCCGGCCGGGAGTCCCTCCCGGCCGGTGGCGGCCCGCAGCACCCTCGCCGCCACGCCCTCCTGGACGGCCAGCCCAGCCAGCAGGTCGAGCGCCTGGGCCGCCGGGCGCGGCGGCGGCTCCGCGGGCACGCCGAGCGCCGTGGCGAGGTCGGCCGTGTGGACCACCAGCTCGAAGGTGCGCGTCGGCAGGTAGTCGACGAGACGCATGCCGCCGGCGATGGTCGTGACGACCTCCTCGCCGTGGCACCGCTCCACCCGGGCGAGCACGCGGTCCGCGATGGCCGCGACCTCCTCGGCCACGTCCGCGGAGCCGGTGCCCAGCGCCTCGCCGGCCGCCCGGCCGCGCTCGGCCACCGCCGCGTCGTCGGCCGCTCGGCGGCCCCGTCGGAAGTACTCGAGCGCGGACTCGACGTCGACCTGCCCCGCGGGGCGGTCGAGGTAGGACTCCACGGTCAGCAGCGCCCGGCTGGTGTGACCGACCAGGCTGCGCACGTCCCACTCGCCGAGCCCGGGCTGCGACCACCGTCCGCCGACGAGGCCGGCGGTGTCGACGAACCAGGTCGTGGCGTCGGCGTACGCCGAGCGGGAGTCGACCCACGACCAGGACATGCACGGAGGCTAGCCCCGTGTGGCTCACGCGTGCTCGAGCAGGCCGCGCTCCTCGACCGCGTCGAGGCCGAGGGTGCGGTAGCCCACGTCCTCGAACAGCACGGTCAGGCGGTCGTCCTCGACGTCGGTGACGGTCCCGACCCCGAACTCCTCGTGCCGCACAGCGTCCTGGACGGCGTACGGCGCGTCGGAGTTCCCGCTCTCGTCGGGGGCGACCCCCTCGACGCAGTTGTCGCAGTTGTCGCAGATGCCGCACCGGTCGCGCACCTCCGCCCCGAAGTAGCCGAGCATGAACGCACTGCGGCACCGGTCGGTCTCGGCGTAGGCGCGCATCATGTCGACCCGGGACCCCTCGAGCCTGCGCTGCGCCTCGGCCCGGTCCACGACGGCGTCCACGAGCCGGTCCAGCCCGACGTCGTCGGGCAGGTCGTGGGCCTCGCGGGCCAGGCGCACCAGGTTGACGAGGCGTCCGGCCTTGCGGGGGCCGAAGTCGAGGTGCTCGCTGACCTCCCGCGGGTCGTCGGTGCCCGCCGCGTCGATCGCCCGGGCCACGGCGCGCACGTCGGCCCGCTTCGGCACGGGCGTCGCGAAGAACTTGCCGAGCGAGAGGTCCTCGGCGCGGTAGGCGAGGACGGCGGTGGCGGTGAGGTGGTCGCGCCCCGCGCGGCCGACCTCCTGGTAGTAGGTGTCGGGCGACTCCGGCACGTCGGCGTGCACGACGAACCGGATGTCGGGCTTGTCGATGCCCATCCCGAAGGCCGAGGTGGCCGCCACGAGCGGCAGGTCCCCGGACATGAAGCGGTCGTGCACCTCGGTGCGACGGCGCTGGGGGAGACCGGCGTGGTAGGCCGCGGCCCGGTGGCCGCGCTGCGTGAGGGCATCGGCGTACTCCTCGGCGCCGGCGCGCGTGCGGCAGTAGACGACGCCGCTGCCCGGCTCGCCGGAGAGCTCGTCGACGAGCTCGAGGACGCGTTCGCGCTGCTCGGCCGCCTCGGCGAACCGCTCGACCCGGAGCGCGATGTTGTCGCGCTCGAAGCCGGTCAGGACGGTGCGGTGGTCGTGGAGGGCGAGGCGCTCGGCGATGTCCTCCTGGGTCGGCAGCGCGGCCGTCGCGGTCATCGCGATGACCCGCGGCTTGCCGATCCGGGCCACCAGGTCCCCGAGCCGGAGGTAGTCGGGCCGGAAGTCGTGGCCCCACGACGAGACGCAGTGCGCCTCGTCGACGGCGACGAGCGTCGGACCGATCTCCGCGACCTCGGCCAGCACCTCGGGGTTGGCGAGCTGCTCGGGGGAGAGGAGCAGGAACCGCACGTCGCCCTCGCGCGCGCCGCGCAGCACCTCGGCGCGGGTGCCCTCGGACTCCACCGAGCTGAGCCGGGCGGCCGACAGCCCGGCCTCCTCGAGCGAGGCGACCTGGTCCTGCTGGAGCGCGAGCAGCGGCGAGACGACGACCGTGCAACCCTCGAGCAGGATCCCGGCCACCTGGTAGGTCAGCGACTTCCCCGACCCGGTCGGGGCGACGAGCAGCACGTCGTGCCCGTCGAGCAGGGTGGTGACCGCCTCCTCCTGCCCGGGCAGCAGCTCCCGGTGCCCGAACCACTTCTCCGCCGTCTCGCGCACGGACCTGCTCGCCAACCCCGGCTCCTCCCAGCCGGCCGGTGGCCGGTCACTCGATCGAGCGCCCGGGGTACCCGCGGGTCCGCACGGGCATGCGACCCCCTCACCCGTGGGTGCGGGCCGCGCAGGCGATGCAGGTGCGGGTCGCCGGCAGCGCCTCGAGCCGGGCCTCGCCGATCGGGGCGCCGCACCCCTCGCACGTGCCGTAGGTGCCGGCCTCCACGCGCGCCAGCGCCGCGTCGACCTCCGCCACGTGGTGGCGTACCTGCCGGATCAGGGCGCCGATCTGCGAGCGCTCGAAGGCGATCGTGTGGCCCTCGGGGTCGTGCTCGTCGTCGGCGTTGGTGTCGAGCGACGCCGCCACCATCGCCTCGTGGTCGCCCGACAGGCTCGCCAGCCGCTCGAGCGCCTGCCGGCGCTCGGCGTCGAGGCGCTCCCGGGTGTCCACGACCCCATCCTGCGCCAGGGGTCCGACAGCGTGGGTCGACCGGATCGTGGGACATCCGTCTCACGGCGGCGGGATCGGTGGCACGATGCTCTCGTGAGCAGCACCACGATCATCATTGCCTAGCGCGCGCCGGGACTCCCCGCCGCGCCGACCTCCTGCACCCCAGGAGGTCTTTTACATTTCGCACCCGACACCGAGAGACCCTCCGATGGACCTGCACGGCGCGTTCCACGTCTACGACACCACCCTGCGCGACGGCGCGCAGCAGGAGGGGCTCAACCTCTCCGTCGCCGACAAGCTGTCCATCGCGCGGCAGCTCGACGGGCTCGGCGTGGGCTACATCGAGGGTGGCTGGCCGGGCGCCAACCCCAAGGACACCGAGTTCTTCCGCCGCGCCCGCGAGGAGCTCGACCTCACCCACGCGAGGCTCGCGGCGTTCGGCGCCACCCGGCGGGCCGGCGTACGAGCCGCGGACGACCCGCTGGTCGCCGCGCTGCGGGACTCGGGTGCGGGCGTCGTCACGCTCGTCGCGAAGTCGCACGACCGCCACGTCGAGCTCGCGCTCCGCACCACGCTCGAGGAGAACCTCGCGATGGTGCGCGACACCGTGACCCACCTGCGCGAGGAGGGCCAGACCGTCTTCCTAGACGCCGAGCACTTCTTCGACGGCTACCAGGCCAACCGGGCCTACGCGCTCGAGGTGCTGCGCACCGCGGCCGAGGCCGGGGCCGAGGTCGTCGCGCTGTGCGACACCAACGGCGGCATGCTGCCCGACTGGGTCTCCGACGTGGTCCTCGACGTCATCGACACCACCGGCGCACGCGTCGGCATCCACGCGCACAACGACAGCGGCTGCGCGGTCGCCAACTCGCTCGCCGCGGTCGCCGCGGGCGCGACGCACGTGCAGGGCTGCATCAACGGCTACGGCGAGCGCACCGGCAACGCCGACCTGGTCACCGTCGTGGCGAACCTCGAGCTCAAGCTGGACCGCAGCGTCCTGCCCCAGGGCCTGCTGCGAGAGGCCACCCGCATCGCCCACGCCGTCGCCGAGGTCACCAACGTCCCGCCGGCCTCGCGCCAGCCGTACGTCGGCACGTCGGCGTTCGCGCACAAGGCCGGCCTGCACGCCAGCGCGATCAAGGTCGACCCCAACCTCTACCAGCACCTCGACCCGCTCGTCGTCGGCAACGACATGCGCCTGCT
>NZ_JAUZVE010000036.1:0-76300 GCF_031844425.1 Microbacterium sp. ARD31
TCTGTTCTTGATGGTGGGTCAGCGCCGTCGTCTGCTCGGCTACCTCCAGGACATCGACATCGCGCGCTACCGCTCGCTGATCGAGCGTCTCGGGCTTCGCCGCTAAGGCATCGCGCCAGCGTTCAATCGCACTTCTTCCGAAGGCCGTCCCACGGTGTGGGGCGGCCTTCGTCGTACGTTTCGTCAGCCGTTCTGACGCGGGTCCGGGTGGGAGACCACACGCGGCGTCTCCCGGGGGCGCCGGGATCCCGTGGGGTCTTCGCGGCGCCCCTCGCGCGAGGCCAGGGTGGGATCGCGGAACAGCCAGCCCGGCCGCGGCTCGATGAGGGGGCGCAGGACCCGACGCACCGGCTTGGTGGCCAGGCCCAGGGCGATGCCGACCGACAGCACGATGACGATCGGAAGCCAGATCCAGGTCGGATCCAGTCCGCGGAGCACCCCCGACTCGCGGAACGGGTAGAGCACGAACGAATGGAGCAGGTAGACGTACATCGTGTACTGGCCGAAGTGCGTCCACCAGTGTCCGTCACGGGGGATGAGGGCGAAGAACGCGACGCTCAGGAGGAGCGCGATGGCCATCAGGGCGAGCCGCACACCCCCGGCCCACCACTGCGTGCCGCCGATCGCCGCGTAGCTCTCGTCGTAGAAGAGCCAGTCGCGCAGGCTCATCTCGCGCCAGAAGTCCACGAAGTACCATGCGGCCCAGCCGGCGACGGCGAAGATCGCCAGCGACGCCAGCGGCAGCCACCATGCGCGTCGCCGCAGCAGGTCGAAGCGGTCGACGATCCGGCGCTCGTTGAGCCACCATCCGAGGGCGAAGAACGGCAGCAGGCCGAGGGTCCGCGAGAGGGAGAAGGTGGAGTCGATGTTGGGCAGGTAGCCCGCGCCGATCGAGATGACGAGGGTCCACGCGAGCGGCCAGCGCAGCAGCGCCAGATAGGGCAGGACCAGTCGGAAGATGCCCAGCGCGAGCAGGAACCACAGTGTCCAGGACGGCCGTGTGAGATTGGGATCGGCCTGGCCCTCGACGACCAGCTTGGTCAGGAACCACAGCCCCTCGAAGATCACGTAGGGCACGAGGATGTCGGTGACGACGCGGGCCATCTGCCGACGGCTCGGCGGGTCGGACTTCGAGAAGTACCCCGAGATCAGGGCGAACGCGGGCATGTGGAAGGCGTACACGAGCAGATAAAGCCCGAGGGCGACGTCGCTGTCGTAGGTGAGTCGCTGGATGGCGTGCCCCAGGACGACCAGGACGATGCAGGCGAACCGCGCGTTGTCCCAGAACGGCAGGCGCTTCTTCGGCCGTGCGGTGCGGATGCCTCCGGTCGGCGGCGAAGCGGGCGAGGGAGTCGTCGAGGGCTCTTTCATGGGCATCGCCACACTAGCGTCCAGATGTCGGGAATAGTGTGGGCGCGCAGGCGTTCCACCAGATACATTCATTTGCATGGATCTGAGATTCGGAAGCGGAGAGCGATCGTGAACGACACCACCACCTGGCCCGGGATGCAGTTCGGCATCTTCACGGTGAGCGACATCACCCAGGACCCCACCACGGGCCGCACGCTCAGCGAGGCTGAGAAGATCCGCGACACGATCACGATCGCCCGTCACGCCGAAGACGTCGGCCTCGACGTCTTCGCGCTGGGAGAGCATCACAATCCGCCGTTCTGGTCGTCCTCACCCACGACGACCCTGGCGTACATCGCCGCCCAGACCGAGAGACTCGTCCTCTCGACGGCCACGACCCTCATCACCACGAACGACCCGGTGAAGATCGCCGAGGACTTCGCCATGCTCCAGCACGTCTCGGGCGGTCGCGTCGACCTGATGCTCGGCCGGGGGAACACCGGGCCGGTGTACCCCTGGTTCGGCAAGGACGTCCGACAGGGACTGCCGCTGGCGATCGAGAACTACAACCTGCTCCACCGGCTGTGGCGCGAGGACGTCGTCGACTGGGAGGGCCAGTTCCGCACGCCCCTGCAGGGCTTCACCTCGACGCCGAGGCCGCTCGACGGCGTGGCTCCGTTCGTGTGGCACGGATCGATCCGCACACCCGAGATCGCCGAGCAGGCCGCGTACTACGGCGACGGATTCTTCGCCAACAACATCTTCTGGCCGAAGGAGCACTACCAGCGCCTCATCACCCTGTACCGGCAGCGGTACGCGCACTACGGGCACGGCTCCCCGGAGCAGGCGATCGTGGGGCTGGGCGGTCAGGTGTTCATGCGCGCCGACTCCCAGCAGGCGGTGCGGGAGTTCCGCCCGTACTTCGACAACGCCCCCGTCTACGGCCACGGCCCGAGTCTCGAGGACTTCAGCGAGATGACCCCGCTCACCGTGGGCTCGCCGCAGCAGGTGATCGACCGCTACGCGGGCATGCGCGAGCACTACGGCGACTACCAGCGGCAGCTGTTCCTCATCGACCATGCGGGTCTTCCCCTGAAGACCGTCCTCGAGCAGCTGGACATCCTCGGTGGCGAGGTCGTCCCCGCGCTCCGTCGCGAGCTCGCCCAGGGCCGCCCGGCCGAGGTGCCGGATGCTCCGACCCACGCGGGCCTCGTGCGCGCCGCCTACGGTGACGATGTGCCACGGCAGGCGGTCCCCGGCGCCAACCGGGGCGACAACCTCACCGCGGGGTCGCCGTACCAGGACGCCCGACCCGCTGCCGGCGCCGCCTTCGGCGTCAGCGCGCAGACCACGACGGGAGCGGGACGATGACCGCCCGCCGGATCGCCGTCGTCTCGGCGGGACTGTCGAATCCCTCCTCGACGCGGATGCTCGCCGATCGCATGGCCGCGGCCACCGTGGCGGCCCTCGCGGAGAGCGGCGAAGAGCAGGTGGACGTCGATGTTTTCGAGCTGCGCGACCTCGCCCACGACATCACGAACAATCTGCTCACCGGATTCGCGCCGCCGGCGCTGGAGTCGATGATCAACGCGGTCGTGTCGGCCGACGCGGTCATCGCGGTCACCCCGATCTTCTCGACGAGCTACTCCGGTCTGTTCAAGTCGTTCATCGACGTGCTCGACCCGGACGCGCTCACGGGCACGCCGGTGCTGATCGGCGCCAATGCGGGGACGGCGAGGCATTCGCTGGCGATCGACTACGCGATCCGTCCGCTGTTCACCTATCTCCACGCCGAACCGGTGTCGACGGGGGTCTTCGCGGCCTCGAGCGACTGGGGCGGCTCCGCCGACCAGGTCTCACCGCTGGCGGAGCGCATCGAGCGGGGGGCGCGAGAGCTCGCTGCGGCGGTCACCCGGCGCGCTCCGGCTCTCATCGAGGACCCGTTCGATCCGGCGACCTATCTGGGCGAGGGGCGCTCCTTCGGACATCTGCTGGGAGGCCTCGCCGGCGAGTGAATGCCCCGAGTGAACGCCCCGAGTGAACGCCGAGGCGTGATCGCCGCAGAGCGAGAGCGCCCGGCAGTCCTCAGCCCAAGATGATCTCCTCGGCCGCCGTCAGGCTCCGCCAGTCCCCGTCCGGCGCGCGCGCGCCGGGCGGGGTGAGCACGTCGGCGTCGATGAGCGGTCCGAGGTCGACGGCCGCCGCCTCGGCGATGTCCGCCAGCGGCGCCTGGAAGGTGCGGAAGGCCCCCACGCCGTCGACCCCGAGGATCCCCTGCCGGATGTCCAGCAGGTCGGTCTGATCCAGCACGAAGCCGGTGGCCGCCAGTCCTGCGTCGGAGGACCAGGCCGCGATCTTGAGGAAGCGGCGGGGAATGCGGATGCCGCGATACGGCGGATCGTCTGCCGCGAGGATCGGCGCGGTGAACACCGACAACCGCGCGTCCCGCGATTCGGCGTGCGCGAGGATGTGGTCCTCCAGTCCCAGCCAGAGGTCCTTCGACTGGTTGAAGACCGCCGCCTGCGGCGCCGCGTTGGTGTAGAAGAACGTCGCCTCGGTCGCGCGGCGCGCCTGCGCCTCGTCGCCCCACCCGGGGTCGCGGCGACGCACCAGATGTCCGCGGTCGAGGTCGTTGCGCGCGTACAGGTCGGGGCCGGCCTGGTCCTCGTCGGCGACGCGGGGATCCAGTCGCCACGTGCCGGTGCGGGGGATGTCCTGCAAGGCCTCGCCGTCGATGTTGACCCCGGTCATGCGCGCCAGGCGGCGCTCGGGGTCCAGCAGGACCGAGAAACGGGGGTAGGTCAGGTCCACCACGGTGGCCAGGGGATCGACCGGGCGCGGCAAGGGCACCTCGGGCCCGAGGAACCCGCTCTGATAGCCGTCGTCCGCGAAAGCATCCGTCACGGGAGCCATCCTTTCGTGTCGGTCAGGTGCGCGGTCGGGTGACGCGCGCGAGGACGAGATCGAGCACGATACCCAGACCGATGGCGGCGACGATCGATACCGCCACGGCCACCAGCGGCCCGCCGGGGACGAATCGGGCGACCGCGGCGCCGACCAGGCCCTGGTACAGCGCCCAGACGATGGCCGCGAGGGCGGCGATGCCCAGGTGACGAGGGGCGGACATGCGCGTGGCGCCCGCGCGTGTGAACGGCGACGAAACGGCACCCGAAGGGTGTCGCGGCGCGGTGCATCGGATGAACTCTCGGCGAAAGGCGGTCCGCCGGGTCCCGCGGGCTCGGCCGACGCTCCACGCTGGAATCGTGAGAGTCGCGATCCTGGCAGAGTCCTTCCTCCCTCACATGAACGGCGTGACGGGGTCCGTGCTGCAGATCCTGCGCCATCTGGCCGCAGCCGGTCACGAGACGCTCGTCATCGCGCCCCGCGCCGGAGAGGTGGACGCCGATCTCCACGGCGCGCGTACCGCGCTGCTGCGGTCGGTCCCACTCCCCACCTACCCGCAGGTGCGCGTCGTCTTCGCGCGCGCAGCCCACCTCGGCGGCATCCTGCGCGCCTTCGCGCCGGACGTCGTCCACCTCGCCTCGCCCTTCGTTCTGGGCTGGCAGGGCGCCGTGGCGGCGGACGCCCTGCGCATCCCGGTCGTCGCGGTGTACCAGACCGATGTCGTCGCGTACGCGCAGAAGTACGGGATGCCGCACGCGACAGCGCTGGTGTCGTCCCACGTCGCGAGGCTTCACCGGCGGGCCACGCTCACACTCGCCCCGAGCGGCGCGTCGCTCCGGCAGCTCGGAGACCTCGGCGTGGATCGCCTGCGGCTGTGGGGCAGGGGAGTGGACGCCGACCGCTTCGCCCCGCACCGGAGGAGCACGGCATGGCGACGGCGCATCGCCGCCGATGACGTCGTGGTCATCGGCTACGTCGGGCGTCTGGCGCCCGAGAAGCAGGTCGCCGACCTCGCGGCGCTCCGCGGGATCCCCGGCGCTCGCCTGGTGGTGGTGGGCGACGGGCCGTCGCGGGCGGAGCTCGAGCAGCAGCTGCCGGACGCCGTGTTCACCGGTCATCTCGCCGGAGGGGAGCTCGCGCGCGCGCTGGCGAGCTTCGACGTGTTCGTTCACCCCGGAGAGAGCGAGACCTTCGGTCAGACGATCCAGGAGGCGCTCGCCAGCGGCGTGCCCGTCGTGGCGACGGGCGTCGGCGGCCCGGTGGACCTCGTCCGATCCAGCATCGACGGCTGGCTGTATCGGCCGGGCGATCTCGACGACCTCCGGGCGCGGGTGGTCGACCTCGTGGGCGACCCCGCCAAGCGCCTCGCGTTCGGGCTCGCCGCGCGCGCGGCCGTCGTCGAACGGTCGTGGGAGCGCACGGTCGACGCGCTGCTGGGCCATTACCGGCACGCGATCGCCCTGCGCGCCATCGACGACGGACTGCGCTCGCGCAGCGACCGACGCCCCGACCCGGGAGGGCGTGCCGTCGAGCCCGCGGCGGACTGGACGCGCTACGTCGCCCTCGGAGACTCGCTCACCGAGGGCCTGTGCGACACCTCGCGCATGATCGACGGTCAGCACCGCGGGTGGGCCGACCGTCTGGCGCAGCTGCTCGCCCACGCCCAGGACGGCCCCTTCCGCTATGCGAACCTCGCCGTCCGCAGTCGTCGCATGCAGGACCTCGTGCACACCCAGGTCCCGGCGGCGCTGCGTCTGGCGCCGGACCTCGTGTCCATCCTCATCGGCGCCAACGATCTGCTGACCCCCCGCCCGGATCCCGCCGCGCTCGCCGCGGACGTCGAGGTCGCCGTCCGTCAGCTGCATGAGGGCGGATGCGACGTGCTGCTCGTGACCGTCTTCCTGCCCGACCGGCCCGCAGCCCGCGTGTTCGCGCCGAGGTTCGCCGCGTTCAATGCCCACCTCCGTCGCGTCGCCGAGCGCACCGGAGCGCGTCTGCTCGATCTCGACGCGCATCCCGAGATCGCCGACCCGGCCCTGTGGGCAGACGACCGTGTGCACCTGCGGCCAGCCGGACACCGTTTCGTGGCCTACCGTGCCGCAGACACCCTGGGCGTTCCCGACGCGGCGGCGCTGGCACGGCTGGACGCCGCCCTCCATTCCGAAGAGGACGCTCCGTCCGATCCGCGCAGCTGGCTCGTGCGGGACGTGCTGCCGTGGCTGTGGCGACGGGTGCGAGGGCGCACCGCGGGTGACGGGCTCACCGCCAAGCATGCCGACTACATCGTCATCGGAGACGACGGGGTCCGATCCGACGTGGCGGCAGGATGATCCGCTCCGGGACTCATCCGTTCCACCGGTACTCGACCTCGGGACGACCGGGGGTGCCGTACCGGGGACTGCGCACGACGAGCCCTGTGTCCGCGAGGTGCTCGAGGTAGCGTCGAGTCGACACGCGTGACATCCCCACACCCTCCGCGGCCTCACGGGCTGAGAGCGGACCACGGGTGCGGATGTGCTGCTCGATCGCGCCGAGAGTGTCGACCGACAGGCCTTTCGGAAGCGATGGCGGAGCGGGGGCGGGGCGCTGCGCGCCGAGCAGTTCGTCGATCTCGGACTGCGTCGGCACGGTCGCCGCAGCCTGTGTGCGCGCCCGGACCTCGCGATAGCGCTCCAGGCGCTCGCGGAAGGTCGCGAACGAAAACGGCTTGACCAGGTACTGGGCCACGCCGAGGCTCGCCATCCGGCGCACGGTGTCGGCGTCGCGGACGCCGGTGACGGCGATCACGTCGACATCCGAGCCGCGGGCGCGGATGTGGCGGAGCACGTCGACTCCGGTGCCGTCGGGCATCGTGATGTCCAGCAGCACCAGGTCGATCTGCGACCGACGGTTGTCGTCCAGCACCGCTGCGACAGCCGCGCGCGCGTGCCCGCACTCGCCGACCACCCGGAAGCCGTCGACCCGCTCGACGTAGCGGCGGTGCAGTTCGAGGGTGAGTGCCTCGTCGTCGACCAGCAGGACGCCGATCACGCGGACCTCCGCGAGGGGAGCGTCACCCGGAAGGTGGTGGGGCGACCGTCGTCGAGCGTCAGCTGCCCACCGGCGCCGTGCACGAGGGAACGGACCAGTCCGAGTCCCACTCCGCGTCCCGCGGGACCCGCGGGCTTGGTCGAGAAACCCGCCTCGAAGATGCGCGGGACCAGGTGCGGCGGCACCCCCGCGCCGCTGTCGGCAACGGCGATCGCCAGGCGGCCGTCGTCATCGCGTGCGAGCGTCACGGCCACCCAGCGCGGCGGGGCCGCCGCCGCGGCGGCGTCCAGCGCGTTGTCGATGAGGTTGCCCAGGAGCGCGACCTGGTCGATGGGCGCGAGCGTGGACTGCGGCGCGTCGGCCGCGATCTCGGCCTCCCATCGGATGCCGCGCTCGGCCGCCTGGGAGGCCTTGCCCAGCAGCAGTGCGCCGAGTGTGGGGTCGCCGTCCTCGCGGGCGGTGACCTGGTCCACGAGATCCTGGCTCTGCTGCGAGGCGGCGGTGAGCAGCTCCACGGCCTCGTCGGTGCGTCCCAGCTCGATGAGGGCGACGGCGGTGTGCATGCGATTGCCGTGCTCGTGCGTCTGGGCGCGAAGCGCCTCGCCGAGGGTGCGCATCGACTCGTAGGAGGAGAGGGTGTCGCGGATGCTGCCGGCCGGGAGGTCACCGGCCACGCGCCGGGTCGACAGCCGAGCCAGCGCCGCACCGATGAGGCCGGCCGCCAGGACGGCCGCGGCTATGGCGAAGGCGTAGGGGAGTCGCGGAACGATGCCGCCCGCGATGCTGTCCACCGTCACTCCCACCGACACCCATCCGACCAGGATGTCGCCGTCCTCTATCGGGGTGATCGTCCGCACGGACGGTCCGAGCGTGCCGGTGAACTCCTCGGTCATGGTGGCCGGGGAGACCGGCACGGTGCCCAGATACGTCCCGCCGATCTGAGCGGGATCGCGATGCGTGACGCGCACGCCCGCCGGCGTCAGGATGCTCACGAAGTCGACGGGAGCCCGCGCCATGACCTGCTCGGCGACCGGCTGCAGCAGCGCCGTCGCGTCGTCGGAGTCGACAGCTGCGGCAACGGTCGGGTCGGCGGCCAGAGCCACCGCTGCCGCGCGGGTCACGGTCTCGGCCTCCGCCCGCTCGGCGCGCTGGGCGTCCAGCACGAGCAGGACCGCCAGCAGCACCGTCACCAGGAGTGCAGCCAGAGCCACGGCGACGAACACGCGCGCCGCGGCGCTTCGTCCCTCCCGAGCGGTCACCGCTTCTCCTGACCGGGATGGCCCGGCATCCCTCTGCGAACAATACGACCACAAATCGCGCGGCGGAGGACACGGGCACACGCTGTGTTCAGGCCGGCGACGGCCACAGCATCCGAACAACGACCGTTCACCCCTGGAGGCGATGATGGCTCTTTCGACCCGCACCACGACGTTCCGGCTCCCCGCGTGGAGTCCGCGCGGAAGGCGCCGATCCTGGGATCGGCACACGTGGCTCTACGTCTCGGTCATCGTCGCCGTCGTACTCGGCGCGATCGTCGGCCTTGCCGCCCCCGAGATCGGCGTCGCCCTCGAGCCCGTCGGCAAGGGGTTCGTCGCCCTCATCAAGATGATGATCGCGCCGATCATCTTCTGCACGATCGTGGTCGGCGTCGGCTCCATCGCCAAGGCGGCGACCGTCGGCCGCATCGGCGGTCTGGCCCTGCTGTACTTCATGGTCATGACCACGTTCGCCCTGGCGATCGGACTGGTGGTCGGCAACCTCATCCACCCGGGCGAGGGTCTCAACATGACCTCCTCGACCTACGAGACGACGGGTGAGGCGAAGACGACGCAGGAGTTCATCCTCGGCATCATCCCCACCACGATCTTCTCGGCGTTCACCGGCGAGAGCGTGCTGCAGGTGCTGTTCGTCGCGCTGCTCGTGGGCTTCGCGCTGCAGCAGATGGGCCCGAAGGGCGAGCCGATCATGACCGCGGTCAAGCACCTGCAGTCTCTGGTCTTCCGCATCCTGGGAATGATCCTGTGGCTGGCGCCTCTCGGCGCGTTCGGGGCCATCGCGGCGGTCGTCGGCAAGACCGGCGTCGCGGCGATCGTGAGCCTCGGCATCCTCATGATCGCGTTCTACATCACCTGCGCGGTCTTCATCTTCGCGGTGCTGGGAACGCTCCTGTACACGGTGACGCGCATCAACATCCTCACGCTCATGAAGTACCTCGGTCGCGAGTACCTCCTGATCGTGGGCACGTCGTCCTCGGAGTCCGCGCTGCCGCGTCTCATCGCCAAGATGGAGCACCTGGGCGTTGCGAAGCCCGTGGTGGGCATCACCGTCCCCACCGGCTACTCCTTCAACCTCGACGGAACCGCGATCTACCTCACCATGGCGTCGCTGTTCATCGCCGCCGGCATGGGGATGCCGATGTCGATCGGGGAGCAGATCGGTCTGCTGCTGTTCATGGTGATCGCCTCGAAGGGTGCTGCGGGGGTCACCGGAGCGGGACTGGCCACACTCGCCGGCGGTCTGCAGGCATACCGGCCCGATCTCGTCGACGGCGTCGGGGTCATCGTCGGCATCGACCGCTTCATGTCCGAGGGCCGCGCGGTGACGAACTTCACCGGCAACGCGGTGGCGACGGTGCTGATCGGCACCTGGACGCGCGAGTTCGACCGCGACCGCGCACGACGGGTCCTGGCGGGTGAGGTGCCGTTCGACGAGGCCGCCCTCACCGGTGACGCGCACGAGACGGCCTCCGTCCCTGCGCCCGCTGCCGCAGACCCGCAGCGCGGCGACGCGGTACTCAGCCGCTGAGGGTGAGCGAGCGGGGCGCCCGGATCACCGGTCGCCCCGCTCGTCGTCGGCTCAGCCGCTCTTGCGTCGGAACTCCCGCTTGGTCACCGCGCCGTGGGTGCCGTGGACGGCGGAATCCCCGTCCAGGTGCGCCTCGCCATCGCGGTGCTGCGCGTTCTTCTTCTCGAGCGCTTCCTTGAACTTGCGCTTCATCTCATCGGATGCCGCGCCGGACGGCTTCTCGTCGGTGCTCATGCGCCCACCCTAGGCGCACCGGCGGCGTGAACGGTAGGCACTGATAGGATCGTGAAGGTTGCCCCTGCGGCATCCGCTCAACTACATATGAGCTCACGGAGCAGGCCGGCAGGAAGCTGGTCCCCTGTGGTGGGTTCCCGATCGTCGATCGGTGATCTTCTACTGGTGGCCAGCGCTGACGAATCCACGCGGCGCAGCCGCGCGTCGAGATCTGCCTGTTCCTGCTCCTTCGCATGAACTCGCCCGCCATACGGGCGTGCGAGTCAAAACAAAGAAGGAGAGACCTCTTGGAAGGTCCTGAAATCACCGCCGCTGAAGCCGTTCTCGACAACGGCCGCTTCGGCACCCGCACTGTCCGCTTCGAGACCGGACGACTCGCGCAGCAGGCGCAGGGCGCGGTCGCCGCGTACCTCGACGAAGAGACGATGCTCCTGTCGGCCACCAGCGCCGGCAAGCACCCCCGCGAGGGCTTCGACTTCTTCCCGCTCACGGTCGATGTCGAAGAGCGCTCGTACGCTGCCGGCAAGATCCCCGGCTCGTTCTTCCGCCGCGAGGGTCGCCCCTCGACCGAGGCGATCCTGGTGTGCCGTCTGATCGACCGTCCGCTGCGCCCGTCGTTCGTCGACGGCCTCCGCAACGAGGTCCAGATCGTCGTCACCATCCTCTCGATCGCTCCGGGCGAGTTCTACGACGCCCTCGCGATCAACGCCGCGTCGCTGTCGACCCAGATCTCGGGTCTGCCGTTCTCGGGCCCGATCGCCGGTGTGCGCCTCGCGCTCATCCCCGGCCACGGCGACACCCCCGACCAGTGGATCGCGTTCCCCACCGTCACCCAGCTCGAAGAGGCCGTCTTCGACCTCATCGTCGCCGGTCGCGTCGTCACCGACGCCGACGGGAACGAGGACGTCGCGATCATGATGGTCGAGGCCGAAGCCACCGAGGGTTCCTGGAACCTCATCAAGGGCGGCGCCACCAAGCCGAACGAGCAGGTCGTCGCCGAGGGTCTCGAAGCGTCGAAGCCGTTCATCAAGCAGCTCGTGGCTGCGCAGAACGAGGTCGCCAAGACCGCCTCCAAAGAGGTCAAGCAGTTCCCGGTCTTCCTGCCCTACAGCCAGGAGACGTACGACTTCGTGGCGCACCGCGCCTACGACAAGCTCGTCCCGATCTACCAGATCGCCGACAAGCAGGAACGTCAGAACGCCGACGACGAGCTGAAGGACGCCGTCAAGGCCGAGCTCATCACCGCCGTCGAGGCGGGGGAGCTGCCCCCGGCGGCGCCGCTGGAGTTCTCGGCTGCGTACAAGTCGGTGACCAAGACCATCGTGCGCGGTCGCATCCTCGCCGAGGGCGTCCGCATGGACGGCCGCGGCCTGGCCGACATCCGCCCGCTCGACGCCGAGGTGCAGGTCATCCCGCGCGTTCACGGCTCGGCGATCTTCCAGCGCGGAGAGACCCAGATCCTGGGTGTCACCACGCTGAACATGCTCAAGATGGAGCAGCAGATCGATTCGCTGTCGCCGGTCACGAGCAAGCGCTACATGCACCACTACAACTTCCCGCCGTACTCGACCGGTGAGACCGGTCGCGTGGGAAGCCCCAAGCGCCGCGAGATCGGTCACGGCTTCCTGGCCGAGCGGGCCCTCGTGCCCGTGCTGCCCAGCCGCGAGGAGTTCCCCTACGCGATCCGCCAGGTCTCCGAGGCCCTCGGCTCCAACGGCTCGACGTCGATGGGCTCGGTCTGCGCCTCGACTCTGTCGCTGCTGAACGCCGGTGTGCCGCTGCGCGCGCCGGTCGCCGGCATCGCGATGGGCCTGGTCTCGGACGAGGTCGACGGCCAGACGCGCTACGCCGCGCTGACCGACATCCTCGGTGCCGAAGACGCCCTGGGCGACATGGACTTCAAGGTCGCCGGAACCAGCGAGTTCGTCACCGCGATCCAGCTCGACACGAAGCTCGACGGCATCCCGTCGTCGGTGCTGACCGCCGCTCTGCAGCAGGCCCGCGACGCCCGCCTGACGATCCTGGGCGTTCTGAACGCCGCGATCGACGGGCCGGATGAGATGGCCCCGACCGCGCCTCGCGTGATCAGCGTTCAGATCCCGGTCGACAAGATCGGCGAGCTGATCGGCCCCAAGGGCAAGACGATCAACGCGATCCAGGATGAGACCGGCGCGCAGATCTCCATCGAGGAGGACGGCACCGTCTACATCGGCGCCACCGACGGGCCGGCGGCCGAGGCCGCGCGCGCTCAGGTGAACGCCATCGCCAACCCCACCAACCCGGAGGTCGGCGAGCAGTTCCTGGGTACGGTCGTGAAGATCGCGACCTTCGGTGCGTTCATCTCGCTCCTGCCCGGCAAGGACGGTCTGCTGCATGTCAGTGAGGTCCGCAAGCTCGCCGGTGGCAAGCGCGTCGAGAACGTCGAGGACGTCCTGAACGTCGGCCAGAAGATCCTCGTGAAGATCACGAAGATCGACGACCGCGGCAAGCTGTCACTCGAGCCCGTCGTGGAGGAGGCAGCCGACCAGCAGGGTTCTGCTGCCGCCAACCCCGGCCCCGAGGCTCCGGCCGAAGGCTGATCCCACCTCACGCGGATGCCCGTCCCTCCATCCCGGAGCGGCGGGCATCCGTCGTCTCGGTGCGTCGTGATGAAAGCGTTACACGGATTTCACCGACAGGTCAGCTCAATGGCCGGATGCCGTCGCCCGGTGCCTTAACCTCGGAGTACGTGCCGGGGGGCACGTGTACGGGTCACCGAGAATCGGGTGGCTTACGGGGGGTGGAGAATGGGACCCATCGGCATCGAGACCGGAAATCCCTCGGCGAGCGCGCGTCGGATCGCGCCCGATCCGTACCTCCACCCGTCCGCCCCGATCCCCGTTCAGGGCCCCGGTATCGGCAACGCCGTGCGCGTTCCGCTCGGTGAGAGCGGCGCCACGATCTTCCCCCTCATCCTGGGCGGCGCCGAGTTCGGCTGGAACGTCGACCTCGAGTCGAGCCACCAGATCCTCGACACCTACGCCGAGCTGGGCGGCAACGTCGTGCACACCGCCGATCGGTACTCGGGGGGTCGCAGCGAGCACATCATCGGGCAGTGGCTGCACTCGCGTGGACTCCGGGACGACGTAGTTCTCGCCGACCGCATCGGCGGACACCCCGACAACCCCGGCCTCGGCTCCGTCAACCTCGTCCGGGCGGTGGAAGCGGCGCTCACACGACTGCGCACCGACCGCATCGACGTCCTCTACCTCGACGCCGTCGCCGATTCCACCGCGGTGCTCGAGGACACCCTCGCCACGGCGGAATGGCTCGTCGAGGCGGGTAAGGTCAGGGCGATCGGCGCGGTCGGCTACACCGCCGCGCAGTTGGTCGAGGCGCGGATCTACGCGTCCGCCGGGTTCCCGCGCATCACCGTCCTCGACGTCCCGTTCAACGTCCTCCGACGCCATGAGTTCGACGCCGACCTCCGTCTCGTCGCCGGTGCCCAGGGCATCGCCGTCACGCCCTCCCACGCGCTCGAGCACGGCTTCCTCTCTGGCCGGCACCGCTCGCGCGAGAAGGGGAGCCTGTCGTACCGCGGTGCGCAGCTGGCGGCGAACCTGAACCGACGGGGGAGTCGCACCCTGCGTGCGCTCGATGCCGTCGGCACTCAGCTCGGCGTGCCCGACGCGGCCGTCGCGGTGGCGTGGCTCCTCGCGCAGAAGCTCGTGACGGCACCGATCGTCAACGCCTACGCGCCCGAGCATGTCGAAGAGCTCGTGAAGGGCGTCGGTGTGCGACTGAGCCGATCCCAGCTCTCGGACATCGCGCGGGCGGCGGAGTAGTTGTCCACACCGGATCCGGCCTGTCGGCGGGGTCGTTTAGGGTGGAAGAGGCGTCCTCGCGCCGCCCGATATGACGATGACCGACGCCGAAGCGACTGACGACGAAGCGAGCCCTGTTCCGTGACGCACTACATCTACCTCGTGCGGCATGGAGAGCACCAGGATGCCGAGCACGGCGTCGACGACGGTCCCTTGTCGCCGCGGGGTCGCCGCCAGGCGTCGCTCCTGGCGGACCGTCTGGGCGGCGTGCCGTTCGACAGTGTGTGGCACTCGCCGCTCGAGCGCGCGAGCCAGACGGCGGCCGCCGTCGCCGAGCGCATGCCGTCACTCGCACCCAAGCCGACCGCGCTGCTGTTCGACTGCGTCCCGACGGGGATGACACCCGAGACACCGGCGGCGTTCGAGCCTTTCTTCGGCTCGGTCACCGAGGCCGAGGTCGAGGCGGGTCGCGCGCAGATGGCCGACGCCGTGAGCGAGTTCCTCGTCCGCCGCGCGGGCGAGGTCCACGAGCTGCTCATCACACACAACTTCGTCATCGCGTGGTTCGTGCGGGAAGTGCTCCAGGCTCAGGAGTGGCGCTGGATGACCCTCAACCAGGCCCACTGCGGCCTGACCGTCATCTCACAGAAGCCGGGTCGGCCGTGGACCCTGCTCTCGCACAACGACATGGCGCACCTGCCCGTCGAGCTGCGGACGGGGCTCCCCGAGGTCTATCCGGTCTGAGTTCCGGCCACCACCTTGCCGTACCAGCGGGTCGCGTTGGGGTTGTCGTTGTAGCGCTCGATCCCGGTGAAGCCGGTCGCCGCATACAGCGCGGCGGCCGCCTCGAGCGAGTGATGCGTGTCGAGGACGAGTTCCCGGGCACCGAGGTCGCGGGCGCGGCTCTCGAGATCCGCCATCAGCAGGCGACCCCATCCGCGGCCGCGTGTTTCGGGCCGGAGGAACAGGTGCTTGATCTCGTACCGGCGCCCGTGCGGGCCGTCGGCGATGAGCCGGATGCCGCCGCAGCCCACGGCGTCGCCGGAATCGTCCCGGACCACCACGAACACCCCGCGCGGCGGTGTGAACGCCTCGGCGTCCGGGAACACGGGGGTGTAGGTGATCCCCTGGTGGGCGAAGCCGATCTCGCGCGACTGGAAGTACTCCGTCAGGAGCCCTCGCGCGGTGGATTCGTCGACGGGGGAGGCGTGCAGGCTGACCACCGTCCCAGGCTATGCCGCCGCGAGGCCGCGCCGGTGCGCCCGCCTAGGATGGAGGCCATGACAACGCGCGTGGCGATCGTGGGGGGAACCGGCAAGCTCGGCTCCATCATCCGAGAGGTCGTCGAGGCCCAGCCCGGGTTCGACATCGTCGCGACGCTCACGTCCGCGTCGCCGTTGAGCGACATCGCCGGCGCAGATCTGGTCGTGGACGCCTCGGTGCCCGCCGTGTCGATCGACGTGGTGCGCACCGCCGTCGAGCACGGCATCAACATCCTGGTCGGGACCTCCGGGTGGTCCGCCGAGCGCATCGCCCTCGTGCGGCCGCTCGTGGAGGCAGCGGGCACAGGCGCGGTGTTCATCCCCAACTTCTCTCTGGGCTCCGTGCTCGGCTCGGCCCTCGCCGCCGCCGCGGCGCCGTACTTCCCGTCGATCGAGATCGTCGAGGCGCATCGCGAGACCAAGGTGGATTCGCCGAGCGGCACCGCCGTGCGCACGGCAGAGCTCATCGCCGCCGCCCGCACCGACGTCGGCCCCGTCGCGTCTCCGCACGTCGATCAGCGCGCGCGGGGCCAGCAGGTCGCGAGCGTACCCATCCACTCCCTCCGGCGCCCCGGGGTGATCGCCCGGCAGGAGACGATCCTGTCCGGCCCGGGCGAGACGCTGAGCCTCGTCCATGACACCGCCGAGCCCGCCCTCGCCTACGCCCCCGGCATCCGTCTCGCCCTCGCGGCGGCGCGCGACGCGAAGGGGGTCGTCATCGGGCTCGACAGCCTCATCGACATCGGGCTCGGCCCTTCCCGCCGCGCCGAGGACGATGCGGTCAGCGAGCGGGGCGGCGCCGGGCAGGTCGCCCGAAGCACCGGAGCATGAGCGCGCGCATCGGCGTCGCCGTCATGGCGGTCCTGCTGGCGCTGTACATCGCGCTGGTCGGGCAGCGCGCGTGGCTCCTGCTGTTCTCGGGTGACGCGGCGGCGATCGCGATGGGCGTGGCGCTGATCGTCCTCCCGCTCATCGGGGCCTGGGCGCTCGGTCGCGAGCTCTGGTTCGGTGTGCGCGCACAGCAGCTGGGGCGCAGGCTCGAGTCGGAGGGACTTCTGCCCTCAGACGCCATCACCCTGCGGCCGAGCGGGCGGGTCGTCCGGGATGAGGCGACCGCGCTCTTCCCCGCGTACCGCGCCGACGTCGAAGCCAACCGCGAGGATTGGGCCGCGTGGTACCGACTCGGTCTCGCCTACGACGCTGCGGGTGACCGCCGCCGTGCGCGTGAGGCGGTCCGCCGGGCGATCCGACTCGAATCTGGCCGCCGCGGCTGACACGCGTGCTCAGCGGGCCGGAACGGCTGCCGCGACGGCGTCCTCGACCCGTGCGTGGGTGAAGGTGAAGCCCGATCGGTCGAGGACGGCGGGGACGACGTCGGCGTCCGACGTGAGGATCGCTTCGGTGGCGTCGCGGCCGAGAACCGTCCGCAGACCCCATTCCGGGGCACGCAGCAGATAGGGCCGGTTCATCCGGCGCGCGAGCGCGAAGCCCAGATCGTTCGCCGTGGCCCGCTCAGGTCCGGCGAGGTTGACCGGCCCGTCGAGATCGTTCGTCAGGATGTGCCGGATCGCCCGCACCTCGTCCTCGAGGGAGATCCACGGCCAGGCCTGCGTTCCGCGCCCGATGGGGCCGCTCACACCGAGTCGCGTGAGCACGAGCAGCGGCTTGAGGACGCCGTCCGCGTGGACGATGGGTGCGGTACGCAGCAGGGCGACCCGCGCGTCATCGCCGGCGCCACGGGCGGCCGCCTCCCACTCGCCGCAGAGGTCGGCGAGGAACGTCTCGCCCCGCGGGGCGTCTTCGGTCAGTCGCACGCCGGGCGCGGAGCCGTAGTAGCCGACGGCGGAGGCCGACACGAACGCGGGTGCGTCCGGTCCGAGTTCCCGCACCGCGCGGGCCAGCGCGCGCGTGGGCGTGATCCGCGACCACAGCAGCGTGTTCTTGTACGACGCCGTCCACGGGAAGCGACCTATGCTGGCGCCGTTCAGCCCGATGACCGCGTCGGCTCCGTCCAGCACGCCGGGGTCCAGCGCCTCGCCGTCGGTGAGCCATTCGACCTCGTGCGGCGCCTCGGGCCTGCGGCGCACGAGCTCGGTGACCTCGACCCCGTCGGCCCGGAGCGCATCGCCGAGGGCGCGCCCGATGAGACCGGACGCGCCCGCGATGACGACCCGGCGCGGGTCGGACGAGCCGTCAGGCAAGTGTGGCCTCGAGGGTGATCTCGACGCCCGCCAGCGCCTGGGACACGGGGCATCCGGTCTTGGCCTCCTGGGCGAGTCGTTCGAAGTCCTCGGGATCCAGGCCCGGAACGACCGCGTTGACGTTCAGGTGGCTCCCGGTGATGCCGGTGCCGGGCTTGAAGGTGACCGACACGTCCGTCTCGATCGATTCCGGCGGGGTGCCGTTCTCGGCCAGCGCGTGCGAGAGCGCCATGCTGAAGCACGCGGAGTGGGCGGCGGCGATCAGCTCTTCGGGCGTCGTGACCGAACCCGACCCCTCACTGCGGGCCTTCCAGTTGACGGCGAACGTGCCGAGCCCCGACGAGACGAAGCTGACTTCGCCGGATCCATCGGTCAGGCCGCCCTTCCAGGCGGTGGTGGCTTCGCTCGTGACGGTCATCTGAACCTCCGTTTCGGCGCCCGCGTTCCGGGCTCTCGCGGTCAGCCTAGCTAGCCGGGCACGGCCGGTGGCCGACTTGACAGAGGGACGCCGATGAGGATGCTGTCACTCAGGCCGCGGCGGGACGCTCCCGGCCGACCAGACCCGCGCGTTGCAGGACGAGGTACAGCTGGCAGCCGAGGCACAGTCCGAAGACGGCGTTGAGGAAGGCCGCGGCGAACGCCATCGCGGCGGCGATCGGGAGCGCCCACGGAACCCCGGCGAGGTGCAGGAGGAGTCCGATGCCGGTCACGAGAAGGCCTACACCCTGCGCGAAGCGCGGCGGCCGGGGGTCCTCGAGCTCCCGGGGTGCACGGAGGCGGGGCTGGACGAGCGTGCGGTACAGCACCGCCCAGGGTGCCGTGCGAGGCGAGACGACGCCCCAGGCGAACAGGAGCGCGATCGCGAGCAGGAGGAGGAACGCCGGATCGAGCGCCCGCTGCGACAGCGAGGCGGCCTGAATGGCCCACGCGGCGCCCGGTGTGAAGGACTCGTCGGCGAGCGGCTGATAGGCGAACCACCCGAAGTCCCGGGCCGTGGACAAGCCGATCAGGCCGAGGAAGACGTCGATGAGCAGCAGCACCGCGGTGATGGCCGCGACGAAGCGCGGACCGCGGGGATCGATGCCGCGCGGGCGTGCGGGGGTCGGGTCAGGCATGGGCGGGGGATCCGGTCAGTCGGGTGAGCTCCAGCTCGAGCACATCGCGCGTGGGGACGCCGCCGAACCGGGTCTGCACGACGCCGTGTCGATCGAGCATGAGGGTCGTGGGCGTCTGCAGCACATGGAAGTGGCGGGCGATGTCCGGTCGGTGGGTCACATCGATGTCGAGGTGGCGCACGCCCTCACGGCCGTCGGCGACGGTGGAGAGCAGACGGTGCACTCCAGGGCACTTGGCGCACATCTCGGTGCTGAACTGCAGCAGGGTGGCGGATTCGCCGAGCGCATCGGCGCCGAGCCGGTGGGGCTCGACCACTTCGTGCGCGATGTGACGCTGCGGACGACCCTGGCGCCACCTCAGCAGCACGCCGGCAGCCACCGTGACCCCCAGAAGGGCGGCCAGGCCGATGAAAGCGCTCAACAGGTCCACGACACACCAGCCTAAATGCTTTCGGCCGCATCGATCCCCTGTGTCCGCGCATGACGGATTCGGCCGCGGGTATCGTGTGAGCGTGACGACGACGACGGCGATCCCGACTCCCTATGAGGACCTTCTCCGCGACGTGCTCGCGCACGGCATCCGGAAGGGGGACCGCACCGGCACCGGCACCACGAGCGCCTTCGGGCGCCAGATCCGCTTCGACCTCTCCCAGGGGTTCCCGCTCATCACCACCAAGCGCGTGCACTTCAAGTCGATCGCCTATGAGCTCCTGTGGTTCCTGCGCGGGGATTCGAACGTGGGCTGGCTGAAGGAGCACGGCGTCACGATCTGGGACGAGTGGGCGGACGCCGAGGGCGAACTGGGCCCGGTCTACGGTGTGCAGTGGCGATCCTGGCCGACGCCGGATGGCGGTCAGATCGATCAGATCTCGCAGGTGGTCGATCAGATCCGCACGAACCCCGACTCGCGCCGGCTGATCGTGTCGGCATGGAATCCAGCTGACATCCCGCAGATGGCCCTCGCACCTTGCCACGCGCTGTTCCAGTTCTACGTCGCCGACGGTCGCCTGTCGTGCCAGCTCTACCAGCGCAGCGCCGACCTGTTCCTGGGCGTGCCGTTCAACATCGCCTCCTACGCCCTGCTGACCCTGATGGTCGCCCAGCAGACCGGGCTCGAGCCCGGTGAGTTCGTGTGGACCGGAGGCGACTGCCATATCTACGACAACCACCGCGACCAGGTGGAGGAGCAGCTCTCGCGCGAGCCCTACTCCTACCCGACCCTGCGTTTCGCCCGCACACCGGCGTCGCTGTTCGACTACACGTACGAGGACTTCGTCGTCGAGGGCTACCAGCACCACCCGGCGATCCGCGGGGCCGTCGCGGTATGACGCCCCGAGTCGGACTGGTCTGGGCGCAGGCGCGAGGCGGCGTGATCGGCGCCGACGGCGGGATGCCGTGGCATGTCCCCGAGGACCTCGCGCACTTCAAGGCGCTCACGCTCGGGTGCCCGGTCATCATGGGCCGGCGGACGTGGGAGTCCTTCCCCGAGCGCTTCCGGCCGCTTCCGGGTCGCCGCAACATCGTCGTCACCCGTCAGGACTCGTGGGCTGCGGACGGCGCGGAGCGGGCGGACTCGCTCGGTTCGGCGCTCGCCGCGGCGAGCGAGGGGTCACCTGAGCAGATCTGGGTGATCGGCGGAGGCCAGCTCTACCGCGAGGCCATCGCCGGCGCCGATCGGCTCGAGGTGACCGAGATCGACCTCGAGGTCGCCGGGGACACGACGGCGCCGCCCACAGACGGCTGGCGGGTCGTCGCCGCAGAACCGGGGGAGGGGTGGGCGACCTCGCGCACCGGCATCCGCTATCGCTTCTCGACCCTCGGGCGCGGCACCCCCGATCGGGAGAGCTGATCGGATGCCGCGCACCGCGCTGATCACCGGGGCCAGTTCCGGGCTGGGCGCCGAGTTCGCCCGGCAGCTCGCCGCGCAGGGCGCCGATCTGGTGCTGGTGGCGCGCGACGAGGCCGCCCTGCACGAGCTGGGCGGGCGCCTGACGGCTGAGCACGGCATCCGTCACGAGGTCATCGTCGCCGACCTCGCCGATCCGGCGCAGACCGCCCGCGTCGCGCAGCGCCTCCGAAACGCAGAGCGTCCGGTGGGGATCCTCGTGAACAACGCCGGGTTCGGCCTGCCGCTGGACTTCGCCGGCAACGACATCGACGACGAGGTCCGTCATCTGACCGTGCACGTCGAGGCGACCCTGCGGCTCATGCACGCCGCGCTCGACGCCATGCTGGCCCGTGGGAACGGCCGCATCGTCAATGTGGCATCGGTGGCGGCGTTCCTGCCGCGGGGCACGTACGGCGCCGCCAAGCGCTGGGTGCTCGACGTCAGCCGATGGGCGAACGTGGCCTACCGTGACCGCGGCGTCACCGTGACCGCGGTGTGTCCGGGCTTCACCCACACCGACTTCCACGCCCGCATGGGCCTCGCGGCGGGGCGCGAGGGCGTACCCGGTCCGCTGTGGCTGGATGCCCCGTTCGTGGTGTCGAGCGCGCTGCGCGACGTCGCGCGCGGCCGGGCGGTGTCGGTGCCGTCCGTGCGCTACCGCCTGCTGACGAGCCTCGCCGGGCTCCTTCCCGACCGCATCCTGGTGGCCGCGGGCGGCACCGGCCGCTGAGCGGCCCCGAGCAGCAGCCGTTCGGCGGGGCGCGCACGCGGCAGATACCCTGAGTGCATGACGCACACCGGCAATCCCTTCGGTCAGGTGCTCGTCGCGCTCGTCACCCCGATGACGGCCGACGGCGAGGTCGACTGGCCCGCCGTCGAGAAGCACATCGACGACGTCATCACCGCGGGGGCCGACGGCATCGTCGTCACCGGCACCACCGGCGAGACCTCGACGCTCACCGACGCCGAGAAGATCCGTCTCGTCGAGGTCGGAAAGGACGTCGCGTCGGGGCGCGCCGCGATCATCACCGGCGGCGGGTCGAACGAGACCGCGCACGCGATCGAGCTCTACAAGGCGAGCGAGAAGGCCGGCGCGGACGGCATCATGATCGTCACGCCGTACTACAACAAGCCCACGCAGGCGGGGATCCTCACCCACTTCCGGCTCGTCGCCGACGCCACCGACCTGCCGGTGATCCTCTACGACATCCCCGGCCGTACGGGCGTGCCCATCAAGTACGAGACCATCCTGCGCCTGGCCAAGCACCCGAACATCCTGGCGGTCAAGGATGCCAAAGGCGACTTCAGCGAGGTCAGCCGCGTGCTGAACCAGACCGATCTCATGTACTTCTCGGGCGACGACGCCAACGTCCTGCCGCACCTGTCGATCGGCGCGACGGGCCTCATCGGCGTCACGGCGAACATCGCCGCGCAGCCGTACCGCGTCATCGTGGATGCCGTCAACCGGGGCGACCTGTCGGCGGCGACCGCCGCGCACAAGCAGCTCGAGCCGCTCGTGCGCGCGGTGATGACGCACGTGCCGGGCACCGTCTCGGCCAAGTACATCCTCCACGGCCTCGGCCGGATCGGGAGCCCGCGCGTGCGCCTGCCCCTGGTCGGCCCCGAGGAGTGGGAGGCCGCCATGATCGAGGACGAGCTCGCCGCCGTGACCGGCGTGCCCGGCGTCGATTTCTCCAACTTCCGCCCGGATCGCAACGCCGCCGCCGGTGGCGCGCTGCCGAAGGTCTCGGGCACGACCAGATGACCCTCGCCCCGGAGGCCGACCGGCCACGGGGCGGAAAGCGAACGGATGCCGCGGCATCCTGAGGAGGCCGACATGCCCACCACCCCCTACGACCCTCCCGCCCTCGCGGCCGGCACGCTGCGTGTCACACCGCTGGGCGGCCTCGGCGAGGTCGGCCGGAACATGACCGTGTTCGAGTTCGACGGCAAGCTGCTCGTGGTGGACTGCGGCGTGCTCTTCCCCGAGGAGCACCAGCCCGGTGTCGACCTGATCCTGCCGGACTTCGAGCCCATCAAGGGACGCCTCGACGACATCGTCGCCGTCGTGCTCACCCACGGCCATGAAGACCACATCGGCGCCGTGCCGTACCTGCTGAAGCTGAAGAAGGACATCCCTCTCGTCGGATCGGGCCTGACGCTGGCCCTCGTCGAGGCGAAGCTCAAAGAGCATCGCATCAAGCCGTTCACCCTCACCGTCGCCGAAGGGCAGACCGAGCGCCTCGGTCCCTTCGACCTCGAGTTCGTCGCGGTCAACCACTCCATTCCCGACGCGCTGGCGGTGGCGATCCGCACGCCCGCCGGCATGGTGCTCGCCACCGGCGACTTCAAGATGGATCAGCTCCCGCTGGACGGCCGGCTCACCGACCTGCGCGCGTTCGCGCGACTGGGTGAAGAGGGAGTCGACCTCTTCATGGTCGACTCCACGAATGCCGACGTGCCCGGGTTCACTCCGCTGGAGCGCGAGATCGGGCCCGTCCTCGACCAGGTCATCGGCAAGGCGCCGCGGCGGGTCATCGTCGCGAGCTTCTCGAGCCATGTCCACCGTGTGCAGCAGGTGCTGGACGCCGCCGCCGCCCACGGACGCCGCGTCGCGCTGCTCGGGCGCAGCATGCTCCGCAACATGACGATCGCCGAGGACCTCGGGTACCTGAAGGTCCCGCAGGGCGTGCTGATCGACTACAAGAAGGCGCGCGACCTGCCCGAGGACCGGATCGTCTACATGTCGACGGGCTCCCAGGGCGAGCCGATGGCCGTCCTCAGCCGGATGGCGAACCTCGACCACGAGATCGAGCCGGGCGAGGGCGACACGGTGATCCTCGCCTCGAGCCTCATCCCCGGCAATGAGAACGCCGTGTACCGAGTGATCGACGGTCTGACCAAGCTCGGCGCGAACGTCGTGCACAAGGGCAACGCCAAGGTGCACGTGTCGGGCCACGCCGCCGCCGGCGAGCTGCTCTACTGCTACAACATCCTTAAGCCCCGCAACGTGCTTCCGATCCACGGCGAGTACCGTCACCTGATGGCCAACGCACGGCTGGCGCAGGACAGCGGCATCCCGTCCGAACGCACGATCCTCGGCGAGAACGGCACGGTCGTGGACCTGCGCGACGGAGACGCCACGGTCGTCGGTCAGCTGGACCTCGGCTTCGTCTACGTCGACGGCTCGACGGTGGGCGAGATCACCGACGCCGACCTCAAGGACCGCCGCATCCTGGGCGAAGAGGGGTTCATCTCGGTCATCGTGGTCGTCGATGCCGCCACCGGCCGCATCATCACCGGGCCCGAGATCCACGCCCGCGGGTTCGCCGAGCAGGACGCGGTCTTCGAGGACGTCAAGCCCAAGATCGCCGCAGCTCTCGCCGAGGCGGCGCAGTCGGGTGTCCGCGATCAGCATGCGCTGTCGCAGGTGGTGCGGCGCACGATCGGCCGGTGGGTCAACCAGCGGCTGCGTCGGCGCCCCATGATCGTGCCGCTGGTCATCGAGGCCTGACCCGGTCCCGGCGGCGGCGCGGCCGTACAATCGCGACATGCCCGCCTCGTTCCGCCTCCGACCTGCCACCCAGGCCGACGGCGCGTTCCTGGGCGACATGGTCGTAGAGGCTGCGAACTGGCGGTCGGGCGGCGAGCGGCCCAAGCACCAGGTGCTCGCCGACCCCGATCACGGTCGCTACATCTCCGGATGGATGCGGCCGGGAGACGCCGGCTTCGTCGCCCAGGCCGCCAGTGGCGAGGCCATCGGCGCCGCGTGGTACCGCATGTTCCCGCGATCCGATCCCGGATTCGGCTACGTCGGAACGGGCGTACCCGAGCTGATCATCGGCGTCCGGCCGATGTGGCGCGCCCACGGCGTCGGACGCGAGCTGCTGCAGCGTCTCTGCGAGCACGCGAACGCGCACGGGTACGGGCGGATCAGCCTCAGCGTCGAGCGAGGCAACTTCGCCGCGACGCTCTATCGCAGCGAGGGCTTCGCCGTGACGCAGGCAGGCGTGGGGCGCAGCACGATGGTCAAGCGTCTGGGCTGAGGGCACCCGCCGGGTCGGCGCTCCGCGTGGTGACCGGTGAAAGTCGGCGATCCGGCCTACCGTGGAAGGCATGCCACGCAGTTCCAGTGCGCCCGCCGCCGGCCGCGCGCCCGCGAAGGGCTCGACCTCGCGCGCCCGCAAGCCCGATCCGGCGCCCAAGCGGTACGTCGGCGACGCCGAGCGCCCGCCCGTGGCCGTGCGCGCATGGCTGGGCCTCGCTCACGCCGTCGGCGGACTCTTCCGCGCCTTCGGCCCCGAGACGCTCGCCAAGGACGAGCGCCGCGACGGGTTCCCGTTCCTCCTGGTGCTGCTGGCCGTCGCGGGCTCGGTCGTGGAGTGGTTCCTCATCGGCACGGAGGTCGCGGCCACGATCAGCGCCTACACCGTGGGCGGCCTGCTCGGCCGCGAGGCGTTCCTGATGCCGGTGCTCCTGCTCATCCTCGCCGGGTGGATGTTCCGGCATCCCTCGTCCGTGCACGACAACGGACGCATCGGCATCGGATTCGGGATGCTGGTGCTCATGATCGCGGGCTTCTGCCACGTCGCCGGAGGCCGCCCGCAGCCCAACCAGGGACTGCCCGCCCTGAGCGAGGCCGGCGGTCTCTTCGGCTGGATGGTCGGCGAACCGCTCGCGATGGTCCTCACCGATGTCGGTGCCTACATCGTGCTGAGCGCGCTCACGCTGCTGAGTGTGCTCATCATCACCAAGACGCCGCCGAACCGCATCGGCACCAGGCTGGGCGAGCTGTACGCCTGGATGTTCGGCGCCGAGCCCCGTCCGCAGACATCGGCCGCGGATGCCGCGGACACGGACGACGCGGATGACGCGCTGCCGTGGTGGCGCCGGAACAAGACCGGGCGCGAGAAGGACTCCGACGGCACGCTCGGGTCGCAGGACCTGACCGAGCTGCTCACTCCCGGACACGCGGAGGGCGGCTTCGACCAGGCCCTCGAACCCGAGCCGCCGGCTCCCGCGGCCGCGGCACCCGACGCTCTCACCGAGGTGATCGACCCGGCCGTCCTTGCTCGAGCCACCAGGGGCGCGCGAAAGGGAGGCACGTCGCTGCAGGACGACTCGCCGTCCGACCCGCAGGACGACGGAACGCTCCCCGGGCTCTCGGGGCTCGGCTCCGAAGGCCCGCACGACGCACCCCACACGCCGTACCGTCTGCCGTCGGTGCAAGCGCTGGCCCAGGGGACGCCGCACAAGGCCCGGTCGCAGGCCAACGACGACACGGTGCGCGCGATCACCGGCGTGCTCGATCAGTTCTCGGTCGACGCCCGGGTGACCGGGTTCTCACGCGGACCGACGGTGACGCAGTACGAGATCGAGCTGGGCCCGGGCGTGAAGGTCGAGCGGATCACGGCCCTCACCAACAACATCGCCTACGCGGTCGCCTCCAACGAGGTGCGGATCCTGGCACCCATCCCCGGCAAGAGCGCGATCGGCGTCGAGATCCCCAATGCCGACCGCGAGATCGTCACGCTCGGCGACGTGCTGCGCTCCCAGGCGGCCGCGCAGTCCACGCATCCGATGACCATCGGCGTCGGCAAGGACGTCGGCGGCGGGTACGTCGTGGCCAACCTGGCGAAGATGCCCCACCTCCTGGTGGCCGGCTCCACCGGATCGGGCAAGTCCAGCTTCGTGAACTCCATGATCACGAGCCTCCTGATGCGGGCGAAGCCCTCCGATGTGCGCATGGTGCTCATCGACCCCAAGCGCGTCGAGCTCACCAGCTACGCCGGCGTTCCCCACCTGATCACCCCCATCATCACCAACCCGAAGAAGGCCGCAGAGGCCCTGCAGTGGGTCGTGAAGGAGATGGACATGCGGTACGACGACCTCGCGTCGTTCGGATTCCGCCACATCGACGACTTCAACAGGGCCGTGGTCGCGGGCGAGCTGAAGCTGCCCGAGGGCAGCCAGCGGGTGCTGAAGCCCTACCCCTACCTGCTCGTGGTGGTCGACGAGCTCGCCGACCTCATGATGGTCGCCCCCCGCGACGTCGAGGACTCGATCGTGCGCATCACGCAGCTGGCGCGAGCGTCCGGCATCCACCTTGTCCTGGCCACGCAGCGCCCGAGCGTCGACGTCGTCACGGGCCTCATCAAGGCCAACGTGCCCTCCCGTCTGGCGTTCGCCGTCACGAGCGTGACCGATTCCCGCGTCATCCTCGACCAGCCGGGCGCCGACAAGCTCATCGGCCAGGGTGACGGGCTGTTCCTGCCGATGGGCGCGTCGAAGTCGCTCCGTGTGCAGGGCGCGTGGGTCAGCGAGACGGAGATCGAGAAGGTGGTCGCCCACGTGACCGCCCAGGCGCGCCCGGAATACCGTCCGGACGTTCAGGCCACCCAGGAGAAGAAGGAGATCGACGCCGACATCGGCGACGACCTCGAGCTGCTGCTGGCCGCGGCCGAGCTGGTGGTGTCGACGCAGTTCGGGTCGACCTCCATGCTCCAGCGAAAGCTGCGCGTCGGGTTCGCCAAGGCCGGTCGCCTGATGGACCTGCTCGAATCCCGCGAGATCGTCGGCCCGTCCGAAGGATCCAAGGCCCGCGACGTCCTGGTCACCGCCGAGCAGCTGCCGGGGGTCATGGCGCGGATGCGCGGCGACGACGTGCCCGAGACGCCTCCCGCACCGTCGTCCGAGCCCGCGGACCCCTATGCGGCGGACCCTGTCGAGCAGCAGTTCGAGGGGTACGCCGTCGAAGAGGTCGATGACGACGACGAGGACGCCTGGGGCCTGACGGGACGCGACCGATGAGCGTTCCCCGCCAGCTTCCGAACATCATCACGATCGTCCGCATCCTCTGCGCGCCCGTCTTCGTATGGATGCTGCTGGCCGACGGCGGCGCCGACGGCCCGCTCCGGTGGTGGGCGGCCGTGCTGTTCATCGTGGCCATCGCCACGGACGGCCTGGACGGCTACCTCGCTCGTCGCCACGAGATCGTGACCGACCTCGGAAAGCTGCTCGACCCCATCGCCGACAAGGTGCTGACCGGTGCGGCCTTCGTCGGCCTGTCGATCCTGCTCGAACTGCCGTGGTGGATCACCATCGTCGTGCTCATCCGCGAGATCGGCATCACCGTCTACCGGTTCGCGGTGGTCAGCGACCATGTGCTCGCTGCCGCATGGATGGGAAAGCTCAAGACCGTCGCCCAGGCTCTCGCGCTGTCACTCGCGCTGCTGCCGCTGTGGGACGTCGTCGGCGAGTGGATCTGGTGGGTCAACGGAGTCACGATGACCGTCGCGGTGATCCTCACCATCGCCAGCGGCATCGACTACGTGATCTCGGAAGTGCGCGGCGCGCGACGGGGGAGCCGGTCGTCGTGACCTCGGTTGCCGCGGCCGTCCTGGCGCTCCTGGCGCGACGCGAGTGGACGATCGCCACGGCCGAGTCCCTCACCGCAGGCATGGTGTCCTCGGAGCTGGCCGCCGTGCCCGGAGCCTCCGCCCATCTCCGCGGCGGCGTGGTCGCCTACGCCACCGATGTCAAGCGCACGCTCCTGGGTGTCGACGGCGCACTGCTGCGACGCCGCGGCGCCGTCGACGCCGAGGTGGCCCGCCAGATGGCGGCGGGAGCGCGCCGTCTGCTGACGGCGGACGTCGGGGTCGCCACGACCGGTGTCGCCGGCCCGGACGCCCAGGACGGCACGCCGGTGGGAACGGTGTTCGTCGCCGTCGCCACCCCCGAAGGGTCGCATGTCGTCGACCTGCGGCTGGCGGGATCGCGTCACGAGATCCGCACGGCGAGCACGTTGCGGGCTCTCGAGGCCGTGGTGGCCCACCTGTCGTGAAAGTCGTCGCCGACGGGAACAATCGGTGTTTCGTCGCCGTTACATTCCGCGATTCCCACCCATTGCACAGCGCGCGGGATTAGATTGGCATCCAGCACCGTTGTACTGTTGTCCACCCGGGCAGCGGGTGAATCAGACGTGAGGAGGGGACCCATGATCCTGGTTCGACAAGAGATCGGCGAAGTGCTTCGTGACTTCCGCCAGCAGAAGGGTCGTACCCTCCGTCAGGTTGCCAGTCGCGCGAGCGTCGCTCTCGGATACCTGAGCGAGGTGGAGCGGGGCCAGAAAGAGGCCTCGAGCGAGATCCTGGCTTCCGTGGCCGAGGCGCTGGACGTTCCCATCTCGACCATCATGCGCGAGGTCGGGGATCGCATCTCCGTGCTCGAGGGCCTGCAGACCTTCCCGGACGTCGTACCCGACGACCTGGTGGCGTCCGTGGACGCCGAGCTCTCGCTGCGCTGACAACCGCGAGCCTCTCATCGGCATGCGACGAAGCGAGTTCGAGCGCGCGGTCTCCGACGAGTTCGGTCCCCGAGCGACCTCCCTCCTGGCCGACCTGATCCTTCCCGGCGCGGGCGGTCAGACCGCGGAGCAGGCGCTGGCGGCAGGCGTTCCGCCGCGCCAGATCTGGACGGCGCTGTGCGCCGAGACCGACGTGCCGGCGGACCGCAGATACGGTGTGGGACGCCTCGAGCCCCGACGCTGACCTTCGCCGTTCGGGCTGCCGAGTCACGGCGTGTCGTCGAAGATGTGTTCGATGACCGCATAGGCTCCTGCACAGCGGGTGTCGCGGACGATTCTGTCCACAATGCGAGAGGGGCCACGGCCGATGTCGGAACCCCTTCGTAACGTGAACGGAGTCGCAAAGACACCCCACGCCTTGTCGCATCATCCGCCCCACCGGCGGGCGGAGCGCGACAGCCTATAGGCGACGGATCTCCGTTCGCGGAATCATCCGCAGACGGGACGAGTGCAGAAGGAGCACGCCATGCCATCACCCGTTGACCGCGAGAAGGCCCTGGAATCGGCCCTCGCCCAGATCGACCGGCAGTTCGGGAAGGGCTCGGTCATGCGTCTCGGCAGCGACGAGCGCGCTCCCGTCGAGGTCGTCCCCACCGGCTCCATCGCCCTCGACGTCGCCCTCGGTATCGGCGGACTTCCGCGGGGCCGCATCATCGAGATCTACGGCCCGGAGTCGTCGGGTAAGACGACGCTGACGCTCCACGCGATCGCGAATGTGCAGCGTGCGGGCGGGATCGCCGCCTTCGTGGACGCCGAGCACGCACTCGACCCCGACTACGCGCAGAAGCTGGGCGTGGACATCGACTCGCTGCTCGTCTCTCAGCCCGACACGGGGGAGCAGGCGCTCGAGATCGCCGACATGCTCGTGCGCTCCGGCGCGATCGACCTCGTCGTGATCGACTCCGTCGCCGCACTCGTGCCGAAGGCCGAGATCGAGGGCGAGATGGGCGACTCCCATGTCGGTCTGCAAGCGCGCCTGATGTCGCAGGCGCTGCGCAAGCTGACCGGTGGACTGAACCAGACGAACACCACCATGATCTTCATCAACCAGCTGCGCGAGAAGATCGGCGTGTTCTTCGGCTCGCCCGAGACGACCGCCGGCGGCAAGGCGCTGAAGTTCTACGCATCGGTCCGCCTCGACATCCGGCGTATCGAAACGCTCAAGGACGGCACCGAGGCGGTCGGCAACCGGACTCGCGTCAAGGTCGTGAAGAACAAGATGGCCCCGCCGTTCAAGCAGGCGGAGTTCGACATCCTCTACGGCGTCGGCATCTCGCGCGAGGGCAGCCTGATCGACTTCGGCGTCGAGCACGGCATCGTGAAGAAGTCGGGCGCGTGGTACACCTACGACGGCGAGCAGCTGGGCCAGGGCAAGGAGAACGCCCGCAACTTCCTGCTGAAGAACGCCGACATCGCCGCGGACATCGAATCGAAGATCAAGGTCAAGCTCGGCATCGGGCAGCCCAAGGCCGTCGATGCGCCCACGAAGGACGAGCTGGCGGCGCGCCGCCCCGCGTGATGGTCCGCTTCATCGATGCGGGAGACGAGCCCGCCGACGTCGACACGGCGTCCGGCGGGCCCGTCGCCCCCGTCATTCCGCTGTTCGAGCGCCGTGGGACGCACGAGGCCATAGCGCCGACGCGGGCTGAGGACCGGCGTCGTCCACCCGCCGGCGCGGCGCGCAAAGCCCGGGATCGTGACGGGACCGATCGAGACGAGACCGATCGAGACGAGACAGGCCGCGAGGGCGCTGAGCGCGATGCGGCCGAGCGCACGCTGCTGCGAAAGCTTCGAGTCCGCTCGCTGTCGGTGCGCGAGGCGAGGTCGGTGCTCGGCGAACAGGGTCTTCCTGCCGACGAGGTCGACGACGTCCTCCAGACGTTCCTCGATCGCGGCTATCTCGACGACGCTGCTCTGGCCGAGCAGCTCACCCATGCGGCCGTCGACCGGAAGGGCCACGGCCGTCGCGTCATCGCGCAGACGCTCGCCAAGCGGGGCGTCCCGCGGGACGTCGCCGATGCCGCCCTGGAGGCGCTTCCGGACGACGACGCCGAGCGCGCCCTGGAGTTCGCACGCTCGAAGGCGCGGTCCATGGCCTCGCTCGGCGGCGACACCGCCCTGCGCCGCCTCTTGGGCCAGCTCGCCCGCCGCGGCTACGGCGGTTCCGCCGCCATGTCGGCGGCGAAGCAGGCCCTCGCCGAGTACGACGAGCCGCGGCGCGTCCGCTTCGACTGATCCCGGGGGCGGGTCCCGGCAACCGCTCGTAGAATGGCACCCATCATGTCGATGCCCTCCAGCACCCCCACGCTCATCTCGCCGTCCGCGGCGGCGACGAGCATCGACGGCCGCGCGCGCACCTACGAGGTCCGCACGTTCGGCTGCCAGATGAACGTCCACGACTCCGAGCGCCTCTCCGGTTCGCTCGAAAACGCGGGATATGTCCGTGCCGAGAGCGGCGAAGAGGCCGACGTCGTCGTGATCAACACGTGCGCCGTCCGCGACAACGCCGCCGGCAAGCTCTACGGCACCCTCGGGCACTTGAAGTCGCGCAAAGACAAGCGCGAGGGGATGCAGATCGCCGTGGGCGGCTGCATGGCCCAGATGGACAAGCAGGCGGTGCTCGACAAGGCCCCCTGGGTCGATGTCGTCTTCGGAACCCACAACATGGGGTCCCTGCCGAGCCTGCTCGAGCGCGCCCGGCACAACGGCGAGGCCGAGCTCGAGATCCTCGAAGCGCTCGAGGTCTTCCCCTCCACGCTCCCGACCAAGCGTGACAGCGTCCACAGCGGATGGGTCTCGATCTCGGTCGGGTGCAACAACACCTGCACCTTCTGCATCGTCCCGAGTCTGCGCGGCAAGGAGAAGGATCGCCGTCCCGGCGACATCCTCAGCGAGATCCGCCTGCTCGTGGACGACGGCGCGCTCGAGGTCACCCTCCTCGGCCAGAACGTCAACTCCTACGGTGTGGAATTCGGTGATCGTCAGGCGTTCGGCAAGCTGCTGCGCGCTGCCGGCGAGATCGACGGACTGGAGCGCATCCGTTTCACCAGCCCGCACCCGGCGGCTTTCACCGACGACGTCATCGACGCCATGGCCGACACCCCCGCCGTGATGCCGCAGCTGCACATGCCGCTGCAGTCCGGAAGCGACAGCGTCCTCAAGGCGATGCGCCGCTCGTATCGCAGCGATCGCTTCCTTGGGATCCTCGACCGCGTGCGCGAGCGCATCCCGCACGCCGCCATCTCGACCGACATCATCGTGGGCTTCCCCGGAGAGACGGACGCCGACTTCGAAGACACCCTGCGCGTGGTGGAGCGGGCGCGCTTCGCGAGCGCGTTCACCTTCCAGTACTCCATCCGCGAGGGCACCCCCGCCGCCACCATGCCGGATCAGGTTCCGAAGGCGGTCGTCCAGGAGCGCTACGAGCGGCTCGTGGCGCTGCAGGAGCGCATCTCGCTGGAGGAGAACCACGCCCAGCTCGGCCGCGAGGTGCACGTGCTCGTGTCGACCGGCGAGGGCAAGAAGGACGCCGAGACCCGGCGACTGACCGGCCGGGCCGAAGACAACCGCCTCGTGCACTTCGAGGTCCCGGAGAGCTCGGCCGTTCCGCGACCCGGAGACATCGTCTCGGTCGTCGTCACCCATGCCGCGCCCTTCCACCTCCTCGCCGACGCTCCCGCGGGTCGGCCCCTGCGCATCCGCCGGACGAGGTCCGGCGATGCGTGGGACCGGGCTCAGGCGGAGTCCTGCGCGGTTCCCGCGCCCTCCGGCGGAGCGGGTGCTGCGCGCGCGGTGTCGCTCGGGCTCCCGTCGCTCCGCCTCGGCGTGTGACGCACTCCGACCCGGACGCACCTCGCCCGGTCGGCGGGCGGCTGTGGGTCGTGGTCGGCGCCACCGGCACCGGGAAGACGGCGCTCTCGCTCGACCTGGCCGAGGCCCTGGCGTCGCGGGGGATCCCCGCGGAGATCGTCAACGCCGACGCGATGCAGGTGTACCGCGGCATGGACATCGGCACTGCGAAACTCCCCGCGGCCGAGCGTCGCGGCATCCCGCATCATCTCTTCGACGTGCTCGATGTGACGGATGAGGCCGCCGTCGCCTGGTACCAGGATGCCGCGCGGGGCGCGATCGGCGAGGTGCACGACCGTGGTGCGGACGCCATTCTCGTCGGCGGCTCGGGTCTGTACGTGTCGAGCGTCGCGTACGACTTCCGCTTCCCCCCTCACGACGACGCCCTGCGCGCCGAGCTCGAGGCGGACCTCGAGCGCGACGGCCCGGGGGCACTGTACGCCCGCCTCCGCGCGGTCGATCCCGCCACGGCTGAGCGTGTGGATCCCCGCAACGGCCGACGCATCGTCCGGGCCCTCGAGATCCTCGCGCAGGGGTCTGCGACGCACGGCGCCGCGTTGCCGGCCGCCCCGGTCCTGTGGCACGCCGACACACGCATCATCGGTGTCGAGGTGCCCCGCGACCGACTCGTCCCGCGGCTCGACGCGCGGGTGGAGGGCATGTGGCGCGGCGGGCTCGTCGACGAGGTGAGGGCTCTGCTGCCGCGGGGGCTCGAGCGGGGCGTGACGGCACGGCGCGCCATCGGCTACGCCCAGGCGCTGGCACAGCTCGAAGGCCGCCTCTCCGAGGCCGAGGCCGTCGCCGAGACCCAGGCCCTGACGCGTCGCTACGCCCGGCGCCAGGTCTCGTGGTTCCGGCGATACGTCGAGATCCGGTGGGTGGAACCGGGCGCGGATGCCGGGACCCTGGCAGACTCGGCGCCATGACTGTCGAGATCCGACCCTTCCACGTCGCCGAGACCGAGGCCGTCGTCGCACTCTGGCACGCCGTCGGGCTCACCCGCCCCTGGAACAATCCGCACCAGGACATCAGCCGCAAGCTGACGGTGCAGCCCGAGCTCTTCCTCGTCGCCGTCGCCGACGGCGAGATCGTGGGGACGGTGATGGCGGGCTACGACGGGCACCGCGGCTGGCTCTACTACCTCGCGAGCGACCCGTCCCGTCGCGGCCAGGGGATCGGGCGGCGCCTCGTCGAGGAGGCCGAGGATCGGCTGCTCGCGCTCGGCTGCCCGAAGGTGCAGCTCATGGTGAGGCCCGACAACGGCATCGCCCAGGGCTTCTACGAGTCGCTCGACTACGTTCCCTTCGAGGTATGGGCGACCGGGAAGCGGCTGATCGCCGACTGAGGCCGAGGGCTCCTCGCCCCCCGCCCGTAGACTGGGACGATGCCGCAGACGATCGCGTTCACCAAAGGCCACGGCACCGGCAACGACTTCGTGATCATCCCCGATGCGGACGGCGAGCTCGACCTGACCGATGATCAGGTGGCGATCCTCTGCGACCGTCGATTCGGCATCGGCGGCGACGGCATCCTGCGCGTCGTCCGCTCGGCGGCGATCGACGAGGGCGCGCACGCGGCCGAGGTCGGCGCGGAGTGGTTCATGGACTACCGCAACGCCGACGGCTCCCGCGCCGAGATGTGCGGGAACGGCGTCCGGGTGTTCGTGCGCTACCTGCTCGAGGCGGGGTGGGCGATGCTCGGCGACGCTCCGCTGGCGATCGGCACGCGCGCCGGCGTCAAGGCGGTCACGTCGAGCGATCTCGGCTTCGAGGTGGATCTCGGCCCGTGGCGGGTGGAGCCGGGCGATGTCCTCGTGCGGGCCAGGGGCATCGGCGCGCCGCGACCGGGGCTGGGCATCGACGTGGGCAACCCGCACGTCGTCGTGGCGCTGCCCGACGAGGGCGAACTCGAGGCACTCGATCTCACCGCGCTGCCCCAGCTGCATCCCGAGCCGCCCGCCGGCGCGAACGTGGAGTTCGTCGTGCCGAGCGACCCGCTCGTCCGGGACGGCGTCGGCCTCATCCGCATGCGCGTGTTCGAGCGCGGTGTCGGTGAGACGCTGTCATGCGGCACGGGTGTCGCCGCGGCCGCGCTTGCCGTGCGCGAGTGGGCCGGTGCCGCCGCGCCCGACCGCTGGAGCGTGGACGTCCCGGGTGGCACGCTCGGGGTGCGGATGCCGGAGGTCGACGGCGAGCGCCATGTGCTGCTGTCGGGCCCGGCCACCCTGGTGTACTCGGGCCAGGTCGCCCTCGCCTGAGCGGACTCAGGGGAGGGGGATGGCAGCCGTCGGCGGCGTCCCGTGCCTGCGCACTTTGAGGACGCGGAATCCACGGCCCGTGGCGGCGCGGTGCACGCTGTACCCCCGGTCGAACGTCGCGGCGAGCCAGCGCTGCAGGGAGTCCGAGCCGAGGTTTCTCTGCACGACGAGCCACGCGTCTGACCGCTCGTCCAACCGGGGGATCCACTGCTCCATGAGTCCGTGGAGGACGTTTTTGCCGACCCGGATGGGCGGGTTGGACCGGATGGTGCGAAAGACGACGTCCTCGGGAACATCCGACGGGAGAGCGGCGTTGATGTTCTGCAGACCCAGGGCATCGGCGTTCCGGCGCACGAGGTCCAGCGCGCGCTCGTTGACGTCGACGGCCCACACGGTCGCGTGCGGCGCATCCATCGCGAGCGTCAGCGTGATGGGCCCCCACCCGCAGCCGAGGTCCAGCAGGTTGCCGCCCGGTGGCGGGGGAGGGGTGTTGGCCAGGAGAACGGCCGTGCCGTCATCCACGTGCGCCGGACTGAAGACCCCGCCCGCGGTCGTCACCTCGAGGTCGCGGCCGGCGAGGGTCACCCGGATACGACGGAGGTTCTCAGCGCTGGCGGGCGACGCGCTGAAGTAGTGGTCCTCCCCCATGGCTGTCGAGCGTAGCGGAGGTCCGCCCGGACCCGGGAGCGTAGAGTTTACGGATGCTTCACCCGGCGCACGCCGGGCGCGGCGCCGGTGAAAGGAACACATGACCGACACGACCACTCCGGGAAGCACCGACGAGACGCCGGTGGACCCGGTGGATCGCGTGCTCTCACGCGCCCAGGCGCGATCGGAACGGCGCGTCAGCACGTTCACCGAGCGCGGGTCCGACCGCGGCATGGGCGCGGCGCAGGCGCTGCAGGATGCCGCGACCATCGGTGCCGGCGACTCCGACGGCGAGCAATGGGACCGTGAGGAGCGAGCGGCGCTGCGCCGCGTTCCCGGTCTCTCCACCGAACTCGAGGACGTCACCGAGGTCGAGTACCGGCAGCTGCGGCTCGAGAACGTCGTGCTCGTCGGCGTGCACCCCCAGGGTGCGCAGGAGGACGCCGAGAACTCGCTGCGCGAGCTCGCCGCGCTGTCCGAGACCGCAGGAGCGGTGGTGCTCGACGGCGTGCTGCAGCGGCGGCCCCACCCCGACCCCGCCACCTACGTCGGCCGCGGGAAGGCCGAAGAGCTGCGCGACATCGTCGCCGCCGTCGGCGCCGACACCGTGATCGCCGACACCGAGCTGGCCCCCAGCCAGCGCCGTGCTCTGGAGGACGTCGTGAAGGTGAAGGTCATCGACCGCACCACGGTCATCCTCGACATCTTCAGCCAGCACGCCAAGAGCCGCGAGGGCAAGGCCCAGGTCGAGCTCGCGCAGCTGGAGTACCTCCTGCCGCGCCTGCGCGGCTGGGGTGACTCGATGAGCCGTCAGGCCGGTGGCCAGGTCGGTGCGGGCGGCGCGGGAATGGGCTCCCGCGGACCCGGTGAGACGAAGATCGAGCTGGACCGCCGCCGCATCCGCACCCGCATGGCGCAGCTGCGCCGTCAGATCCGCGATTTCGCACCCGCCCGCGATGCCAAGCGCGCCGAGCGCAAGCGCAACACGATCCCGTCGGTCGCCATCGCCGGTTACACCAACGCGGGCAAGTCCAGCCTGCTGAACCGGCTCACCAGCGCCGGCGTCCTCGTCGAGAACGCTCTGTTCGCCACCCTCGACGCGACGGTGCGGCGCACCGAGACCGAGGACGGCCGCATCTTCACCCTCACCGACACGGTCGGCTTCGTGCGCAACCTCCCGCACCAGCTGGTCGAGGCGTTCCGATCGACGCTCGAAGAGGTCGGCCAGGCCGACGTCATCGTCCACGTGGTCGACGGCTCGCACCCGGATCCGGCTGCGCAGCTGGCGACGGTCCGCGACGTCATCGGCGACGTGGGCGCGCGCGACATCCCCGAGATCGTCGTCTTCAACAAGGCCGATCTCGTCGACGACGACACGCGGCTGCTGCTGCGCGGACTCGAGCCGCGTGCGGTGTTCGTGTCGTCGCGCACCGGTGAGGGCGTGGCCGAGCTGAGGGCTGCGGTCGAGGCGGCCCTGCCGATGCCGGCCGTCGAGGTGAACGCACTCGTGCCGTACGAGCGCGGCGACCTCGTCTCTGCGGTGCACGAGCAGGGGATCATCGTCTCGCAGGAGCACGAGGAGACGGGCACCGCCATCCACGCGCACGTGTCGGAGCACCTCGCGGCCCGCCTGGGCGACTACCTCCGCTGACAGAGCGTTGCCGGCTCACTCCAGGTCGAGCGGCGTGATGCCCTCGGGTGCGAACCCCAGCACCTGCCCGAGGAACGACACCTCCGCCTCGAGCGTCGCGACGATCGTCTCGGCTCGCCGGAAGCCGTGTCCCTCGCCCTCGAACGCGAGGTACGCGTGGGGCACCCCGTTGGCCGCGAGGGCGTCGCGCACCGCTTCGGACTGCGACGGCGGCACCACCTCGTCCTCGAGCCCCTGCTCGATGAGCATCGGGGTGGTGAAGCCACTCAGGTGGGACAGCGGCGAGCGCTCCCGGTACGTGGCCTCCGCCTCCGGCAGGGGCCCGACCATCCCGTCGAGGTAGTGGGCTTCGAAATCGTGCGTGTCCTCCGCGAGACGCAGCAGATCGGCCACCCCGTAGCGGCTGATCCCCGCGGCGAAGGCATCCGATCGTGACAGAGCGCACAGGACCGTCCACCCTCCGGCCGAACCTCCCGCGATCGCGAGGCGTTCCGGGTCGGCGGCGCCGTCGGCCGCGAGCCCTCGTGCGGCGGCGACGACGTCGTCGACGTCCACGACCCCCCACTGACCGAGCAGCCGCTCACGGTAGGCGCGGCCGTAGCCGCTGGAGCCGCCGTAGTTGACGTCGAGGACCCCGATTCCGCGGCTGGTGAGGTACGCGATCTTCGCGGACGGCCCGCCCCCCACATGGCCGGTCGGGCCGCCATGCACGAACAGCACGTAGGGCGGTCGCTCGTCCGCCGGGCCGACCACGTCGGGGTTCGTCGGGGCGTAGGCGAACGCGTGCACGTCGCCATGCGGGCCGGCGTAGGTGACGGATCGGGGCACCGGCATCCATTCCTCACCCCACGGTGTCTCGTCGCCGCGCACGGAGACCGCCTGCTCGGGCGCGTCGACGTCGACCACCCACAGGCCCGAGGGTGCCCACCGGCTCGAGCCTGAGACGAGGACGCGCGTTCCGGCGGTGTCTTCGATGTTGGCGCCCGCCACGACGGGAGTGTCCAGGATGCCGGTCGTGCCGGCGCGCGGGTCGACGACCACGATCTCGTCCGACCCGTCGGTGCGCACCGCGACGACGCGGCCGTCATCGAGCAGCCCATGCCACCGCATGCCGAGCGACCACAGCGGGCCGCCGGTGTCGGCGTCGGCGGGGGCGAGCTCCTCGGACAGGAGGTCGGCGGTGAGGCGGAGCCGGCGCAGATTCCACCGGCCGGTCGGATCGTCGACGTACACGAGGTCCTCGGCGTCGAGCCACGCCGGCTGCAACGGGGCGGTGGCGCCCCCGGCCGCGGTCGTCCACTCCGACACCGTCCCGTCGGCGAGCCGGCCGACCCGCAGTTGCGTGCGGTCCCAGGGCATGGCGGGGTGGTCCCACGCGACCCACGCCAGGTGGGAGCCGCCCGGCGAGAGGGCCGGCTGGGCGAGGAAGTCGCTGTCGCCCACGAGGTCACGGACCTCACCGGTGCCGTCCATCGGGATCGAGACGATGTGGCGGCGCGGCCCGCCGTGGCCGGTGTGCACTTCGCGCACCGCGAGGAGCGTGTCCTCCTGGAACACCAGACCGCCGTACCGTGCGGTGGGATCGGCTGGAGTGAGGGCCCGCGGCGCCTCGCCGGGTGTCATCGCCCACACCCGCTGGTCGGTCTTCTCGACGAAGACGAGCTCGCCGCCGGCCGCCGTCCACGCGCCGCCGCCGTACTCGTGCACGCGGGAGCGGGCGTTCCACGGCGCCGGCAGCAGCTCGGCTGTCGTTCCGTCGACGCGCCGCCGCCGCACGGTCGTGCGACCGCCTTCGGAGGGGACCGTCTCGCCCCACCAGACCTCGTCCCCGGCGAAGCGGGCGCCCTCGAGGCGCGGCGACGCCTGCGCGACGTCGGCGGCCGAGATCGGCGAGGGCCAGGATCCGTAGGGGAGTGCGATCGGCATGCGTCAACGCTACGCCGCGTCGTCACCGTGCGGCATCCCGCGGCATCCCGACGGCTCGCGGGCGGCGCCGGCCGAGGACGCAACAGACCGTCATACGCCTCACCGCCCCCGGATGCTCCGTTAGCGTGGAGCCATCGTCGCCCGGTCGTCCCCACGGACGGTCCCCGAACCCTCGGGACCGGGCAGGAGCGACAGCCGAGCCCGGCACCCGCCCGCGATGACACCGCCCTTCCGGCTCTGCCGGGGCGGATCGTCCGCGGCCGCCCGGCCCCCTCGCCCGCTACCGAAGAGCTCGCCATGTCGATCGACCTCACCGCGCCGCCGGTCCCGTTCTCGTTCGAGGTGTACCCGCCTCGCACCGACGCCGCCACCCGCACCCTGCACGAGACGATCGCGCATCTGGCGGCGGCGGGACCGCGCTTCATCTCGGTCACGTACGGCGCCGGCGGCTCGACCGCGGAGCGATCCCTCGACCTCCTCCGGCACATCCTGCGCAACACCGACATCGAGCCCCTCGCCCACCTGACGTGCGTGGGCAGCACCTACGACGACGCGACGGCGCTCATCCGCGAGTTCCTGGATGCGGGAATCACCAGCTTCCTCGCGCTGCGGGGCGACCCGCCCGCGGGGATGGCCGAAGGGGACGCGTTCCTGGGCGACCTGGAATCCGCTGCCCAGCTCGTCCAGCTCATCGACCGTGTGCAGGCGGCCCGGGCTCCGTACACCGAGGCGCCGATCCCTGGAGTCCCGGGAGCCGCACGGGTCGCGCGGGGGGCGAAGGTCGACATCGCCGTCGCGGCATTCCCGACCGGACACCCGCGCTCGCGGCATCCGAACGAGCACATCGATGCGCTGCTGGCCAAACAGGCCGCCGGCGCCACCCTCGCCATCACTCAGCTGTTCTTCCACGCCGACGACTACCTCGCCTTCGTGCAGCGCTCGCGGGATGCGGGGGTGACGATCCCGATCCTGCCGGGCATCATGCCCATCACCTCGCCGCAGCGGCTGCGACGCGTGCTCGAGCTGACCGGCGAGGCGCTGCCCGGCGAGCTCGCCGTGGCGCTCGAGGTGGAGCCCCGCGCCGACGCCCAGCGCGAGATCGGCCTCGCCCACGCGGCGGGCCTGGCCCGCGAGGTGCTGGAAGGCGGCGCGCCCGGCATCCACCTCTACGCCTTCAACACCCACGACACGGTCCTCGCGGTGCTCCGCGAGGTCGGCATCCTCGACCACCACCTCAGCCAGGAGAACGCACGATGACCGCACCCACGCCCGCCTTCGCCTCCGGCACGATCCTCGGCTATCCCCGCATCGGACGCCGCCGCGAGCTCAAGCGCGCCGTCGAGGCGCACTGGGCCGGAGCCCTCGACGAGGCGGCGCTGGAGCAGACCGCCGCGCAGCTGCGCCGCGCCACGCGGGACCGACTCGCCACGCGCGGACTCGGGCGCGGCGACTCGTCGATCCCCGAGGCCTTCTCGTACTACGACCAGGTGCTCGACGCCGCCCTCACGGTCGGCGCGCTTCCCGAGCGCTTCGCCCACCTGCGCGAGCCGGACGGGGCCATCGGACTGCGCGCACTGTTCGCGGCGGCCCGCGGCGAGGGCGCCCACGCACCGCTCGAGATGACCAAGTGGTTCGACACCAACTACCACTACCTCGTGCCCGAGATCGGCCCCGAGACGACGTTCTCGCTCGCGAGCGACCGGTTCGCACGTCAGGTCGCCGAGGCCGTGGCCGACGGCGTGACGGTGCGTCCCGTGGTCGTCGGCCCGGTCACGCTCCTGGCGCTGGCGAAGGCGACGGATGCCGCACCCGACGGCTTCGACCCCCTGTCGCGACTGGACGACGTCGTCGCGGTATACGCCCGTCTGCTCTCGTCGCTGCGCGCGGCCGGCGCCGAGTGGGTGCAACTCGACGAACCGGCGCTCGTCAGCGAAAGCCTCCCGGCCGCCCCCGCCGCCCTGGCGGATGCAGCCGAGCGGGCCTACGCGACCTTGACGGCGGGTGAGGACCGTCCTGCCATCCTCGTGGCCGCCGGATACGGTCCGCTCTCGGCCGCGGCCTGGGAGACGCTGTCGCGCTCGGACGTCGAGGGCATCGCGATCGACCTGCACCGCGGCGGAACCCCCGACGCTCACGCCGGCCTGGCCGACAAGGTGCTCGTCGCCGGTGTCGTCGACGGCCGCAACGTGTGGCGCGGCGACCTGCGCGGCGCATGGGAGCGGCTGGACGCCGCACGCGCACTCGGTGCCGCCCATGTGGCAGCCGGCACGTCGACCTCGCTCCAGCACGTTCCCCACGACGTCGACGACGAGCCCGACCTCGATCCGCGCCTGCGCAGCTGGCTCGCGTTCGCCGACCAGAAGGTCGATCAGGTGGTCACGCTCGCCCGCGGTCTGCGCAGCGGCGCCGCCGCGATCGCGGCGGCGCTCGACGCGGCATCCGAGGCGCTCGACGACCGTCGCCGCGCACCCGGCGTGGCCGACCCGGCCGTGCGCGCGCGGACGGCGGCGCTCTCGACGGCGGACGCCGTCCGCGGCGACGACGCCGAGCGCGCCGCCGCGCAGGACGCAGCGCTGGAGCTGCCCGCGCTTCCGACGACGACGATCGGCTCGTTCCCGCAGACCGGCGAGATCCGTCGCGCCCGGGCCGCGCACGTCCGCGGCGAGATCGACACGGCCGCGTATGAGGGCTTCCTCCGTGACGAGATCCGCCGGGTGATCGCGCTGCAGGAAGAGCTCGGGCTCGACGTCCTCGTCCACGGGGAGCCCGAGCGCAACGACATGGTGCAGTACTTCGCCGAGCACCTCGACGGTTTCGCGGTCACCCGCAACGGGTGGGTGCAGTCGTACGGGTCGCGCGCCACCCGGCCTTCCATCCTGTGGGGCGACGTCTCGCGCCCCGCGCCCATCACCGTCGACTGGGCGACGTTCGCCCAGTCGCTCACTCCGCGCCCGGTCAAGGGGATGCTGACGGGGCCGGTGACGATCCTGGCGTGGTCGTTCGTGCGCGACGATCAGCCGCTGAGCGCGACCGCCGATCAGGTGGCACTCGCCCTGCGCGATGAGATCGCCGATCTCGAGGCTGCCGGCATCGGGATCATCCAGGTGGATGAGCCGGCGCTGCGGGAGCTGCTGCCGCTCGCGGTCGCAGACCAGGCGGCGTATCTCGAGTGGTCGGTGACCTCGTTCCGCCTGGCGACGGCGGGTGCCGCGCCGCGCACCCAGATCCACACGCACCTGTGCTACTCGGAGTTCGACGTCGTCATCGACGCCATCGCGGGACTCGACGCCGATGTGACGTCGATCGAGGCGGCCCGCAGCCGCGGCTCGGTGATCACCGACATCGCCGAGTCGGGCTTCGCTCACGGCGTCGGTCCCGGGGTCTACGACATCCACTCCCCGCGTGTGCCGTCCGTCGGTGAGATCACCGCGCTGCTCGAGCGTGCGGCGCGAGAGCTTCCGCTGCGGCAGATCTGGGTGAATCCGGACTGCGGGCTGAAGACACGCGGCTACGACGAGACGGTCGCGTCGCTTCGCAACATGGTGGACGCGGCCGGCTCGGTGCGCGCGTCGGTGTCGGTCCCGGTGTAGCGCCTCGTCCTGGCCGCCACGAGCCCGCCCGCGGCGGCCAGGACGACCCCGATGACCGCGACGGACAGGGCTGAGGCGCGCATCGCCGCGACGACCGTGTCGTAGAGGGCGTCGGTGGCGGCTGGCGGGAGGGCGGCGGCTTCGCTCCGACCCGCCAGTGCCGCGTCGCCGACCGACAGCAGCGCCAGGAGGACGAGGGCGCCGAGCGTGACGGCGATGCCGACGTCGCGCAGGGCGCGGCCGCGCCCGGGGGCGATCGCCACCGCCGCCGCGCCGACAGCCAGCGTGAGGACGGGGAGCCAGAGCCCGGCGGCCACGGCGACGGTGTAGCCGGCGCGGATGGCGGGCAGCGCGTCGGACTGCAGCACGACGATGGATCGATCGGTCGCGGGGATCACGCGGGCGAGGGCGACGCCCTCGCGGACCAGGCGCTCGGTGACCGCCTCGACCACCGGTCCGAGCCGGATGCTGACCGTCCCCTCCTCGTCGATCGCGAGCGCCCCGTCGCCCTCGGCTGTCGCCGTGAGGACGAGGGCCCGGTGACTGGCGACCAGTGCCGCGTTCCACACCCGAGGGAAGGCATCCGACTCGATGCTTCGCGCGACGGCATCCTCGACCATCCGGGTGGCCCCCACCGCGGCGGGCTCGCGGAGCAGGTCCAGCGCCCGGAGAGCCGGCCGGGGGAGGTCCAGTGTCTGCAGCCCGTCGAAGAGGTCGTCGGTCAGGCCCTGGACGTCGGCGGTCTCGAGGATCACCTCCGACGTGCGATCGGCGACGAGTCCGCGCACGTCGGCGTCGTCCGCCAACGGTGCGAGAGTGGCGACGAACGCGTCTTCGTCCACCAGCTGCGCCCGCACCCAGCTCGCGGCGATAGACACGGGGGCGAGGAGTGCGATCAGGATGACGCAGACCAGGGACACCACGCGCCGGAACCGGGTCATGCGGGGCTCCTCTCGGCTGCTGGGCCCACCCTAGCCGCACGCGGCGGCGGGCGTCAGACGGCGCGGAGCACGGCGACGACCTTGCCCAGCACGACCGCCTCATCGCCGAGGATCGGCTCGAACGCGGAGTTGCGGGGCAGCAGCCAGGTGTGCCCGTCGCGCTGACGGAACGTCTTGACCGTCGCCTCGCCATCGAGCATCGCGGCAACCACGTCGCCGTTGTCGGCGGTGGCCTGGGAGCGCACCACCACCCAGTCGCCGTCGCAGATCGCGGCGTCGATCATCGACTCGCCCGACACCTTCAGCATGAACAGGTCGCCCTTGCCGACGAGCTGGCGGGGGAGGGGGAAGATCTCCTCGACCTGCTGGTCGGCGGTGATGGGAACGCCGGCGGCGATGCGGCCGACGAGGGGCACCAGTGCCGCGTCGCCGACCGACGGAGCGGAGTCGGCAGGGTTCTCGGCGGCCGACCCGGGCAGGTCGATCAGCACCTCCATGGCGCGCGTTTTTCCGGGGTCGCGCCGGAGATAACCGCTGAGCTCGAGCTGGTTCAGCTGGTGGGTGACGCTCGACAGCGACTTCAAGCCCACGGCGTCCCCGATCTCGCGCATGCTCGGCGGGTAGCCGTGCTTGCCGATGGAGCGCTGGATGACCTCCAGGATCGCCATCTGCTTGTCGCTCAGGCTCTTGCGCCGACGGGTCCGCCCTGTCCCGGTCGCCTCGCTCATGTCGGCTCCTCTCGCCCTGATTCCGCTGCGTCTCTTCGAATGTCGGAGGCCCGTGGTGGGCTGTCGCTATCGAAACGGTATCCGGTTCGCCGGGCGGCACAGGGCAGGACGCCCCGCGTGTCGCTTCGACGGAAGGATCGCCGATTCGTCGCTTGACACCCGATTGTATCGAAGATAGCTTCGGAAGAGAGGTTCGCATCCGCCGGTCCCGGCCGATCGACGGATGCGAACTCTTCCCCGTTGGAGGAGAAATGACCGCACTGAGCATCGACATCCCCCTGACCGACCGCGTGCCCGAGACCCGGCTGCGCCTGACGACGCGCGGACGCCGCGTCCTGGCCGTCCTCGCGGCCGTTCCTGCGGCGACGGTGCTGGCGGGCGCGATCATCGGGGGCGGGTCCGCGTTGGCGGGTCGCGAAGAAGGCGCTCCTGCAGGAACGTTCGCGACGGTGACCGTGGACCCGGGTGACTCGCTGTGGTCGATCGCAGAAGAGGTCGCGCCGTCGGCTGACCCGCGCGACGTCGTGGCCGCGATCTCCAGCCTGAACGCCCTGAACGGCGTCGGGCTGCAGGCGGGGCAGCGGCTCGCGATCCCGGCCGAGTACGCTCCCGCCGGCTGAGCCGCGTCGCGGACGGAAGGCCGGGCGGCCCTACCATGGTGGGGATGAGCGCTCGACTCGACGACCTCCCTCTTCGCGACGATCTTCGCGGCCGGACCCCGTACGGCGCGCCTCAGGCGTCCCTGCCGGTGGCTCTGAACGTGAACGAGAACACCCACCCCGTTCCGCAGGAGGTCGCCGACGACATCCTCGACGGCATCGCGCGGGCGTTGCGGGACGTGAACCGCTACCCCGATCGCGAGTTCACCCCGCTTCGCGAGGCCTTCGCCGAGTACCTCGGCCACGGGCTCTCCCGCGAGCAGATCTGGGCGGCCAACGGCTCGAACGAAGTCCTGCAGCATGTGCTCCAGGCGTTCGCCGGACCGGGACGGACGGCGTTCGGCTTCTCTCCGACCTATTCCATGTACCCGCTGCTCACACGGGGGACCGGCGCAGCGTGGGTCGAGGGGGTGCGCGGGGCCTCCTTCACGCTCGACGCCGACAGCGCCGCCGCGCAGGTGGCGGACGCGCTGCCGGACGTGGTGTTCCTGTGCTCGCCGAACAACCCGACGGGCACCCCCATGTCGCTCGACGTCATCGAGGCGGTGTACGACGCGACGCCCGGCGTCGTGATCGTCGACGAGGCCTATCACGAGTTCGCACCGCACGAGCAGCAGTCCGCCCTGACTCTCCTGCCCGGCCGTGAGCGACTGGTGGTGTCGCGGACGATGAGCAAGGCGTTCGCGTTCGCCGGGGCTCGGGTCGGGTATCTCGCGGCCGACCCCGCGCTCATCGACGCGCTGCGTCTGGTGCGGCTGCCGTACCACCTCAGCGCGCTCACCCAGGCCGCAGCCGTCGCCGCTCTGGCTCACGCTCCGACGATGCTCGGGATGGTGGATGAGATCGTCGAACAGCGCGACCGGATCTCGGCGACACTCGAAGCGCTGGGGTACGCGCCGTACGAGTCGTGGGCGAACTTCGTCCTGTTCGGCGACGTCGACGACCCGGCCGACACGTGGCGGCGACTCTACGACCGGGGGGTGCTCATCCGCGACGTCGGCATCCCTCACCACCTGCGGGTCTCCGCGGGCACCGAGAGCGAGACGACGGCATTCCTCGATGCGCTGGCGTCGATAGACTCGGGCTCATGAACGCAGCGCACCGCACCGCGTCCGTCCGGCGCGCGACGAGCGAGTCGACGGTCGAGCTCGACCTCGATCTGGACGGCACCGGCCGCAGCCGCATCGACACCTCCGTCCCGTTCTTCGACCACCTGCTGACGGCGTTCGCGAAGCACTCGCTGACCGACCTCACGGTGCGGGCCTCGGGCGACACGCACATCGACGCGCACCACACCGTCGAGGACATCTCGATCGTGCTCGGGCAGGCGGTCCGCGAAGCGCTGGGCGACAAGGCGGGCATCTCCCGCTACGGCGACGCGCTGGTGCCCCTCGACGAGGCGCTCGCCCAGGCCGTGGTCGACATCAGCGGCAGGCCGTACCTCGTTCACACCGGCGAACCCGACGGCTTCGAGCACCACCTCATCGGCGGGCACTTCACCGGGAGCCTCGTCCGTCACACGTTCGAGGCGATCTCGTACCAGGCGGCGCTGACCGTCCATGTCCGCGTCCTCGGCGGCCGCGACCCCCACCACATCGCCGAAGCGGAGTACAAGGCGTTCGCCCGGGCGTTCCGTCAGGCGAAGGCCTTCGATCCGCAGGTCGAGGGCATCCCGAGCACGAAGGGCGCTCTGTGACCTCGAAGCCGCTCGTGGCGGTCCTCGACTACGGTTCGGGCAACGTACACTCCGCGGTGAAGGCCCTCGCCGCCGCGGGGGCCGACGCGCGGCTCACGGCCGACCGCCGGCTCATCATGGACGCGGACGGTCTCGTCGTCCCGGGCGTGGGTGCGTTCCAGGCGGTCATGGCGGCGCTGCGCGCGAGCCGCGGCGACGAGCTGATCGGTCGCCGGCTGGCCGGCGGGCGCCCCGTCCTCGGCATCTGCGTCGGCATGCAGGTGCTGTTCGAGCACGGCGTGGAAGGCGGCGTCGACACCGAAGGCCTGGGGGAGTGGCCCGGGGCGGTGACGCAGCTCGAGGCGCCTGTCCTGCCCCATATGGGCTGGAACACCGTCGAGGCAGGCTCCGGCTCGCGGCTGTTCGCGGGCCTCGAGGACGAGCGCTTCTACTTCGTCCACTCGTACGGGGCCAGGCAGTGGACCCTCGAGGTCCAGCCGCCTTTCCCCGAGCCAGTGCTGACGTGGTGTCGGTACGGAGAGCCATTCCTCGCCGCGGTCGAGAACGGACCGCTCGCGGCGACGCAGTTCCATCCCGAGAAGTCCGGCGACGCCGGCATCCGACTTCTCTCCAATTGGATCGACGGGCTCAGCGGGGCTACCCTCTGAGTTCGTGCCGTCCCGGGGAGCGTCCGCTCCCGTGATCCTGCCCGCACGAGGAGCCATGAACGATTTCGCGTCCACGCCCATGCTGACCCTGCTGCCCGCCGTCGACGTCGCGGGAGGCAAGGCGGTCCGCCTCACTCAGGGAGAGGCGGGGACCGAGACCAACTACGGCGACCCGGTCGACGCCGCTCTGGAATGGGCGCGGCAGGGGGCGGACTGGATCCACCTCGTGGACCTCGACGCGGCGTTCGGTCGCGGCAGCAACGCCGGCCTTCTGCGCAAGGTCATCAAGCAGGTCAAGGGCGTTCAGGTGGAGCTGTCCGGCGGCATCCGCGATGACCGTTCGCTCGAGGCGGCCCTGGAATCGGGCGCCGCCCGCATCAACCTGGGTACCGCCGCGCTCGAGAACCCCGAGTGGGCGGCCGACGTCATCGGGCGCTACGGCGATGTCATCGCCGTGGGGCTGGATGTTCGCGGCACGACGCTGGCCGCGCGGGGCTGGACGCAGGAGGGCGGCGACCTGTGGACCGTCCTGCAGCGGCTGGAAGCGGCCGGGTGCAGCCGCTACGTCGTCACCGACGTCACCAAGGACGGAACGTTGAAAGGCCCGAACCTCGATCTGCTGCGCGAGGTCACCTCGCGCACGCCCAAGCCCGTCGTCGCCTCGGGCGGGATCTCGAGCTTGGATGACATCGCCGCGCTCCGCGAGCTCGTGCCGCTGGGCGTCGAGGGGGCCATCATGGGCAAGGCCCTGTACGCGGGCGCGTTCACGCTCGCCGAGGCGCTGGATGTCGCCGGGTACTGACCCGCACTCGCGTCCGTCCGACTCCGCGGGTGTGCCGTGGGAGGGGCGGAGTTTCCAGAGCAATCCCCACGCGTCCGACGACGGCTCGGCGGACGCGGAGCTGCTGGCGGCGCTGACCTCGTTCCGCGAGGGGTCCGGCGACCAAGAGTCGGTCGTCGAAGCGTACCGCCGGGCACGCCTGCTGATTCCTCTCGTGGCCGAACGCGGCGACGAGGGGACCGCGCCCAGTGGGCTGACGGTGGACAAGACGCAGGAGCTGTCGATCGTCACCGTCGCGTCTCCCGACGGTCGCCGCGTGCTGCCGGTGTTCACCTCGGTCGCGACGATGGGCGTGTGGGATCCGACCGCCCGGCCCATCCCCGCCGAGGGTGTGCGGACGGCCGCTGCGGCGATGCAGGACGACACCGATCTGATCGTCGTCGACCCGGGCAGCGACACCGAGTTCGTGCTGCGCCGCCCCGCGGTCTGGGCGATCGCCCAGGGCCAGCGCTGGGAGCCCAGCTTCACGTCTCCCGAGGTCTACGCCGGATTGCAGGAGAGCATCGGATCGGAGCTGGCGGTGCTCGACCTGGCGGTGCAGGCCGGCGACCCCGACGCGCGGCTGCGCGGACCGGAGCTCATCGTGCGACTGGAGCTCGTCCACGGCCTCGAGAAGGACGCGTTGGACGCCGTCCTCGCACGGCTGGCTCAGCGCTGGGCGGCCGATGACCGCATCGCCGTGCTGGTGGACTCGCTGACGGTGAAGCTGGTGCGCAGCCGCTGAAGGGGGCAACGCCGGCCAGGGGCGGTCCGTCTCAGGTGACGGGTCCGGTCCACTTCTCGCCGGGACCCTTCCCGATCGGATCGGGGATCGTGGATGCCTCGCGGAAGGCCAGCTGGAGGGAGCGGAGTCCGTCGCGCAGCGAACGGGCGTGCATGTCGCTGATCTCCGGGGCTCCGGCGGTGATGAGGCCCGCGAGGGCATTGATGAGCTTGCGCGCCTCGTCCAGATCGAGCTGGTGAGCGGGGTCGTCGGCGAGGCCGGTCTTCACTGCGGCAGCGCTCATCAGGTGAACGGCGGTGGTGGTGATGACCTCGACCGCCGGTACGTCGGCGATGTCGCGCGTGGCCGATGCGGCGGCGCGCTCCTGCTCCTCCCACCGGGCCTCGCGCGACGCGTCGCGTGGGCCTTGCTCGTCGTGCGAGGGGGTGCCGGCATCCCGAATCGTGTCCACGTGCTGCTCTCTGCTAGACTATGGCGGGCTCCGAGGCCATGTGTCTCGGAATCGAAAGAGGATCACATCCCACCCGCGCTTGCCGCTCCAGGCTACCGGGTCACGCACTCCGCCCCGACCGCTTGCGGCCGGGGTCGACCAGGGTGCAGCCGGCGCTCGATCGCCGTGCGGGTGGAATGGACTCCTCTTCCACTCGCGATGCAAGCCCGTGTCGCGGTGGTCATCACCCGCATGAAAGAGGAGTTCCGCATCAGCGATCCCCGCACCAACGACCGCATCCGCGTCCCCGAGGTCCGCCTCGTCGGACCCGCGGGTGAGCAGGTCGGCGTCGTCCGCATCGAGGTGGCGCTGCGCCTGGCCCAGGAGGCCGACCTCGATCTCGTCGAGGTGGCCCCCAACTCGAAGCCCCCCGTGGTCAAGATCATGGACTACGGGAAGTTCAAGTACGAGGCTGCGCAGAAGGCCAAGGAAGCGCGTCGCAATCAGGCGAACACGGTCCTCAAGGAGGTCCGGTTCCGACTGAAGATCGAGGCGCACGACTACATCACCAAGCTCAAGCGCGCCGAGGGCTTCCTGCAGGCCGGCGACAAGGTCAAGGCGATGATCCTGTTCCGCGGTCGCGAGCAGTCGCGTCCCGAGCAGGGCGTGCGGCTGCTCCGCAAGTTCGCCGAGGACGTCGCGGAGTTCGGCACGGTGGAGTCGAACCCCACGATCGACGGCCGCAACATGGTGATGGTGGTCGCCCCGCACAAGAACAAGTCCGAGGTGAAGACCGAGCAGAACGCTCAGCGCGCAGCGAACAAGGAAGCCGCGCGGTCCGCCCGCAGCGGCGCCCCGGACGCCGACGACGAGCCCCAAGCCACGTCCGAGCCGGCATCCGCCGAGTAGGACCCACGAACTCCCGCACCGCGGGACACCGACTCCCGCCTGGGCGGGAAGTGAAACGAAGGAAGAAGAGATGCCGAAGCAGAAGACCCACTCGGGCGCCAAGAAGCGCTTCAAGGTCACCGGAAGCGGCAAGCTGATGAAGCAGCAGGCCAACATGCGGCACAACCTCGAGGGCAAGTCGAGCCGTCGCACGCGTCGCCTCAACCAGGAGCAGGTCCTGGCCCCCGGTGACGCGAAGGTCGCCAAGAAGCTCCTCGGCCTCTGAGCGCCGACGCACGATAGGAAACAGAAGAAATGGCTAGAGTCAAGCGGGCTGTCAACGCCCACAAGAAGCGTCGCGTCATCCTCGAGCGCGCCTCCGGTTACCGGGGTCAGCGTTCGCGCCTGTACCGCAAGGCGAAGGAGCAGGTCACCCACTCGCTCGTCTACGCGTACCGCGACCGTCGCAAGCGCAAGGGCGACTTCCGTCGTCTGTGGATCCAGCGCATCAACGCCGCGAGCCGTCAGAACGGCCTCACCTACAACCGCTTCATCCAGGGTCTGGGTCTTGCCGGCGTGCAGGTGGACCGTCGAATGCTGGCCGAGCTCGCCGTGAACGAGCCGGCCACGTTCGCGTCGCTGGTCGCCACCGCGAAGAACGCGCTGCCCGAGAACGTCAACGCTCCCAAGAGCGCCTGACCCGCAGTTCTCCTCACTGAAGGCGTCCTCCATACGGAGGGCGCCTTCGGTGTCTCTAGACTGGTCGCGTGCTCGAGAACCCCCGGTCCCCGCGCGTGCGCGCCGTCGCGAAGCTGACCAAACGGGCGGCCAGGCAGGAGACGGGGCTGTTCCTCCTCGAAGGCCCCCAATCCGCGCGCGAGGCCCTCGCGTATCGCCCTGACACGCTGGTCGAGCTCTACGCGACGCCGACGGCGCTCGAGAGGCACTCGGACGTCCGTGCCGGGGCGGACGAGGCGGGGATCGAGATCGTGTTCGCCGCCGAGGCGGTCATCGACGCCATGGCCGACACCGTAACACCGCAGGGGATCGTCGCGGTGGCGCGCCAGTCCCCGACCTCCGTCCGTGACGTCTTCGCGGCATCGCCCCGTCTCGTCGCGATCTGCGAGGAGGTCCGCGACCCGGGCAATCTGGGCACCATCATCCGCGCGGCCGACGCGGCCGGGGCCGACGCCGTCGTGCTGACCGGTCGGACGGTCGACCCGTACAACCCCAAGGTGGTGCGGGCCACCACCGGCTCGCTCTTCCACCTGCCCGTGGCCGTCGGGGTGGAGCTGTCGACCGCGATCGAGCGAGCGCACGGCGCAGGCATGCGCGTCATCGCCGCTGACGTGGGCGGCGGCGACTTCCTCGCTGCCCGCGACCGCCTGGCGGAGCCGACCGCGTGGCTTTTCGGCAACGAGGCGCGAGGCCTCGACGAAGACGCGCTCGCCCTTGCCGACGACGCGCTGCGCCTGCCGATCTTCGGCAAGGCGGAGTCGCTGAACCTCGCGACGGCGGCCAGTGTGTGCCTGTACGAGACCGCGTTCGCCCAGCGCGCTGCCGGGATCTGACCCGCCCCCGTTTGTTTCAGATCGGTAAAGGGTTGCGTGGGCTCCTGCGGCGGCATGCCTCGCGGTCCTAGGGTGAACCCCATGGCGACTCCTGATGCCCCGGCGGCTTCGCCGCGCACCTCGAACATCAACGTCCGTCGCGGCGAGCCCCTCGTCGTCGTGGAGAACGTCGACAAGCACTTCGGCCAGCTGCACGTGCTGCGCGACATCAACACCGTGGTCAACCGCGGTGAGGTCGTCGTGGTCATCGGTCCCTCGGGATCGGGGAAGTCCACCCTGTGCCGCGCGATCAACCGGCTCGAGACGATCGACTCCGGCGTCATCACGATCGACGGGCAGCCGCTCCCCGCCGAGGGGAAGGACCTGGCACGCCTGCGCGCGGACGTCGGCATGGTGTTCCAGTCGTTCAACCTGTTCGCCCACAAGTCCGTCCTCGAGAACGTCACCCTCGGGCCGATGCGCGTGCGGGGGATGAAGAAGAAGGATGCCGATCAGAAGGCCATGCAGCTTCTGGACCGCGTGGGAGTGGCCAATCAGGCGTCCAAGATGCCCGCTCAGCTCTCGGGCGGACAGCAGCAGCGAGTGGCGATCGCCCGCTCGCTCGCGATGAACCCGAAGCTGATCCTGATGGACGAGCCCACCAGCGCACTCGACCCGGAGATGATCAACGAGGTCCTGGACGTCATGGTGGGCCTCGCGTCGGAGGGTATGACGATGATCGTCGTCACCCACGAGATGGGCTTCGCCCGCAAGGCCGCCGACCGCGTGCTCTTCATGGCCGACGGCGCCATCGTCGAGGAGGCGACCCCCGAGAAGTTCTTCACCGACCCGCAGAGTGATCGGGCCAAGGACTTCCTCTCGAAGATCCTCGAGCACTGACCCAGACCCCCGCCGCCATCAGCGACGGGAAACCGGAGGTGGCCGCCACGCGCGGCCCGCACCACAGCAAAGGACGAGAACATGAAGCGATCCAGACTTCCCCTCATCGCGCTGGCCGCGGCCGGCGCGCTCGCACTGTCGGCATGTGCCGGCGGCACGACCACGCCGGGCGACGACGCCGCTCCCGAGCCCGAAGACGTCAGCTTCGAAGAGGGCACCACGATGGCGGAGCTCAATGAGGCGGGCACCATCACCATCGGCACCAAGTTCGACCAGCCGCTGTTCGGCCTTATGGGCCCCTCGGGCGTCCCGGAGGGCTTCGACGTCGAGATCGGCAAGATCATCGCCTCCGAGCTCGGCATCTCCGAAGACAACATCGAGTGGGTCGAGACGGTCTCGGCCAACCGTGAGCCCTTCATCGAGAACGGCCAGGTCGACATCGTCATCGCGACCTACACGATCAACGACGAGCGCAAGGAGGTCGTGTCGTTCGCGGGGCCGTACTACATGGCCGGTCAGTCGATCCTCGTCCTGGCGGACAACGACGACATCACCACCGAGGACGACCTCGTCGGCCAGCCGGTGTGCTCGGTGACCGGCTCGACGCCGGCCGCCATGCTCGAGGAGATCGGCGCCGAGCCGGTCCTCACCGACACGTACTCGAACTGCCTCGAGCCGCTGCGCAACGGCACCGTCGTGGCCGTCTCGACCGACAACGTCATCCTGGCCGGCCTCGCCGCGCAGAACGAGGGCGAGTTCAAGGTCGCCGGCGAGCCGTTCACCGAGGAGCCCTACGGCATCGGCCTCGCGCTGGACGACACCGACTTCCGCATGTGGATCAACGACGTGCTCGAGGAGTCGTACGAGGACGGCCGGTACGAAGAGGCGTGGAACAGCACCGCGGGAACGGTCCTGCCGTTCGTCGACCCGCCGGCGCCCGACCGCTACTGATCGACCCGATCGCCTCCCGCCGCCGCATGCCGGCGGGAGGCGATCCCCTCGCACGCGAAAGGACACCGCATGGACCAGCTGTGGTCGCTCATGCCCGAATTCTGGGAGGGCTTCCGGGTCACGCTGCTGCTGTTGGCCGTCTCGGGCATCCTGGCCCTCGTCCTCGGAACCGTGATCGCCGCGATGCGGATATCGCCGGTTCCCGTCCTGCGCGGTTTCGCGGCGTTCTGGACCGAGATCGCGCGCAACACCCCGCTCACGCTGGTCTTCTTCTTCACCGCGTTCGTGATGCCGATGCTGGGCGTGCGGGCCCCGTATCTGCTGCTGGCCTTCATCGCGCTCACGTACTACACCTCGCCGTTCGTCGCGGAGGCGCTGCGGTCCGGCATCAACGGTGTGCCGGTCGGTCAGGCCGAGGCCGCTCGAAGCATCGGACTCGGCTTCGGCCAGACCGTATCGCTCGTGGTCCTGCCACAGGCGTTCCGCATGACGGTCCCGCCGCTCATCAACGTCTTCATCGCCCTCACGAAGAACACATCGGTGGCGGGTGGATTCTTCGTCGTGGAGCTCTTCGCCTCCACGCGCCAGCTGGCCAACGACAACGGGAACATCGTGATCCCGCTCCTCCTCGTGGCGGCAGCGCTCTACCTGGTCATCACGGTGCCGCTCGGCCTGGCCGCCGGGCAACTCGAGAAGCGATGGGTGGTCAGCCGATGAGCGGCAACAGCGTCCTGTTCGACGTCCCCGGTCCCCGGGCCAAGCGGGTGTCGCTGATCGCCTCGATCCTCTCTCTCGCGGCGATCGCGGGCCTGGCGGTGTGGGTGTTCTTCCTCCTCGCGGCCCCCCGGCAGTCGGGTGGAGTCACCCTGCCCGGGATGTTCGACGGAAGCCGTTGGGACATCTTCGCCGACCCGCAGGTGTGGACCTTCATCGGCAGCGGCGTCCTCGGAACCCTGCAGGCGGCCGCTGTCGCCGCGGTGGGTGCGATCGTCCTCGGGGTCGTGCTCTCGCTGCTGCGCAGCTCGCAGATCGCGTGGGTGCGGATCCCGACGGCGTGGTTCATCGAGTTCTTCCGCGGCATGCCCGTGCTGCTGATGATGCTCTTCATCCTGCTCGTCGCCTCCACGCAGGCTTTCTGGGCGGTCGTCATCGCCCTCATCGTGTACAACGGCACGCTCATCGGAGAGGCGCTCCGCGCGGGACTCGCGGCGCTGCCGCGCGGGCAGCGCGAAGCAGCCCTGAGCGTCGGCATGCGGGACTTCCAGTCGAAGATGCTCGTTGAGTTCCCGCAGGCGTTCCGGCAGATGCTGCCGATCATCGTCGCCCAGCTCGTGGTGCTGCTGAAGGACACCTCGCTCGGCTACATCGTGGGCTACAACGAGATCATCCGCACCACGATGAACAACCTGGGCAGCTTCTACGGCAACCGGTACCTGTTCTCGCTGTTCGCCGTGACCCTCGCCATCTACCTCGCGATCAACCTGTCGCTGTCGTGGTTCGCCCGCTGGCTGTCGCGCCGCACCGCGAGCGGAGGAACGCGCCTCAAGGGCGGCAAGGGCCCGGTGGATGACCCGGCCAATCCCGCGGCGCTGTTGAAGGTGGAGGCCACCGCCGATCGCATCGCAGCCAACCGGGGACTGGGCCAGCACGACGCGCACGGTATGTGATCAAACCGCCGAGTAGGCGAGCGCGCTCCCGCCGACGTCCACCCGCACCCGTGTGCCGGGAGGGGTGGCGGCGGGCGAGGCCACACGTGCGTGCAGGATCGCGCCCCCCGCGAGCCCGATCTCGAGCAGCGCGCTGTGGCCGGTGAAGCGCGCACGGCGCACGACGCCGACGCCCTCCGCGTCGGCGGTCACGCCGAGCTGCTCGGGTCGCAGCATCACCCTCACCGCGGTGCCTGCCGCCGGTGCCGCGACGTCGCCGGCGACGTGATGCTCCGCCCACTGTGCGGGCAGGCGCCCGAGCAGCGTGTCGACCACGTCCTCATGCCACTGGCCGTCGAGGAACACCGCATCGCCGACGAAGCCCGCGACCCACGCGGTCGCCGGCAGGCCGAACACGATCGCCGGCGCGTCCTCCTGCAGCACCCGGCCGTCCCGCATCACGGCGACCCGGTCCGCCAGCGACAGAGCCTCCTCCTGGTCGTGCGTGACGAGCACCGCGGTGACGCCCTCCTCTCGCAGCCACGCCGGGACCGACTCCCGCAGCTCGTGTCTCAGCAGCGGGTCGAGCGCGGCGAAGGGCTCGTCCAGCAGCACGAGAGCGGGACGCGATGCCAGAGCGCGGGCGAGCGACACGCGCTGCGCCTGGCCCCCGGACAGCTGCGACGGCATCCGCTCGGCGAAGCCGTCCAGGCCCACCAGGGCCAGCACCCGCCCGACCTCGGAATCGAGGGCGCCGCGACGCCGCGGCGACCGTCGGCCGGACGCCCGCGGCATTCCGAAGGCGACGTTCTGGGCGACGGTGAGATGCGGGAAGAGAGTCGCGTCCTGCGGCACCCACCCGATGCCGCGGCGCTCGGGGCGCAGGTGGATGCCGTGGGTGGCGACCAGCCGCGTGCCGAGCCGGATGTCGCCGGATGCTGCGCGCACGAGTCCGGCGATCGTGCGCAGCAGCGTGGTCTTGCCGCATCCGCTCGGACCGACGACGGCGAGCAGTTCACCGTCGGAGGCACTGATGTCGACGCCCCGGAGGATGTCGGCATCGCCGAGACGGACGGTCAGGGCATCGACGCGCAGCGAGGTCATGTCACACATCCTCCGGTTCGCGGTCTCGGGAGAGCAGGAATGCCGGCACGCACGCCACCGCGAGCAGGGCCAGCGCGTAGGGGGCCGCAGCACCGTACGCCGCGACGTCGGTGCGCGACCACAGCTCGGTCGCGAGGGTGTCGGTGCCGGTGGGGCGCAGGAGCAGCGTCGCCGGCAGCTCCTTCATCGCCGTGACCGCGACCAGGAGCGCGGCGGCGAGGACGCCCGGGCGTGCCAGGCGGACGGTGACCTGCCACCACGTCGCCATGGCCGTGCGGCCGAGCGTGCGCGAGAGGTCTTCGAGGCTCGGGGGCACCTGCGCGATGGCGCTGCGGACGCCGCCGAGTGCTTTCGGGAGGAACATCACGCCGTACCCGAACGCCAGCACGAGAGCGCTCTGGTACCACCAGGGGACGACCGTCAGCGAGAACGACACCAGCGACAGTCCGACGACGACGCCCGGGATGCCGAGGGGGAGGAGGGCGGCGACCTCGGCGGCGCGCACGCCCCGCCCGCGATATCGCGCCACGATCGCGCCGACCGGGAGCGCGAGCAGGACCGCGATCACCGCACCGGCTCCTGCTAAGGAGAGGGTCCCGATCAGGGCCGAGGCGAACTCGCTGGGATCGAACGCCCGCAGGCTCGAGGCGTCGAGGGCGCGCGCGACGAGGATGACCGAGGGCACGCCGGCCGCGAGGATCGCCGGCAGCGCCAGCACCGCGAGTCCGGCCGGAAGGAGGGCGCGAAGACGTATCGGGGCGCTGCGCGCACCGGTGGATGCCGGAACCGCCGCCCGCCGGCGAAGCAGCTGCTCGGCCACGACGACCACGAGGGCGATCAGCACCAGCACGCTCGAGAGCACGAGGGCGTAGTCGCGGTCGAAGCTCGCCCCGAACGCCTGATGGATCGCCGTTGTCAGCACCGGGAAGCGGAAGAGGGCGACTCCGCCGAAGTCGCTGAGGGTGTAGAGGAAGGTGAGGAGCGCGCCGACCGACACGGCCGGCGCGATCTGCGGCCACGTGCCGGCGAAGAAGGCGGCCGCCGGTGGGCGGCCCAGGGTGCGGGCGAGATCGTCGAACCTCGTCGACGCCGAGCGCATCGCCGCGGCGGTCGGCAGCGTCACGTACGGCACGCACACGCAGGTCAGCACGAACCACGAGGCCCAGAAGCCCTGCATCTGGGGAAGCGCGGCGAGCCAGCCGTAGGCCGCCAGGTAGGACGGCACGGCAAGGGGGAGGGCGGCCAGCGCCGCCCACACCGGCCGCGCGGGCAGCGCCACCCTCGACAGCAGCCACGCCCCGGGCACCCCGATCACGACCGCGGCCGCGGTGACGGCTCCCGCGAGCAGGAGCGAGTTCCCGACGAGCTCGGGAACCCTCGGCCGCAGCAGAGCCTCGGCGATCTGGTCTCCGCCGGCCCCCGCGATCCGAACGACGAGGTACAGCAGAGGCACCGCCGCCAGGACGCACGCGACGGCCGCCGCCGCCCACAGGGCGGTCGGCGGCCGTCGCGTCGCGGTCTGGTCGGCCACTGTCGGTCAGTCGAAGGTCATGGGGTGCCGCTCGTTCGGACTCAGAGGAGTCCGGCGCGCGCGAGGAGCTCCTGCGACTCGGCGACCGATTCGAGGTCGCTGAGATCCAGCTCGGGGTTCACCAGCGAATCCAGCGCCGGAAGACCCTCCGGCGCCTCGATGCCCGGCAGCAGAGGGTACTCGAAGGTCTGCTCCACGAAGTACTGCTGACCCGCCTCCGAGACGAGGTACTCCACGAGCGCCAGGGCGTCCGGGTCTCCCTCGGCGCCCGCGAGGATCGCGGCGCCCGTGACGTTGACGATCCCGCCGGGGTCGCCGGGCAGGAACTTCAGCTGCGCCCGCATCGCGTCCTCACCCTGCTCGGCCGCGCGCTGGTACCAGTAGTAGTGGTTGATGAGGGCGACATCGAGCTGACCCGCGTTCACCAGGTCGAGGGTCGCGCCGTTGCTCTCGGTGATGACCGGATCGTTCGCCGCCATGGCCGAGGCCCACTCCTCGGCCGCCTCGTCGCCGTCCAGGACGCGCAGGGCGGTGATGAACGACTGGAAGCTGGCGTTTCCGGGCGGGAAGCCCACGCGGCCGGCCCACTCCTCTTCGGTGAAGTCGCGCACCGAGTCGGGCACGTCCGACTCGTCGAGCGTCTCGGCGTCGTACGCGATGACGCGGGCGCGGCCGGTCACCCCGATCCAGCTGTCGTCCTGCGAGGTGAACCCGGCCGGGATGAGGTCCGCGAGATCGGCCGGCACGGGGGAGGTGAGGCCGGCGTCCGCGACGGCGCCGAGGGCGCCTGCGTCCTGCGAGAGGAAGACGTCGGCGGGAGTGCGATCGCCTTCTTCGAGCAGCAGCGCCGTCAGTTCGGAGGTGCCGGCGTAGCGGACCTCCACCTCGATGCCCGTGTCGGCGGTGAACTGCTCGATGAGGGGGGCGATGAGCTCCTCATCGCGACCCGCATAGAGAGTGACTTCGCCGTCGGATTCGGCGCTGGCGGCGGGTTCGGGGGTCGTGGCCGCCGTGCAGCCCGAGAGCAGGACGGCCGATAGGAGGGTGGCGGGGATCAGGACGCGGGGCATGCGCATGTCAGGACTCCGGGGGAGGAGGAACAGGGGGATGCCGCGGTGCACGCGACAAGGTAAGGCGAACCTAACCTGTGCGGCCGTCGAACGCAAAAGCGGACGTCATGCGCCGACGGACGGCGTCATGCGACATCGGTAGACTCGACTCTCGTGTCTGACGCTCCCGAAATCACCCCCGACGCGGTCTCCGCGGCCGTCGCCGACGCCCTCGCGGCGATCGCCGGCGCGGGCGACACCGCCGCTCTCAAGGCTGTCCGCTCCGCCCACACCGCCGAGGGCTCGCCGCTGGCGGCGCTGAACGCCCGCATGCGCGACGTGCCGAAGGAGCGCAAGGCGGAATTCGGCAAGCTCGTCGGGCAGGCCCGCGCTGAGGTGAACCAGGCGCTCGCCGCACGCGAGGAGGCGCTCGCCGCAGCCGAGACGGCCGCCAAGCTCGAGGCGGAGCGGGTCGACATCACCGCGCTCGCCCAGCGCGCGAGGGTGGGGGCGCGGCATCCGCTCACCCTGCTGCAGGACCAGATCGGCGACATCTTCACCGGTATGGGCTGGGAGGTCGCGGAAGGGCCCGAGCTCGAGCACGAGTGGTTCAACTTCGACGCCCTGAACCTCGACGAGGACCACCCGGCGCGTCAGATGCAGGACACGTTCTACGTCGACCCGGTCGCGCGACACCTGGTGATGCGCACGCACACGAGCCCGGTGCAGGTGCGTTCGATGCTGGAGCGCGACCTGCCGATCTACATCGTCTGCCCGGGTCGGGCCTATCGCACCGACGAGTTCGACGCGACCCACCTGCCCGTGTTCAGCCAGTTCGAGGGCCTCGTCATCGACAAGGGCATCACGATGGCCCACCTCAAGGGCACGCTCGATCACGTCGCACAGGCTCTCTTCGGCGCCGAGGCCAAGACCCGGTTCCGGACCAACTTCTTCCCCTTCACCGAGCCGTCGGCCGAACTCGACCTCTGGCACCCCACCTTCAAGGGGGGCGCGCGCTGGATCGAGTGGGGCGGATGCGGAATGGTGAACCCGAACGTGCTGCGCGCGGCGGGGATCGATCCCGAGGAGTACTCGGGCTTCGCCTTCGGGATGGGGATCGAGCGGACGCTGATGTTCCGCTCGGACGTGCAGGACATGCGCGACATGGCCGAGGGCGATGTGCGCTTCAGCGAGCAGTTCGGATTGGTGGTCTGATGCGCGTCCCGCTTTCGTGGCTGCGTGAGTTCGTCGACGTCCCCGAGGGCGCCACGCCCGAGGACGTCCTTGCGGCGCTGGTGTCGGTCGGCTTCGAAGAGGAGGACGTCCACCACTTCGACCTGACGGGACCGATCGTCGTCGGCGAGGTCGTGAGCTTCGTCGAGGAGCCGCAGTCCAACGGCAAGACCATCCGGTGGTGCCAGGTCGACGTGGGCGAGGGGGAGTCCCGCGGCGTCGTGTGCGGCGCGCGCAACTTCTTCGCCGGCGACAAGGTCGTGGTGACCCTCCCCGGTGCCGTGCTGCCGGGGCCGTTCCCGATCGCGGCCCGCAAGACGTACGGTCACGTCTCGGACGGCATGATCGCATCGGCCAAGGAACTGGGACTCGGCGACGAGCACAGCGGCATCCTGCGGCTGGTCGAGCTCGGCATCGACGCGCCGGTGGGCACCGACGCGATCGCGCTGCTGGGCCTGGACGACGTCGCCGTCGACGTGAACGTCACCCCCGACCGCGGCTACGCGCTCTCGATCCGCGGCATCGCCCGGGAGTACTCCCACGCCACCGGCGCGGCGTTCCGCGACCCGGGCCTGCGTCCGGCCGACGAGGTGGCGGCCGGAACCGGCTTCCCCGTCGCCGTCGACGACGTCGCGCCCATCCGCGGCCGGGTGGGGGCGAGCGAGTTCGTCGTGCGCGTCGTGCGCGAGGTCGACCCCGGCAAGCCCACCCCCGCGTGGATGACCGCGCGACTGGCGCTGGCCGGCATCCGATCGCTCGGCATCCTCATCGACATCACCAACTACGTGATGCTCGAGCTCGGCAACCCGATCCACGGGTACGACCTCGACACGCTCACCGGGGGCATCACCGTGCGTCGTGCCGTCGCCGGCGAGAAGCTCGAGACCCTCGACGGCAAGGTCCGCACCCTGCACACCGACGACCTGCTCATCACCGACGAGTCCGGCCCCATCGGCCTCGCGGGTGTCATGGGCGGGGGCCCGACCGAGATGAGCGCCGCCACGCGCAACGTCCTCATCGAGGCGGCGATCTTCGACACCGTCTCGATCGCCCGCACCGCCCGCCGTCACCGACTGCCGAGCGAAGCATCCCGGCGCTTCGAGCGCGGCGTCGACCCGGCGATCCCGTTCGTCGCCGCTCGACGCGTCGCCGACCTGATGGTGCAGTACGCCGGCGGCACGAGCGACGACGCGTTCGGCGGGTCGCTCGGCACCGCGGTGCGACGCACTGTCATCGACCTGCCCGCAGGGTTCGTCGCGAAGCTGATCGGCGTGGACTACAGCGCGGCGCAGGTGCGCGGCGCGCTGGAGATGATCGGCTGCGACGTCGACCCTGCCGGCGACGTGTGGCGCGTGACCGCCCCGACCTGGCGCCCCGACCTGACCGACAAGTGGACGCTCGCCGAAGAGGTCGCGCGCATCGACGGGCTCGACAAGGTGCCCTCGGTGCTGCCCGTGCCGCCGTCGGGTCGCGGATTCACCGCCGCCCAGCACGGACGCCGTCGCGTGGCGAACGCGCTCGCCGCGGCGGGCTTCGTCGAGACCCCGTCGTTCCCGTTCACCACCGAACAGCAGAACGACCTCCACGGCTCCGCCTCCGGCGACCATCTGCCCAGCGTCAAGCTCGCCAATCCGCTCGACGGCCAGGCGCCGTTCCTGCGCCGCTCGCTGATCCCCGGGATGCTGCAGGTCGCTCACCGCAACGTCTCACGCGGTCTCACCGACCTCGCCCTGTTCGAGACCGGCGCGGTCTTCCTGCCGAAGCCTGGCGTGTCGTACGGCACACCGTTCGTGCCGCCCCTGGCGGTGCGTCCGGATGCCGCGACCCTGGCCGAGCTCGACGACGCCATCCCGCCCCAGCCGCGCCACGTCGCCGTGCTGCTGACCGGCAACCGCGTCGCCAAGCAGCCCGGCCAGCCCGCCGAGGCCGCCGACGTCGCCGACGCCCTCGACGCCGTCCGCACGATCGCTTCGGCGGCCGGCGTCGCCGTCGACGTCGTGCAGGGGCGGCGCGCCGCGCTGCACCCGGGACGGACCGGCGTGATCACGGTCGTCGGTGAAGAGGTCGGATACGTCGGCGAGCTGCTGCCCGCTGTCGCCGAGGCCGCCGACCTTCCGGGCCGTGTCGTCGTGGCCGAGCTCGACCTCGACCGGCTGCTCGCGCTGGCCGGAGACCGGGTCGTCGCGGCATCCCTTTCAGGATTCCCGGCCGCCACGCAGGACGTCTCGCTCGTCGTCGACGCCGCCGTGCCGGCCGCCGAGGTGCGCGCGGCGCTGCGAGAGGGCGCCGGCCCGCTGCTGGAGTCCCTGCGGCTCGTCGACGACTACCGCGGGACGGGTCTGCCGGACGGGTCGAAGAGCCTCACGTTCGCGCTGCGCTTCCGCGCCGACGACCGCACTCTCACCGCCGCGGAGGCCTCGGACGCCAAGCTCGCCGGCGTCGCCGTCGCGCAGGAGCGTTTCGGCGCCACGCTGCGCGAGTAAGCAGCGCCGCGGCGCCGGCGCGCGGGCAGACTGGGCGCATGACGGATGTGCTCGTGCTCGGCGGAACGGGATGGGTCAGCGGCCGCGTCGCCGCGGAATGGGTGCGGCGGGGCGCTCGCGTGACGTGCGTCGGACGCGGCTCGCGGCCGGCACCTTCGGGTGCGGCCCTGCACATCGCCGACCGCGACGACCCCCGCGGGTACGACGTGCTCGCGACGCGGGAGTGGGACGAGGTCGTCGACGTGTCGTCCGAGCAGGCGCACGTCGCGGGCGCCCTCGCGATGCTCGCCGGGAGGACGCGGCACTGGACCTACGTCTCCTCGGTCTCGGTGTACGCCGCGGCGGACCGCGTCGGCGACGACGAGAGCGCCGAGCTGGTCGCGCCGGCCGCCCCCGGCGAGGCCGCGGAATACCCCCGGGCCAAAGCGGCCGCCGAGAAGGCGGTGCACGAAGCCCTCGCCGATCGAGCGGCGGTGATTCGACCGGGCCTCATCGTCGGTGAGGGCGATCCGACGGACCGTTTCGGCTACTGGGTCTCGCGACTCGCCCTCGCCGGCGACGGGCCGGTGCTGGTACCGGCGGGCGATCGCCGATCCCAGGTCATCGACGTCGCCGATCTGGCCGACTTCATCGTGGATGCCGGTGGCCGCGGGTGGGTGGGCGAGGTCGACGCCGTCGGTCCGTCGACGCCGCTGCGTGACGTCATCGCCGATGCCCGACGCGTCGCCGGGCACACCGGCGCCGTCGTCGCGGCATCCGATGTCGATCTGCTCGCGCACGACGTCGCGTACTGGGCGGGGCCGCGGTCTCTGCCGCTGTGGATCCCGTCCGAGATGGCCGGATTCGCCACGCGCCTCGGCGAACGGTACCGGCGAGCCGGTGGCCGCACCCGGCCGCTCGAGACCACCCTCGCCGAGGTCCTCGCCGACGAACGGGCCCGTGGGCTCGGGCGCGAGCGCCGTGCCGGACTCGCCCGCGCGGACGAGCTCGCGATCATCGCCGCCCTCGGCGTCCGGATCACGTGATCTGGCCGAGAGCACGTGTTGCTCGCGCGCGCAGCGTGTGCGCTCGGTGAGAACACGTGATGCGGGCACCCGTGGGGGCGGGTGACGATTTGCGGATGCCGCAACCGCACGGCTATCGTCGGCGCATGCCGTCGGCGAATCAGGGTCCTGCGCAGCTCGCTCCGAGCTCCGTTCCCGTGCGCCGACGCCGTCTGGGCGGGCGCCGACTCTAGGCGACCCTGCGGGTCCGTCGAGGGCCGTCGCGCGGGCGTCGCCGTCTCCGGCCCGAACACCCAGACTCTAAGGTGGAACCCATGACCTATTCGGTCGCCGTCTCCGGCGCATCCGGCTATGCGGGCGGTGAGATCCTGCGGATCCTCGCCGGTCATCCCGACGTCGAGATCCGCACCGTCACCGCGCACTCCAACGCCGGTCAGCCGCTCATCGAACACCAGCCGCACCTGCGCTCGCTCGCGCACCTGACGCTGCAGGACACTACGCCCGAGATCCTGTCGGGGCACGACGTCGTCTTCCTGGCGCTTCCGCACGGACAGTCGGGACAGTACACCGAGGCGCTCGGCGACACCCCGCTCGTGATCGACGCCGGCGCCGACCACCGGCTGACGTCGCCCGATGCGTGGGCGGCGTTCTACGGCGGCGCCTTCCACGACCCGTGGACCTACGGCGTGCCCGAGCTCCCCACCGCCGGCGGGACGCAGCGCGCGAACCTCGTCGGCACGCGCCGCATCGCCGCTCCGGGCTGCAACGCCTCGACGGTGAGCCTGAGCCTCGCGCCCGGCGTCGCCGCGGGCGTCGTCGACCCCGGCGACATCGTCAGCGTGCTCGCCGTCGGGCCGAGCGGGGCCGGCAAGAGCCTCAAGACCAACCTTCTGGCCAGCGAGATCCTCGGTACCGCGAACCCGTATGCGGTGGGCGGCAGCCATCGTCACATCCCCGAGATCCGTCAGGCTCTCGTCGCCGCCGGTGCCACGGGGGACGTGCGCATCTCGTTCACCCCCGTCCTGGTCCCCATGGCGCGGGGCATCCTCGCCACGTCCACGGCCCCGATCGCCCAAGACGCGACGGATGCCGAGATCCGCGGTGCATGGGAGGCGGCGTACGGCGACGAGACCTTCGTCCAGCTTCTTCCGGCCGGGCAGTTCCCCCGCACGGCGGACGTCCTCGGCGCGAACACGGCGCTCATGGGACTCGCGGTCGACCGGGCCGCGGGCCGCGTCGTCGTCGTCACCGCGGTCGACAACCTCGTCAAGGGCACCGCCGGCGCTGCCATTCAGTCCATGAACATCGCGCTGGGTCTTCCCGAAGGCACCGGCCTCACCGTGAACGGAGTCGCCCCGTGAGCGTCACCGCCCCCCAGGGCTTCGAGGCGGCCGGCGTCGCCGTGGGCCTGAAATCCACCGGCAAGCCCGACGTGGCCGTCGTCGTGAATCGCGGTCCGCTGAAGGTCGCCGCCGCCGTCTTCACGAGCAACCGGGCCAAGGCCAACCCGATCCTGTGGTCGCAGCAGGTCATGCACGACGGCACCGTCGAGGCGATCGTCCTCAACTCCGGCGGCGCGAACTGCTTCACCGGACCCTTCGGCTTCCAGACCACGCATCAGACGGCCGAGAAGGCCGCCGAACTGCTCGAGGTCAGCGCCGGCGACATCCTGGTGTGCTCGACCGGCCTCATCGGCACCGGTGACGAGGTCTTCCGCAGCAAGGTCCTCGAGGGTACCGAGCGCGGGATCGCCGAGCTGTCCGCAGAAGGCGGCGAGGCGGCCTCCCTGGCCATCATGACCACCGACTCCGTACCGAAGACCAGCGTCCACGACGGCGACGGCTGGAAGATCGGCGGCATGGCCAAAGGCGCCGGGATGCTGGCGCCGGGACTTGCCACCATGCTCGTCGTCCTCACCACCGATGCCGTCCTCGCCGTCGACGAGGCCGATGCCCACCTGCGGAGCGCGACCCGGGTGAGCTTCGACCGTCTCGACTCCGACGGCTGCATGTCGACCAACGACCAGGTGTCGCTGCTGGTCAGCGGCGCCTCGGGGGTGACGCCCGATCCCGACGCCTTCCGCCGCGCGCTCATCGAGGTCTGCACCGACCTCGCCGTGCAGCTCCAGTCCGATGCCGAGGGCGCGAGCCACGACATCACGATCGAGGTGCGCGGCGCCGCGACCGAGGACGACGCCGTCGAGGTCGGACGCTCGGTCGCCCGCAACAACCTCTTCAAAGCGGCGATCTTCGGCAACGACCCCAACTGGGGGCGCGTGCTCGCCGCGATCGGCACCACCGGCGCCGCGTTCGACCCGTACGACGTGGACGTATGGATGAACGGCGTGCGGGTGTGCACCGCGGGCGGGCCGGACCGGCCCCGCGAAGAGGTCGACCTCACCCCGCGGGCGACGAGCGTGCTCATCGACCTGAGGGTCGGCGCCGAGTCGGCCACGATCTTCACCAACGACCTCACCCACGACTACGTCCACGAGAACAGCGCCTACTCGTCATGACCGATATCCAGGACACCGATCCCGCCGCCGCCAGCGCCCAGGCCGAGACCCTCATCGAGTCGCTGCCGTGGGTGCGCCGCTTCCGCGACCAGGTGGTGGTCATCAAGTACGGCGGCAACGCCATGGTCAGCGATGAGCTGCAGGACGCCTTCGCCGCCGACATCGCCTACCTCCGCTACGTCGGGGTCAAGCCGGTCGTCGTGCACGGCGGCGGACCGCAGATCTCGTCGATGCTCGATCGCCTCGCCATTCCGAGCGAGTTCAAGGGCGGGTACCGGGTCACCTCCACCGAGGCGATCTCGGTGGTGCGCATGGTGCTCACCGGCCAGATCAACCCGCAGCTGGTCGCCAAGATCAACGCCCACGGTCCGCTGGCGACGGGTCTCAGCGGCGAGGACGCCGGCCTGTTCGGGGGTCGCCGGCGCGGCGTCGTCGTCGACGGCGTCGAGCACGACCTCGGTCGCGTCGGCGATGTCGTCGAGGTCGACCCGCAGCCGGTTCTCGACCAGCTCGCGGCGGGCCGGGTGCCGGTCGTCTCGAGCATCGCCCCCGACCTCGACCACACCGGGCATTCGCTGAACGTGAATGCGGATGCCGCTGCCGCCGCTCTCGCCGTCGCGCTCAAGGCCTCCAAGCTCGTCGTCCTCACCGACGTGCCCGGCCTGTACGCCGACTGGCCCGACCGCACGTCGCTGGTGTCGCATCTGACCTCGACGCAGCTGCGCGAGATGCTGCCCCGGCTCGAGTCGGGGATGATCCCGAAGATGGCCGCGTGCCTCGAGGCGGTCGAGGGCGGCGTCGACACCGCGGCGATCATCGACGGCCGCGTGCCGCACTCGGTGCTCGTGGAGATCTTCACCAGCAAGGGAATCGGAACAGAGGTGGTGCAGGGATGAGCTGGCAGGACGACGCAGGCCGGGACCTGGTGCGCAGCTTCGGCGATCGGATGGCGATGTTCGTCCGCGGCGAGGGTGCGTACGTGTGGGATGCCGACGGCAAGCGCTACCTCGATTTCCTCGCCGGGATCGCGGTGAACTCGCTCGGCCACGCGCACCCTGCGTTCGTCGAGGCGATCACGCGCCAGGCGTCGACGCTGTCGCACGTCTCGAACTACTTCGCGACCCCGCCGCAGCTCGAGCTCGCTTCGCGGCTGAAGCGCCTCGCGGGCACGGGACCGGACGGCCGGGTGTACTTCGGCAACTCGGGGGCAGAGGCCAATGAGGCCGCGTTCAAACTCGCGCGACTGCACGGCGGACCGGGCCGCCCCCGCATCCTCTCGCTGAAGGACGCGTTCCACGGCCGCACCATGGGCACGCTCGCCCTCACCGGCAAGCCATGGATGCAGGAGCCGTTCCTGCCCATGGTCGGCGGAGTCGAGTTCATCGACACCACCATCGAGGCCCTCGACGCAGCCCTCGACGACGGCGTCGCCGCGCTCTTCCTCGAGCCCATCAAGGGAGAAGCCGGCGTCATCGACCTGCCCGAGGGCTACCTGCGGGCCGCGCGCGAGCTCACCGAACGCCACGGCGCCCTGCTGATCGTCGACGAGATCCAGACCGGCGCCGGCCGGACGGGGGAGTGGTTCGCCTTCCAGCACGCCGGCATCACCCCGGACGCGATCACGGTCGCCAAGGGGATCGGCGGCGGCTTCCCCATCGGCGCGCTCATCACGTTCGGCGCGGCCGGCGACTTGTTCTACCCCGGTACGCACGGCTCGACCTTCGGCGGAAACCCTCTCGGCACCGCCGTGGCCGGGGCGGTGCTGGCCGAGATCGAGCGCGGGGGGTTGGTCGACAACGCCGCGGAGCGCGGCACGCAGCTGCGCGAGGCGATCGTGCGACTCGATTCGACACTGGTGAGCGGATGCCGCGGCCAGGGTCTGCTCATCGGGGTGGCGCTGCGGCATCCGGTCGCCAAGGCCGTCGTCGCGGCCGCGCTCGAGCACGGGCTCGTGATCAACGCGCCCAACGACGACACGATCCGTCTGGTTCCCGCCCTCACCATCGGCGACGTCGAGATCGACGAGTTCCTGCAGCTGTTCGCCGCCGCGCTGCACACCGTGGAGGACGCCCTCGTCCTCGATGCACCCTCGGAGGTGTCCGCATGACCCGCCACCTGCTTCGCGACGACGACCTGACCGCGGACGAGCAGGCCGAGATCCTGGATCTCGCCGTCGCTCTGAAGAAGGACCGCTGGAAGCTGAAGCCTCTCGAGGGCCCGCAGACCGTCGCGGTGATCTTCGACAAGTCCTCCACGCGCACGCGCGTCTCCTTCGCGGTGGGCATCGCCGATCTCGGCGGGTCCCCGCTCATCATCTCGACCGCCAACAGCCAGCTGGGCGGCAAGGAGACCCCGTCCGACACCGCCCGTGTCCTGGAGCGGCAGGTCGCCGCGATCGTGTGGCGCACGTACGCGCAGGCGGGGCTGGAGGAGATGGCGCGCGACACCCGGGTCCCGGTGGTCAACGCGCTGAGCGACGACTTCCATCCGTGTCAGCTGCTGGCCGACCTGCTCACGATCAAGGAGCACAAGGGCGACCTGGCGGGGCTGACGCTGGCGTTCTTCGGCGACGGCAAGTCCAACATGGCCCACTCGTACGTGCTCGCCGGCGTCACCGCAGGTATGCACGTGCGCGTCGCCTCACCCGAGGACTACGCGCCGCGCGAGGACGTCATCGCCGATGCGGACCGGCGTGCTGCCGAGACGGGCGGGTCGGTGGCGCTGTACACCGACGCCAACGAAGCCGCCGCCGGGGCGGATGTCATCGTCACCGACACGTGGGTGTCGATGGGCAAGGAGGAGGAGAAGCTCGCGCGCCTCCGGGACCTCGGCGCCTACAAGGTGACCCAGGAGCTCATGGGCCTCGCCCAGGACGACGCGATCTTCATCCACTGCCTTCCCGCCGACCGCGGCTACGAGGTCGACGCCGAGGTCATCGACGGCCCCCAGAGCGTGGTGTGGGACGAAGCCGAGAACCGCCTGCACGCGCAGAAGGCGCTGCTGGTGTGGCTGTTGCGCCAGGGCTGAGCCGGCTCGACGCTCCCGGCCGCATCGCCGGTGCGGACCTGGCACGGGGCCTCGCCGTGATCGGGATGCTGGCCGCCCACCTCCTGGTGACCGACGACGCGGTCGATCCGACCGATGCGTCCACGTGGGACGGGGTGGTGAACGGGAACTCCTCGATCCTGTTCGCCACGCTCGCCGGGGTGTCGATCGGTCTGCTCACCGGCGGACGGCGACCGGTCGCGGCGCCGCGGCGCGGCATCCTGCAGGGACGACTGCTCGTGCGTGCGGCGGCGCTGTGGATCGTCGGGCTCGCGCTCATGCTGCTCGGCGTGCCGGTGTACGTGATCCTTCCGGCGTACGCCGTGATGTTCGCCCTCGCGGTGCCCCTGGTGGGCCTCACCGCCCGGCCGCTGTGGATCCTCGCCGGGGCGCTCGCGGCCGTGATGCCCTTCGTGCACGCGTTCGCCGCCTCGTGGCCGGGCTGGCAGACCCCGCTCGGCGGCGACGTGTCGCTGCTCATCGGCTGGCACTACCCGTTCGAGGTCTGGATCGCGTTCGTCGTCGCCGGGCTCGCGCTGGCACGCTCGGGGCTCGATCGCACGCCCGTGCTGGCCGCGGCCCTCGCCGGCGGCGCGCTCGTGAGCGGTATCGCGTTCGCGCTGGATGCCGCGACCGGCGCGCGGGCGTCGGGCGCGGCATCCGGTGACGACGATGGGGTGCGGGTGTGGACGGCGGAGCCGCACTCCAGCGGTCTGCTGGAGGTGTGGGGCTCGGGCGGACTCGCGGTCGCGATCATCGCCGCGTGCGTGCTGCTGTGCCGCGGCGACGGCGGCGGCGGCATCGTGGGAAGGATCCTCCTGCCCCTGCGGGCTGCGGGCTCGATGCCGTTGACGGCGTACGCCTCGCAGATCGTGGTGTGGGCGATCGCGGCCGCCGCGCTCGGCGTGCCGGGCGATCTCGCCGGCTTCCGCGAGGCACAGCCTTTCTGGCCGATGACGCTGGGGATCCTCGCGGGCTGCACATTGTGGGCCCTCGTCCTCGGAAGGGGGCCCCTCGAGCGCGGCATCGAGGGGCTCGCGCGGGTCGTGGTCCGCCCTCGCTAGGCTGGTGCGGTGAGTGATGCGAAGCGCGACGGCACCAACGAGGGCGCGCTGTGGGGCGCCCGTTTCGCGACGGGACCGTCGCCCGAACTGGCGGAGCTGAGCCGGTCCACCCACTTCGACTGGGATCTGGCGCTGTACGACCTCGCCGGGTCGCACGCCCACGCCAAGGCCCTCGCGGCGGCCGGCTATCTCAGCGCCGCCGAGGAGGCGTCGATGCACGACGGCCTCGACGCCCTGGCCCGCGCCGTGCGGGACGGATCTTTGCGGCCGGGGCCGGCGGATGAGGACGTCCACGGCGCGCTGGAGCAGGCGCTCATCGCCGAGGTGGGGCCGGAGCTCGGCGGGAAGCTGCGCGCGGGTCGCAGCCGGAACGATCAGATCGCGACCCTGGTGCGGATGTACCTCCTCGACCATTCGCGCACCATCGCCCGCGAGATCCTCCGCCTGGTCGACGCCGTCGTGGCGCAGGCCGAAGCGCATCCCGGCGCGATCATGCCGGGCCGCACCCACCTCCAGCACGCTCAGCCGGTGCTGCTGGCCCACCACCTGCTCGCCCACGCATGGCCGCTCGTCCGTGACCTGGAGCGGCTGCGGGACTGGTCCGCGCGGGCCTCCGTGTCACCGTACGGCGGTGGCGCACTCGCCGGCTCGACGCTGGGACTCGATCCTCAGCTCGTGGCCGACGAACTCGGTCTCGCGCGCCCGGCGGAGAACTCGCTCGACGGGACGTCGGCGCGCGACGTCGTGGCGGAGTTCGCCTTCATCACCGCGATGATCGGCGTCGACCTGTCGCGGTTCGCCGAGGAGATCATCCTCTGGAACACGCGCGAGTTCGCCTTCGTCACCCTCGACGACGGCTACTCCACCGGGTCGAGCATCATGCCGCAGAAGAAGAATCCCGACATCGCCGAGCTCGCACGCGGCAAGTCCGGACGACTCATCGGCAACCTCACCGGCCTGCTCACGACGCTGAAGGGCCTGCCGCTGGCCTACAACCGCGACCTGCAGGAGGACAAGGAGCCGGTCTTCGACTCCGTCCGCACGCTCGAGGTCGTCCTCCCCGCGTTCGCGGGCATGGTGGCGACCATGCGATTCCACACCGACCGGATGGCCGCTCTCGCACCCCAGGGTTTCTCCCTGGCGACCGACGTCGCGGAGTGGCTGGTCAAGCGCGGCGTTCCCTTCCGGGATGCCCACGAGGTGTCGGGTCGCGTCGTGCGCGCCTGCGAGGAGCGCGGCATCGAGCTGCACGAACTCGACGATGCGGCCCTCGCCGCCATCTCTGCGGATCTGACGCCCGAGGTGCGCGAGGTGCTGACGGTCGAGGGGTCCGTGGCAGCGCGGGCCGGAGTCGGGGGGACGGCACCCGCACGGGTCGAGGAGCAGCGGGCGGAGCTGATCGCGCGGGTGCAGCGCGTGGCACACACCCTCGGACTATGAGCATGCGGCTTATCGTCGCGAATAATCAGTCCAGAACTTATTTCGTGGCAGAATAAGCGCTAGACTGATCGCATGCCGATAGCAGTCATCGCCGACATCATCGGGTCGCGACGCCTCCCGGACCGTGGCGCCGCTCAACGCGACCTCGATGACGCGATCGCACGCGTCGAGACGGACCGACCACTCGCGGTCTCCCGGCTGCGCGCCACCGTCGGCGACGAGCTGCAGGGAACCTACCGCACGCTCGAGGACGCGCTCTGCTCGTTGCTGCTCCTGCGGCTGGCGCTGCCGGCGGGCCTCGAATGCCGGTTCGGGGTCGGAATCGGCGCGATCTCCGACGTTCCGTACGACGGAGCGACACTCGCGGACGGGCCGGGGTGGTGGGCTGCCCGGGATGCGGTCAACGCGCTGACCGCCATGCAGCAGCGCGCCGCGCCGGGGGCGCGGACGTGGATTGTCGCCGCCCCCGGCGAGGATGCCGGTATGCGATCCCCCGTCGAGATGGCCAACGCCTACGCCCTGTCGAGAGACCAGCTCGTCACCGCGATGAGCGACCGCGCGCGCCGGCTGACGTACGGGCGATGCCTCGGCCGTACGCAGAGCGATCTCGCCCGCGAAGAAGGCGTCACCCAGTCGGCGGTGTCGCAGGCGATGAGCACTGCCGGTTCCGCCGCGCTCGTCGAGGGCTACGTCGCACTGAGCGGAGGGCGCGCGTGATCCTCGCCGGCCTCACCCTCCTCACGATCGGCGGTCTCGATCTGGTGCGCGCGTTCCTCGCCCGGCGCTGGGCGGGCTACGTCGTGGTGGGCGCGGCGACGGTCGCGCTCGGCATCGCCGCGGGGGCCATCATCGAGACCGCGGTCGCCCTGCTGGCGGCGAGCGCCTGGATCTGGTCGGTTCCGAGCGATCGACGCGTGCGCGCGGGTTTCTGGCCGGCCCTCGGGATCGGCGTCCTGTGCGCACTCGCGGTGATGAGCATCCCGCCCCGCGAGCAGACCGGGCCGATCGGGGATGTCTGGCGCTTCCCCACGCCCGCCGGCGAGCTCTCCTTCGACGCGGCGGTGCTCGTGTGCGGGGCGGTGGTGTTCCTCATGGAGTCCGCCAACGTCATCGTGCGCATCGCGCTGAACTCCGAGCGCGCTGCACCGGGCGACCCGTCCGGGGTGACCGTCGCGGTTTCCACGTCCCCGAGCAGCGCGGGGGAGGAGCCGGCCGAACCGCAACCGCTCGACGAACGCCCGGCTCTCAAGGGAGGGCGCCTGATCGGGCCGCTCGAGCGCATCCTGGTGTTCGCGCTCACGCTGCTGTCGGCGTACACCCTGGTGGCGGCCTTCCTCGCGGCCAAGGGTATCGTCCGCTTCCCCGAGATCTCCCGGGACAGCGCCCACGGCGACAGTGCGGAGTACTTCCTCATCGGCAGCATGGTCAGCTGGGTCGTCGCGCTGTCCGCCGCCGCGCTGGTGTGGTGGTCGCTGTCCATCGGGTGAGTGGGGCGCGGGCGCCGCTGATAGCCTGAAACGCGTGTCTGAAACCGTCGTGAGCGCGACCGCGCCCGCCAACGACCCGTCGTTCGAGAACGTCTGGGACGAGATCGTGTGGCGTGGGCTCGTGCATGTGTCCACCGATACCGAGGCGCTCCGCGCGCTCCTTGCCGGGGACCCGATCACGTACTACTGCGGCTTCGATCCGACCGCGCCGAGCCTGCACCTCGGAAACCTCGTGCAGCTGCTCCTCATGCGGCGCCTGCAGCTGGCCGGGCACCGCCCCCTGGGGCTGGTCGGCGGTTCGACGGGTCTCATCGGCGATCCCCGACCCTCCGCCGAGCGCACCCTCAACACCAAGGAGACGGTCACCGAGTGGGTGGGCTACCTGCGGTCGCAGGTGGAGCGGTTCCTGAGCTTCGACGGCGACAGCGCCGCGCGCATCGTGAACAACCTCGACTGGACGGCTCCGCTGAGCGCCATCGACTTCCTCCGCGAGATCGGCAAGCATTACCGCGTCGGCACGATGCTCAAGAAGGATGCCGTCGCGGCGCGCCTGAATTCCGAGGCGGGCATCAGCTACACCGAGTTCAGCTACCAGATCCTGCAGGGCATGGACTACCTCGAGCTGCACCGCCAGTACGGCTGCGTGCTCCAGACCGGCGGCAGCGACCAGTGGGGCAACCTCACCAGCGGCACGGATCTGATCCATCGCGTCGAGGGTGTCCACGTGCACGCGATCGGCACCCCGCTGATCACCAACAGCGACGGGACGAAGTTCGGCAAGAGCGAGGGCAACGCCATCTGGCTGGATCCCGCGATGTGCAGTCCGTACCGGATGTACCAGTTCTGGCTCAACACCGACGACGCGGACGTCATCTCGCGTCTGAAGGTCTTCACCTTCCTCACGCGTGCCGAGATCGAGGAGTACGAGCGTCTCGTGCAGGACGAGCCCTTCCGTCGTGCCGCGCAGAAGCGTCTGGCCCTCGAGGTCACGACGTTCGTGCACGGTGCGGACGCGGCATCCGCGGTGATCGCCGCCTCGGACGCGCTCTTCGGTCAGGGCGATCTGTCGACGCTGGATGCCGCGACGCTCCGCTCCGCTCTGGAGGAACTCCCGGGCGCGGCTGTCGAGACGGGCACGCCCGTCGTCCAGGCGCTCGTCCAGACGGGTCTCGTGGCGAGTCTCAGCGAGGCGCGCCGCGCGATCGCGCAAGGGGGAGTGACGCTCGACGGCGAGCGAGTCGACGACGATGCCGTGACGGTGACGGGAACCCTGCCGGGCGGGGTGTCGGTGCTGCGTCGGGGCAAGAAGACCCTCGCCGGACTCGTCGTCCTCCCCGCCGGTCGCTGACCCCGCCGATCCGGGCCGCGCGTGCCGTTCACACCCAGCCACGCCGTGGTGGCGTTGCCGTTCGTGCGCACTCCGCTGGTTCCCGCCGCGATCGCCGTGGGGGCGATGACCCCGGACCTGCCGCTGTTCGTCCGGGGCACGCCGTTCCATTACGGCATCTCGCATGACCTGGTGTGGCTTCCGGCGACCCTCATCGTCGCCTTCGGTCTGCTCGTCATGTGGCGATGCGTGCTGCGACCCGCGGTGCGGGAGCTGACTCCGCGGACAGTCTCGGAGCGCCTCCCGCCGCAATGGGATCGAGGTGCTGCCGAGGGGTGGCGCGAGACGGTCACCGGAGCGGCGTGGTGGGCGGTGCCGGCCTCGCTGACGCTCGGTGTCGTCACGCACGTCGTGTGGGACCTCTTCACACACGAGGGCAGGTGGGGGGTCGAAGCCCTTCCCGCCTTGCAGCAGCAGTGGGGACCGCTCCTCGGGGTGAAGTGGCTCCAGCACGGGTCGAGTGCGATCGGGCTGGTGATCCTGACCGTGTGGGGTATCCGCCGGCTCGCGCAGCGCGATCCGGTTCCGCACGCGTTCGAGATCCTCGGCGGGGGAGTCCGGCTGGCATGGTGGGCTTCGCTGCCGTTCGTCCTGACGGTGGCGTGGGGCTGGGGCCTGGCGGCGATGGGCCCGCTCGACGAGAGCTTCACCATCGCCCATCTGGCGTACCGGGTGCTGCCTCCGGCGTGCGCTGTGTGGGGCGCCGCCACCATGGTGCTCTGCGTCGCCGTGCAGCTCCGGCGGCGTTCCGCGACGCGCGACACGCCCGGGCTGCGGGGCTGATTTGGCGGGCTCCGCCGACGCCGCGTAATGTTCTTGTTGTTCGCCCCAAAGGGAGAGCGGAGAGGCCAAGGGCCCCGCAACCTCAAGCGGAGAACAGATCCCCACACAGTAGGCCTGGCAGATTCGCGTCTGCGGGGGCTATGATGAGGATCCCCCACCTCGTGGACCGCGGTCATCGACTGCTGCCGGCGATCTGAAGATCCCGGCTGTCGATTTGACAGACGGAACGATGGGGATAAGATAGTGAAGTTGCCCTCCTGGGCTGGTCGTGAGGCTGGTTGGGGGGAGCGTCCGATCCTTGAGAACTCAACAGCGTGCACTTGTCAAATGCCAAATAACCTCGATCTCAGCTTCGGCTGGGTTGAGATTCCTTTGGATCAATTTATGGATGTCAGTGACATTCGTTTTTGGTCAGTTCAAACTCGCTGCTTCGGCCTGTTCCGGTCGTTGTCAGTATTTTTCTTTTACGGAGAGTTTGATCCTGGCTCAGGATGAACGCTGGCGGCGTGCTTAACACATGCAAGTCGAACGGTGAAGCAGAGCTTGCTCTGTGGATCAGTGGCGAACGGGTGAGTAACACGTGAGCAACCTGCCCCTGACTCTGGGATAAGCGCTGGAAACGGCGTCTAATACCGGATATGAGCTGCGATCGCATGGTCAGCAGTTGGAAAGATTTTTCGGTCTGGGATGGGCTCG
>NZ_JAUZVE010000037.1:0-73101 GCF_031844425.1 Microbacterium sp. ARD31
CCTAGCCCAAGCTCGTGGCCAGCACGGCCGTGACCTCAACAAAGGAGAACGCCCATGTCAGAAAACGCCACCCATAGCGCAGCACTGGTGACCGACCCGGTCTGCGGCATGCAGATCGATCCCCAGATAGCCGTCACCACCCGCGAGCACGAAGGAACCACCTTCTACTTCTGCTCACACGGCTGCGCCGCCGCATTCGACGCCGACCCCCACCGCTACGGTCACCCCCACGCGGCACAGTGATCCCCTCACCGCCTGTGTCGCCCGTCCGCAATCGGGTCGCTCAGCGTTCGTTGTTCTTGACGGCCCAGAGCTCAGGTCTCGAGAGTGTGCGGCTTGATCACGCGCGATCCGGTCGGAATGCTGTCGTCGGCCATTACGCAGTCCTCGCGTGATGCCGCCAGTCTGACGACCGACGCGGACGTTCGACAAGGTGGTTGCGAGAGTCGGTGCCTCTTGGATCGTTGTCGTGGCGATCGCCCCCATCCCGCCAACGTTCGCTATCACTCTGGCGTTTGCCTTCCGGCTGCTCTTCGGGCTCAGGGAGGCTGTCTTCCTTCGCGCGGGCACGGCGGACAGTGACTCGGGATGCCGTCAGGCGTCGGGCGCGGTAGCCGCAGTCAGCACGATGAGCGGGCTGTGCGCGATCATGTCGTCGACATCGTCTCTGCGCCATCGGCGCGCCGCAGCCTCGATGAGCGGCCGTGCTTCGTGGGGATCGGGGATTATACGCGCCGCGGCTGGGACGTCGGCTTCGATGCCCTTCTTCAAATGCACAATGACGTTTGGGTCTGCGGTGATGTTGTGTATCCAGTCCCGTGTGCGGTCTCGACGCGGCATCCCGGTGATGAACAGCACGCCATCCTCATCGTGTAGGAAGATCTCGATGCGGCGCGGTAGCCCGCTACGGCGACCGGTCGTCGTCAGGTCGATGAGCTGGCTTCGGTGCAGGGCTTCGCGGACGTCGTTGTTCACACCTGTTGAAGCAATCTCCCAGCCGTAGGTAGCGTTCGGCGGCGCCAGAGTGGTCAATGTCCGCAAGACCCGTCTGCACTAGTAGTCGCGGTCAGGTGCGCTTTACGAGGCAAGCACGGCGCTCGAAATTGAAGGACGGCAATCGGCATTGAAGGACGGCAATCGGCGCGAAGAGACGCTTGCGACAACGCAACGCACTACGGCGCGCGACAGCGACACGGCGGAACAAGAGCGAGCGAAGTAGGGAAAGAGCGACAGCGATGCACGCAGGCACCCGACCTGGTGGTTACCTCATCGGCAACCTAAACGTGCATCTCCCTGCACTCGCAAGCAAACCGTAAAAAGTCCTGGATAACGCGCAAAACCGGCCGTACGCTGACGGCATGCGAGGAGGCCTTGAGCGGTGGAAAAGGGGTGTCGAGTCCCGCGGGGTTCGACACGCGATCGCCTACGCGCTTGAGGGCACCTGTGATGCTCACCTCCCGCACTTGTCCGGTGCTGATGCGCTCGAAGCGTACGGTCTGGCATCTGACTCGACCGTCGCGCGATTCATCGTCGACCAGGGCCGCATCTCAGCCGACGAGCTCACCGCCAGCGGGCTTCGCGTCTGGCTGACCGGCCACGACCCCGTCAGCGGCGAGGAGCGCGGCCGGCAACGGCTGAGCGCCGACGCTGACCTCTTGCTCGACGGCACGCTCAATCACCCCAAGTCGTACAGCATCGCCGCGTTGCTGCATCCAGAACTCGCGGCCGAGTTCGAGGCGCTGCAGGACCGGCAGCGGGATCAGATCCTGCTCACCTGGCAGCGTGAGCTGAACGCGCGACGTGGGCACGGCGGACTCATCCGAGAGGACATCACCCGGATCGAGGTCGTCGAGCTGCAGCATCGTCGTTCCCGGGCGCTCGACCCGCACGCTCACCGTCACATGTGGTTGAACGTCAAGGTGCTGGGTGAGGACGGCAAGTGGTCGAACGTCGACTCGCGTGTCGCGATGAAGCTGCATACGGTGATCAACGCCGAAGGCGATCTCGCTGCCCGCACCGACCCCCGATGGATGGCCGCCCTCGCACGCTACGGGTTCACTCTCGACGGGGACGGGGAGGTGGCGCAGCTCGCGGGCGCGGTGCGGTCCTTCTCGCGTCGGTCGGCGCAGATCGAGCGGAACCGAGCGAGGTTGGTAGCGGAGTGGACGGCCGAGCACAATGGGGCGAGCCCCAGCGTCCGGGTCCTGACGCAGATCGACCGTCGCGCATGGGCGATGTCGCGCCCGAACAAGCCGGCCCACCTGGACGAGCAGTCCTGGGAATTGACCGTCCGCCACGAGCTGGCGGGTATCGATCCCGCACTCACCCGTTATCGGGCTCCGATCTCGACTACCGCAACGCCCCTCGACGCGCTGGACCTGGATCTGCTGTCGAATGCTGCGGTCGTTGATGCCGACGCGCGGTCCACCCGTTCCGGCGGCCGGTTCAACTCTTTCGATCTCCGCGCCGGCGCCATCCGCGCCCTATCCCACAGCGGAGTGATCGCGCCGCGCGACGCGATGACCACCACGATCGATGAGATCACCGACCGAGCGCATCGCAAGTCCGTGCGACTCGTGGGGGACGCGGGCATTCCCGGCCACGTGAAGGCGTTCATGGCGACGGACACGATGCGCCTGAAGATCCGTCTCGCGGGGCGCCTCGATGCTCTCGCCTCACCCGGCCGCTCACTCCTGCCGGCCGAGCTACGTCGTGCCGCTGCATCCGCGGAAGACATCGAAAACTTGGATGCCTCGCAGTTCGCAGCGGCGGGTGCGATCGCGGGGACGGGTGGGCTCGTGGCGGTCACCGGGCCGGCCGGCGCGGGCAAGACCACCATGCTGCGCGTCGCGCACGCTGGACTGATCGGACAACGGCGACGGATGCTGGTGGTCGCGCCGACCCGGAAAGCGGCATCGGTCGCCTCGCGCGAGGTCGGCGCCGCAGCCTCGAGCCTGCACGCTCTGCTCGCCGACCACGGATACCGCTGGCACGCCGATCCCGCCGGAGCCCAAGTATGGACTCGGCTGTCGCGCGGCGACGCGGATCCAGCGACAGGGATCGTGTATGACGGGCCTGCGAAGTTCGTCCTCCGGCAGGGCGATCGGATCGTCGTGGATGAGGCCGGCATGGTCGACCTCCAGACCGCGGCCGCGCTTGTCGATCTCGCCCTAGCGCACGGCGTCGGCGTGGCGATGGTAGGAGATCCTCATCAAGCGCTCCCGGCCGGGCATGCAGGAGCGATGGCAACCGCAGTGCGCTACGCGACAGCATCCGTCGAACTCGACACCGTCCACCGGTTCAGCGATCCCGAATACGCGGCGCTCACGCTGCGCCTGCGCAACCCCCGCGACCGCGACGAGGCCCTCAGCGTTGCGGGGGAGTTGCTTCGACGCGGGCACGTGCAACGTGTGGCCAGCACGGACGAAGCGCGCGAGGCGATGGTTGCGGCTTACTTCGATTGGCACGCGCGAGGCAAGCGAGTGGCGCTGGTTTCCGGTTCAAACGGAGAGGCGGATGCGATCAACGACGCCATCCAGCAACGACGCGTCGATGAAGGTGAGCTGGACCCCACGACGCTCGCGCTGGGGATGGGGGAGCAGTGCATCCTGGTCGGTGACACCGTGCAGACCCGCCGCAACGATCCGCGCACCGGTGTCGAGAACCGTGCGCAATGGATGGTGCGCAACATATCGGATGGGAGCATTGACCTCGCCTCGGTCAGTGACAGTGGTGAGATTCGCCGCGTGAGCCGCGACTACGCGCTCGACCATCTGCAACTTGCGTACGCGTCGACGGTGCACGGCATTCAAGGTGAGACGACGGATGCCGCGGTGGTTGGGCCTGATGTCGACGCGGCCGGCCTGTATGTAGGCCTGACGCGTGGGCGGCACCAGAACATCGCCGTCACGATCGCTCGGACCGACGAGGATGCGCTAAGCAACATCGGCGCTACGATGATGCGCGGAACGACCGAGCTGACGATCCAGGACGCGATGCGCGCGGCGGAGGCTGAGCTGCGGCGAGCGGCGCGCGAGCGGGCGCTGGAGGCGTCCGGGCCGTGGAACGTCCCGGGCTCTTCTGCCTCGCTCGGCGGACTGTCGCGCTGATTGCGTTGGGACTGCGGGCATCCGCTTTGCGACGTCGTCCTCCACTAGATCGCGCCCACCGCGAATCTCGCTGCGCTCAAGTCGTTGCTGACCAACTCGATGTGAGCGTCAGCACAGCAACACGCATGATGGCGAAAATGGAACAGGAGGGGCGCGCAACGGGTCTCATCTCGCGCGAGACCTACAACCGGATGCAGACGGAGCAGCAGAAGCTGACGTCGCCGCATCAGTTGGGCGACGCAGACCCGGCAGGACCTGCGATCGGACTACATTTCCGGCCGGTGCGTAGGCCGTCACCTACACTGGCCACAGCGCGTTGTCTGGTGCCGCGATGCGCGGTTCTCGGTACCGTGGGATTGCGACTTCCAGTCGCGCTATCGACGTTGAATCACACATCGGTCGAGCGGCCCACATTTCGCCCGCACTTGCTGAGAAGAGCCGCGAATTTCAATGCATATTCGTGTCGGCGCATGCGCCTGAGCGCTCCGGAATTCCGCGGTTTTTGCGGGTGAATGAGGGTTGTTCATATGCCTTTCGCCTCATTCGATTCCCCCCATCTCCACAAACCGCTGTCACAGAGAAGGGCCCGAGAACCGCGGAATCACGCGAATCTCGGGCCCTTTTCGTTTGCTCCACTGGGCAACAGCCCCGGTCCTTGAGCAAGCGAAGCGAGACGAAACGCCGCGTCAGCTCGGCGTCAGCTCGTCCGGAGCCGCGCGATGTCGGCGAGGTCGTCTTTCGAACAGGTGGTCATCCGGACCTTTGCCCTTGCACATGGCTAGCCGAGGGCGCGGACGCGGGGGTTCGCCTGCACGATGCCGTTCCTCAGCGCGAGGGCGACGCGGCCGACTGATTGTCTAGATCAGGTTCGCGTAGATGATGCCTGCGGCGACGAGTCCGCCGACGAGCAGCCCGAGGCTCGACCACACGATGATTCGTGTCCAGTCGATGTAGCGGGGTGAGCGGGTGCCGGCGCCGAACCCGGCCGTGTCGGTCCAGGCCACGAACTCGTCGAATCGCATCGTCACCCGAGGTGGTGGCGCCGACGGGGCTGACTGTCGAGAGGGTTCTGCCCGGGGCGCATGCGGCCGGGACGCGTGCTCTGGCCGGCCGAGTGGTTGGTGGGCCGGATGGGGTCTGCGGAGCGGGTCGCTGGTGTAGCTCACGAGGATGTCGCGGGCCTCCCGCGCACTGTTGAACTCGCGGCCGAGCCGGGCGCGGTCCTCCGCATTCGCGTCCGGATGGAGGTCGGGGTGGAGCGCACGCGCGCGTCGGCGGAACGCGTCGCGGATCTCGTCCACGGTAGCGACTGCGGTGACTCCGAGGTGCGTGCGTGCTTCGTCGAGCGTCATGCCATTGCCGTCAGATAGCGCTGGTATTCGCGGGTGAGGCGCTCTTGCCGGCCGCGCTGGGCGACGACCGCGAACTGCGCGAGCAGTCGCTTGGACAGCCGTGCCTTCAGGGCCTCGTGGACGATCAGCAAGGCGAACGATGCCAGCGCGGCCGAGTATGCGACCAGGCGGAGCGTGGGGGAGGGCCCGGTGAACACGCTCGCGACATACGTGACGATGAACAGGGCAGCGAGCCAGTTGGACAGCCGCCCCCAGATCGCTAGCGATCGGTAGTGCGCGCCGGTGGTCTGCCACCAGAGCTTGTTCGGGGACCAGAATTCCCATCCATCGGGTGCCGGAATCGATGTCTGCGGTGGCGACCATCCTGCCGGGGGCTGCCAGAACGCATTGGCTCGAACCCATTTGTCAGTGGGCGTCGGCCAGCCGCGCGGTACGCGAAAGTCAGCTGGGACACCCGGAACGCGAATTCGCCGCCCTCGTCCGGTCAACGTCGTCCTCCCCAAGAAACGGCACATTGTCGACGCCAGACTAGCGCCGCCCAACGTAGGGGCTTCGCACGCGCGATCCGACCCCTGCCATGCTGTTTCCGTGGCTCAGCAAAACGACCTCGTCGCCGTGCTCATCGACGCAGATAACGTCTCTCCCGCACGGATCGGTGCCGTCCTGACCGAGATCGCCCAGTACGGGACGGCGTCCGTCAAACGCGTGTACGGCGACTGGACGAAGCCACAGCTGAGCAGCTGGAAGGCCGCGGCGAGCGAGCACGTCGTTCAACCCATGCAGCAGTTCGCGAACACCGCCGGCAAGAACGCCACCGACAGCGCTCTCATCATCGACGCGATGGATCTGCTGTACACCGGCCGATTCCAGGCCTTCTGCATCGTCTCGAGCGACAGCGACTTCACGCGTCTGGCGTCCCGCATCCGCGAGGACGGCGTCACCGTCTACGGGTTCGGCGAGCGAAAGACCCCCGAAGCGTTCCGTAACGCATGTGATCGGTTCACCTACCTCGATGTCCTCGTCGAGCCGTCAACGGGTAGCGTCGACGCGCCCGCCATCAAGACGCGCATTTCGTCGGCCAAGCTGCGCTCCGATGGTCAACTGGTCAGTGCTCTGCGGGCGGCGATCGGCGGCGCCTCCTCAGACGACGGATGGGCCGACCTGGCTGCCGTGGGTTCACTCGTGCGAAAGCAACGACCGGACTTCGACTCCCGCAACTGGGGCTACGCGAAGCTGTCCGACCTGGTGCGCGAGATCGGACTGTTCGAGGTCGGGCCGCGGCCGGGCGGCGGCGTGCGCGTAAGGGTGACGCCACCAACGACAAAGTAGCCAACGCGTTCCGGTGCGATCCGCTTGCACGTGAGACGGGGTGGTGCGCGACGACTGATCCCTAGCGGGCGGTGCACGAAGCAGGAACGAGGCGGACAGGCCAGGAGTAGTGCGATTGACGCTCCTGTGCGGGCTGGCCAGGGCACGCTCTCGAGCGATGCTGAGTCGGGATGCCGTCGATGGCGTGGTGCTGGTTGACCGCCACACGCTAGCGACGCGTCGCGAAGTTACGCTGGGGCTCTGGGCCGGTAGCGCAGTGCGGTTACTCCCGACTGGAACTCATGGCGATCAACGAGCTCTAGCTGCATGCGCTCGCGCAGCCCGGCGAGCAGTGTCGGCCCGTGCCCCGCGACGATCGGCTGCACGACGAACACGTACTCGTCGATCAGTCCCAGATCTGCCAACGCCTGTGGGAGCGTCACGCCGCCCACGAACAGGCCCTCGCCTGGTTCCTGCTTGAGCCGGCGCACCGCTGACCTCAGGTCATCTCGCACCAGTTCGGCGTTCCAATCGACCGTGGCGAGCCTGCTCGACACCACATACTTCCTCGCTCGGTTGATGGTCTCGGCGAACGGGATCTCCCAATCCCGCATCCAGTCGGGCCACGTTCCTGTGGCCGGTTGCCGCCAGGCGGACTCCATCATCTCGTACGTGGTCCGGCCGAAAAGTAGTGCATCGGCACGACCCATCTCATCGGTCCAGAAGCGCATCGACTCCTCATCGGGGGGCAGTCCGGCATCATGATGGACGCAACCGTCGAGCGTGACATTGATCGCGTACCGAAGTGGCCTCATCTCGTCGTTCTCCTCACGCGCGCTGCACGTCCTCAGCGGACTCCGCTCACACTACGGTCGGCGCCGGTGCGCTGCTCGCCATCTCGCGTCCGCTCCTTGGACCGACCGACCTTGATCCGTATCCGGGCATCGCCCGTTGAGCGGACCGCCTCGCTCAAGACAGGTCGGATGTCACCTGCTCAGTCAGCAGTCCCTATGACCTCCAGTGTCCCCTTTCGGCGGACAGACGTCGGCGTGGGACTCCTAGTACCTTTACGGTCAAGGGGGGGCTCTAGCGCTGATACGTTCGCGATCAAGCGGCGAGGCTAGTAACCCGTTACGAACGAAGGGGTTCGAGTTGACGAAATCTCGCGCACGACGCCGCTTCTCCCGCGCCGTTGCGGTCACCGCCCTGGTATTGGTGAGCCTGTTGACCGGCGCACAGGCGGCCACGGCCCTCGGGTGGAGTCCCGTCGTGCCCTGCGGCAATGGGGGGATCCTGTCAGGCAGGTCCTACCAGATCACGTTCAGCAATGCCGGGGGAAACAGCTACGCAGACAGCGGCTGTGGACCGAACGCGGCAATTATCCTCCGGTATCAGGCGTATCCGGGCGGCCCTTGGTACAACACTTCGCAGTCCATCGCATACGGGACCGTGTCAAAGGCCCAGAGCGGTACTTGGAACGGCTATCACAAGGCATTCACCACTAGCGGCGTCCAGGTCGGCTTGACGAACTCCTAGGGAGCGAACATGAAGAAGCGATTGGTCGTACTCGCATCCGCACTCGGCGTTGCCGGCCTCGTCGCGGCGGGCAGTGTCGCTGCCCTCGGTGGTGCAGTCACGAACCCCGAGGCCGACACGCCCGCGGAACCTGTCACCCAGCGGGTGTACGACGCGGCATATGCGGAGTTCAGGGACTGCATGAAGGATGCTGGTGTCCCCCTCGCCGGTGAACGCACTGTAGGCGCCGTTCACGAGTTCTCCTATCTGGCAGACGGTCAGTCTGCCTACGACAAGTGCTACCCGGATTTCGCCGGCGTCGACTTCCAATGGCAGGTGGCGAACTCCTACGACTCCCCGACCTACGTCAAGCTCCGGGAATGCCTCACCGAAGGCGGCGTGCAGCCGGGCAAAGACGTCGAGACTGTCTGGGCCCAAGTGCAGGCGGAGAAGATTGACGTCGACGCGTGCACCTTGGGTGTCGGCTCGAACTAGAAGCCGTGTGTCGGCGGCCATGAAAAGCTGCCAATAGTGAAGGACCGGCGCGCCCGCAAGCCGGTCGCTTTGCGCGCGCGGTTATGCGTCGGGGCCATCGGCCGCGACTGCCGCGCGCCGGTCGCGCGCATGACCCGCACGCTCGAATACCCGATGCGCGTCCGCCAACTGCAACACCGCTGCCTTGCCAACCACCGGAGCGCGCGCGAGTCGACTTTGCGCCTGGCTCGAAGCACGGCGCGCAGACATCGACGGCGGGCCTGCGGCCTAGGCGAGTGCCGCTCAGCCTCACGTCCTAGCGATCAGCAGCGCAACGGGGGGCATGTCGCGGGTGCGCTCACCGGGTCAGAACGGCGCCGGGTCGAACTCGGCGTCGGTGGCGAAGTGCACCCCGGCGGCGGAGGGGTCGGGGTAGCAGCGCCCGGTCGGACTCGTCCACTCCAGAACTCCGCCGCTCCGCTGCTTCACGGACCACGTCGAGTGGTGCATGAGAACGTGATGTCGTCGGCGCAGGTGCGCCAGGTTCGTGTGCTCGGTCGGCCCGCCGAGGGCGTGGTCGATCGTATGGTCGACATCACTCCGAGCGGTGGGCTGCCGGCATCCGGGAAAACGGCCTGCGCACGGCACGCCGGCTCGGCATCCGGCGACATCGGCAGGTCAGTGTCGGCGCCGTCGACCTCGATCAGCTTGGCCAGCCGATCGGCGTCGCGCTCGGCCTCGCGCGCGGTCACTTTGGCATCGCGGATCGTCTGCGCCTCGGCATCCGCGACCTCTCTACCCATCCGGGTCAGTCTGTCGAGGATGCCCTGGGCAAGCACGGAGGGCAGCGGTGCTCGCAGCTCCGACATACCGTCGTCCAGGTCGATGACGCGTACCGCGCGGGACTCAGTGGATCGGGCACCGGGTCCGCGACGCGGCCCGTACCTGCCCGCCCGAGGCCGGCATGGTGGGCAGTCGGCGACGGTTCACCTCGAGTCCCGAGCCGAGGATCGTCACTCGCGGGTCGCTCAGGGCCGCGATCGCGGTCGCAAGGCCCGCGATCGCGAGCTTCTCGCCAGGGCAGCGATGTCCTCGGGCCACCGTCGCACCGCCATGGGGCACGAATGCCGCCAGCGCCTCGTAGTCCTCGACACCTTCGAAGCGCTCGGGCCGGAACTCCTCCGGGCGGTCCCACGCGTGGTCGTCGGTGTCGGTCGCCTGGATGTCGAGCACCACCCGGCCACCCGCGCTCACCCGCTCGCCGTCCAGCGCGATGTCGACGAGGGCCGTGCCTGGGAGCATCGGGACGAAGGGGGCCGTCCTCCGGATCTCCTGGGCGAACGCCGTCGCAAGCGGCCCGTCAGCGAGCAGCCCGCGCTCCGCGGACTCCGCCGCGATCCGTTCACGCCACTCCGGCCGGTCGTGCAGCTCCTTGGCGGCGAACGCGACGAAGCGCGCGACCGCGATCATCGGTCGGATGCTGTTCTGCAGCTCGATGCCGGCGAGACGCGCCGGCAGCAGCTGACCCTCGCGATCCCGGTGATGCGACCAGGTGTGCAGCGCCGTTCCTGCTTCAGCACGCAGCATCCCGGACCTCGCGGCCTCGATCAGCTTCTGCGCGTGGTTATCCGACCAGCGCCGGTTCAGCTGGGCGAGCAGGTACGCGGGGGAGTAGGGCGCGCCGAAGCCGTCGACGATCTGCGCGAGTCGTGCCGCCCAGCGCGTCTGCGCGTCCGGCGTACCCGGAAGGCCGGCCCACTGCATGCTCGCACGTCCGAACGCACCGACCGCGGCGTCGTAGGCGGTTCGCTCGCCGCCCTCGACCCATGCGTCGAGTTCGACCTGCCACTCCCGCTCGAAGAGGGGCGTCAGTCGTGCCACCTGTGCGTCCTCGTACGCGACGTCGATGAAGGCGCTCTTGCGATGGCGATGCTCGTCACCGTCGAGGCTGTGCACCGAGCCGTGCCCGAAGAGCGTCTCCTGCACGAGTGCCGGCATCGCACCGTGGCGGGCTATCCGCTCGCTGTCGTAGAAGACGTCGACGCCGTCCACACCGCGAACCAGCAGGGCCTCTTTGCCGAGGAGCCGCATGGGCACGGCTCGGGCCCCCGCCTGGGTGCGGCGCCAGATGTGCGCGCCGAAGTCGTACCCCCGAGTGAGAACACTGAGGGAGTCGTCGTTCAGAACCGTGCGGAGAGGATTGCGCATCCATCCACTGTCACAGCGCTCGCCGGCGCACGACAGGGGGAGGCGCCGACGGGATGCCTGTGCTAGAGCCTCTCGTGCCTGGAGGCGCGTCAGCCCGCTGCCGCGTGCTCTGCAGCGACGTCGATCAGGACCGGGATCGCGCGATCGAGCATGGGCATGGTCGCGGTGAGCGAGATCCGGAAGCACTCCGGGGTGTCGAAAAGCGTTCCGGGCATGATGTGGACGCCGCGGGCAGCGACCGCATCGCAGAAGGCCCGCGCGTCGTCACCGGGGGCCCGGCCCCACAGATAGAACGTGCCCTCGGGCCGTGTGATGGTGAAGCCGGCATCGGCCAGAGCTCCGTACGCCCGGTCGCGCTTGCGGGTGAGCTCCTCCATGTCGAGCGAGAGCGATTCGAGGTCGGGGACGGCGTACTGCATGATCGCGTCGGGGAAGCCCCAGCCGATGGCAAGCCCCAAGGGCACCAGCGCAGCCCTGAGGGATGCCTTGTCGTCGGCGGGGAGGAGAGGCGAGAGGGCGAGATAACCCAGCCGCTGGCCCGGCGCGAGCAGCACCTTGCCGTAGCTGTAGTCGATGAGCGTCCAGGGATACGATCCCGCCGGGCTGGTGAAGCCGATGCCGTCGAAGCGGATGCGGCGGTAGGGCTCATCCGACAGCAGCCAGATGCGTCGACCATGCGCGGCGGAGGCCGACTCGAGCACGTCGGCCAGGGCGTCCCATGCGGATTTCGGATACACGCGCCCGGTGGGATTCGCGGGCGAGTTGACGACGACGACGCGGGTCCGGTCGGTGATGGCCCGGGCGATGGCGTCGATGTCCAGATCGAACGAGTCCGGAGTCAGCGCGGCCCGCACCGGGGTGAGGTCGCGCACCTGCAGCATCGGCTCGTAGCAGAACCAGCCGGGCACCGGTACGACCACCTCATCGCCGGGGTCGGTGAGCAGGGCCAGGGCGAGCGAGATCGCCCCGAACGCCCCCTGGGTCATGGCGATGTCGTCGGGCTCGAACGGCAGACCGAGCTCGCTCTGCAGGCCCTGGGCGATCGTCTCCTGCGCGTCGCGCCGGCTGCCCGTATACGCGAACCAGTCGACCGAACGGGGAGTGAGCTGTGCGCTCATCGCCGCGGCGAGGCCGGGCAGCGGCATCTCGTGCGGATTCCCGAACGTGAGATCGACGGCATCCGGAACATCGGTGAGCGCCTGCATCCGGGCGAAGAACGACGTCACCGACTCGATCGCCGCCTCGGCTCGGGACGCGCGCGCAGAAAGTGTCATCGCCGACCTCGTCTCCCCAGCACCGAGCGTGTGGCGCCAGCATCGCAAGGCGATCGGCTTGCGTCAATGGCCACCGCGGGCGCCGGGTCAGCCGAACAGCAGCACCAGCAGTCCGCTCGCCGCGCCGAGCGCGAGCGCCCGAGCCCGCTCAGCGGCGGCGTCGGGCGCGCACGGCGTCCACCGCGGTCCACCCGAGAAGTCCCGCGGCCCCGGCGCCGAGACCGGCGGCGGCGACCGGCATGGGCAGGAGCGCGCCGTCCATGGGCGGCAGCGCGAGAAGGACGAGGGATGCCGCGGCGAGCACCCCCCCGATGGCCGACGTCGTGGCTCGACGCACCAAGCTCGTCAGCATCCGGCGGTCGCGCGGATCGGCCAGCAGCCGCACATTTACGCTCAGGTCGCCCGCCGCCAGGTCGCCGACGATCTGATCGACCAGATTGGGCAACCGTCGCAGCGTCGGCACCATTCCGAGTGCGGTGTTGCCCAGCATCCGGCCGATGGACGCCGGCGCGAGCTGGGTCATGATCAGCCCGTTGGCCAGCGATCGCGATTCCGCGAGGATGTCGAACTGCCGCGCGCTCGTGCGCACGGTTCCTTCGAGGATGGCGAAGGCGCGGGCGGCGGCGAGCAGATCAGGCGGCAACGGGGAGCCGTACGCGAGGAAGAGGTCGGAGGCACGGTCGACGGTCTGAAGCGTCACCTGCGAGCCGTCACCCAGTTCGTGCGTGACGAACCGCGCCAGGTCGCGGCGGAACGCCCGCTGCTGATCGGGGTCGTCGATCGGCATGATCCGCAGTGCGGCGTCGCCGAGCCGACGGGTGTCGCCGGTGAGGAATCCGATCGCGAGTTCCTGCACGGTGTCGCGCAGCTCGCTGTCGATCCGACCGACCGATCCGAAGTCGATCAGCGCCGGCCGGCCGTCGCCGGTCAGGATGATGTTGCCGGGGTGCAGATCAGCGTGGAACGCGCCGTCGATCACCATCTGACGGAGGAAGGACGACAGCACCGTCCGAAGCGCATCGTCGACGGGGGCGTCGAGGTCGTCGCCCAGGTCGGCGAGCGTCGGGCCTTCGACGTACTCCATCACGAGCACACGCGCGGTGCTGAGTTCGGGAACGAGGTCAGGGATCAGCACTTCGTCGGCGGCTCGTCGTGCTGAAGCCGAGAGCGCGGCGAGGTTGGCGGCCTCACTCGCGAAGTCGGCCTGCCGCCTCAGATCGTCGGCGTACTGACGTGCGACGCCTTCGATCCCCACCTGCCGGGCCTGTGCCGAGCCGAGCGTGAGCCACCTGGCGATGCGCAGCATGATGTCGATGTCGCACTCCAGCAGCGGAACGATCCCCGGTTGCTGGATCTTGACCGCCACGTCGCGCCCGTCCGCGAGTCGCCCGCGGTGCACCTGGGCGATGGATGCTGCTGCGGCCGGTTGGTCGTCGAAGGCGCTCAGCAGCTCGCGACGCGGACCCCACTCGACAGCCAAGAGGGCGGCGACCTCGTCCGGGTCCGCCGGTGCCACGCTCTTCTGCAGAAGCGAGAGCTCGGCGACCCACTCGGGCGGCAGCAGGTCGTCACGCGTGGAGAGGAGCTGACCCGCCTTGATGAATCCGCCGCCCGCGGTCTCGAGCGCCGAGCGCAGGCCCTTCGCCTGTCGGCTGCGCAGCGGGCTCGTCGCGGGGTCGCGGCTGAAGTCCAATCGGCCGAACGGCAACAGGCCGTGTCGGCGCGCGATGGCGAAGATCTCACGGAATCGAGCGCGGCGCTGCCGGCTGTTCAGCGGACGATCCCCGGCCCCCGCCGCCGCAAACTCTGCGAAGCGCGGCGGGCGGGTCAGTCGCGGAAGGCTCACCCTCTGATTCTGACGGCGTATTCACCGTCGAGGGCGATGCGGGCGGTCACGCCCGGTCGGACTTCTCGTCGGGGATCTCGTCGCTCCTGGGTCCGACGACATCGCCGGTGATGGTGTGCTCCCGCTCGACGTCCTTGATGACGTCGGTCTTAAGGTCGCTCGCGGGGTTGCCTTCTTCGTCAGGGGTGAGCGACGGGACGGGTGAGCTGTTCATGAGTGCTCCTCTGAGTGGGTCGGCCATCGGATGATGCGGTCGAGGCTACGGTGGCCGCGCCCGTCGCCGAAGCGGGTTGCCCGCATCGGCATATCGGTGTACCGCGCGGATGCGGCGGGACCCGTGCGGGGCCGATCAGTCGTCCGACCTCGATGCGTGCTGCTGGCGGATGCGCCGCCCCTCGATGATGTCGGCTCGCTCCTTCTCCGCAGCCTTGTCGCTGCGACGCGTGTCACGGGGAGGGAGCTGGATGTCCCGCTCCGCGGCGATGCCCGCCTGGAGCTGTCGGCCGCGCTCGAGCTCGGCGTCGAACTCCGCGCCGAAGAGGAGGGCGATGTTCGCGATCCACAGCCACAGCAGGAAGACGATGACGCCGGCGAGCGACCCGTAGGTGCGGTCGTAGTTCGAGAAGTTGACGATGTAGACGGCGAAGAGTGCGGTGGCGATGGCCAGCACGAGGATCGCCAGCAGCGCGCCCAGCGTGATCCAGCGGAACTTCGGCTGGCGGGCGTTCGGCGTCGCGTAGTAGAGGATCGCGAGTGCGACGACGACGATCACCGCCAGCACCGGCCACTTGACGATGCTCCACACCGCCGTCACCGCCGAGCCGAGGCCGAGCGCGGCGCCGACCGCGTCTGCGACCGGTCCGCTCACCACGAGGATCACCATCGCCAGGGTGACGAGGATGACGGTGATGACCGTGACCCCCAGCTGCAGCGGCTTGAGCTTCCAGAACGGCCGGCCTTCGTCGATCTCGTAGATCCGGTTCATCGCGCGACTGAAGGCGCCGACATAGCCCGACGCCGACCAGATCGCGAGCACGATTCCGGTGATGAGTGCGAAACCGGCGGCGGGCGAGCCCGCGACCTGCTCGATGGGCCCGCGAAGGGCATCTGCCGTGTCTCCCGGCGCCACCGACTGCACGATGCCCAGGAGCGTGTCCGCCGCGTCGTCGCCCTGTCCGAGAACGCCGAGGAGCGAGAACACGGCGATGAGACCGGGGAAGAACGACAGCACGCCGTAGTAGGTCAGGGCCGCGGCGATGTCGGTGCACTGATCATCCGAGAACTCACGCAGGGTCTTGCGGACCACGTACTTCCAGGAGCGACCTTCGATCTGCCGGGGGGAGTCCGGCTTGTCGGGGTGCTCCGCGGCGGGGGCGTGGTCGGCATCGCCCTTCGCGGGGTTGCGCGTGTCTCGGCTCATCGTGACCTCCGGTGGCGGGCGCTCGGTGCGCCCGCGTCAGCGAGATCTCAGTGAACCCGGCCGATGCCGACCGCGCGTGGGGGTTGCGCGGAGCGCGCACGATGTGGCAAGGCGTGCGGGGCAGGGTCAGCTGCGCGGCCACTCGATGAGGACGAGACCCTGCTTCGTGTCGGCGTGGGTGACCGTGCCATCCGTGAACAGGTAGGTCAGCCCGTAGCCTTCGTCATCGGTGGCGATCGTGGTGTCGGGGTTCTCGGTGACGTAGACGCCGTCCTCGGCCTCTTCGCGGATCCAGCCCTGTGCCTCGAGCTGCTCTTGGGCCGCCGCCGCATCGTCATCGGAGATCTCGGACCAGCCGAAGATCTGCAGGTGGTCTCCGGCAGGCCCGTCGAAGTCTGCCCACACGCACATGAGACCTTCGGTGAGCTGCACCTCGCCCACCCAGAACGGCTGGGCCTGGGCGGTCCATCCGATCTCCTTGAACTCCGCGACCATGTCGGCGGGGATGAGAGTCTCGCACGTGGGGTCGGCACCCGGCTCGACGTCGGGATCGCCCGACGGCGTGGCCGCGGGGGTGTCCACGGGCACCGGCGTCGCCGTCTCTTCGCCGGCGGTGGCCGGGTCCTGCGGCGAAGCGCAGGCGGCGAAGAGCAGAGCCGCGGCGGTGAGCGCGAGGACGGCACCGAGACGGCGGTGGGGATGAGTCATCGAGAGGCTCCGAGCGGGGTCAGTCGGTGGCATGGAGGAGGTCGTGGAATTGGTCGTGCAGCAGCCCGTTGGTGGCGAGGGAGGAGCGAGCCGACAGGCTGTCGTCGCCGTCGAACGACGTGAACCGGCCGCCTGCCTCTCGCACGATCGGGACGTGCGCGGCGATGTCGTACTCCTTCACGTCGAACTCGGCGACGAGTTCGAGCCGGCCCTCCGCGAGCAGCATGTAGGGCCACGCGTCGCCGTATCCGCGGTCGCGCCACACCGCACGCGACAGACGCAGCAGGGCGTCGGTGCGGCCGGCCTCATCCCATTGCGCGATGCTCTGGAAGCTGACGCTCGCCCGAGCGACGTCGTCCACGGCCGACACGGCGAGACGTCGCGCAGCGGCATCCGACGTGTTCGTCCATGCGCCGAGCCCGGTGGCTGCCCACCAGCGTCGTCCGATGGCCGGCTGGCTGACGACCCCCACCCGGGGGACGCCGTCGATCGAGAGGGCGATGAGCGTCGCCCACATCGGAATGCCCTTGAGGTAGTTCGAGGTCCCGTCGATCGGGTCGATGATCCATTGCCGTGCGGTATCGCCCGAGGCTCCGAACTCCTCGCCGAAGACCCCGTCGTCCGGTCGCTCGTCGGCGATCAACGACCGGATCGCGCGCTCCGTGGCGAGATCGGCCTCGGTCACGAAGGTGTCGTCCGCCTTCGTCTGCACGTCGAGGTCGGCCGCGTCGAAGCAAGCCATGGATGCCGCGTCGGCGGCGTCGGCGAGCCGGAGAGCCAGGGCGAGATCGGCCTCGAGATCCCCGTCGAACGGCGCGTCGAAGGCCGTTGCGGGGGAGGGAGAGGTCACGGCATCAAGGATAACCGGCGCGGCATGGCCTCGATTTCCGGTGTCGCAATCGTGATGGTAATGTTGACCCTCGGTTCGCCCCGTTGCGAATCTCGCACCTCTAGCTCAATCGGCAGAGCAACTGACTCTTAATCAGTGGGTTCTGGGTTCAAGTCCCAGGGGGTGCACCATCACTCGAATTCGATCTCGCTGGCCGCGATGGCGTCGGCGTAGGTCCGCAGATCCGGCCCCGGCTCCCAGTCGATGAACTGGTCCTTCAGACGTGCGTTGAGTTCTTTGTAGGCGTTGTCGGAGCTGATGTCCGGCGACGTGCGGGCGATATCGACCACTGCTTCGCGCAGCACGCGGTCGGCGTCGTCGAGGATCTTGGCGCGAGCCTGCTCGTTCCAGGCGATGTCTGTGCTCTTCATACCGGGGACGCTAACCCACGCCGCGCGGTCGCGCGGGGGGTTGCCCTCTCGGCGGTCATGTGGTGGGCGCTTGACGGGATGGCCGCCGGTTCATAGATTGCGGCGATGACAGACGTTCCTCCCGACCTCGCCGGTCGCCGCGCGCTCGTCACCGGCGGCGCCGGCGGGATCGGCCTCGCCTGTGCCCGGGAGTTCGCCCGACGCGGTGCGCACGTCATCATCGCCGACATGCAGGAGGATGCCGCCCGTTCCGCCGCCGACGAGGTGGGGGGCGAGGCATGGGTGACGGACCTGTCCGACACCCGGGCGCTGGATGACCTGGTGCTCGACATCGACATCCTCATCAACAACGCCGGGATCCAGCGGGTCAGTCCGATCGAGGAGTTCGACCCCGACACGTTCCGGCTGCTGCTGCGGCTCATGCTCGAGTCTCCGTTCCTGCTCGTGCGCGCGGCACTGCCCAAGATGTACGAGCGCGGGTGGGGGAGGATCATCAACATCTCGAGCGCGCACGGACTGCGCGCCTCGCCGTTCAAGTCGGCGTACGTGTCGGCCAAGCACGGGCTCGAGGGGCTATCGAAGGTGACGGCGCTCGAGGGGGGTGCGCACGGCGTGACGAGCAACTGCATCAACCCGGCGTACGTGCGCACGCCGCTCGTCGAGAACCAGATCGCCGATCAGGCGCGCATCCACGGGATCCCCGAGGGGGAGGTGGTCGAGAGGATCATGCTCGCGGAGACGGCCGTGAAGCGACTCGTCGAACCCGAGGAGGTCGCCTCTCTCGCCGGGTGGCTCGCCTCGGAGGCTGCGGGCATGGTCACGGGCGCCTCGTACACGATGGACGGGGGGTGGACGGCGCGATGACGACCGCCGCCGCCGGCCATCGCTACCGCACGATCGACGTCGCCGTCCCGGGAGGAACGATGTGCGCCGGGGTGTGGGATCCCCTCGACCCCGCACCGGGCGCGCCCGCCGTGCTGTTCGTGCACGGGGTGACGGCGTCGCACCTGGCATGGCCGTTCGTCGTCGACCGCCTCCCCGGCGTCAGAGTCGTCGCGCCGGATCTTCGCGGACGCGGGCGCAGCAACGAACTGGCGGGCCCGGCGGGCATGGCCGCTCATGCCGACGACCTCGCCGCCGTCCTCGATACCGCGGGCATCCCGCGCACGCTCGTGGTGGGCCATTCCATGGGCGCGTTCGCATCGCTCGTCCTGGCGGACCGGCATCCCGAGCGCGTCGCGCGGCTGGTGCTCGTCGACGGCGGCCTGCCGCTGGACGTGCCGGTCGGGCTCGACGCCGACGCCCTCGTCGCGGGCATCCTCGGGCCCACCGCCGAGCGCCTCTCGATGCGCTTCGCCGACGTGGCGCAGTACCTCGCCTTCTGGCGCGCGCACCCCGCGTTCACCGAGGCCTGGTCGGATGAGCTGGAGCGCTACCTCGCGTACGACCTCGTCGACGCCGGCGACGGCGCCCTGCGTCCGGCGACGAGCTACCGCACGACCGCCGAAGACACCCTCGACATGAACACCGGAGAGGCGCTTCCCCACGCGCTGGCGGGGATGCGGCATCCGACCCGCCTGATCACGGTGCCGCGAGGGCTTCGAGACGAGCCACCCGGTCTGTACGCGCCTCAGCATCTCTCTCGCATGCTGGCCGTCTATCCGGGTGTCCGGCACGAGCGCGTGGATGGGTTCAACCACTACACGATCGTGATGTCGCCTGCCGGGGCCGACGTGGTGGCACGGGTCGTGCTCGAGGAGCTCGCCGCGCCGGTGGTCTGACCCGTCGGCGCGGTGCTCAACGCCCACCGGCGATGCGCGTCGTGAGCTGGTGCGCGTGGGCCAGCAGGGTGCGGCCGAGCTCGGTCACCCGCTCGGGACCGAAGCGGAACTCCACCCCGGTGAGACTCAGCGCCCACTGCGGGTGCCCCTCGCGGGTGAAGACGGCGGCGGCCATGCCCCAGCTGCCCTCGACGATGAGTCCGGGATTGACGGCGTAGCCGCGCGCGTGGGTCTCGCGCAGTCGCGCACGGAGCCGCTGCTCGCCGTGCGCGCGACCCCACCTCTCCTCCAGCTCGGGGTGCCGAGCGAAGTAGCTGTCCACATCGTGAGGCGGAAGGAAGGAGAGGATCGCCAGGCCCGCCGACGCCACTCCGAGCGGGAACCGCACCCCCTCGGAGAGCACGAAGGATCGGATGGGGAAGCTTCCCTCTTCGCGCAGCAGGCACACCGTCTCGTCGCCGCGGCGCACCGAGAGGAACGCGCTCTCCTCCGTGCGAACGGCGAGCGAGCGGACGATGTCGCGCGCGACGTCGGTCACGTCGTAGCGGGATGCCGCGACGGTGCCCATCAGGTAGAGCTCCGGCCCGGGCATCCACCGCCCGGTCGCGTCGTCCTGGTCGACAAGCCCCTCGGCCCGCAGCGCGGCGAGGAGGCGATGGGTGGTGGGGCGGGTGAGCTCCGCACGTGTGGCCAGATCGGCGACGCCGACGCCCTCGCCGCCCGCGGCGGTCACCAGCCGGAGCAGCCGGGCCGCGCGCGCGACCGACTGGGTTCCGGGTACCGGTGAGGCGGGGCGACTGTCCACGATGTGGACACTAGTCCGGCGTTTCGCCACATGGCAAGCGATCGCGTGCGGTCCGGGTCACCCGCGGTGAGAATGGCGTGAGCGCCGGGACACACCGGAGCGCGGCCCGCCGAGCGGGTCCTCGGCGGGCGCCAGCGAAGGAGCACACGTGATCGACAAGACCTGGGCCTCGGCGGCTGAAGCCGTCGCCGACATCCCCGACGGCGCGAGCCTGGCCGTGGGCGGCTTCGGCCTCTCGGGCAATCCCATCGCGCTCATCGAAGCTCTGCTGGCTCAGGGCACGAGCGGCCTGAGCGTCGTCAGCAACAACTGCGGTGTCGACGACTGGGGCCTGGGCGTGCTGCTGCGCGCCCAGCGCATCCGCAAGATGACGTCGTCGTACGTGGGCGAGAACAAGGAGTTCGAACGGCAGTTCCTCTCGGGCGAGCTCGAACTGGAACTCACACCGCAGGGCACGCTCGCCGAGAAGCTGCGGGCTGGCGGGTCGGGGATCGCCGCCTTCTTCACGCAGACCGGCGTGGGCACACAGGTCGCCGAGGGCGGCCTCCCGCGCAGGTACGCCCCGGACGGCTCGATCGCGGTCGCCTCGCCGCCGAAGGACGTGCGCACCTTCGACCTCGGCGCGGGGGAGCGCGATTACGTGCTCGAAGAGGCCATCGTCACCGACTTCGCCCTGGTCCATGCCCTCCGCGGCGATCGGCACGGCAACCTGGTCTTCAACAAGGCCGCCCGAAACTTCAACCCCCTCGCGGCGATGGCCGGGCGGGTCTGCATCGCCCAGGTCGAGGAGCTGGTCGAACCCGGCGAACTCGACCCCGACAGCATCCACCTTCCGGGCATCTACGTGCACCGCATCGTCGAGGTGGGAACCGACATCGAGAAGCGCGTCGAACGTCGTACGGTCTCGACCCCGACCACCCCGGAAGGAGCCTGACATGGCCCTCACCCGCACGCAGATGGCGGCGCGCGCCGCCCGCGAGCTCGCCGACGGCGCCTACGTCAATCTCGGGATCGGTCTGCCGACCCTCGTGCCCAATCACGTCCCCGACGGCGTGACCGTGGTCCTCCAGTCGGAGAACGGCATCCTCGGGGTGGGCCCCTATCCCACCGAGGACGCCGTCGACCCCGACCTCATCAACGCCGGCAAAGAGACAGTCACGACCCTTCGCGGGGCATCGTTCTTCGACTCGGCGACCAGCTTCGGCATGATCCGCGGCGGCAAGATCGACGCGGCGATCCTCGGCGCCATGCAGGTCTCGGCAGGCGGCGACCTGGCCAACTGGATGATCCCCGGGAAGATGGTGAAGGGACCGGGCGGGGCGATGGACCTCGTCCACGGCGCCGCCAAGGTGATCGTCCTGATGGAGCACGTCGCCAAGGACGGCTCGCCCAAGATCGTGAACGCGTGCTCGCTGCCGCTCACCGGCCGCGGTGTCGTCGACCGCATCATCACCGATCTCGCGGTGATCGACGTCACCGCGTCGGGACTCGTGCTCGTCGAGGTCGCCGAGGGGGTCACGGTGGACGAGGTGATCGACGCGACCGAGCCGGAGCTGCGCGTCGCCGACGAGCTTAGGGTGGTGTCATGAACCACGACGATGTCGTCATCGTCGCCGCCGCGCGCACGCCGCAGGGGCGACTGAAGGGCCAGCTCGCCGCACTCACCGCCGTGCAGCTCGGAAGCGCCGCGATCGCCGGCGCGCTCGAGCGCGGGGGCATCCCGGCCGACGCCGTCGACGCCGTACTGGTGGGCCAGGTGCTCGCCGCCGGTGCAGGTCAGAACCCGGCGCGGCAGGCCGCCATCGGAGCGGGGATCGGCTGGAACGTCCACGCATCCTCGGTGAACAAGGTGTGCCTCTCGGGGCTCACCGCGATCATCGACGGGGCACGGATGCTTCGCCTCGGCGACGCGACGGTGGTGGTGGCGGCGGGCATGGAGTCCATGACACGCGCCCCGCATCTGCTCATGGGCTCTCGTGACGGCTGGACCTATGGGTCGGTCGAGGTGCTCGACCACATGGCCTACGACGGACTCACGGACGCCTACGACGCCGAGAGCATGGGCGCATCGACCGAGCGCCACAACGGCCGCCTGCAGATCACCCGCGAGATGCAGGATGCCGTCGCCGCCCGTTCGCACCAGCGCGCCGCCGCGGCGCGGGAAGCAGGGCTCTTCGACGCCGAGATCGTCGCGGTGACGATTCCGCAGCGCAAGGGCGATCCGTCCATCGTCTCGAAGGACGAGGGCGTCCGCCCCGACACCACCGTCGAATCCCTGGCCGGTCTCCGGCCCGCGTTCGCGAAGGACGGCTCCATCACGGCCGGCAACTCGTCGCAGATCTCGGACGGCGCCTCGGCGGTGGTCCTCACCACGCGCTCCCACGCGGACGAGAAGGGCTGGCAGGTGCTGGCCGTGGTGGGCGCCGCCGGTCAGGTAGCAGGACCCGACAACTCGCTCCACGCGCAGCCCGCACGGGCGATCGAGAAGGCCTGCGCGCGGCAGGGAATCACTCCTGGCGCCCTGGACCTCGTCGAGATCAACGAGGCCTTCGGCGCCGTGGTGGCCCGATCCCAGATGGAGCTCGGGTTGGCGGACGACGTGGTCAATCCCCACGGCGGTGGCATCGCGATCGGGCATCCGATCGGCGCTTCGGGCAACCGGCTGGTGGTGCACGCGGTACACGAGCTGGTGCGTCGCGGGGGCGGCACGGCGGCGGTGGCCCTGTGCGGCGGCGGAGGCCAGGGAGATGCGCTCATCCTGACGCGCTGACGGGTCCCGAAGCATGCGGAACAGGAGGCGCCGACCGCGGCGGTCGATGATCGCAGCGGTCCTCCTGACGGCGTGCGCGGGTGCGGTCTCGACCGGCTGCACGCCGGGCGGCCCCGTCGTCTCGACGCCTTCCGCGGTGACCCCTCCGGCAGCCGAGGAGGGGAGCGCCTCCCCGCCGCTGCCGCCGACGCCGACGGATGTCGTGACCGGTCTTGCGGCCCCGTGGTCGATCGCCTTCGCCGGCGGATCCGCGCTCGTGTCGGAGCGGGACTCCGCGCGCATCCTCGAGATCACTGCCGACGGCGAGATCCGCGAGCTGGGCGCCGTCGCCGGGGTCCGCCACGGGGGAGAGGGTGGGCTGCTGGGGATCGCGACAGCACCCGGCGACGGCGCGCTTTTCGTCTACTCGACCGCCGACGACGGGAACCGCGTCCAGCGGTTCGCGCTCCTCGGCGAGGCGGGCGAGCTCTCCCTCGGCGATCCGGACACCGTGATCGACGGCATCCCGCGATCATCCACCCACAACGGCGGCCGCATCGCCTTCGGCCCCGACGGCATGCTCTACGTCACGACCGGTGACGCCGGCGACCCCACCGCAGCACAGGATCCCACCTCGCTGGCCGGCAAGATTCTGCGGGTGACCGCCGACGGGGGCGTTCCCGAGGACAACCCGTTCGACGGTTCGCCGGTCTACAGCCTCGGACATCGGAATGTGCAGGGGATCGCCTGGACGGACGAGGGCGAGATGTTCGCCAGCGAGTTCGGGCAGAACCGGCTCGACGAGCTGAACGTGATCGTCGCCGGCGGCAACTACGGATGGCCCGAGGTAGAGGGCTCCGGGGGAGGGGACCGCTTCGTCGACCCGGTGCAGGAGTGGCCGACCGACCGCGCCAGCCCGTCGGGGATCGCGATCATCGGCGACACCCTCTACCTCGCGAACCTGCGCGGCCGCGTCCTGCGCGCCGTCCCCACGGCACAGCCGGATGAGGCGACCGACTACTTCGAGGGCGAGTTCGGGCGGCTCCGGGCGGTCACGCGCGCGCCCGACGGCGCGCTGTGGATCCTCACCGGAAACACCGACGGCCGCGGAGACCCCGGGGACGGCGATGATCGCATCCTCGCCGTCGACCCCGCGGCCGTGCCCGGCTGAGGTCGCGTCGCCGGCGGGCCTCAGTGCTTGCGCTTGATGCGCTTCTTGGCCAGCTCGGCCTCGCGGCCGTGAGCGGCCGAGTCGCCGGGCATCGCCTCACCGCGGGCGGCGCGGCGGGCGTCGATGATCGCGCCGATCGCGAGGGCGAGGGTGATGCCCCAGCTCAGCCACGCCAGAGCCGTGCGCCAGGTGAACTCGCCCGTTTTCAGGCCCCGGACGAGTGTGGCCCCGCTCGTGATCGCGCTGAACAGACCGGTGCGGAAGAGGTAGGTGCGCATGCCGACAACGCTACCCGCACGCGGTTGTCAACCGCCGAGGCCTTGACAGCGCCGCTGTTAGCCTGACAAAGACCACGGAACCGGGAGGCCTCGTGACCCAGGCAGATTTCGTCGTCGTCGCCAATCGACTGCCCGTCGACCACGTGACGCACGCATCAGGAGAGGACGGCTGGCGACGATCGCCCGGCGGACTCGTGACCGCGCTCGAGCCGGTGATGCGCGACACCGAGGGCGCGTGGGTCGGCTGGGCGGGGCGCGCCGACCTCGACGTCGAGCCCTTCGAGTTCGAGGGCACGTACCTCGTCCCCATCCGGCTCAGCGCGGAGGAGGTCGAGAACTACTACGAGGGCTTCTCCAACGACACCATCTGGCCCCTGTACCACGACGTGATCGCCGCCCCCCGCTACCGCCGCGTGTGGTGGGAGAGCTATGTGCAGGTCAACCGGCGCTTCGCCGAAGCCGCAGCCGACGCCGCCGCCGACGGCGGAACGGTGTGGGTGCAGGACTACCAGCTGCAGCTGGTGCCGCAGATGCTGCGCGACCTGCGCCCCGACCTCACCATCGGGTACTTCCATCACATTCCCTTCCCTGCATACGGTCTGTACTCGCAGCTTCCGTGGCGTCGTCAGGTGCTCGACGGGCTGCTCGGTGCCGACGTCATCGGTTTCCAGCGTGTCGCGGATGCCGGCAACTTCGCCCGCGCGGTGCGACGGGTCCACCACTACAACACCAAGGCCACCGGCATCACGGTGCCGCAGGCCGACGGCACGAGCCGGTCGGCCCTGGCGAAGGCCTTCCCCATCTCGATCGATGCCGAGAGCTATGTGGAGCTCGCGCGGCGCCCCGACATCCAAGCCCGCGCCGCCGAGATCCGCGAGAGCCTGGGCAACCCGAAGAAGATCCTGCTCGGGGTGGACCGCCTGGACTACACCAAGGGCATCCGTCACCGGATCAAGGCGTTCGGCGAACTGCTCGAGGACGGCCGCATCAACGTCGGCGACGTGACCCTCGTCCAGGTGGCCAGCCCCAGTCGTGAGCGCGTCGAGTCGTACGTGACGCTCCGGGACGAGATCGAGCTGTTGGTCGGCCGCATCAACGGCGAGTTCGACACGATGGATCACACCGCCATCCGCTACCTGCACCAGTCCTATCCGCGCGAAGAGATGGTGGCGCTCTATCTCGCCGCGGACGTCATGCTCGTCACGGCCCTCCGCGACGGCATGAACCTCGTCGCTAAGGAGTACGTGGCGGCGCGCAGCGACAACCGCGGGGTGCTCGTGCTCAGCGAGTTCGCCGGCGCGGCCGACGAGCTGGCGAGTGCGGTGCGCATCAACCCCCACGACATCGGGGGCATGAAGGACGCCATCGTGCGCGCGATCGAGATGCCCACCGCCGAGCAGGGACGCCGCATGCGGGCGCTGCGCCGCAAGGTGCTCGAGAACGACGTCGCCAAGTGGTCGCAGTCCTTCCTCGACGCGCTTGAGGTCGCCCGGCGTTCCAAGCGTGCGCAGGTGTCAGCGTGAGCCCCGAGACGGCGGCCGCGCTCACCGCGGTCGCGCGGGCTCCGCGTCTGCTCGTCGCCCTCGATTTCGACGGCACCCTGTCACCACTCGAGGACGAGCCGATGCAGGCGCGGATGCTGCCCGCCGCACGCGCCGCGGTCGAGGCTCTCACCAAGGCCCCCGGCACCGTGGTCGCGCTCGTGTCGGGCCGGAGCCTGCACGACCTGCGCGAGATCGCCGAGCACCACGACGACTCCGCCGTCTATCTCGCCGGATCCCACGGCGCCGAGGTGTGGGTGCCCGGCAGCGGTCCCGTCGAGGTGGCCGACGACGCCGAGCATCTGGCCCTGCGAGATCGCCTGCGCGCACGGGCGGAGGAGGCGACCTCCGGCATGTCGGGGGTGTGGATCGAGCCCAAGACCTTCGGCTTCGGCGTGCACACCCGCACCGCGGACGCCGCGACCGCGGCCGCCGCCAACGCGGCGGCCGATCGCATCGTCACCGCCGAGGCTCCCCACTGGCGCCGCCGCACCGGCCACAACATCGTGGAGTACGCCTTCCGCCACGAAGGCAAGGACACCGCCGTCGCCGAGCTGCGAGAGCTCACCGCGGCCGACGCCGTCCTCTTCGCCGGCGACGACGTGACGGACGAGGACGCGCTGCGCAGCCTCGGACCCGGAGATCTCGGAGTGCACGTCGGCGATCGGGAAACGGCTGCCGCGGTGCGCGTCGCCGACATCCCCGCCTTCGCCGATCTGTTGATGACGCTCGCGGATGAGCGGGGCCACCGACGGGAATAGACTTCGAGAATGCCCCAGCCGGATAACTCCATCGACATCAAACCGCGCAGTCGCGTCATCACCGACGGCATCGAGGCCACCACGTCGCGGGGCATGCTCCGCGGCGTAGGGATGGGCGACGACGACTGGGACAAGCCGCAGATCGGCATCGCGTCCAGCTGGAACGAGATCACGCCCTGCAACCTGAGCCTCGACCGACTGGCACAGGGTGCGAAGGAAGGCGTCCATTCCGGCGGGGGGTATCCGCTGCAATTCGGCACGATCTCGGTCTCGGACGGGATCTCGATGGGGCACGAGGGGATGCACTTCTCGCTCGTGTCGCGGGAGGTCATCGCCGACTCGGTCGAGACGGTCGTCATGGCGGAACGGCTCGACGGCACGGTCCTCCTCGCGGGCTGCGACAAGTCCATCCCCGGGATGCTGATGGCATCGGCCCGCCTCGACCTGTCGAGCGTCTTCCTCTACGCCGGATCCATCGCCCCCGGCTGGGTGAAGCTCAGCGACGGCACGTCGAAGGAGATCACGATCGTCGACTCGTTCGAGGGCGTCGGCGCGTGTCTCGCCGGTCGCATGAGCGAGGAGGATCTCAAGCGCATCGAGTGCGCGTTCGCGCCGGGCGAGGGCGCCTGCGGCGGCATGTACACCGCGAACACCATGGCCTCGGTCGCCGAGGCGCTGGGTCTGAGCCTTCCCGGGTCGGCTGCGCCGCCGTCGGCGGACCGCCGACGCGACTACTTCGCCCACCGATCCGGCGAGGCGGTCATCAACCTGCTCCGCCTGGGCATCACCACGCGCGACATCCTCACGCCCGAGGCGTTCGAGAACGCCATCGCCCTGGCGATGGCGCTCGGCGGCTCCACCAACGTGGTCCTCCACCTGCTGGCGATCGCGCGCGAGGCCGAGATCGAGCTGAACCTGCACGACTTCAACCGCATCGGCGACAAGGTTCCCCACGTGGCGGACATGAAGCCGTTCGGCAAGTACGTGATGAACGACGTCGACAAGCACGGCGGTATCCCGGTGATCATGAAGGCGATGCTCGACGAAGGCCTGCTGCACGGCGACGCGCTCACTGTCACCGGCAAGACCCTCGCCGAGAATCTTCGCGACCTGGACCCCGACCCGGTCGACGGCGACGTCATCCACCGCTTCGACGACCCGATCCACGCCACCGGCGGCATCACGATCCTCCACGGGTCGATCGCCCCCGAGGGCGCCGTGGTGAAGACCGCCGGATTCGACGCCGCGGTGTTCGAAGGACCCGCGCGCGTGTTCGAGCGCGAGCGCGCCGCGATGGACGCGCTCGAGGCCGGTCGGATCCAGGCCGGCGACGTCGTCGTCATCCGGTACGAGGGCCCCAAGGGCGGTCCGGGGATGCGGGAGATGCTCGCCATCACCGCCGCCATCAAGGGCGCGGGCCTCGGAAAAGATGTACTACTGTTGACGGACGGTCGATTCTCAGGCGGCACAACCGGACTGTGCATCGGCCACATAGCACCCGAAGCGGTGGACGCAGGTCCCATCGCCTTCGTGCGCGATGGTGATCTGATACGGGTCGATATCGCGGCTCGCTCTCTCGACCTACTCGTCGACGAGGCAGAGCTGAGTTCCCGCCGCGACGGCTGGGAGCCCCTTCCCCCGCGCTATACCCGTGGCGTCCTTGCCAAGTACTCCCGTCTCGTGCGCTCCGCAGCCCAGGGCGCCGTCACGGGCTGAACCGGCTGCCGACACAGCCCCTCCGAGTCACAGAGGATCGATCCCATGCCCGCCGAATCCGCCACGGCCGTCCCCCGGCCGCCCGCTCCCCGCACCGCTGCCGCGCCCGTGCTCACGGGCGCCCAGGCGGTCGTCCGCTCCCTCGAACTGCTCGGGGTGACCGACGTCTTCGGTCTTCCCGGCGGCGCGATCCTGCCGGTCTACGACCCGCTCATGGACACGTCCGAGATCCGTCACATCCTCGTCCGCCACGAGCAGGGCGCCGGGCATGCCGCCGAGGGCTACGCCGCGGCATCCGGCAAGACGGGCGTCGCGATCGCGACCTCGGGACCGGGCGCGACGAACCTGGTGACGGCGATCGCCGACGCGTACATGGACTCCGTGCCCATCGTCTGCATCACCGGCCAGGTGTTCTCGAACCTCATGGGGACCGACGCCTTCCAGGAGGCCGACATCGTCGGCATCACGATGCCGATCACGAAGCACTCCTTCCTGGTGAAGACGCCCGAAGACATCCCGGGCGCCATCAAGGCGGCGTTCGAGGTGGCCTCGACCGGGCGGCCGGGCCCCGTCCTGGTGGACATCACCAAGGACGCGCAGCAGGCCGAAGCCCCGTTCATCTGGCCGCCGAAGGTCGACCTGCCCGGCTATCGTCCGGTGACCAAGGCGCACGGCAAGCAGATCCTCGCCGCGGCGCAGCTGCTCGCCGAGGCCAAGAAGCCGGTGCTGTACGTGGGCGGCGGAGTGATCCGCGCACACGCGTCGGCCGAGCTGCTGACCCTCGCCGAGACGACCGGTGCGCCGGTGGTGACGACGCTCATGGCGCGCGGCGCGTTCCCCGACTCCCACACGCAGCACCTGGGCATGCCGGGCATGCACGGCACCGTCCCGGCCGTCCTTGCGCTGCAGGAGTCCGACCTCATCGTCGCGCTCGGTGCCCGCTTCGACGACCGCGTCACCGGCAAGGCGGCGCTGTTCGCCCCGAACGCGCAGGTCGTGCACGTCGACATCGACCCGGCCGAGATCTCCAAGATCCGCACCGCCGACGTGCCGATCGTGGGGGATGTCCGCGACGTGCTCGTGGACCTCGATGTGGCGTACCGCGGCGCGCTCGACGGCGCCAAGGCCGATATCGAGGAGTGGTGGTCGTACCTCGACGGGCTGCGGGACGAGTTCCCCCTCGGCTACGCGCCCACCAGCGACGGCCTGCTCTCGCCGCAGTACGTCATCAGCCGCATCGGCGAGCTGACCGGCCCCGAGGGCGTCTACGCCTCGGGAGTGGGCCAGCACCAGATGTGGGCGGCGCAGTTCATCAAGTACGAGCGGCCCAACGCGTGGCTGAACTCCGGCGGGGCCGGCACGATGGGCTACTCGGTGCCCGCCGCGATGGGCGCCAAGGTCGCCGAGCCCGACCGCCACGTGTGGGCGATCGACGGCGACGGATGCTTCCAGATGACCAATCAGGAGCTCGCCACGTGCGCGATCAACAAGATCCCGATCAAGGTCGCGATCATCAACAACTCCTCCCTGGGGATGGTCCGTCAGTGGCAGACGCTGTTCTATGACGGGCGGTACTCGCACACCGACCTCAACACCGGGCACGACACCATCCGCATCCCCGACTTCGTCAAGCTCGCCGAGGCCTACGGATGCCTCGCGATCCGCGTCGAGAAGGAGGAGGACGTGGATGCCGCCATCCGGACGGCGCTCGAGACGAACGACCGCCCCGTGGTGATCGACTTCGTCGTGTCGGCCGATGCGATGGTGTGGCCCATGGTGCCGCAGGGCGTCAGCAACAGCTACGTGCAGTACGCGCGGGATCACGCGCCGGCTTTCGACGAGCAGGAGGACTGAGACCGTGTCGAGTCATGTGCTGAGCCTCCTCGTCGAGGACAAGCCGGGTCTGCTCACCCGCGTGGCGGGCCTGTTCGCCCGGCGCGGCTTCAACATCGAATCCCTCGCCGTGGGCGTGACCGAGGTGCCGGGTCTGTCCCGCATCACGGTCGTCGTCGACGTCGACGAGCTGCCGCTCGAGCAGGTGACGAAGCAGCTGAACAAGCTCGTGAACGTCATCAAGATCGTGGAGCTCGACGCCTCGGCGTCCGTGCAGCGCGAGCACATGCTCGTGAAGGTGCGCGCCGACAACGCCAGTCGTTCGAACGTGCTCGAGGTGGTGAACCTGTTCCGCGCCTCGGTCGTCGACTACGCCCCCGACGCCCTCGTCATCGAGGTGACCGGCGACAAGGGCAAGGTCGAGGCCTTCCTGCGCGCCATCGAGCCCTTCGGCATCAAGGAGCTCGCGCAGTCGGGGCTGCTGGCGATCGGCCGCGGCGGCAAGAGCATCACCGAGCGCGTCCTGCGCGGCTGACCCACCCCGCGGGCGATCCGCCTCGTGTCGCCCGCCCACAGACCGAACCAATCAAGGAGAAACACGAAGATGGCTGAGATCTTCTACGACGACGACGCCGACCTTTCGCTCATCCAGGGCAAGAAGGTCGCGATCGTCGGCTACGGCTCGCAGGGCCACGCCCACGCCCAGAACCTGCGCGACTCGGGCGTGCAGGTCGTCATCGCGCTGAAGGACGGCTCGAACTCGACCGCGAAGGCCGAGGAGGAGGGCTTCGAGGTCAAGAGCGTCGCCGACGCCGCCGAGTGGGCCGACGTCATCATGATCCTCGCGCCGGACCAGCACCAGCGCGGAATCTACAACGACTCCATCAAGGACAAGCTGACCTCGGGCAAGACCCTCGCCTTCGCCCACGGCTTCAACATCCGCTTCGGCTACATCCAGGCGCCCGAGGGTGTGGACGTCATCCTCGTCGCGCCGAAGGCCCCCGGCCACACGGTGCGACGCGAGTACGTCGCCGGTCGCGGCATCCCCGACATCATCGCCGTCGAGCAGGACGCGTCGGGTTCGGCGTGGGACCTGGCGAAGTCGTACGCCAAGGCCATCGGCGGCACCCGTGCCGGCGTCATCAAGACGACGTTCACCGAAGAGACCGAGACCGACCTGTTCGGCGAGCAGGCCGTCCTCTGCGGTGGCGTGTCGCAGCTGATCCAGTACGGCTTCGAGACCCTCACCGAGGCCGGCTACCAGCCGCAGATCGCGTACTTCGAGGTCCTCCACGAGCTCAAGCTCATCGTCGACCTCATGTGGGAGGGCGGCATCGCCAAGCAGCGCTGGTCGGTGTCGGACACCGCCGAGTACGGCGACTACGTCTCGGGTCCTCGCGTCATCGACGCGCACGTCAAGGAGAACATGCAGGCGGTGCTCGCCGACATCCAGTCCGGCGCCTTCGCCAAGCGCTTCATCGACGACCAGGACAACGGCGGCGCCGAGTTCCAGGAGCTGCGCGCCAAGGCGGCCCAGCACCCGATCGAGGAGGTCGGCCGTGACCTGCGCGCGCTGTTCGCGTGGAAGCAGCAGGACGCCGACTACACCGAAGGCAGCGCCGCGCGCTAGCCCGAAGGCCAGCCAGCACACCAGCTCGGCTTCACCGGCCCCCGTCCCCCGCACCCAGGGGACGGGGGCTTTCCCGTGCCCCGGGTGCCGCCCGGCTTCGTTCCGCGCGTATCAACGCGGGCCGTTCGCGCTCTTTGTTCGTGTAGCCGGAATGGGGTCCGGCACTACCCGAAGGAGCAAGACGATGAGCACTACCGCACGCGGAAATCGGGGCCGCCTGGTCTCGATCGTCACCGCGACCATCCTGGCCGGGGTCGCATTCGGCCTCGCCGGATGCCAGACGCCTCGAGCCGAGGTCGTCAGCGATGTCGAGCAGGGAACCGTCCCGGCTGCCGTGCAGATCGAACGGGCCATCCGCGCCGCGGAGGCGCGGTACGAAGGCATGGCCGAGCGCTACGCCGACCGCTCGACCGACGCCGGACAGCCGGTGAGCCCGCACACGGCCGATCGGATGGACCGCACGGGCGTCGAGGAGGACGCGCCGCCGGCACCGCCTCTGGTCGCCGACCGACTGGCGCCGAAGCCGCAGTGAGACCCGAACACGACGCACGCGGACGACGGCGACCCGCCCTCAGGGGCAGGTCGCCGTCGTCCGCGTGTCGTCGAAGTGCGTCCGCCACTCCACCTCGGTCAGTTCGCGCCCGGCGATCTCGCAGGCGGCGGAGGCGTGAACGGCCGGATCGAGATCCCACACGATGACACCCTCGGCCGCGCCGGCGACGAGCAGACGCCCGTCGTGCGAGAGGTGGGCACCCTGGGCGAGTTCGTCGCTGGGCGCGTCGATCGTGTCCGCGAGCTTCACCCGCCCACGCATGCCGTACAGCGCGGCGCGATTGTCCCACCCCACGATCAGCATCGTCCGCTCATCGTCGCTGATCTCCACGGTGTTCCCGCTGCTGAAGGGCTTCGGCAGAGAGGCGATGGGGTCGAGAGTGTCGAGTCCATAGCGCGTCACCGCGGTGTCGGTCACGGCGATGAGGTCGCCGGAGTGGGTGATGACGTTGCCCTCGGTCCCGGCGAGCCCTCGAGCGACGAGCGCGCCGGTGCGCCCGTCGAACACTGCGGTGTGGGTGGTGCGCGGACCGGAGTCGAAATACGTCAGCGCGACGCGTGACGCGTCGGGGGACTGGCTGACCCGATTGTGCACCATCTCGCCCTCGATGTGGGGCACCTCGATGAACGGCCCGGCACGGTGTCCCGTCATCGGGTCGAAGGCGACGAAGAGATCGCTCTGCGGAGCGAACACGAACGCGTGCGGGCCGGGTCGTGCGGGAACCGGGAAGATGTCCTCACCCATCCGCTCGACGATCTCCTGGTCGAGCCGGATCGACGACCCGTCGGTGGTCAGGAACGTGGACCCGCTCTGCTCCGACCAGTTCTCGACCACCGTGGGCGAGACCCACGACAGCCATTCCGCCTCTCGGCCGGTCGCGGCATCCTTCTCGATGTCCCACAGCGAGAACGGCCCACCGGCCAGCGGCTTCGTGATGACGGTGGCCCCGTCGCCGCTGATGCCGCCCACCAGCTGCCTGCCGCGTGCCACCAGCGTTCGCGCCGCGCCCGAACCGTCCAGCGCCCACACGAACGTCGCGCCCGCAGAGGGGGCGTGCAGGAGCAGACCGTCGCCGTCGGAGCGAGGGATCACCTCGCAGGCCTCGTCGACGAGGGTGGCGAACTCGCGCCCCGTGGGCTCGCCCGTCTGCAGGTCCCATTCGGCGACGGTGCCCAGCCGCGAGCAGTAGGCGGTGTCGCGATCGGGGAGCACCGCGACCTTCCAGCACGGGCGGCCGGGGACGGATGCCGCGCGCCACAGCGTCCGCCCGGTTTCGACGTCGATGCGCGCCGCCCCGTCCTGACCGGACGCGAGGACCGTGCCGTCGCCGATCGCGGCGATCGACGCCGAGGAGAGGTCGCCGTCGGTGGTGATCCGCGCCCGCTCGCGCAGATCGGATTCCTCGTACGCGATCAGAGCGCCGGGCGATCCGACGACGACCGAGCCGTCTCCGACCACCGCGACGGAATCGGCCCGTGACGGCGCCCCCATGTGGTCGTCGAAGACACCCGGATCCGAGGCCGCCATCTCGCCGGTGCGGATGTCCACCGACTGCACGTCGAAGGTGACGGGGTTGCCGACGAAGACCCGGGTCCCGTCGGTGCTGAAGACCACGGGGAACGACGTGCGCGCCGGCACCCGCACGCTCGCCAGCTGGCGGCCGGACACCAGGTCGATGAACGTGAAGTGATTGTGGCAGCACAGGCCGGGCTCGTCCTCGGACGCCCACAACGGCGTCTGCACCGCCGCGGATCGACCGTCCGGGCTGACGGCGAGGAAGCGGGGATGGGGCGAAGGGCCGGGGACCGCGACATCGAACGTGCGGCGGACGGCGTCGTCGCGAAGGTCGATCGACCGCATCGTGACACCGGCTTCGCCCTCGGTCACCACGAGCGCGCCGTCCGAGGCGGGCTCGGCCGCCACCACCGCCGGGTGCGGGTGCTCGATCCGCCTGATCAGGCCGTCGGCGGCCATCATGATCCCCAGCAGGGCCGAGCGCACCCGATCGTCGTCGGGCCACCGGCGGTAGGCCTCGACGGCGAGCAGCGCGGCGAGATCGCGGTCGGACGAGCGCAGCGCCAGCGAGGACGCCGTCAGGGCCTCGATGCGGGCCGACTCGCCCGCGGCCCGAGCCTCCTCTCCGCGGATCGCCGCAACGCCGCCCGCGATGAGCACCGCGACCAGCAGCGTGGCGACGCCGCCCAGCGCGAGGCGCAGCGTGCGGTTGCGGGCCCGCTCACGGTGCGCGCGGTGGCGGAGATCGTCGAGCTCGGCTCGCTGCCGCGCGTCCGAGGCGTCGAGGAACGCGAGTTCACGCGGGGTCAGATCCCGAGGCGACGCCTGTCTCAACTCGAGCGCGGCAGTGAGGTGCGCCCCGCGCAGCAGGTCGTCGTCGTCTTCGCCGTCCGCCTCCCAGGCCGCGGCCGCGCTCTCGACACCGCGGAGGACGCGCATCCGGTCGCGATCCTCGTCGAGCCAGCGGTCCAGGCGAGGCCATGCGCGGGCGACCGCTTCGTGGGTGACCATGACCGAGGTGCCGTCGACGGTCAGCAGCCGCGCGCGTGCGAGCCTCTCGATCACACGGCGACGATCGGTGTCCGCCAGAAACGGCGCCGCGGTCACGCGACGGCGCGTCGACGAACCGTCCTCGCCGCGGTCGATCAGGCGGGTCATGACCGATCTGCAGACCGTCTGCTCGTCCTCGGGGAGAGATCGATACACCTCCTCCGCGGACTGCGCGATCGCTCCGGCGATGCCCCCCGAGTCTTCATAGCCCGCCACCGTGAGGGTGTCGCCTTCTCTGCGGATCCAGGTCTCGCGCATCGCGTGGGAGAAATGGGGCAGTGTCGAGGCGCGATCGCCCAGATCGCGAAGGGCGAGTTCGGTCAGGCCGGGCTCGAGCCGCAGTCCCGCTCGGCGTGCCGGCTGCTCGACGGCCTCGCGGGCGCCCGCCGGGGTCAGCGGCCCGAGCAGATGGATGTGCTCGCCGATCGCATCGCCGATGCCGGGCAGGGTGCGAAGCGCGTCGAGCGCGTCGGAGCGCGCCGTGATCAGCAGCATCCCGCCGTCGGCGACGAACACCCTCGCCGCTTCATCGAACCGGGCGCGTTCGCCGTCGTCCATTCCGAGCAGCTCCTCGGCCTGATCGACGATGAGCGCGCCCGCCTTCGCCGCCGCCGCGCGCAGCGTTGCCGCCACGTCGCGACCCGGCGACACCACCTCGCACGCGATCCCGCTCTCGGACAGCCTCGGGATCACGCCGGCGAAGGCGAGCGAGCTCTTGCCCGTCCCGGACGGTCCCGCCAGAGCGAGGATCCTTCCTCGCCTCAGCCGCTCGACGACCGCGTCCGCGTCGCGCTCCCGGCCGAAGAAGAGCTCCGCCTCGTCGGTGCCGTAGGCCCGCAGCCCCGGATACGGACATTCCGAGCTGGCCGTCCGCTCCACGTGCGGTGCCTCGAGCGACGGATCCTGACGGAGCATCGCCGTCTCGAGGGACTGCAGCCGGGCGCCCGGCTCGATCCCGAGCTCGTCGGCGAGACGCTCGCGCGCAGCGCGGACCGTCGCGAGCGCTTCAGCCTGGCGATCGGCGCGATAGGTTGCCAGCGCGAGGATCGCCCATCGGTCCTCGCGGAGGGGCGCATCCCTCACGAGCCGCTCGGCTTCGGGGATGAGCGTGCGATGCTCTCCGAGCCGGAGCCGGGCCTCGAGGAGCTCCTCTTCGGCGCTCGCGCGGATCTCGGTCAAACGGCGGGCCTCGCCGATGCCGGCATCCCACGCGGCGATCTCGGGAAGCGGCGTCCCGCGCCACAGCCCCAGCGCGCGCGTGTACGCGTCGACCGCGCGTCCGTCATCGCCGCGCAGGCCGTGTGTGCGCGCCGCCTCGACGAGCCGTTCGAACTGCACCGCGTCGATCGACGCGGGGTCCAGCCCGAGCCGGTACTCCGTGCCGACCGTTTCGATCGACTCGGGGCCCAGCACCCGACGGATGCGCGCCACACTGTTGCGGACCTGCTGCTGCCAGGTCGCCGGCGGGTCTTCGCCCCAGCACGCCTCGGCGAGCTGCGCGGGTGCGAGCGACGCGCTCCGCCGCGCGACGAGCGCGGCGAGCAGGGTCCGCTCGCGAGGTCCGAGAGTGCCCTGCCCGATGTCCAGCGCCCCCAGAACGCGGATGGTCATGAGGGAAGTGTGGGCACGCGCCGGTCGGGCGTCAATACCCCTCGCCGCGCGCGGATATCCGCCGGATATCGCGGGAGCCGGTGGCGGGTATCGGCCCGGTGGAACGTGAAGTCACCAGGCCCCGGCCCCGGGGCCGCCGAGAAGGAGTCATCATGTCCACCACCACCCTTTCGATCCGCCTCGCCGCGATCCTGTCGGGCGCGATCCTCGCGCTGACGCTCGCCGGTTGCCAAACCGCGCAGAGCGCCGCGGGCGACGAACCCGCGACGCGGTCCGACGGCGGTCGCATCTCGGTCCCCGTCCCGGCCCCGCCCGGCGTGGACACGCGCCGGCCGGCCGACCGGCTCGAGGCCATGGACCTGCGCCAGGGCTACATCACCCGCGACGACATCTCGCGTCCGGCCGATCGCCTCGCCGGCGAACGGGGCACAGGCGTGTCGGCCGCGGTTCCCGGATGCCGGCAGCACATCGTCCTCCAGGGTCCCCAGGGGCGGGATCGGGTCCTGTGCCTGACCACGGGGCGCTGATCACCTCGCCCCGCCGGTCGGCGCTACGCTGGCGGGGTGAGTCGTGATCGCGAAGAGGACGCCTTCCGCTGGGAGGGCGACGGCGACCCGACCCTCGATGCGCCGACGTCCGAGCCCGCGGCCCCGGCCGACTCGCCGCGAGTCGCGGATCTTCCGGCGGGGTTCACCGCCGTCGGTCGCGGCAGCGAGGACGCGGCGGGCACCGCCGCCATCGACCGCGAACCAGCGGTCGAGGGCGACGTCGCCGCTCGTGACGAGACCCCGGCGGCGCCTCTCGGCAACGCCATGCTCATCGCCCTCGGAGTGCTCGGGGGCGTGTACGCGCTGTGGGTGATCGGCTGGATCATCGGCGGCCTCCGGCTCCAGGGCGCCGCGCAGTACCTGGTGGCTGATGTCATGTTCCAGGGCAGCTTCTGGCTGGCGGTGCTGGCTGCGCCGATCTGGTTCGCCACGACGTTCCTCCTCACGCGAGGCTCCCGCGCGTGGGTACGTCTGGTGTGGCTGATCGCGGGCGTGGTGCTCCTGGTCCCGTGGCCCTTCGTGATGATGGGGACGGTGGGACAGTGACCGAGCCGACCGTCGACCCCGCACCCCGCGGTACCCGGCACCGCACGCCGACGTGGCTCATCGCCGCGATCACCGGCATCCTGGGCCTGTTCTACGCGTACGCGGTCTGGAACGCGATCGGCAATCTCACCGAGACGCTCAGCGTCGCCGGCGACCTGGGGCTCACCCTCAACGCGCTCGGCTGGTTCCTCTGGATCTTCGCCGCGGTCTTCCCGATCATCGTGTGGTCCGCGGCCTTCGCCCTCGGCTACCGTCGGCCGCCGCATCACCTGCTCCTGGTGATGGTCGCGGGGCTCGCGCTCGTGGCGGTGTTCTGGCTCGACGTGGTCTCCTACGCGACGCTCAACACCACGGCTCTCATCGGCTGACTCCGCGCGTCACACGGTCCGGCGCCCCGTGCGCGCCGCGATAGGCTGACGGAGGCCTCGCCCCATGACGCGCGGCGGGTCGTCCCCTCTGCAGCGCGCGGTCGCGCACCGTCCCGAAGGAAGCACCCGTGACGAAGCCTGTCGTTCTCATCGCCGAAGAGCTCTCCCCAGCCACGATCGACGCCCTTGGCCCCGACTTCGACGTCCGTCACGTCGACGGAACGGACCGACCCGCGCTGCTGTCATCCCTGGCCGAGGCCCACGCGGTGCTCATCCGCTCGGCGACCAAGATCGACGCCGAGGCGATCGCCGCGGCGCCGGTGCTCAAGGTCGTCGCCCGCGCCGGTGTGGGACTGGACAACGTCGACATCAAGACCGCCACGACCGCCGGCGTCATGGTCGTCAACGCCCCGACGTCGAACATCATCTCGGCGGCGGAACTCACCGTCGGGCACATCCTGAGCCTGGCCCGCCGCATCCCCGCAGCCCATGCGTCGCTGGCCGACGGCCAGTGGAAGCGCAGCGCCTACACCGGCACCGAGCTGTTCGAGAAGACGGTCGGCATCATCGGTCTGGGTCGCATCGGCGCGCTCATCGCGGCGCGCCTGCAGGCGTTCGACATGCGCGTGGTCGCATACGACCCGTATGTCACCAGTGCACGGGCCCAGCAGCTGGGCGTGCAGCTGCTCGGACTGGACGAGCTGCTCGAGCAGAGCGACTTCGTCACCATCCACATGCCGAAGACGCCCGAGACCACGGGGATGATCGGGGCGGAGCAGTTCCGCATCATGAAGCCGAGCGCTTTCGTGGTGAACGTGGCACGCGGCGGCCTCATCGATGAAGAGGCGCTGCGCGACGCGCTCGTCGCCGGAGAGATCGCCGGGGCGGGTCTCGACGTGTTCACCAGCGAGCCCCCGGCCGAGGGCGGCACCGCTCAGGCGCTGCTGGACCTCCCCAACGTCGTCGTCACGCCGCACCTGGGCGCCTCGACGGAAGAGGCGCAGGAGAAGGCGGGCGTGTCGGTCGCCAACTCGGTGCGCCTGGCACTGGGCGGCGACCTCGTGCCCGACGCGGTCAACGTCGCCGGCGGCGTCATCGACCCGTACGTGCGTCCCGGCATCCCGCTGGTCGAGAAGCTGGGCCAGATCTTCGCCGCGCTGGCGCATTCGCCCCTGACGAGCCTCGACGTCGAGGTGCACGGCGAGCTCAACACCTACGACGTCTCGGTGCTGAAGCTCGCGGCCCTCAAGGGCGTGTTCACCAACATCGTGAGCGAGACGGTCTCGTACGTGAACGCTCCGCTGCTGGCCGAGCAGCGCGGCGTCGACGTCCGCCTCATCGTGGACGACGTCAGCGACGAGTACCGCAACGTGATCACCCTCCGCGGCGCGCTGTCGGACGGATCGCAGCTGTCGGTGTCGGGTACGCTCACCGGCACCAAGCAGGTCGAGAAGCTCGTCGGCATCAACGAGTACGCCATCGAGCTGCCGATCGAGAAGCACCACGTCGTGATGCTCTACACCGATCGTCCGGGAATCGTCGCCGTCTACGGGCAGAAGTTCGGCGAGGCCGGGATCAACATCGCCGGCATGCAGATCGCGCGCCAGAACGCCGGGGGACAGGCGCTGTCGGTGCTCACGGTCGACTCGCCCGTGCCGGACGAGCTGCTCGAACAGGTCAGCTCCGCGATCCACGCCGACCTGTTCCGCCAGATCGAGATCACCGAAGGCTGACCCCCGGGTCGACTGCGCGGTTCAGCCGCGTGCGGCCCGCTCCACGAGCGCGATGAGGGTGTCCATCGCCGCGCCCGTGGGCACCACCGCCGGAACGCCGCTTCCGGCGAGCGTGCTGTTGTAGTAGAGCCCGTCGCTGACGAGCATCACGAGGTCGTGTGCGGCATCCCCGTCGACGTGCGGGCGGATGGCGGTGCTCCAGCGCTCCCTGACGTCCCGCAAGGCGGTGACGGCGTGAGCCTGCCCCGCCTGTGCCAGCCGCGACACGGCCACGAGCGCGCGGTCGAGCGGATCGTTCGCCATCGCCGACGAGCGCAGGAAGTACGACACCGGGCCCTCGGGAGCCGACGTGATGGCGGCGATGTCGTCATCGACGAGTGCGCTCAGTCGCTCGATCAAGGCGAGTTCGAGGGCGTCCTTCGTGCCGAAGTGATACAGGAGTCCGCCCTTGCTCACCGCAGCGGCGCGCGCGGTGGCATCCATCGTCGCCGCGCGTTCACCGTCGTCGATGAGGATCGCCTCGAACGCGTCGAGCACCCTGTCGCGGGCGAGGGGAGGGCGGCTCATGTCGTCGATCGTAGCGAGCGGGGGGCGTCGGACTTTGATACTATACCGGCTGGACGGTACAGAAACTGAGGATCGGTCATGACCATCGACACACCGACGCGAGCTCGCACCACCCCGACGCCTCCGCGCGTCGGATGGCGCGGCTGGGCAGCGCTGGCCGTCCTGATGCTGCCGGTTCTGCTGGTCTCGGTCGACAACACGGTCTTGAGCTTCGCGCTGCCCGCCATCGCCCTGGACCTCGCCCCCACGAGTGCGCAGCAGCTGTGGATCATCGACGCCTACCCCCTGGTGCTCGCCGGGCTGCTCGTGACCATGGGCTCTCTCGGCGATCGCTTCGGCCGGCGGCGGATGCTGCTCACCGGAGCCGTGGGATTCGCCGCGGTCTCGGTGCTGGCCGCGTTCGCGCCCACCGCCGGGTGGCTCATCGTCGCGCGCGCGGCGATGGGCGTCTTCGGCGCCATGCTCATGCCCTCGACGCTCTCGCTCCTGCGCAGCATCTTCCCGGACCGGGATCAGCGGCGCCTGGCGATCGCCGTCTGGGCGGCGGGATTCTCGGCCGGTGCGGCCCTCGGCCCGGTCGTCGGCGGCGTCCTGCTGGAGCACTTCGCGTGGGGGAGTGTCTTCCTGCTCTCGGTTCCCGTGCTGGTACCGCTGCTGGTCTTCGCGCCGTTCCTGGTCCCCGAGAGCCGCGACCCCGCCCCCGGTCGCATCGACCTCGCCAGCATCGCGCTCTCGATGGCCGCGATGGTTCCGATCGTCTTCGCCATCAAAGAAGCGGCCGTCCATGGATTCGGAGCGGGGGTCGTGCTGCTCGCGGTGGCGGGTCTCGGGTTCGGCGTCCTCTTCGTGCGCCGGCAGAACCGCTTGGCCGTGCCGATGCTCGACATGACCCTCTTCGCCCGCGGCGCCTTCACCGGCGCGCTGCTGGTGAACCTGCTGAGCGTCATCGCACTCGTCGGCTTCCTGTTCTTCGTCGCCCAGCACCTGCAGCTGGTGGCAGGCCTGTCTCCGCTGCAGGCAGGCCTCGCCCTGGTGCCGGGACTCGCGGCGATGATCGCGGCGGGGCTGGCGGTCGTCCCCCTCGGGCGTCGCGTGGCCCCGCGTGTCCTCGTGCCCGCCGGACTGGCGGTGTCCGCCCTGGCCTACCTGGTGGTCGCCTCGACCGCGCACGGAGCACCCACGTGGGTGCTGGTCGTCGCCTTCGTCGCCCTGGGGCTGGGCATCGGGGCCGCCGAAACCGTCTCGAACGAACTCGTCCTCTCGAGCGCGCCGCCCGAGAAGGCGGGCGCGGCCAGCGCGGTCTCCGAAACCGCGTACGAGCTGGGCGCCGTCCTCGGCACGGCGGTGCTCGGCGGCATCCTCACCGCCCTCTATCGGGCGAATCTGGTGCTGCCGGCGGACGTCCCCGCCACGGCGGCCGCCGCCGCCCGCGAGACCCTGGCCGGCGCGATGCATGCGGCGGACGGCCTGGACACGGCGACGGGTGCGGCCCTCGCCACGGCGGCGGCCGAGGCGTTCGACTCCGGAGTCGGAGTCACCGCGCTCATCGGCGCGGCGCTCGTCGTGATCGCGGGCGTCGTCGCGGCCACTACCCTGGGAGGGTTCCGAACCGCGTCCGCGCGCGAGCACTGACCGCCGCGGCCGGACCAGCTTCCAGCACGAGGAGAGCGATGTCGCGCGTCGTCAAACTCGCCGTCATCCCCGGTGACGGCATCGGTCCCGAAGTCGTCGCCGAGGCGGAGAAGATCCTCCGGGCGGCGACCGCCGACTCCGAGGTCCGCTTCGACACCACGCACTTCTCGCTCGGGGCCGGACGCTATCTCGAGACCGGAGACACCCTCACCGACGCCGATCTCGCCGCGATCGCCGCCCACGACGCCATCCTCCTCGGCGCGGTCGGCGGAACGCCCGGGGACGAGCGGCTGAAGGACGCCAACATCGAGCGCGGCCTGCTGCTGAAGCTGCGATTCTCGCTCGACCACTACGTCAACCTGCGCCCGTCGAAGCTGTACGCCGGCGCACCCGGACCCCTCGCAGACCCCGGCGAGATCGACTTCGTCGTCGTCCGCGAGGGCACCGAAGGGCCCTACGTCGGCAACGGCGGATCGATCCGCACCGGCACGCCGCACGAGGTCGCGAACGAGACCTCGGTCAACACCGCGTACGGGATCGAGCGGGTCGTCCGCTACGCGTTCGCGCTCGCCGAGAGGCGGAGCCGACGGCTGACCCTGGTGCACAAGACCAACGTGCTCGTGCACGCCGGCGGCATGTGGAAGCGGGTCGTCGACGCCGTCGCGGGGGAGCACCCCGATGTGGCCGTAGACTACCTGCACGTCGACGCGGCAACCATCTTCCTGGTCACGAACCCGGGCCGTTTCGACGTGATCGTCACCGACAACCTCTTCGGCGACATCCTGACCGACTTGGCCGGCGCCGTCACCGGAGGCATCGGCCTCGCCGCATCGGGCAACATCAACCCCGACGGCGCGTTCCCCTCGATGTTCGAGCCCGTTCACGGTTCGGCGCCCGACATCGCGGGTCAGCAGAAGGCCGATCCCACGGCAGCGATCCTCTCCGTCGCCCTCATGCTCGATCACCTCGGGCTGGGAGACGAGTCCGCACGCATCACCCGCGCGGTCGAGCAGGACATCGCGGCACGCGAGGGATCGAGCCGCACCACCGCGCAGATCGGCGACGCCATCCGCGATCGGCTCCAGGCGTAATCTGGTCCCGCACCGCGCCGTCGCCCCCATAGCCAGGACGTGAACACATGACGATGATCGACTCCGACCCCGACACCGGCCTCGCCCCGCTCGCCTTCCAGGTGACCCGCAATCTGAACGCGGCCTCGCCGGCACGCCGTGACGAGGTGCTGGCCAATCCCGGCTTCGGCACGAACTTCACCGACCACATGGTCGACATCTGCTGGTCGGTCGGCGGCGGGTGGCATCGGCCGCGCGTGCAGCCCTACGGCCCGCTCTCGCTCGACCCGGCAGCTGCGGTGCTGCACTACGGCCAGGAGATCTTCGAGGGCATCAAGGCCTATCGTCACGCCGACGGATCGATCCACACGTTCCGACCCGATCAGAACGGCCGCCGCCTGCAGCGCTCCGCGCGCCGTCTGGCGCTGCCGGAGCTGCCGGTGTCGTACTTCATCCAGTCGCTGCGCGAGCTCATCGCCGTCGACGGAGACTGGGTGCCCTCGGGCGAGGACCAGAGCCTCTACCTGCGCCCCTTCATGTTCGCGGAGGAAGCGTTCCTGGGTGTCCGTCCCGCCAACAAGGTGGGCTACTACGTCATCGCCTCCCCGGCCGGCGCGTACTTCAAGGGCGGCGTCAAGCCCGTGTCGATCTGGCTCAGCGAAGACTACTCGCGCGCGGGCAAGGGCGGCACCGGAGCGGCCAAGACCGGTGGGAACTACGCCGCCAGCCTGCTGCCCCAGTCGGAGGCGTACGAGAACGAATGCGACCAGGTCGTCTTCCTCGATCAGGACCGCAACGTCGAAGAGCTCGGCGGCATGAACGTGATCTTCGTCTACAAGGACGGCAGGATCGTCACACCGCAGTCCGATTCGATCCTCGAGGGCATCACGCGCGACTCGATCCTCCAGCTCGCCAAGGACCGTGGTCACACCGTCGAAGGACGTGCGGTCTCGCTCGAGGAGTGGCGCAGCGGGGTCGCCTCCGGCGACATCGTCGAGGTCTTCGCCTGCGGCACGGCGGCGGTGGTCACCCCCATCGGCCTGCTCAAGGGCACGGACTTCCTCGACGAGCAGCCCACGGGCGAACTCGCCCTCGCGCTCCGGGAGGAGCTCACCGACATCCAGTACGGGCGCCGCGAGGACAAGCACGGCTGGCTTCTGCGCCTGGACGCGTGAGGCGGCACTCCCACTTCGGCGCGTGTCGTTAGGGTGAACGGGTGAGAATCGCGCGTTTCAGCCACAACGGAGCCATCACCTACGGGATCGTCGACGACACCGACCTCGTCGTCCTGGCCGGTGACCCCATGTTCGCCGGGTTCGACACCACGGGGGAGCGGGTGCCGATCGCCGACGTCGCGCTGCTCGCGCCGGTGATCCCCCGGTCGAAGGTGGTGTGCGTCGGCCGCAACTACCGCGACCACGCCGCGGAGCTCGGCAACGACGTGCCCGCCGCGCCCATGCTGTTCTTCAAGCCCAACACGTCCGTCATCGGGCCCGGCGACGCGATCGTGCTGCCCCCGCAGTCGGAGCGCGTCGACTTCGAGGGTGAGCTCGCGGCCGTCATCGGCAGGATCGCCAAGAACGTGCCCGCCGAGCGCGCCCTCGACTACGTCTTCGGGTACACGATCGGCAACGACGTGACGGCGCGCGATCTGCAGCGCAGCGACGGGCAGTGGGCGCGGGCCAAGGGCTTCGACACCTTCTGCCCCCTCGGTCCCGCGATCGAGACCGATTTCGACCCCACCGGCGATGCGGTCGTCACCACGCGGGTCAACGGCGACGTGCGTCAGCAGGGGCCGATCAGCGACATGATCTTCTCTCTGGCCGACGTCATCGCGTACGCCTCGGCGGCGTTCACCCTCCTTCCCGGGGACGTCATCCTCACGGGCACGCCCGCGGGCGTCGGGCCCTTCACCGCCGGCGACACCGTCGAGGTCGAGATCTCGGGCCTCGGGATCCTGCGCAATCCCGCGCGGAACGCGTAGGCCGGCGGTGGTCACGGCGCAGCCTCCGGATCCCACGGCGATCCCAGCCGAGGACGCGGATGCTGCGAGCCTGAGTCCCGGCGAGATCGCCCGCGTACAACGCCGGACGGTCCGGGTGCTCTCGGCGGGCCAGGTCCTCGGTGGGCTGGCGTTCGGGGCGACGGTCTCGCTCGGGGCGGTGCTGGCCGCGGAGATCTCGGGGGACGAGGCGTTCTCGGGACTCGCCGCGGCGGCGGTCACGCTCGGCACCGCCGTCTTCGCGGTTCCCCTGGCGTCGTTCGCCCGACGCCGTGGGCGGCGGGTGTCGCTGGCCACCGGCATGGCGCTCGCCCTCGTCGGGGTGATCCTCGTCGTCGGCGCCGCGGGTGCGGCATCCTTCCCGCTTCTGCTCCTTGCCTTCGGTCTCGTCGGTGCGGGCCAGGCGGTCAACCTGCAGACGCGATTCGCCGCGGCCGATCTCGCGAGCGACACCACGCGCGGTCGCGACCTGTCGATCGTGGTGTGGGCGACGACCGTCGGCGCCGTGCTGGGCCCCAACCTCACCGGCCCCGGTGAGGTGCTCGGCCAGTTCGTCGGCATGCCACCCCTCACCGGCCCCTACCTCATCACGGCGGGCGCTCAGCTGGCGGGGATCCTCGTGTATCTCGTTGCGCTGCGCCCCGACCCGCTGCTGCTGGCTCAGCGCGTCGTCGCCTTCGCGTCGCGTTCGTCGGGGGCCCGTGCGATCGTCAAGCCCGACGCGCCGACCGCAGCGCGCTTCGCGGTGTTCGCGATCGCCGCCGCGCACGGGGTGATGGTCTCGGTGATGGCCATGACGCCGGTGCACCTGATGCACCAGGGCGCGACGCTCACCGTCATCGGGCTCACGATCAGCCTGCACATCGCCGGCATGTACGCCCTGTCGCCCGTCTTCGGCGTCCTCGCCGACCGGATCGGACGCATCCCCGTCATCCTGCTGGGCCAGGTGCTGCTGGCCGCGTCGCTGGTCACCGCGTCGCTCGGGCAGGACGCCACCGCGGCGGTCACCGTCGGACTCATCCTCCTCGGTCTCGGGTGGAGCGCCACCACCGTGGCGGGCTCGGCCCTTCTGACCGAGGCGTCGTCCGAACAGCAGCGCACACGTCGTCAGGGCTTCAGCGATCTGGTGATGAGCCTGGTCGGGGCCGCGGGAGCGATCCTGGCCGGGTTCGTGCTCGCCTGGATCGGGTACGGCGGTCTGGCGCTGGTGGTGGGCGTCGCGGTGGTCGCCACCGTGGTCCTCGCCCCGTTCGGCCGCATCCCCGCGCAGACGGTGCCGGCCGATGGCTGAGTGGTCGGGTACGGGGCGCGCCTATGCGGAGTCTTTCGCTCGGCTGTGCGCAGGGGCGGTTCCGCCGCTGCTGGATGCCGTCGAGTCCGTGCGGGGAGCGCCGGCCGGGGGCCGCCTGCTCGACGTGGGCACGGGGCCGGGCACCGTCGCGGGTGCGGCCTCGGCGCGGGGTTACGCGGTCGTCGGGGTCGATCCGGAGGGGTCGATGCTCGCGGTCGCCCGGCGACGGCATCCCGACGTGCATTTCTCGGCCGCCGCTCTGCCGGACCTGCCGTTCGAGGACGGATGGTTCGACGTGGTGACGGCGAGCTTCGTCCTCGGGCACGTCGCCGACCTGCAGGCGGCGGTCGCTGCGCTCGCCCGCGTGTGCACCGGGGACGGCGTGGTGGCGCTGACGTCGTGGCCCTCGGGCCGGAGCCCGCTCCGCCCCCTCTGGGAGGACGTCCTCGCGCGCGGTGGCGCGGTCGGCTACCCGCCCGACAGCGGTCCCCCCGGGGGCGGTGCCGAGCGCTCGGCCGAGGGACTGGCCGACCTGCTGGCCGACGCCGGTCTCGGGCGCATACGCACCGGCACGCTCACCTGGACCTTCGAAATCGATCCCGACGACCTGTGGCGCGGGGTCGCCGGGGGAGTGGCGACCATCGGAGGCATCCACCGGTCGCTCGACGACGAAGGCCGCCGGGCACTCCGAGCCGCCTACGACGAGGTCGCCGGGACGAGGGCGGACAGCGACGGGATGCTGCGGGTGCCGCACTCCGCGATCATCGCGGTGGGCACCCGGCGGTGACCGCGCCGGGATCGACCCGGCGGCGGATCTAGACTGGTCGGCGATGTCCTCCACACCCGATCCCCGCACCACCACCGCCACCGGCTCCGACGTGCGCGTGCGGTTCTGCCCGTCGCCGACCGGCCTGCCGCACGTCGGCCTCATCCGCACCGTGCTGTTCAACTGGGCCTATGCGCGTCACCACGGCGGCACCCTCGTGTTCCGCATCGAAGACACCGACGCGGCCCGCGACAGCGAGGAGAGCTACCAGCAGCTGCTCGAGGCGCTGCGGTGGCTCGAGATCGACTGGGACGAGGGCGTCGAGACCGGCGGCCCCCATGCGCCGTACCGGCAGTCGCAGCGTCACCACATCTACCGCGAGGTCCTCGACAAGCTCGTCGCCGCCGGCGCCGTCTACGAGAGCTACTCCACCGCCGAGGAGATCGACGCCCGCAACGAGGCCAACGGCCGCGCGAAGCAGCTCGGCTACGACAACTACGACCGGGATCTCACCGACGAGCAGAAGGCCGCGTTCCGGGCCGAGGGCCGTCAGCCGGCCTGGCGCCTGCGGGTTCCCGACGAGGACCTCACCTACGTCGACCTCATCCGCGGCGAGGTCACCTTCCCCGCCGGCTCCTTCCCCGACTTCGTGCTCGTGCGAGCGGGGGGAGTGCCGCTCTACCCGTTCGTGAACCCCGTCGACGACGCGCTGATGGGCATCACCCACGTCATCCGCGGCGAAGACCTCATGCCGTCGACGGCGCGCCAGCTCGCGCTGTACCGCGCCCTCGTCGACGCGGGCGTGACGACGTTCATCCCGCGCTTCGCCCACATGCCCCTTGTCCTGGGTGAGGTCGGCAACAAGAAGCTCTCCAAGCGCGACCCCAAGGCCGACCTCTTCCTGCAGCGGGAGAAGGGCTTCATCCACGAGGGACTCCTCAACTACCTCGCGCTGCTGGGGTGGGCGATCGGTCCCGACCGTGACGTGTTCGGTCTCGACGAGCTCATCGCAGAGTTCGACATCGCCGACGTGAACCCCAACCCGGCGCGGTTCGACCAGAAGAAGGCCGAGTCGATCAACGGCGACCACATCCGGATGCTGGCCCCCGAGGACTTCGCCGCCCGCATCGTCCCGTACCTGCAGACCGCCGGAGTGATCGGCCCGGAGCCGACGGCCGAGCAGGCGGCGCTCGTCGCGGCATCCGCGCCCCTCGTGCAGGAGCGCGTGCAGCTGCTCGGCGACGTTCCGGGCATGCTGGGCTTCCTCTTCACGGATGAGATCGTCTACGCGGACGACGCGTTGTCGTCGCTTCCCGACAACGCGCCCGAGGTGCTGGTCGCCTCGGTCGACGCGCTCGAGCTGGTGCCGGAGAGCGAGTTCACCGCCGCCGCGGTGCAGGAGGCGTTGGCGGGCGCGCTCATCGAGGGTCTCGGACTGAAGCCTCGCGTGGCGTATGGACCCCTGCGCGTCGCGCTGAGTGGACGCCGCGTGTCGCCCCCGCTGTTCGAATCGATGGAGCTGCTCGGCAAGACGGAGTCTCTCCGTCGCCTCGGCGCGCTGGTGGCCGCGCGCTGACGCGCCCGGCCACCGGTCCGGTTTGGTCGAGGGGCCGAGGTCGACTAGACTCGATCCTCGGCACGACTTCGGTCGAAAGCCTTGGGGTATGGTGTAATTGGCAACACGGCTGATTCTGGTTCAGTTGTTCTTGGTTCGAGTCCAGGTACCCCAGCAAGACGATAAAACCCCCGCTCAGACGGGGGTTTCGTCATGTGCGCCGACGTCGGCGACGATCTCGCGGCCGAGGTTCGCGTGCGCTGGGTCGCCGTCGCCGTGTTCGAGGAGCAGTGCGCCCACCGCGGCGGCCCACCCCTTCGCGCGTGTCCACGTCGCCGCATCGGCCCGGTACGCATCCATGAACGCCGCGCGTCCGCGCGCGTCGAAGACGATCCACGCGGCGGCGAGGTCGTAGGCGGGATCGCCGGCGGTGACGTCGCCGAAGTCGATGACGGCACGGAGGCGCTCGTCGCGCACGATGCGGTTGCCCGGATGGAGGTCGCCGTGGATCCAGACCGGTCGACGTGCCCACGGCGGAGCGCCCGCACCGCGCGACCAGACGGTCGCGAGCCGGGACGCGTCGCCGGGGGAGAGAAGGCCGCGATCCTGCAGGCCGCGGATCCGCGGGCGGATGACGTCGTCGCGCTGGGCGAGCGGCACTCCGCGATATGGGTTGGCCGGCCACAGGCCGTCGGCGACGACGTGCAGGGCCGACAGTGCGGCCGCCAGCTGCGCGGCCCACGGCGTCCGCGCGCTCCGGGCCGACTCCAGCCCCGTTGTCCCCGGGATCCACGGAACCACGGACCACGGCCAGGGGAACGCGTCGGTCGGCCCGCCCGCGGCGACGGGCGCCGGAACCCGGATGCCCGTCGCTGCGATGCGCGCACGGATGGCGGGAAGGGCGGATTGCTCGTGCTCGATGAGCGCAGTGGCGGACGCCCGCCGGGGAAGCCGCGCGCACAGGTCGTCCCCGAGGCGCCACATCTCGCAGTCCCACCCGGAACCCGCGCGCACGATCGGCCGCTCAGCCAGAGCGCGGACTCCGGAATGGGCGTGGGCGGCGAGCAGTGTACGCACGACAGCCTCGGTAATCGCGATATCGGCGGGCGGTCGTTGCGGCACTCCCGCACCCTATCCGCGTGCAACGCCCGCCGCGTGTCATAGGCGACAGATGTCTTGTTCTGTGTGGGAATGTGTTGTACTGTGTGGGAAATCCCAGCGAAGGGCACGGACCATGTACGCAGCGGAGCGTCAGCAGCTCATCGAGCGCCGACTCCGTGCCGACGGGCGCGTGAGTGTCGTCGACCTCGCCCAGCGCTTCGACGTCACGACGGAGACCGTCCGCCGCGACCTCGACCTGCTCGAGACCGCCGGCCTGCTGCGACGCGTCCACGGCGGAGCGGTCCCGATCGACAGCGGCTCCACAGCCGAGGCGACCCTGGTAGAGCGCCGGAGCGTCCACAGCGCCGCGAAGGCCGCCATCGGTGCACGCGCGGCGCGCGCGATCGGCGAGGGCTTCCAGGGCTCGGTCTACTTCGACGCCGGAACCACCACGGCGGCGGTCGCCCAGAGTCTCGCGCCGCGGCTGCGCGCCGGCGGCATCGAGATCGTCACCCACGCGCTCAGCCTGGCCGCGGAGCTGGCCGGGCAGTCCGGTGCGGAGCTCACCGTCATCGGCGGCCGCGTCCGAGGCGTCACCGCCGCCGCCGTGGGCTCGGACACCGTCCGGACCATCGAGAACCTGCGGCCCGATGTGGCCTTCGTCGGCACGAACGGCGTCTCCGCCGGCTTCGGCCTGAGCACGCCCGACCCCGACGAGGCCGCCGTCAAGCGCGCGATCGTGCGTGCCGCGCGGCGTGTCGTCGTCGTCGCCGACCGTGACAAGCTCGGGCGCGAGCTGCTCGTCGGCTTCGGCGCACTGGCCGACGTGGACGTGCTCGTCAGCGACGCCCAGCCCGACGCCGAGCTCGCGCTCGCGCTGGCGGACGCCGATGTGGAGGTCTGGAACGCATGATCGTCACCCTCACCGCCCATCCGTCGCTCGATCGCACGGTGACGCTCGCCGCGCCGCTGCAGCCCGGCGAAGTGCAGACGGCGACGGCGTCGCGCGAGGATGCCGGCGGCAAGGGGATCAACGTCGCCCGGGTGATCGCGGCCGCCGGCGGAGCCACGCGCGCCGTCCTGCCCTTGGCGGTCGACGACCCCTTCGACGCGGCGCTGCGCGGGGCCGGTGTGGATGCCGTGCGCGTGCCCGTGCGCGGTCACGTCCGAGCGAACATCACCATCACCGATCCCGCCGGGGTGACCACCAAGCTCAACCTGCCGGGCGCGATCCTCGACGCCGCCGAGCTGGACGCCCTCATCGCCGCGACGGTCGACGTCGCGCGAGGCGCCGACTGGCTCGTGCTGGCCGGGTCCCTCCCACCCGGTGCGGGCGACGCGTTCTACGTCCAGGTCATCGCGGCGGTGCGCTCCGCCCTCGGTCCCGACGCCCCGCGCATCGCCGTTGACACATCCGGGCCGGCTCTGCGCGAAGTCGTCACTCATGGTGCCCCGGACCTCATCAAGCCGAACGAGGACGAGCTCAGCGAGCTGACCGGCATCGCCCTCGACCCGGCGACGCCGCTCGTCGAGGATGTCGTGCGCATCGCGCGGCATCTCGTCCCCTCACGCACCGGCGCGGCCCTGATCACCCTCGGCGCGCACGGCGCGGTGTACCTGAGGGCCGACGCGGCCTGGGCGGCGACGCCGCCCCGGATCCAGGTCCGAAGCACCGTGGGCGCCGGCGACAGCTCGCTCGCCGGATTCCTGATCTCGGATGCCGCGGGCGGCACGCCCGAGGAATCCCTCACCACCGGCGTCCGCTACGGCGCGGCCGCTGCTTCGCTCCCGGGCACGCAGGCGCCCACGCCGAGCGATCTCCCCGACGGAACCGTCCCCGTCACCCGTCTGTTCTGAACCCCGCACCATCACCACGGAGGAACCATGTCCGACACCATCACCCCGGAGCTCGTCAGCCTCGACGAGACGCTCGGAGACGACAAAGCCGCCGTCATCCGTGCTCTCGCCGAGCGCGTGGCGGCCACCGGCCGCGCCACCGACGGCGCGGCACTGTACACCGACGCCTGGGCCCGCGAGCAGAAGGACGAGACCGGCCTGCCCGGCGGCATCGCGATCCCGCACGCCAAGAGCGCGGCCGTCACGCAGCCCTCGCTCGCTTTCGCCCGCCTCGCCCCCGGGGTCGACTTCGGCGCGCCGGACGGCCCGGCCGATCTGGTGTTCCTGATCGCGGCGCCGGAGGGGGCCGCCGAAGCTCACCTGGCCGTGCTGTCCAAGCTCGCGCGCAGCCTGATGCAGGACGACTTCACCGCGGGTCTGCGGGCGGCCACCACCGCGGAGGAGGTCGTCGGCATCGTCCGCCGCGCCATCGGCGAGGAGGACTCCGCAGCCGCCCCGGCCGCGGCCCCCGCCGCGACAGCTGCCGCACCGGCCGCCGCGGCATCCGGGCTCGAGGTCGACGGCCGGCCCGCGCGCATCGTGGCGGTCACCGCGTGCGCCACCGGCATCGCTCACACGTTCATGGCCGCGGACGCGCTGACGGCCGCCGGCAAGAAGAACGGCGTCGACCTCGTCGTCGAGCCGCAGGGCTCCAGCGGCTACCAGGCGCTGCCCCGCGACGTCATCGACAACGCCGACGCCGTGATCTTCGCCACCGACGTCGACGTCCGCGAGCCGCAGCGCTTCGCGGGCAAGCCGGTCGTCCGCGCCGGAGTCAAGCGCGGCATCGAGCAGCCCGACCAGCTCATCGCCGACGCGGTCGCCGCCGCCAAGGACCCGAACGCGACGCGCGTGGGCGGCACGGCCACGGCCTCCGATTCCGCGCCCGCGGAGACCCTGTCGTGGGGCGCACGTATCCAGCGCATCCTGCTGACCGGCGTGAGCTACATGATCCCGTTCGTCGCCGGCGGCGGACTCCTCATCGCGCTCGGCTTCCTGCTCGGCGGCTACGACGTCACCGACAACGCGGGCACGATCATCACCCAGAACGCTCTGTGGAACCTCCCCGAGGGCGGCGAGAACCTGCTGCTCGGCAACGTCGGGCTCTACCTCGGCTCGGTCTTCTTCATGATCGGCGCCACATCGATGGGCTTCCTGGTGTCGGCTCTGGCGGGCTACATCGCGTTCGCGATCGCCGACCGTCCCGGCATCGCGCCCGGCTTCGTCGCCGGTGCGGTGGCCGTCCTCATGAACGCCGGGTTCATCGGCGGCATCGTCGGAGGTCTGCTCGCCGGCTTCGTCGCGTGGTGGCTGGGCAGCCTCAGCGCCCCGCGCTGGCTGCGCGGTCTCATGCCGGTCGTGATCATTCCCCTCGTGGCGTCCATCGTGGCGTCGGGCCTGATGATCCTCTTCCTCGGCCGCCCGATCGCCGCTCTCATGGAGGGCCTCACCGTCTGGCTCAACGGCCTCGCCGGCACCTCGGGCATCGTGCTCGTCGGTGTGATCCTCGGTCTCATGATGTGCTTCGACCTCGGCGGCCCGGTCAACAAGGTGGCCTACGCCTTCGCGACCGCGGGTCTTGCCGCGGCCACGGCCGAAAACGCCACGCCGTACCTGATCATGGGCGCGGTCATGGCCGCGGGGATGGTCCCGCCGCTGGCCATGGCCCTCGCGTCGACCGTCCTCGCCCGCAACGTCTTCACCCCGGTGGAGCGCGAGAACGGCAAGGCCGCGTGGCTGCTCGGTGCGGCCTTCATCAGCGAGGGTGCGATCCCGTTCGCCGCGGCCGACCCGCTGCGCGTGATCCCCGCCTCGATGATCGGCGGTGCGGTGACCGGTGCGCTCACGATGGTCTTCGGCGTCCAGTCGCTGGCACCCCACGGCGGGATCTTCGTGTTCTTCGCCATCAACCCCATCTGGGGCTTCCTCATCGCCCTCGCGGCCGGTACCGTCGTGACGGCCCTGGTCGTCGTGGCCCTCAAGCGGTTCGTGGGCCGCAAGGAGCTCGAGCAGGCCAAGGCCCCCCTGAAGACCGCCGTCCCGGCGTGACCGACGAAATCGATCGAGGAGACGACATGGCAGAACGCACCGCCACCATCGCCAGCAGCTCAGGCCTGCACGCCCGCCCCGCGAAGCTCTTCGTGCAGGCGGTGCAGGAGAAGCCGGTCCCGGTGACGATCGCCGTCGACGGCGGGCCCGACCTCAACGCCGGCAGCATCCTGTCGCTCATGGGCCTCGGCGCCTCGCAGGGCACGGTCGTGACGCTGAAGGCCGAAGGCGAGGGTGCCGATCAGGCCCTCGACGAACTCGTCGCGCTGCTCGAGACCGACCTCGACGCCGAGTGAGAGGCCACTCCGGCACACGCCTCTGACGAGGCGACGGACCAGAAAGCGGATGCCGCGGCTCGAAGCCGGCGCGGCATCCGCTTTCTCCGTCCCGGGAGCGACTCAGATGTCGGCGGCCTCGCCGACCTCGAGCTCGAGGAACTCCCCGCCGTCCTGCTCCACGGCCCACGCCAGCCGTGCCCTGCCCATCTGTCGACCGGCGACGGACAGCGTCATGTCGTGGGTGCCGAAGGCCTGCCGCGGGGCGACCTTCAGCACGAAGTCCATGGCGTCGCCGATCTTGAGCCAGGGCGCCCCGACCGGTGCCGCGAGGAGCTTCACCTCCACCCCTCCGGGCACGGTGTACGAGTCGCCCGGGTAATAGAAGGCGTCGTTGACGAGGACGCCGACGTTGTCGACCACGGGGATCGACTCGTGGATGAGTGCGTGCCTGCCCCCGAAGAACGTCAGACGGAACGGCCCGACCTCCCGGGTGTCGCCGGGCGCGACCTCCACGACGTCGAAATCGGATGCCGCGGCCACGACACCCGCCGGTCCGTAGACCACGGCGTCGGGGAAGGTCCGCAGGATGCGGGTGAGGTGCTCGGGGGTCCAGTGGTCGGGGTGCTCATGGGTGATGACCACGCCCACCACCTGCTCGAGCTCGCCGAGGGGAGCGGTGAACGAGCCGGGATCGATCACCAGCGTCTTCCCGGCATCGTGGACGGTGAGCGTGGCGTGTTCGTATTTCGTGACTCGCATGGGTCGAGTCAACCGCCGCCGCCGACCCTCGGCAAGGGCCGGAACCGGGACCCGTGTCGATTTGGCGGGCATCCGAACACATGCCATAATCGAACGGTTGCGAAAGCGGCCCCATCGTATAGCGGCCTAGTACGCCGCCCTCTCACGGCGGTAACGCGGGTTCGAATCCCGCTGGGGTCACCAACCAGAAGAGCCGGTCCACAGGACCGGCTCTTCTGTCTTCCTCGGGTCAGTTCGCGATGCCGCCGCACAGGACCGGCACGGTCGCCTCGAGCGGGATCCCGGCGCCGAGCGAGGACGACCGGCTGGCGAACGGGTCGTCGGCGTTGAAGGCGTACATGCCGTTGCCGTCGAAGTCGATGCCGTGGACGATCACCTGCACCGTGTCGGCGTTGGCGTACCCTTCGGGGCTCGAGAGCGTGCGCTGGTAGTACAGGTACCCGTCGGCGTCCGCCGTCGCGTACCGGTCGAGGGCGAGCGCGGACGCCGGGGTGACGTCGCCCGTGCTGGTGAGCGAGGTGAGGATGCCGCCGTAGAAGGGCACGCCGTCCAGAACGGTCACGACGCCGTCCTCGCCGGCCTGGGCGGGCCCGGGGCAGCCCTGATCGAGGGCGGGGCCGTCGACGCCGTGGAGGTGCATGGCGTGGGGCAGGTTGGGGGAGAGGCCCCAGGCCTCGACCGTCACCTGCAGCTTGCCGTTCGGAAGCGCCTTCACCCGCGTCGTTCCCGAGGCATCGCCCCCGGGCACCGCGGCGGGCTGGATCGAGGCGAGTCCGTAGGTGTAGCTGCCGACCTTCGGCGACGGGTTGTCGTCATGCGCTGCGGACGCGCCCCCGGCGGCCCCGAGGACCATCGCTGCCACCAGCGCCGTACCGGCGGCCATTCCCCAAGTCTTCTTCAACATCGCGTACTCCTTCGTACAGAGCGACCTCGGCCGACGGCGGTCGTCGTCTGGGTGACCGGGTGCCACGCTCTCTTCGGAGCCGTGCGACTTTCGGATGGGGCATTCACTCCGCGGCGGCGTCGTCCCTCGTGCGCCGACGACCGCGCACCGCCCGCAGGACCGCCCACACGATGAGCGCCCCCGCACCGACCACGGCGATCCAGGGAGTCAGGAAGCCGAGCGCGACGACGATCCCGTTGAGGGTCGCGATCAGGCCGTTCCATCCTGCGGCCAGGCCGTCCCCGAAGCCGGCGGGATCGGCCTCGACGATCTCGACGTCCGGGGTGAGCGAGACCGTCAGCGACGACATCGCCACCTGCCGCTCGACCCACTCCAGCTCCTGCTGGTACGACTCGAGCATGGCCTGGCGCTCCGACAGCGCAGCCTCGGCCGCGATCAGGTCCGAGAGATCGCCCGCCTCGGACATCAGGTCCATGAGGCGGTCCACCGAGGCCTGCGCCGCGTCGATCCGTGCGCGCAGGTCGATGGCCTGATCGGTGACGTCCTGCCGCGAGATCGTGGACGTCGTGACCTCCCCGAGGCGATCGAGTTCGTCGATCAGCCCGGTGAGGGCGTCCGCGGGCACGCGAACGGTGATCCAGGCTCCTCCCGGCGGGTACGGGTAGGGGTACGACACGCCCTGGTCGTCGGTCATCCCGGGCTCGGCGCCGTCGGGAACCTCCGAGGCGGCCGCATCCACGTTCAAGGACTCGACGTAGCCGTCACGGCTCTCGGCGGCTTCGCCGATCGCGCGGGCGGCGTCCCCGACGTCCGCCACGACGAGCGTGGCGGAGGCCGTCGTGATCATCTCGCGTTCGCCGGCGGCGTCGTCGCCGGAGTCCTCCGTGGCAGCTCCGCCGCCGTCGGCGGCATCCACGGCGCCGCCGGAGTCGCCGTCACCGGCGAATCCCGGCGCGATCTCGGGAGCGATCGCGTCGCCTCCCGACGACCCGCCCACGCCCACGACTCCCGACAGGTTCGGGGCGATGACCGCCGCGATGAGGATCACGGCGGCGGCGGCGCCGCCGGCGACCCACCAGCGTCCACGCCGGCGGCGCCGGACGGACTCGCCCTGCCGCTCGCGGGCGATGTCCGCGAACAGCGCCTCCTCGATGGCGGCCACGCGCTCTTCGGGCAGTGCGGGAAGTGCGGTCTGCGGCTCTCGCGTGTTCATGTGCTCTCCTTCACGCTCGTCCGCAGACGTGTGCGGATCCGGGAGAGACGATTGCGCACGACGCCGTGCGCGACACCGAGGCGGTCGGCGGCGGCTTGGTAGCCGTAGCCCTCCGCCGCGCAGAGGCGGAAGATCTCGCGATCCAGCGGACTGAGCTCGGCCACCTCGTGCAGGATGCGGGCGACGAGGTCGTCGTCGATGACCTGCTGCTCCACATCGACGCCCGCGGGGAGCGACTCGTCGGCCGCGACGGTGGTGTGCTCCCGGTCGCGCTTCTGGCGCCTGACCCTGTTGGCCGCCTGGAACCGGCAGATCGTCGCCAGCCACGGCAGGAGCGATTCGCCGGACAGCTCCAGATCGGGCAGCTTCCGCCACGCCACCAGGAATGTCTCCTGCGTGACGTCCTCGGCGTCCGCCGGCGTGCCGACGAGCCGGTGGGCGATCCAGTAGACCGGCCGCACGTAGGCGCGGTAGAGCTGACGGAAGGCGTGCTCGCTCCCTCCGGCGGCCAAGGCCACCAGCTCGCCGTCGTCCCTCGTGTCGTCGGTCATCCCGTCCCCGGCTCGTCACCGCGCACACGGCGGTGTCGTGTGCTCATTGTCTCTCACCCCAAGAGTGTGCGCCCAGCGGCATCCGTCTCAGGTCGGTCCGCGGCGGTGCACGCGGTATCCTCGGATCTCTCCCCTCCCCGTTCGAAAGGCTCTCATGGGCTTCGAGATCCCCCTGTGGTTCCAGATCGGCGCGCTCGTCGTGCTGAGCGTCATCCTCATCGCCGATCTGCTGCTGATCCTGAAGCGGCCGCACATCCCCTCGATGAAGGAGGCGACGCTCTGGGTGGTCTTCTACGTCACCTTGGCGCTGGCGTTCTCGGTGGTGATGCTGTGGGTGACGCGCAGTCCCGACGCGATGGGGGAGTTCATCGCGGGATGGCTCACCGAGTACAGCCTCTCGGTGGACAACCTCTTCGTGTTCGTGCTCCTGATGAGCCAGTTCGCGGTGCCGCGTCGCTACCAGCAGGAAGTGCTCATGGTGGGCATCATCATCGCGCTCGTCCTGCGCGGCATCTTCATCCTGCTCGGCGCGACGCTGATCGAGAACTTCAGCTGGATCTTCTACCTCTTCGGCCTGTTCCTCATCTACACCGCGTGGCGCCAGGCCTTCCCCGGCAAGCATGAGGACGACGCACACGCCGAAACGGGCATCGTCCGCTTCCTCCGGCGGTTCATCGACATCAGCGACGAATACGACGGCTCCAAGCTGCGGACGGTCGTCGCGGGCAAGCGGATGTGGACGCCGATGATCCTCGTCTTCATCGCCATCGGCTTCACCGATCTCGTCTTCGCGATCGACTCCATCCCGGCGATCTTCGGGATCACCCAAAGCCCGTTCATCGTCTTCACGGCGAACCTGTTCGCCCTCATGGGCCTGCGTCAGCTCTACTTCCTGCTCGGCGGCCTGCTCGATCGCCTGAAGTACCTGCACTACGGCATCGCGTTCATCCTCGCCTTCATCGGTGTGAAGCTCTTCTTCCACGCCCTGCACGTCAACGAGCTGCCGTTCATCAACGGCGGGGAGCACGTGGAGTGGGCGCCGGAGATCTCCACGTGGGTCTCGCTCGGGGTCATCATCGCCGCCATGGTCGTCGCCACCGGCGCGAGCCTGCTGTCCTCCCGTCGCGAGGCCACGGCCGTCTCCTCGGGCCATGCCGCCGCTCCGGGGCCGCAGGATCTGCCCGACGGCTCGGGCCACACCCGCGCCGAGGAGGCCGCGGCCGCGGTCGCCGACGAGAAGGGCACCCCCGCCACCGTCGAACAGCCGCCTGCGCCCGATCAGCGCTGAGCGGACCGCGCGGTCGACGGTGGTAACCTAGCCCGCGTGCGGAACGCTCTCCTCCTTAGCGGCCGCGACGAGTCCTAGTTCCCAGGCCTCACTCGTCGCGGAGTTCGTCGCGGGCCCACCACTTCTGGGCACCCTCCCGTCGAGAGGGTCTCCATCCGAGGAGAACGACTGACATGAGCATCACACCCGACGCGCGAGCGATCCCCGATCACCCTCGCACTCTGGCCGAGAAGGTCTGGGACGACCACCTCGTCGTCAAGGGCGAGGGCGGGCAGCCCGACCTGATCTACATCGATCTGCACCTCGTGCACGAGGTCACCAGCCCCCAGGCCTTCGACGGCCTCCGAGCCGAGGGCCGTCCGGTCCGCCGTCTCGACCTCACCATCGCCACCGAGGACCACAACACCCCGACCCTCGACATCGACAAGCCGATCGCCGATCTGACCAGTCGTACGCAGATCGAGACGCTGCGCCGCAACGCCGCGGAGTTCGGTGTGCGGCTGCACTCCCTCGGCGACAAGGAGCAGGGGATCGTCCACGTCGTGGGTCCGCAGCTCGGACTCACGATGCCGGGCATCACCGTCGTCTGCGGCGACTCCCACACCTCGACGCACGGTGCTTTCGGCGCGATGGCGTTCGGAATCGGCACCAGCGAGGTCGAGCACGTGCTGGCCACGCAGACGCTGCCGCTCAAGCCCTTCAAGACGATGGCCATCACCGTCGAGGGCGCGCTCCGTCCCGGCGTCACCGCGAAGGACATCATCCTCGCCGTGATCGCCAAGATCGGCACGAACGGCGGCCAGGGCTACGTCCTGGAGTTCCGCGGCAGCGCCATCCGCGCGCTGTCGATGGAGGGTCGCATGACGATCTGCAACATGTCGATCGAGGCCGGCGCGCGGGCGGGGATGGTGGCTCCGGACGAGACGACCTTCGCCTATCTGAAGGGCCGGCCGCACGCGCCCGAGGGGCAGGACTGGGAGGACGCGGTCGCGTACTGGCGGACCCTCCCGTCCGACGAGGGCGCCGTGTACGACGCCGAGGTGTACCTCGACGCCGACGAGCTCGAGCCCTTCGTGACGTGGGGCACCAACCCCGGGCAGGGCGTGTCGCTCAGCGACTCCGTTCCCGACCCGGCTGCGATCGCCGACCCGAACGAGCGGGCAGCGGCCGAACGCGCGCTCGAGTACATGGATCTGCGGGCCGGAACGCCCATGAAGGACATCCCGGTCGACGCGGTCTTCATGGGCTCGTGCACCAACTCCCGCATCGAGGATCTCCGCGCCTTCGCGTCGGTGATCAAGGGGCGCAAGAAGGCCGACGGCGTGCGGGTGATGGTCGTTCCCGGATCGGCGCGGGTCCGTCTGGAAGCCGAGGCCGAGGGGCTCGACAAGGTCTTCACGGACTTCGGCGCCGAGTGGCGCTTCGCCGGCTGCTCGATGTGCCTGGGCATGAACCCCGACCAGCTCGCGCCCGGGGAACGCTGCGCGTCGACGTCGAACCGCAACTTCGAGGGGCGGCAGGGCAAGGGCGGACGCACCCACCTGGTGTCTCCGCTGGTGGCGGCCGCCACCGCGGTGCGCGGCACGCTGTCGAGTCCCGCGGATCTGCCGGCGCCGACCGGAGTGGAGGTCTGACATGGAGAAGTTCACCACGCACACCGGGGTCGTCGCACCGCTGAAGCGCTCGGCGGTCGACACCGACCAGATCATCCCCGCCGTCTACCTGAAGCGCGTGACCAAGACGGGCTTCGAAGACGCCCTCTTCGCCAACTGGCGCCAGGACCCCGAGTTCGTCCTGAACCAGCCCGCGTTCGCCGGCGCCAGCATCCTCGTGGCCGGCGCGGACTTCGGGACCGGCTCCAGCCGCGAGCACGCGGTGTGGGCGCTGCGCGACTTCGGCTTCTCCGTCGTGCTCAGCCCGAAGTTCGCCGACATCTTCCGTGGCAACGCCGGCAAGCAGGGACTTGTCACCGGCGTCATCTCCGAGGAGGATCTGGAGCGCATCTGGTCCGCGATCGACGCCGATCCCGGCATCCGGATGACGGTCGACCTGGAAGCCCGAACCGCCCGTGCGGGCGACGTCCAGGTCGGCTTCGAGATCGACGATTACACTAGGTGGCGGCTTCTCGAAGGGCTCGACGACATCGGGCTCACGCTGCGCAACGAAGACGAGATCGTGCAGTTCGAGGCTCGCCGCGAGGCATGGCGGCCCAGGACGCTCCCCGTCCGCTAAGCCAGGTGCAAGACCGCACCACGGTCACCCCGCACCCCCAAGCCACCCTCGATGACACAAGTGAGGTCCACCGGATGAAGTCGCTTCTCAGCGTTGACGACGCCGCTATGGCGGAGGAGAGGGAAGTGTCCGGCGAGACGCTCCGGATCCGAGGAGGGCGACCCCTCACCGGCCGCGTCGAGGTCAAGGGCGCGAAGAATCTCGCGACCAAGGCCATGGTCGCCGCGCTCCTCGGCGAAACCTCGAGCACGCTGCGGGACGTTCCCGACATCAGCGATGTGCAGGTCGTGCGCTCCCTTCTCGAGGTTCACGGCGTCGTCGTCACCGACGGCGACGAGCCCGGCAGCATGGTGTTCGACCCGAGCGGCGCCGTCTCGGCGCACTTCGAGGAGATCGACGCGCACGCCGGTGCATCGCGCATCCCGATCCTCTTCTGCGGGCCGCTGCTGCATCTCCTCGGCGAAGCACTCATCCCCGACCTCGGCGGATGCCGCATCGGCGACCGCCCGATCAACTTCCACATGGACGCGCTCCGCGCGTTCGGTGCGATCGTGGACAAGAGCTACGAGGGCATCCGCATCACGGCTCCGGACGGCCTGACCGGCGCGAAGATCGAGCTGCCGTACCCGAGCGTGGGCGCCACCGAGCAGGTGCTGCTGACCGCCGTGAAGGCGCGCGGGGTGACCGAGCTGCGCAACGCCGCCATCGAGCCCGAGATCATGGACCTGATCGCGGTGCTGCAGAAGATGGGCGCGATCATCTCCTACGAGCCGAACCGCGTCATCCTCATCGAGGGGGTCGACACCCTCCGCGGCTACGACCACCGCTGCATCTTCGACCGGAACGAGGCGGCCTCGTGGGCCTGCGCCGCCCTCGCCACCGACGGCGACATCTTCGTCGGCGGCGCCCGCCAGCAGGAGATGCTCACGTTCCTCAACGTCTTCCGCAAGGCGGGCGGCTGGTTCGACGTGCGCGAGGACGGCATCCAGTTCCGCAGGGACGGCGCGCTCAAGCCCGTGGTCGTCGAGACGGACGTGCACCCCGGCTTCATGACCGATTGGCAGCAGCCGCTCATCGTCGCCCTCACGCAGGCCGAGGGGCGCTCGATCGTCCACGAGACGGTGTACGAGAACCGCCTGGGCTTCACCGAGGCGCTCGTGCAGATGGGTGCCGACATCGTCGTGCACCCCGACGGCATCGCCAGCACCGACCGCAGGGTCCCCCGACGGGCACTGGAGCAGGCGGCCGTGATCAACGGACCCACCCCGCTCCACGGCGCGGACGTCGAGGTGCCCGACCTCCGCGGCGGGTACAGCTACGTCATCGCCGCGCTGGCGGCCGAGGGGGAGTCGATCGTTCGCAACGTCGGCATCATCCGGCGCGGGTACGAGAAGTTCTTCACCAAGCTCGCCGCACTGGGCGCCGACTTCGACGTCATCGGCTGACGCATGGGCACCGCGTCCCGCATGCCGCGGGCGTCCCGCGAGAAGAGCCGTCCGAGCTTCTTCTGGCCGGTCGCCGCCGTCGTCGCCCCGCTCATCTCGCTGCTGTTCAAGCTCGAGATCGAAGGGGCGGACAAGCTCCCTCGCGAAGGCGCCTACGTCCTCGCCCCGAACCACTACTCCGAAGCCGACCCCCTCGTGGTGGCGCTGGCCGTGTGGAAGGCGGGCCGCGCCCCCCGGTTCATGGCGAAGGAGAGCCTGTTCCGTGTACCGGTCCTCGGGTGGATCCTCCGCGGCACCGGGATGGTGCCGGTGGCACGGTCGTCGTCGGCGTCCTCGGCGCGGCAGACCCTCGAGCTCTCGCGCGCCCTCGTGGCCGACGGCCGCGGTGTGATCGTCTATCCGGAGGGGTCCCTCACGCGCGAGCCCGACCTGTGGCCCATGCGGGGGAAGACCGGCGCCGTTCGCCTGGCTCTGGCCGGAGGCATCCCGGTGATCCCGATGGCTCACTGGGGTGCGCAGCAGATCCTTCCCCGGTACGGCAAGCTGCGGCTGTGGCCGCTGCGGCGGCCGGTCAAGGTGGTCTTCGGCGATCCCGTGGACCTCGGCCGATTCGCGGGCGAGCCGACCCAGAGCGCGCAGCTGGTGGCCGCGACGGACGTCGTCATGGCGGACATCGCCGGCTTGCTGTCGCATCTGCGCGGTACGCCCGCGCCCCCCGCACGGTGGAATCCGTCCGACCACGGACAGAGGGAGACCGGTCGCCTTGAGTCGTAGATCCGAAGCGCAGCGGTCGGAGGCGGCCCGTCCTCGCGTCGCCGTGATCGGAGCGGGCAGCTGGGGGACGACCTTCGGCAAGATCCTCGCCGACGGCGGGGCGAACGTCACGATGTGGGCGCGCCGGCCCGAGCTCGCGCACGAGATCAACGAGGCCAAGCGCAACAGCGGATATCTGCCCGGCATCAATCTGCCGCGCGAGATGTCGGCGACCCACCACCTCGCGGAGGCGCTCGCGGGTGCCGAGCAGGTCTACCTGTCGGTGCCCAGCCAGGCGCTGCGCGAGAACCTCAAGGCCGTCCGCGCCCTGGTCGCCGACTCCGACGCGCCCATCGTCTCGCTCATGAAGGGCGTCGAGCGCCGCACGGGGCTGCGCATGAGCCAGGTGATCGAGCAGGAACTGCACTGCGACCCATCGCGCATCGCCGTCGCCTCGGGCCCCAATCTCGCCCTCGAGATCGCCCGGGAGCAGCCGACCGCGGCGGTGATCTCCTCCACGAGCCAGGAGACCGCCGACGCCGTCGCGCGACGGGCGCGCAACCGCTATTTCCGCTCGTTCGTCAACACCGACGTCATCGGCACCGAGTTCGGCGGCGTACTGAAGAACCTCATCGCCGTGGCCATCGGCATCGTGGACGGGGTGGGGTACGGCGAGAACACGAAGGCCTCCATCATCACGCGCGGGCTGGTCGAGATGACCGACTTCGCGGTGGCGCAGGGCGCTCATCCCGAGACGCTGCAGGGCCTGGCCGGACTCGGCGATCTGATCGCCACGTGCCAGTCTCCGCTCAGCCGCAACAACACCGCGGGGCGCCTGCTGGGACAGGGCTACGACTTCCAGGACGTCGTGAAGCAGATGCAGCAGACGGCGGAAGGACTCGCGTCGGTCGCGCCCGTCCTTCAGCTGGCCCGCGAGGTCGGTGTGGAGATGCCGATCGTGGAGCAGGTGAAGATGGTGCTGGACGGCACGATGGACCCTCGGGACATCGCGCCGCACCTCACGACAGACGACGACACCCCCCAGGGGGAGAGGACGCAGAATGGACAGGCCGGCGGTGGCGGTGCTCTTTGGCGGTCGCTCCAGCGAGCACTCGATCAGTTCCGCAACGGCGGGAGGGGTCCTTCGGGCGATCGACCGTGAGCGCTTCCGGGTGATCCCGATCGGCATCACCCGCGACGGCGCGTACGTCCTCGAAGACGACGATCCCGACAAGTTCGCGCTCGACCCCGAACGTCTTCCCGAGGTCGTCGACAACGGCACCCGCGTGCGCTGGCCCGATTCCGCACGCTCTCGCGAGCTGACCGTCGTGGACGAGACCGGAGAGCGGTCCCTCGGTGAGGTCGACGTGGTCCTCCCCATCCTCCACGGGCGTTTCGGCGAAGACGGCACGATCCAGGGCCTCCTCGAACTCCTCGACATCCCGTACGCCGGTGCCGGGGTCCTGATGTCGGCGATCGGGATGGACAAGCACACCACCAAGAGCATCCTCAAGGCCGCCGGCGTGCCGGTCGTCCCCTGGGTGACCCTGACGCGGGCGGCCCGGGATCGGGACCGCACGCTCTGGGAGGGGCGCGTGCGCTCCCTCGGCCTCCCGGTGTTCGTCAAGCCCGCGCGCGCGGGCTCCAGCGTCGGCGTCTCGAAGGTCACGGAGTGGTCCGAGCTCGAAGCGGCGCTCGACACCGCCTTCGACGAAGACGGGACCGTCCTCATCGAGGAGTCGATCACGGGTCGAGAGCTCGAGTGCGGCGTGCTGCAAGGCCGCGGCGGGCAGCATCCGCGCGTCAGCGTCGCCGGCGAGATCGTCATCTCGGGCCGGGACTTCTACGACTTCGAGGCCAAGTACCTCGGCGCGCCCGGCATCGATCTGGTGTGCCCCGCGGACCTGCACGACGGTGAGCTGGCCGAGATGCAGCGGATCGCCGCGCGAGCCTTCGAAGCCGTCGGCGGCGAGGGGCTCGCGCGCGTGGACTTCTTCTTCACCGGTGCGCAGTTCTACGTCAACGAGGTCAACACGATGCCGGGCTTCACGCCCATCTCGATGTTCCCGACCTGCTGGATCGCATCCGGCATGACCTACCCCGAGCTCATCTCGGACCTCATCGACACCGCACTCGAGCGCGCGGCCGCCTAGGCGTCGGGCTCGAGCCCCTCGGGATCGGTGCAGGCACCGGTCTGCGGCAGGGTGCCCACCGCGATGCTGACGGCGTCGAGCACCTCGTTGGGCGAGACGACCTCGTTGTCGAGGTACACCTCGACGGCGGGGGTCCGGCCGTAGGTCGTCAGCCGGAAGCGGGGGGACTCGGACTCGTCGACGAGCCAGTCCACGCCGCCGATGGTGATGCACCGGTCGGTCGTCGGGCCGGGCGGGGCGATGCCGCACGTCAGCAGGACCGCGGCGGGGTCCCCCCATGCGCCGGTCGCCTGAGCGTCGGTCCAGCGGCGGGGCTGCCCGTCGACGTCGGCGGGGAGGCGGACGGTCACGTCCGCGCACGCGGGGTCGTCGGCGGCATCAGCCGGCTCCATCGCGACGCTGGAGCTGCACGAGGCCAGGCCGGCCGTGAGCGCTGCGACGACGACGAGGACGGGCAGGCGAGCAGGGCGGGGCACCGTTCCAGGCTAACCCTCCCGTCGGCACCGTCCGGCCGCACTACCGTGGAGGGATGACCGCGACCGACCCGACCGTCCGCGACCTGTCCGAGGGGGACGTGCTGCGCACGGTCCTGGGGCGGCTCGGACCCTCCTCCGCGCTCGTCGGCCCGGGGGACGACGCGGCCGTCATCGCGGCACCGGACGGCCGCGTGGTGGCCACCACCGACACCCTGGTGCACGGGCCGGACTTCCGCCTGTCGTGGTCGCGTGCCTTCGACCTCGGATGGAAGTCGGCCGCGGTCAACCTCGCCGACGTGGCAGCGATGGGCGCCCGGCCCACCGCCCTCCTGGTCGCTCTCGCCCTTCCCGAGGACACCCGCCTGTCGTGGGTCGCGGAGTTCGCGGACGGGTTGCGCCAGGCCTGCGCCCGACTCTCACCGGGATGCGCCGTCGAGGGTGGAGACCTCACGGTGTCCGACACCCTGACGATCGCGGTGACGGCCCTTGGTTCGCTCGACGGTCGTGAGCCGGTCCTCCGCACGGGTGCACGACCCGGTGACATCGTCGCCATCGCGGGTGAGACGGGATCTGCCGCGGCCGGACTCGCCGCGCTCTTCGCGCGATTCACGGATGCCGGGGGTCACCCGGTCCGCTTCGATCCCGCCCGCGCCGGGGCGGACGCCGCTGCGATCGACGCTCAGCTGCGACCGCATCCTCCGATCGCCAGTGGCGCAAAGGCGGCGCAGCGCGGGGCGACGGCGATGATGGACGTGTCGGACGGCCTCGCGCTGGATGCCACACGTCTGGCGGACGCGTCCGGAGTCAGCCTCGCGCTGGCCTCGGAGCACCTGGGTTCGGATCCCGCACGCGCGCTGGCCGGCGGTGAGGACCACGCGCTGCTGGCGACGTTCCCCGCCGACGTCGGGCTTCCCGACGGTTTCCGCCGGATCGGCGTGGTCACCGTGCGCAGTGCCGCGCCGCTCCTGGTCGACGGGTCGGCCCTCGACGGGCGGACCGGCTGGGACCCGTACCGGGATTGGGATGCCGAGCGGGGATGACCCCTACGCCGGAGCGAGCCACCACAGCGTCGTGTCGCCGTAGCGCTTGTGTCGGACGTGGACGAGGCCTGCCGGGAGGGCGGGTTCGGGGGAGCGCGCGGCGCGCTCGACCACGACGGTCGCGCCGGCATCCACGCGCGGCCTCAGCAGCTCGAGCGTCGCGGTGAGCTCCGCCTCGCCGAGGTCGTAGGGCGGGTCGAGGAAGACCAGGTCGAACGCGGTGCCGGCGAGCCGCAGGAAGGCGTCCGCGGTGGTGCGATGCACGCGCACGGCCGCGGAGGATCCCGATGCGGTGGCCACCTTGCGCGCGTTGCGCTGGAGGACGGATGCCGCGCGTGGCGCCTTCTCGACGAGGTCCGCCGTCGCCGCACCACGGCTGAGCGCCTCCAGCCCCAGCGCACCTGATCCGGCGTACAGGTCGAGCACGCGTGCGTCCGCGAGCGCATCGGCGGATTCGAGCGCTCCGAACAGGGACTCGCGCACGCGGTCGCTCGTCGGGCGCGTCCCGGTGCCCGGAACCTCCAGGGTGAGCGAACCGGCCGCTCCCGAGATGATGCGCGTCACATGCTCACGATACCGGCGCGCCGGTGCCGTGCCCGGTCTCGTCGCGCAGCCGGGGCTCGGTGCGCAGGTGGGGACGCAGCCCCGCCTTGTCGGCGTAGAACGCGCGGACGCGGTCCATGTCCGCAGCGACGTCCCCGGTGAGCTCCAGGGTGATCCCGAGACCGGTGGTCATCGTGGTGCGATCGACGTACCCCAGCGTCACCGGCATGCCGGTGTCGCGCGCGATGCGATAGAACCCGGACTTCCAGAACGAGTCCACGCCCTTCCCGCGGGTCCCCTCCGGAGTGACGACGAGCCCGAACACCTCGCCGGCGCGGATGCGGCCGACGACGTCGGCGACGACCCGCTGCGGATTGCGGCGATCCACCGGGATGCCGCCGAGCGCGCGCATGATCGGCCCGCGCCAGCTGCGGAACAGACTCTCCTTGCCCAGCCAGCGGACGTCGATCCTCAGTCGCCATGCGATGGCGAGCATGAGGACGAAGTCCCAGTTCGAGGTGTGAGGGGCGCCGATGAGCACGGTGGGCCTGGTCGGGGCAGGGGTCGTGGCGAGCCGCCAGCGGCTGAGAGCCCAGAAGACGCGGGCGACGAGAGAGCGGATCACGCACCTACGCTATGTCGGATCCGGCCCGTCGCGCGCGTGCGACGCTGTCGGAGCGGATGCCTAGACTCTTCGTCATGGCGTCCTTCTCCCTCGACTCCCGCCTGGACGGCGCGGTCGGCGGCAAGACGGCATCCGCCCTCGAGCGGGCCTTCGGGATGCGGACGGTGGGCGATCTGCTCACCCACTATCCCCGGCGCTATGCGCGTCGCGGGGAGCTCACCCCCATCGCCTCCCTGCCGGTGGGCGAGTCCGTCACGATCGTCGCCGACGTGCGCCGGGTCAACGAGCGCCGCATGCAGAATCGGAAGGGCTCGCTCCTCGAGGTCGTGATCGGCGACGGCAACGGCGAGCTGTCGCTGACCTTCTTCAACCAGTCGTGGCGGATGAAAGAGCTGCGGCCCGGCCGGCGCGGGATCTTCGCCGGCAAGGTGGGGGAGTACCGCGGCGCGATCCAGCTCGCCCACCCCGACTACGAGCTCTTCGACGACGAGCTCGAGGCCCAGGTCAACGCGCATTCGTACGCCACGGTCCCCATCCCCATCTACCCCGCGACCTCGACGGTCGCGAGCTGGCAGGTCGCGAAGATCGTCGACCTCGTCCTCGACGGACTCGGCGGGGTGCCTGATCCGCTCCCGGACGCGGTGCGCTCCGCCGAGGGGCTGCTGGACGCGCGGACGGCGGTCGAACGTGTCCATCGCCCCGAGACCGTCGACCAGATCGAGCCGGCGCGCGAGACCCTGAGGATGCACGAGGCGTTCCTGCTCCAGACCGCTCTCCTGCAGCAGCGGGCCTTCGTCCGCGCCCTGTCCGCGACCCGACGCGTCCCCGGGGCCCTGCTCGAGGGCTTCGACGAGGCGCTTCCCTTCCCTCGCACCCCGGATCAGGTCGCGGTGGGCGATCAGATCGAGCGCGATCTGGAAGGCGACTGGCCGATGAACCGGCTGGTGCAGGGAGAGGTCGGCTCCGGCAAGACGCTCGTGGCGCTTCGGGCCATGCTGCAGGTCGCCGAGAGCGGCGGCCAGTCCGCGCTCATCGCCCCCACCGAGGTCCTGGCCGCCCAGCACGTGCGCTCCATCGCACGCATGCTCGGGCCGCGACTGGCGCCCGAGATGATGCCCACACTGCTCACCGGACAGCTCCCCGCGGCCGAAAGACGCAAGGCGGCGCTGCGCGCGGCATCCGGACAGGCGCGCATAGTGGTGGGCACGCACGCGCTGCTGAGCGAGAGCACCACCTTCGCCGATCTGGGGCTGGTGGTCGTCGACGAGCAGCACCGGTTCGGCGTCGACCAGCGCGAGCAGCTGCGCGCGAAGGGCTCGTCGCCGCACGTGCTGGTGCTGACGGCCACGCCGATCCCTCGCACCGTGGCGATGACGGTGTTCGGCGATCTTGATGTGTCGACGATCCGCACGATGCCGGCGGGACGTGCGGGTATCGAGACCTTCGTGGCCCCGCTGGCCGAGAAGCCGGCATGGTTCGCCCGCGTGTGGGATCGCATCGCCGAAGAGGTCCGGGTCGGTCGGCAGGCGTTCGTGGTGTGCCCGTCCATCGACGCCGAGGCGCAGAGCAGAGACGACACCGCAGACCCTGTGATCGAGGATGCCGCGACGAACCGCACCCGGTGGGGCGTCGTTCAGGTCGGAGAGCTGCTGGAGCGCCATCCCGCGTTCGCCGACATCCGCGTCGAGATCCTCCACGGCAAGATGCCGAGCGACCACAAGGACGCCGTCATGCAGGCGTTCGGCCGGGGCGACATCGACGTGCTCGTGGCGACGACGGTGATCGAGGTGGGGGTCGACGTGCCGAACGCCTCCACGATGGTCATCCTCGAGGCCGATCGTTTCGGCGTGTCGCAGCTGCACCAGCTGCGCGGACGCGTGGGGCGCGGCGGGGTGCCCGGGCTGTGCCTCCTGGTCACCGAGTCCACGGCGGGGTCGCCCGCGCGCGATCGCGTGGACGCCGTCGCCGCCACTCTCGACGGGTTCGCGCTCGCCGAAGTGGATCTCACCCTCCGCGGCGAGGGCGATGTGCTCGGAGACGCGCAGTCCGGCGCACGGTCGTCGCTGCGCCTGCTGCGGGTCGTCACGGACGCCGACGTGATCGCGCGCGCGCGCGAGGCCGCCGCGGCGGTGCTGGCCGAGGACCCGGCCCTCACCCGCCACCCCGAGCTCGCCGCGGCGCTGAGCCGCCGCGTCGGCATGCAGGAGCGCGCGGCCCTCGCGAAGAGCTGACGAGACGACGCCGGCTCCCGGTGCCGCTTCGCTAGGCTGGCGATCGTGAACAGCCGGATCGCCGTCGTCCCCGGGTCCTTCGACCCGCCGACCCTCGGCCACCTCGACGTCATCCGCCGTGCCGCCGCGCTCTACGACCAGCTGCACGTGCTGGTCGTGCACAATCCCGACAAAGAGGCCATGCTGCCGATCGCGCAGCGCCTGGCCCTGCTGGAGCAGTCGATCACCGACGAAGGCATCGACGGGGACGTCGTCGTGGCGTCGTGGAGCATGGGGCTGCTGGTCGACTATGCCGTCGACGTGGACGCGGGGGTTCTCGTCAAGGGCATCCGTTCGCAGGTCGACGTGGCCTACGAGACGCCGATGGCCATCGTCAACCGCCACCTCGCACACGTCGAGACCGTCTTCCTCCTCCCCGATCCCGCGCACGCGATGGTCTCCAGCTCGCTGGTGCGGCAGGTGGCCGCGCTCGGCGGCGACGTGTCGCCCTTCGTGCCACCGGCCGTCGCCCGCTTCCTCAGCACCGGTGCGGACGAGGGCTGAGCCCCGACGCCGCGTCCGCCGGTACGATGGTGGATCGTGGTCAGAAAGCATGTGACGGGTCCGTTCGTCCTTCCGGTGAGAGACATCGCGCACCGCTCCGGCGAGATGCGCGAGCACGAGCTCGAGGTGCCCGCTCCAGGGAAGTGGGGCGAGGGGCTCGTCGCCGTCGAGGCGGGCGAGCCCGTCGACCTGGACGTGCGTCTGGAGTCCGTCCACGAGGGCATCCTGGTCTCGGCGACGATCGACAGCACGTACCGCGGCGTCTGCGGACGCTGCCTCACCGACATCGCCGCGCCCGTCGAAGTCGAGATTCAGGAGCTTTTCGCGTATCCTGGCTCGGAAGCAACTGACTTCGAGGTTCAAGACGACCACGTGGATCTTGAAACCGCGGTCAGGGATGCGATCGTCCTATCGCTTCCGTTTCAGCCGGTGTGCCAGCCGGATTGCCCCGGCCTCGACCCGGCCACGGGCGAGCGGATGGCCACAAGCACCGGTTCGCATGACAGCGAGCCCATCGATCCGCGGTGGGCCGCGCTCCAGGACTACACCCCAGACCACGACGACGAAGCGCCACGCCTCGGCGTCGAGAACACAGAAGAGAGCTAGCCATGGCAGGTAACCCCCCGAAGCGGAAGGTCTCGCGTTCGAACACCCGCTCGCGCCGCGCGCAGTGGAAGGCCGAAGCCCCCGCGCTGGTCAAGACCATCGAGAACGGCAAGGTCGTCTACAGCCGCCCGCACCAGGCGAAGGTCGTCACCGACTCGCAGGGCACGGAGCTGTTCCTCGAGTACAAGGGCCGCAAGGTCGCCGACGTCTGATCCCGTCAGGCAGCGGATTGTGACCGAGGTCACACCCGTGCAGGACGGCGGCGTCACGCCGGTCACCGTGCACACCCTCACGCAGAAGCTCGGAGTCGACATCGACCCCGAGCTTCTGTCGCTGGCGCTCACGCATCGCTCCTGGGCCTACGAGCACGGTGGCGCACCGCACAACGAGCGTCTGGAATTCCTCGGGGACTCCGTGCTGGGCCAGGCGGTGACGGTACAGCTGTACCGCGAGTATCCCGATCTCGACGAGGGGATCCTGGCCAAGCGTCGCGCGGGTGTCGTCTCGACCGTCGCGCTCGCCGAGATCGCCCGCGGCATCGGACTGGGCGAGCACCTGCTGCTCGGCCGTGGCGAAGAGCTCACGCGTGGTCGCGAGAAGGACTCCATCCTCGCCGACACGATGGAGGCCGTCTTCGGCGCCGCCTATCTGTCGGCCGGGGCGGATGCCGCGGCTGCACTCGTCCTCAGACTCGTGCGCCCGCTGCTCGAGGATCCCGAGCGCGTGGGCGCCGCCGTCGACCCGAAGACGACCCTGCAGGAACTCGCGGCCCGCAGCGGCTTCCCGCCGCCGGTGTACGCCGTGACGGCGACGGGACCCGATCACGACCGGGTCTTCACGGCCACGGTCGTGGTCGGCGACATCGAGACAGCCGGGACGGGGACGAGCAAGAAGCAGGCCGAGATGGCGGCGGCGCTCCACGCGTGGCGCGACCTCAGCGGCCGTGCCTGAGCTCCCCGAGGTCGAGGTCGTCCGGTCGGGACTCGCGCCCGCCGTCACCGGCGCGATCGTGACCGGCGTGAGCGTGCTCGACGACCGCGCACTCACACGGCACCGCGGCGACGCCGTCGACTTCGAGTCGCTGCTCACCGGGCGGACCATCCGCGCCGCCGTGCGGCGCGGGAAGTTCCTGTGGCTGCCGCTCGAACCGGCCGACGGCGGCCCGGCCGCCCGTGACGCGGTGGTCGGTCACCTCGGAATGAGCGGACAGCTGCTGCTGCGCGCCACCGGCGCCGCCCCCGAGCGCCACGAGCGGGTGCGCCTCGACCTCGCGCATCCCGAGCACGGTGACCTGTCGGTCGTCTTCGCCGACCAGCGGACCTTCGGCTCGCTCGCCGTCGACGACCTCACCTCCACCTCCGACGGCGCGGCCGGAGGTCATGGCTCGCCCGAAGCGACCGTGCCCGCCCAGGTCGCGCACATCGCGCGCGACCCGCTCGATCCGGCGTTCTCGGATAGCGGATTCCGCGCGACGCTGGCCACGCGCACGACTGCGATCAAACGGGCCCTGCTGGACCAGACCCTCCTGAGCGGTGTCGGCAACATCTACGCGGACGAGTCGCTGTGGGCTGCCCGGCTCCACCCCGACACGCCTGCCCGGGAGCTTCCGACGCGCGCGGTGAACCGCCTGCTCGCCGAGATCCGGCACGTGCTCGAGAAAGCCCTGGCCGAAGGGGGCACGAGCTTCGACGCGCAGTACGTCAACGTCAACGGTCAGGCCGGGTACTTCGCACACTCGCTGAACGCCTACGGGCGCACGGGTGAGCCGTGTCCTCGGTGCGGTCGCCCGATCGTCCGCGTGTCGTTCACGAACCGATCGAGCCACTTCTGCCCGCGCTGCCAGCCCCGGCCTGCGAGCAGGCGCACCGG